>DBWM01000042.1:263-46354 GCA_002309015.1 Myxococcales bacterium UBA1238 | reverse complement strand
GCCGAAAAGAGAGGAAGCCCCCAACAAGCCCAACAACCCCATCAAGCCAAACAATCCCCGAAGATCACGGCTGCCAAAGCTTAAGGGAAACACGCCCGCAAGCGGGTTTCCCTTATCTCCCTGCAAAGGATCTTTGAAATCAAAGGAAATTGCCGAAAAGAGAGGAAGCCCCCAACAGCCCCCAACAACCCCAACAACCCCAATCAGCCCCCCAAACGCAGCCCGTCCAAGCATTTCCTGAGCCTCCTTTTTGCCTTGAGCAGCAATTCCATCCCCTCCCGCAAGCTTCGGGATTGCATTGCGCAGCAATTCCAACCCCTTCCTGAGCCTCTTTTTGCATTGCGCAGCAATTCCACCCCATCACCCGACATTCGGGATTGCCTTGCGCAGCAATTCCATCGCCGACCCGACGTTCGGGATCGCCTTGCGCCATAAAAAAACGCCTTCACAAAAACTCTGGATTGAAGTCTATCCCAAAATTTGAGACTCTACCGGACAGACCTTTTTTGGAGTTCACCATGTCCGAAGTCGATGCCGTTCAGCTTTACAGCCTTTCCAATCCCGAAGTCCTCACCTTCTCGAACGGGCTCATCGCGCTTTTTGAGGCGCTGCCTCAGATCGAAGAGACGTTTTACGACCGGTTTGTTTTGGCCACCTGCGAGTTTCGGGCCAAGTTCGCCGAGAAACCGAACAAATATGGCGTCACTTTAAAAGAGATCGACACCACGAACGATCGGCTCTGGACGAACACCATCAAAGAACTCAAGCTCGGACTCGAGCATCCGAACGAAGATCGGCAGAACGCCTCCGAGAAGATCATCGAGGCTCTGGACGATCTGCCGAACCCCACGAAACTCGCTTACCCCAAAGAATACGGCTGGATGGACAAATATCTGTCGATCTTTGACAGCCTCGATCCGGCCCTTCTGAAGGCGGCGGCCATCGACGAATGGATTGAAGCCCTGCGTCAGGGTTGCGCCCAGTTTGCGGCTCTGCGCACTTCGCGCACCATCGAAAACGCCAATACCGAAAAAGACAGCACCCAAAAAGCGCGCGAATCCCTCATCGACGCCTATAACGATCTCGTCCGCCGCATCGAGGCGACCCTGGTTTTGAGCCCCGCGCCCGCTTACGTGGCCCTCTGCGACCAGATGAACGCGCTGATCCGCCAGACGAGGCAGCAAAACAAGCGCCGCGCCAGGCCCACAAACCCCGAAGAAGCCTCCATCGACTTCGACATCCCCGGCGATCCCATGGTCGCGAGCTTCGACGACGATCCCGAAGACGACACCGTCACCGACATCCGCCCCCGCCACATCAACTGACCTGCCGCCCGCAACCGTGGCATTCATCCTCCATTTCTGCTAAAAGCGCGCCTTTTGTTTAAAAAGGATGCGCCATGGCGAATTTTGCCGAATCCCTGCCTCAAAAAACCTCGCTCCTCGTGCTGGGCGGTGGACTGAGCGGCCTCTCTGCGGCTTACCACGCAACCCGGCCCGCGTTTGTGCTCGAAGCGGAATCGGAACTCGGCGGCGAATGCCGAAGCGAGCAAAAAGACGGCTTCACCTTTGACCGCACGGGCCATTGGCTCCATCTGCGAAATCCCGAAATGCGCGCGCTCTGCCTGAAGGCGCTCGGCGAAGACGGATTCGTGACCGTATCGCGCAAGAGCCGCATCTGGTCGCACGGCTGCCTCACCGCTTACCCGTTCCAGTCGCATCTTTACGGCCTGCCGCTCGAAGTCGTGGCCGAATGCCTCATGGGCGCCATCAACGCGCGCACCGCCACAGCAAACCCCGAGCTCGATGAACCCCAAAACTTTGCGGAATGGATTTGCGCCTATTTTGGCGAGGGGATCGCGCGGCATTTCATGCTCCCCTACAACGCGAGGCTCTGGGGCGTAAAGGCGAACGAGATCACCTCCGGCTGGTGCCAGCGCTTCGTGCCCAAACCGAATCTCGAGCAAATTGTCCGCGGCGCTCTGGGCTGCAACGCCGGCGCCGAAGGCTACAACGCGCAGTTCATCTATCCCAAAGAAGGCGGCATCGCTTCGCTCTCCAACGGCATGGGCCGCCTGGTGGGCGAAGATCGCATCGCGCTCAACTGCCGCGCCCAAAAGATCAACTGGAAGAAGAAGATCGCCTTTACAGCCAAAGGTGAGATCGCCTTCGAGCATCTGATTTCGAGCGCGCCTCTGCCGCAGCTCATCGGGCTTTTGGGCGATGCGGTTCCGGAAGCCGTTCGCGACGCCGCAGGCAAACTCCGCGCAAACGAGGTCACCTGGCTCAACCTGGCGCTCAACGCAAAACCGCTCCTGCCCGATCACTGGATTTACGTGCCCGAAGATCGCTACCCCATGTACCGCGTGGGGAGTTTTTCGAACGCCGTGCCCGCCCTTGCGCCCGAAGGCTGCGGATCCCTTTACGTGGAGCTCACGGATCGCAGCGTTGCGCCGATGGATCAGCTGCCTCAGGTGACCGCAGGACTGGTGGAGATGGGCTTCATCAAAGACGCCGCACAGATTCGCTTTGCCCTGCCCGGTCGCGCCCCTTGCGCTTACGTGATTTACGATTTTGAATATCAGAACGCCCGAAAGACCGTGCTCGACTGGCTCGCCCAGGAAGGCATTCAAAGCATCGGCCGCTACGGCGACTGGAATTACTCGGCCATGGAAGATGCGCTCTTAGCCGGACGCGCCGCCGCAAACGCCCTTTGAGAGGAAATGTGATGGAAGAACCCCGCGAACAGAACGCCGCAGAAAACGCAGCGCCCGAACTCTCGATTTTAATCCCCATCTATAACGAAGAGCAGATCCTCGAAAGCGCCGTCACCGAGCTGCTCGAAAAGATGCGCGCGCGACCCGAAACCTTTGAAATCTGGCTGGCTGAAAACGGCTCCAAGGATCGCACCATCGAGATCGCCCAAAAGCTTGCAGCCGAAAACCCCGAGGTCAACAGCTTCTCGGTGGGCGAGCCGAACTACGGGCGCGCATTAAAGGAAGCGATCCATAAGGCGCGCGGGCATTACGTCATCTGCGACGAGATCGATCTCTGCGACACGCGCTTTTACGACAACGCCCTCGAGAAACTGCGTGCGGGCATCGAATATGTGGTGGGATCCAAGCGCGCTGAAGGTGCAGACGACCGCCGTCCCCTCTTCCGCCGCGCCGCAACCCTGGTGCTCTCCACCATGCTTCGCGTCGCCGTCGGCTTTAAGGGCACCGACACCCACGGGCTCAAGGCGTTCGATCGCGAGGCGATCATGCCCATCGTCGACAGCTGCGTGGTGGAGCACGACATGTTTACGAGCGAGCTGACCGTCCGCGTTCACCGTTCCAGCCACAGCTTCTGCGAAGTCCCCATCCAGCTCGAAGAGAAGCGTCCGCCTTCAATCGGGCTCCTTCGCCGCGTGCCGCGCGTTTTAAAGAACACGGTCCGCCTGACCGCCATCATCCGTTTTGGTCGGGATCTCAAATGATGAATCCATTTAGTGCCATCAAGAATTGGGTCGAAAAGCCGCTGACCGCGAGCGTCGGCGTCGATGTCGACGATCTCAAGCATTATTACCGCATCCACGGGCTCGACGAATCCGCCGCAAATGACGCCGTATGGACCCGGGGTTTACCGCGATTTCTCGATCTCTTTGCCGACTGCGGCATCGAAGCCACCTTTTACTGCGTGGCTGAAGATGTCGAGAGCGATCAGAACCGCACGATTTTGCGATCCCTCGTAAAGGCCGGCCACGAGATCGCCAATCACACATGGCATCACCCCTATGCGCTCACAAGACTCAGCGATGACGAGCGTTTGGCGGAGGTGAAAGAAGGTAAGGAACGCCTTGAAAAGGCGGCAGAATGCGCTGTAGTGGGCTTCAGATCCCCTGGATACCACACATCAAAGGCGCTTCAGGACGACTTAAAAGCGACAGGCCATCTTTACGATTCGAGCATATTCCCCTGCGCACCTTACTATTTGGCCAAGTCCGGCGTGCTCGCATGGATGGCATTAAAAGGTCTTACGAGCCACAGCATTCAGGGATCTCCCAGGGTCCTTTTGGCACCGCGCTGGCCTTATAAACCCTCGGCAGAAGATCCCTTTAAGGCTGCATCCTTCGATATGAGCGATGACAGCGACGCGGATGAAACCTTATTGCCGCAATATCCGGTCAGCGTAGCCATGGGATGCCCCCTGATCGGCACCGCATTTACGGCGCTTGGGGCCACGGCATCATGCCTTGCAGTCACCGCAGGATTGCATTTAAGCCGCCATATTACCCTCGAATTCCACGGCATCGATCTCCTCGATCTGGGCGATATGGATGCGGGATTAGGCGCAGTTCAGCCCGATACGCGCGTGCCCTTTAACAAAAAGCGCGACATCTTCAAGGCGGTCATCGACTGCATCAAATCACAGGCCGAAGTCAAAAGACTCGATCACATCGCGCAGGGCCTCTGAGTGAGCCGGGCTCTCTTTGCATTCACGTTTGCGTTATCGAGCCTTTTATCGCAGGGCCCAAACGCATCCTCTCCCTGTCACTTCCCTTTTGAGATCGCGCTGTCACAGCATGCATTCGCGGCACCCGATGGTTTATCGGAGCTCGACGAGATGGCAAGACTCGAAGCGGAATGGTTTTCGCGCCCCATAGCATTCGCTGCAGCCCCGAGATTACCCTTAAGTTTTCAGCCACCCATCGAGTTTACGAGCCAGGCATCGACCGCTCCTGTGCGCGTATGGAAGGGTAAAAAGGATACCCCCCCTCAATTGGAGGGGCTTCAAATCCCGGTAACATTGAACGGGCCTGTCAGAGAATACATCGCATTCTTTCAGGGAAGAGGACGTCGTATCTATGCGCAATGGCTCTCGCGAATGGGTCGTTACCGCGAATTGATGCAGACCATCCTCGAACGCAATCATGTGCCGACCGAGTTGCTTTACATTTGTATGATCGAAAGCGGCTTTACTACCGGTGCATTATCCCATGCAGGTGCGGTGGGTCTCTGGCAGTTTATGAAGCGTACAGGGACTGAATTCGGCCTCAGGCATGATAACTGGGTCGATGGTCGAAATGATCCGGAGGCGGCTACAGAGGCTGCTGCGAAGCTTTTTGCTGATTTATATGGGCGATTTGGATCCTGGCCGCTGGCGATGGCAGCCTATAATGCCGGCGTAGGCAGGGTTTCAAGAGCGATCACTCAATATAATACCAACGATTACTGGAGGCTTTCGGCCATGGGGGCGATCACCAATGAAGCCACCCATTATGTGCCTAAAGCGATGGCTGCCATGATCATTGGTCAGGATCCCGAACGGTTTGGGTTTGGCGATGTTCAGCCAGAAGCGCCGATCGCTTTTGTAAAGGTACAGGTCCCCCAAAGCACGAGGCTCGACTTATTATCCAAAAGACTCGGCCTCGATGCCAATGCATTGGCGGAATTAAACCCGGAGATCCGGCGCGGAGTAACGCCTCCTGGCGGCGACTATAACTTAAGAATTCCGCCTGGAATGGATCATAAGCTTGAGGCTGCATTGGGAGCTGCGCGGCAAAAGCCCGGTTTATATGCGGAGCATCGGCTGCGCTTTGGCGAACGTTTGCGCGATATAGCCCAGTCCTGTGACATGAGCCTCTTTGCCTTAAGGCGTTTAAATGAAGGTCTTGAAGGTGAAGGGATCCCGGGACAAATGCTCGTTATCCCCCATGGATGCGACCCTCAGGTCAGTCCTCAAAACTTAATGATCGCGCAGGATCCGGGATTAAACTTCGATATTCCCGATCGAAAAGAAGTCTTTTTTGCTCCGCAGACGCGCATGGAACTCGGTGAAATCGCCGCATTCTTCCATTTATCGCCGGGGCATATCGCCTTATGGAACGGCCTTGATCCCGATGCATACGTGCAAAGGGGCATGGTCTTACGCTTATTTGTCCCCAAAGATTTTGACGAAGCATCCGCTTTATTGGTGCCCAAAAGCCGAATCACCTACGTCGATTCAGGTACACCAGGCGCTAAGAATGCGTTAATGCACGCGCAAAAAGAGCGTCCTTCCACCGTTGAAAGAATTGTTCACACCATCTCAAATGGTGAAAACCTCTGGACCTTAGCTAAAAAATACGGGGTATCTGTAGATGCTATCCGCGCCGAAAACGGTTTGGAACCCGATGAAGGTGTGGTTACGGGCCAGAGGTTAGTGATCCCTGCCGACAAATCAAAGTCGATCAAAGCGCAGGGTAAAGAATCGAAGAGCGGCAAAGGATCCAAATATACCGGCGATATAAAAGGTTCTAAAGGCAAGCGTCAATCGGTTAAGAGCAGCAAAAAATACGTTATACAGCAGGGCGACAGTCTCTGGACCATCGCACGTAAACACAATGTAACGCTCGAAGCCCTTAAAAAAGCCAATGGATGGGGTGCAAACGTACGCCTTGTACCCGGACAGACAATCCGCATACCTTAATGTGATGCCGGTTTTATAAAGGGTTTTGGACGATCAGTATTCGTCGTCTTCAGCGGGTACCGGAGGGATCGACATGGGGGCTTTAGTCATCGTTTGCGTCTTCTTCTGAGAGATCACCAGGAATAAGACCGCCCCCAATACGAGCGCAATTCCCGCTGCTCTCTGAAGCGAAAAGAGTTCATGAAACAGGGTCACCCCGATCACGACGGCGGTTACAGGCTCAAATGCCCCCAATATAGCCGAGACCGTAGAGCCCACCTTCTGCACAGAGAGCACGAGTAAAATGGATCCTAAGATGGACGGCACCAGGGCAAGCCACAGGACGTAAGCGTAACCCCACGCATTGGAAGGAAAGATAAACGGCTCGCCTCTCAATAAAGTCTGCACAATATTCGAGAGTAAACAGATGCCCAATACATAGAAGTTGAGTTTCTTGGGCGTCATCATCAGATTGCTCTTGTTGATGATGATGATATAACCCGCATCTGACAGCGCTGCCAATAAGACAAGCCCTACACCCAAACCGCTGATATGCATGTCTCCATCGCCCTGATAGAGCAACCCAATGCCCGTAAGCGCGAGGATGATCGCCACGATAATGGGCCATCTGATCCGTTCATGAAAGAAGACCCCCATAATGATGGCCACCAATATGGGGTATACAAACAGCATCGTCTCCGCGATGCCCGCGTCCATATAATTAAAACTGCTGAACAAAAAAAGCGATGAGCAGCAGAACGAAACCCCTAATATCGCCAGGACCTTAAATTCCCTCAGGGTGACTTTAAAGGATTCCCGCGCCGCCAACATCCAGAGACCGAGCAGAATAAACGCGAGCAAAAAGCGCCATATCAGCACCGATGACGTGTTTAATCCCTGCTCCTGCAGCTTGAGCGCCCCCAAAGGGTTCGTGCCAAAACAGAAAGCTGCCAAAAACCCGCAAAGCAGACCCGCCAGAGTTCGATTCATGAAAACCGCTCCTGAAGTCAAAAAAGGCGCTCATATATCAGCCCGCCGCCGAAGATTCCACTTGAAGCCTGTAAAGTCTTGTATTTCAACGGGCGGAATCGGCATCGGTTTTATATCGCCGGTATAAATGTGTTTACGCTCACATTTGTTTGATCATATCGGCGGTCTTCTGAGTCATACGCGGCGAGCGCTTTTGTGAGGCAGCGAGCAATGTAACCGCAGACAAGATGAGCAGGATCCCCAAGCCCTTGCGGATAGAAAAGGATTCCTGAAAGAGTGCAATGCCAATCAACACCGCCGTAAGAGGTTCCAGTGATCCCAATATAGCGGTTATGGTGGAGCCTACACGGTGGACAGCGTGCACCTGAAGCACTGCAGCCAGGCTCGAAGGCACGATCGCAAGCCAAATGATATAGGAGATACTCGCCACTGAATTCGGAAACATCATCGGCTCCTGCTGGTAAAGCAGGAAGCCTATATTGGCGATAAAGCAGACTAAAAGCACATAAAAGTTGAGCTTCACAGCCGACATCTCTAGATGACTCCGGTTTAAGATCACCACATAACTGGCATCACAGAGCGCCGCAAGCATGACCAAAGCGATGCCCTTCCCACTTAAGGTCTCCCCGCCTTCGCTTTGATAGAGCATCGCAACCCCCATCAATGCGAGGATGATCGATGTGATGGTGAACCACCTGATCCGTTCATGAAAGAAGACCCCCATCATGATGGCCACGAATATGGGGTAAATAAACAACAGCGTAGATGCGATACCCGCGTCCATAAACTGGAAGCTGAGGAACATAGAAAACGAAGAACAGCTGAACAGAAGCCCCAAAGATGCGAGCACTGAAAACGCTTTTAAGCTGATCCTAAACCGTTCACCCGCCACAAACATACAGATGGCGAGCAGCATAAAAGCGAATCCAAACCGCGATACCAATACGGATCCAATGTTGAATCCCAGTTTATAGAGCGAGAGTGCACCGAAAGGATTGGTGCCATAGCAAACGGCGGCGAAGATGCCACAAAGCAGACCGGAAAGCGTCCGGTTCATAAGGTTGCCCTCACTGAAGCCCAACGGGTCTCGGTTATAGCCCAATCGGGCGACGGTTGGCCATAGAAAGCCTCGCGGGCGGATTCGGGCGCATTTTACGGGGCTCTGGGCATCGCTTTCATCAAACAGGCATCCCTTCCGGCATCCCCTGCCCCCGCCGCCCCAAAATCCTTTTGACCCCTCCCCTTCAAACTTTTATCCTTTTCCACATGCCCGAAAAGAAAGGATCCCATCAAAATGACCCCCACCCAAATGAAACAACTGATATCGCGCTTTTGCAGTAAAGCATCGATCCCCGCAACCGCATTGACCGCCTTAATGATGACCGCCTGCTACGCGGCACCTCCTGCAGAAGAAGACTGCTACGATGGGATCGATAACGATCATAATGGCTTGACCGACATGGAAGAAGCGATTTGTATCCGTGAAAGGGATCGCAATGATGCCGATCTGGAAGATGAGGATGCAGACGCAGAAGACGAAGATGCCGCAGCACAGAAAGCGGATGAAGGCGTCGATGAAGGTGAAGAAGGCGACGATAACGATCCACCCAAAGGCTGAAAGAACGCCTTTATGACAGCAGCTTTCCGATTTAATATCGGCCTTATAAATGCTTTATATTCGCCATATCAACAGACATCCTTTCTTTGAACAAACCGGAGACCCGCGCGTCAGAAGCGCCTTGTTTGACTCAGAAGAGGGATCAAAATGCGCATCTCAAATCAAAGATACCCCCGAAAGCTCTCTTTTCTTTCCGTTTTGATTTTCATTTTAGCCGCCGCCCTCAGCCTCTGGGGTTGCGGGCATTTATGCGATCCGGAGACCGAAATCTGCATCGATAACAGCCGAAACGACGACAACAGCGGCTCTGATGACAGCTCGGGATCGGACGATGGATCCGATGATTCGGACGAATCCGGCGATCGATATGGCGATGATGAAAGCGATGACGGCTGCTGCTGCAGCTGCCCAAACGACGATTACGATGAGGATGCACCGACGGGTCCTGAAGACGGCAACGGCGATTACGACGACGGCAGCGGAGACGACGATGGAGACGACAGCGGCGATGATGACGGAGGCGACGACGGCGGCGACGACGCATAATGCGGCTTTAAAACCGATTTTTCTCGCATGGCATTGACTTCTACACGGCTTTTTTGATTTAACACGCCCACCATAGAGCACATTGCAAACTTGACCTGAACGCCTTTTGAAATGACCGCTTTCGCCCGAATCCAGGCCCTGCCTTCAAAAGCCCCGCGGATTCAATTTTGTGATGCCCTTTTTGCCAATTACCTGTAACCTTCACGCCGTCGATCGCTGAGGTCCGCATCTGGCGTCGGACTTCGGCGCGCATTGAGGAGATAACGATGAAAGCTTTATTGGATCGCCTGGGCTACGTTCCCGTCAAAGCCGTCTGGGAGCTCACCTTAAAATGCAACCTGAACTGTCGCCATTGCGGCAGCCGTGCGGGTAAAGCGCGCGACGTCGAGATGCCCACCTCGCGAGGCATCAAACTCTGCAACGAACTCGCGGATTTGGGTTGCAAGCGGATCACTCTGGGCGGCGGCGAACCCACCCTGCATCCGGACTGGCCCCTGTATGCAGCCACCCTCATCGCGCGCGGCCTGAAGGTTAACATGACCACCAACGGCCTTCATTTTGACCGCGAACTCGCCATGAAAATCAAAACCATCGGCCTCGAAAGCATCTGCTTCAGCGTCGACGGCCTGGAAGAAACCCACGAATATATCCGCCGCGTGCCGGGGCATTTCAAAAAGCTGCTCGAAAACTTCCAGATCTGCCGCGAGATTAAACTGCCGTTTGTGGTGATCACCACCTTAAACCAGCGCAACGTGAGCGAACTGGATGAGCTGCAAAAACTCTTTGAATCCGAGGGTGTAGCCTCCTGGCAGCTGCAGCTCGGCAACCCCACCGGCAACATGTGCGAGCATACCGAGCTCGTCATTCCGCCCGAAGATCTCGTCACCCTGGTGCCCCGCATCGCCGAACTCCGCGAAAAGAGCGTGCATCCCAAGATCTATATCGGCGACAACATCGGTTACTACGGCGCGCCCGAATCCAAACTCCGCGAACAAAAGTCGCTCGTGCCGTTCTGGTCGGGCTGCAAAGCCGGCTGCCGCGTGATCGGCATCGAAAGCAACGGCAACATCAAGGGCTGCCTCTCTCTGCCTTCGGCCATGAACGGCGAGGATCGCTTCATCGAAGGCAACATCATGAACACGCCGCTGGCCGAAATCTGGAACAAGCCCGGCGCCTTTGCCTACAACCGCGACTTTAAGGTGAGCGATCTGGGCGGAGAATGCCGCACCTGCGACTACGCCGAAATTTGCCGCGGCGGCTGCTTCTGGACCGCATTCGCCCACACCCACGGCGAGCGCGACAACCCCTACTGCTACCAGCGCCAATGCTTAAAGCAGGGCATCGATCCCTCCACCGGCTGCGCCACCTGCACCCTCTGCGGCGCCGCTCCTGCCTCTGAAGCGTAATCGTTTCCATCCGCATTTCCCGCCCGCATCTTCCCATAAGCTCACGAGATTAAAGCCTTTTTTGTCAGAATTCTTGTATTTGGAGCTCAACTGTGCTTTAAATCGGGAATTTGTGTGAATTTTGACGCAAAACGGCCTGAATGGGGTTCGTTTTGCAAGGAAAAGGGCTTTATGAACTGGAAATTGAGAACGCACTCTTCCGCATTTGCGGTTGCCATGCTCTCGGCCGCCTGTTGCCTTTGGGCCTGCGACGACGACGACAACTCTCCACAGGACGCCGCTCTCAGCGAAGACGGCTCCGTAACCGAACAGGACAGCACTGTAACCCCGCAATGCAGCGTCGATGAATCCGGAAAGATCACCGGCTGCGAAGAGATGATGGCGGGACTCGAAGCCTGCCAGGCTGTGGAATGCCGCCAGTCGCGCTGCGTCAAATTCAATCGCGCCGACTGCTGCCGCGACGCCAACGACTGCCCAAAGGGCAACGCCTGCCAAATCCCGACCTGCAGCGAAGAGCAATGCGGCTTCGAGCAGATTCCCGAATGCTGCCTGAACTCCTCCCAATGCGGCGATCCGATCGACGCTTGCCATAACGCAGCCTGCAGCGATCACCGCTGTGTTCAGCAACCCATTCCCGACTGCTGCCTGTCGAGCGACGAATGCCCGGTCAGCGACATCTGCCATCTGCCGACTTGCGAGAACAAAAAATGCGGTGAAGAAGCCATTCCGAACTGCTGCAAAGATGAGCGCGACTGCCATCCGGAATCCTTCTGCCACACGGCCCACTGCAACACCCAAACCCATCTTTGCGAGCAAATCAAAGATCCCGACTGCACCCTCTGCAGCAATGTTGATGACTGTCCCGCGCCCTCCGTTTGCCAAAACGTGCAATGCACCACTTCGGGCACCTGCTCTACAAGCGCCATCAGCAACTGCGAACCCTGCACGCCGGAGACCGTCGAGACCGACTGCCTCTCGGCAGGCCGATGCCAAAGGGCCTCATGCAGCGAAGAAGGCAAATGCGTCTACGAACATATCGAAGCCTGCTGCACCCAATCGACGCGCACCACGGATTGCGCCTACCTGAACCCGAACGCCTGCGAAACCCTCGTTTGCAACCGCGAGAGCGGTGAGACGGAAGGCGTTTGCGGCAAGAAAGACAAAACCCTGGCTGCAGGCCAAACCTGCGAACCCTGCACCGTGACCGACGGCGTCATCGAGGGCTGCCATCCGAACGCCTGCCAGACCGCCACATGCAGCTCGGGCAAATGCAGCTATCGCAACATCAGCAACTGCACCGTTTGCACCGAAGAGAGCGCTGCCGAAGACTGCCATCCGAACGCCTGCCAGAAAGCCCTCTGCCCCGAGGGTAAATGCGAATACGCCGCCGCCGATGATTTAAACGGCGCCGCCTGCACCCCTTGCAGCGAATCCGACGTGAGCGCCTGCAACGCGGCCCCGGATGCCTGCCACACCCCCATCTGCGTTTCGGGTCGCTGCGATTACCAAAATAACGAAACCTGCGAACCCTGCCAGCAAACCACAGATTGCAATGACGCCTGCTACCAGGCCCTCAACCTGACGGCCTCCTGCACATCGGGCAAATGCGTCTACAACGCGACAGCTCCCCTCGCTCAGGTGAATGTTTGCTGCAGCGATCACGTGGCCTGCGCCGAAGGGCTTCACTGCGTCACAGCACAGGAAGGCGACACATCAGGGACCTGTGCATTTAACGACGTCGATATCGATTACTGCGCGCTCATCCTCGCCGAAACGACGCCTCAAATCCTCGCTGGCGGCCAGGTCGATGTCTCCGTGGCCTTAACCTCAGCCGAAGCTTTGTCCAAGGACGCCCTGGTGGTGGAATTCGGCTTTGGAACCGCCACTGTCTCAGGCGACCCCGCGTTTACAAACTGGATCGAAGCGACCGAGCAGACCACCGATCTGCCCACCATCGCTGGCGTCACCAATCCCCGCGTGTTTAACGCCAAACTCGATGCGACAAACACGGACGTGGGCACCTACGAATTCGCAGCGCGCATCTCGACCGATGGCGGAGAGAGCTTCAACGTCTACTGCGACAGCATCTTTGCCGCCGCTCCTGAAAGCGGTGAAGAAAACGGCGTTTACCACGCAACGGATGCGGGACATTTTGAAGTCGTCGCCTGCTTCGAAACTGAAGACTGCGCGACTCAGGCCTGCAAAGACTTCACTTGCAACAGCGCTCACGAATGCGTCGCAACGGCCAAAGACAACTGCTGCGTACAAGCGACCGAATGCCCGACTCCCGTGGAGATGAACTGCCAGGCGAGCAGCCCAGCTCCCACCTGCGAGATGCCCGCCGAAGGGACCGAAGGCAGCTGCAAATACACCCCGATCGAAGACTGCTGCTTAACTGCGGAAGATTGCGGAGAGCCCAACACTTGCTTCTCGTTTGCTTGCGACCTTGCAAACACAGGCGACGCTTACCGGACCTGCATTCCTGTACGCAACGAGGCTTGCTGCACCCCCGAGCTCGACTGCAATCCGAAGGATCTCAAGAATGCATACTGCCTCTACGATGCATTCACCGCACCCAATGGTTCATGCCACTTCGAGGAAGATCCCACAGCCTGCAGCACCGACAACACCGCGCAATGCAAGGCCCGCGCATGTGAAACTGCGCCCAGCTGCACCATCGCCTCGGGCGAGAAGTTCGGCGTCTGCACCTACGATCAAACGAATTGCTGCGATGTAAATCCGGCACTCTGCGAAGCGACCCCTGAGCAAAAGGCCCAATGCATCGCGCTCAGCTGCAATGCGGAGAGCGGTCTTTGCGAGGAGACGAGCGTCGATTTTGCCTGCTGCGATCCCAGCAAAGGCGTTTCGGACTGCCCCCCCGGCAAGGCGTTCGATCGCGTCAGCTGCGTTCCCGAAGAAGATGGTTACGGCCATTGCCACTACGAAGACCTGCACAACGACATCCGCGAGGCCTGCAACCCAAACCCCGACGGCTACAGCTATAACGTCTTCCACAGCGCTTACTGCGTCGACGCAGGAGGAACCATCGACTGCTACAATCAGGGCAGCGACGCCTGCGACGGAGGCATTTGCGACGCCAGCGATGTCACCGGTTGCAAACGCGAACTCTGCAAACTCGACTGGGCAGCAGGCGAAGCGCAGGACGGCGACGAGATCGGCAAACTGCCCCCATTTGAAGAGCTCTGTCACAAGCCGGTCGACGCCTGCAAGCTCGATGCGGCCCAAGCCGTCACCTTCATGCAAGGCGCAGGCCATCTCGATGAGAATGGCGATTTTGTGCCCTATCAAATCCCCGTCTCGCTCAGCATCAACGAGTCCAAGGTTGACGCCAGCGAAAATCTGAGCCGCCGCATCACGCTCAGACTCGGCACCCAGGCCGCAAATGCTTCGGGCATCTCATCCGACAAACTGACGATTAACCCCGTTGAAGGCGCCGACGATGAGTATCGCGTGACCGCCTGGTTCCCGAGCAACGATTTTGAGGCTGGCGAACACGCATTCTACGCCAATCTCAGCGTCGACGCGCTCTCGGGCGATCCCTCCTTTACCGCCTGCAGCGTTGCGGGTGTTCACTGCGTTGCCGGTGGCCCCTGCGTGACCGACGTCAGCGAAGGTGAGGTTGCAATCAACGTCCTCGAGCAGAAGCTCACTTCCAACAGCTCCGACGACTACATCAAACTCTACGCACCTTCCAGCAGCAACATTTACGTATACAAAGACGATCCCAGCAATCATCGCTTTGAAGCTCAGTTCTTCGTCGACGGTTTGACCAATCTTACCGAAGGCGTCGATTTCTTGGAAACTGCAGACAACTCCGATGCAAGCCCATTAAAGATCTATGTTGCACTTGAAGGAGACGGATATGCTCCGGCTCACAAAGTTTATGCAACACCCGATGTCACGTTCAGCGATCCCAACAATGACAAGTATTTTGTAGACATCAACTTTGCTGAACTCGCAGCCAGACATGACGACAAGTACCCCCAGTCCTTCCGATGGTGCATCGCATTCGACAATGAAGAGGGTCCGGTTTGTCTCGACCCCATCGATATCCACTTCTCAGAATCTGTCTCTCCTTGTGCAAGCAAAGATTGCGGGCCTGTCCCAAGTGGCACATGTGAAAACGACAAGCACATCAGCTCCACTGTTCAATGCGTCATCGATCTGAACGGTGAAGCGGCCTGCCTGACCGAAACCACTTCTGAAGCATGCCCGTCTGGCGAGATTTGCAACTTTGCAGGTACCGATTGCATCCCAGATCCCTGCGCAACAGCGCCCAGTGGATGTGACGTTGACAACCCCATCGGTTGTGAAGATGGCAAGGTAAAGATCGCGACCGCAGTTCTCGGCGAAAACGACCAATGCGCGTGCGGTTACGAGTTGATGGAGTGCGGCAAGGATGCCAACGGCAACCAGAAGACCTGCCCTGCCAACCAGAATCACTGCGTCGATCCCTGCGAAGCAGCAGGCCTCAACTGCAAAGCTGGCACCAAAGATGGCTGCAACCAGGATGCCTCGGGTTTCCTGACTCAAACCGGCAGATGCGTCGTGAAAGAGGGTCAGCCAGCTTGCGAAACAGAAGCCGGCATCGACTGCGCTACCGGAGCCTTCTGCGATGGAGAGGGCGCTGCGGCAGACTGCGTCGATCCCTGCGAATCGAAGAACTGCGAAACCGGCATTGAAAGCTGCGATCTCAACGGCAACCGAGTGGAAACCCTGGGAACAGCCTCCCTCGACCCAGAGAGCGGCGAATGCGTCTGCGACACAAAGATCAATAAAGAGGCCACGACCGCCAAGATTTGCGTCGAAAACGAGAATCATGACCCCGTCATCAAGAATTGCAGCGAGATTTGCGGCAATGATGCCTTCTGCAGCGACGAGGGCGACATCGCAGAGCCTGCCGGCACCTGCAGCATGGTTGAAGGCGAGATCCTTTGCGACAGCCAAGTGAAGACCTCATGCAACAAGACCACTGAGTTCTGCGGTGAATCCGACGAAGGCCTGGGCTGCATCGAGCAGGACTGCAGCGACGTCGAAGCCAAGGAAACTGTCGTTTGCGGCGAGAATCCTGCGGCTCTCTACCTGCAGAAGACCGCCTACAGCTACAACCCCGCGACCAGGCAATGCGACAAACCCGTTCCCGAGAATGACCTCAGGCTCCACGAGCTCTGCGACGACAACAAGATCTGCATCGATGGCGCATGCGTCGAGACTCACGAACAGCCTGCAACCGAAGACTGCATCGAAGAGACCTGCAGCGACGACACTCACGCCAGCATCAGGCGCATTGGCGAATGGGATCGCGTCAAGGGCGAATGCGTCTACGACAACGCGACCGAGATCGTGACCGCCTGCAACGAAGCCACCTTCTGCGACGGCAACAGCCTGATCACCAAGACCGCCACCTGCGATGAAGACACCGGCCGCTGCGCTGCAGCTCAGGTGACCGATTGCGGCGGCTTAACCGAGTATGCCTGCGAAGAAGAAACCAAGGCCGTCACCATCACCTATACCTGTGCGCAACCCGACGCCTTCAGCGAAAAAGCTTACTGCAAGCCGAGCAAGGCGTTTGAGGATTGCAGCGTCCAAGACTACACCTCCTGCCACGCAACCAATCCTGACAAGCTCTACTTTAATCTGAACAAATGCTCGATGTCGGACGGCAAGGCCATCTGCAAGTATTCCACGGACGATATGCAATGCAGCTCGTTGGACAAAACAACCTGCAACGAAGACAATCAAGTGGTCGAGCTCAAGCACAGCTGTGTTTCTGACGCGAACAACAAAAACGCTGAATGTAAACCGGTAGTGACTCCCGTAGACGACTGCAGTGATGACACCACCTACGCTTGCGGTGACGATGGCGACACCTTAACCACCACCACCTTCAGCTGTGTGGCAAACGCCGCTCAAAAAACCGCCGAATGCGTCGCAAATCCCACCAAAGTCAAATGCAGCGACAGCAACACCGGAAGCTGCGTAACTCATACAATGTTCCAAAACTTCACCTACATCTGCAGGAAGGCCTCTGAACCTGACAAACACGATGCCTGCGATTTCATGCTGTCCGAAGACTCCTGCAGCAACCTGAATACCGCCGTTTGCGATGATAACGACAGCTTAACCACCACCACCTTCAGCTGCGAGGTCAACGCTGACGGCAAATTCGCTGGCTGTAAACCGACCACCAGCTCTGAGAATTGCAGCGCCCAAAACACCGGATATTGCGAAGACAACACCTTACACATCACCATCAACGTCTGCGACGACTCTGTGACCAATCATGCGACCTGCAAATCGCAAGGGGATGAGCACGTCGATTGCACCCATGTCTTACCCGGCAGCTATCCTTATCTGGCGAGTGATGAAGAAACCGGCTACCAATGCCACCAAGAGGGCGACCACGCCAGCTGCATCCCGCCTTCATCCACAACAGAGGAATCGAACCCCTGATTTCCCGCCGGCCCCTCCCGCCTAAACGCCTCGCCCACAAAATTGACCTCATCCCCAATCTGATCTGATATCCCAATCATCCCATACAGCTGTCAACCGGTCTCTGGATCTGATCATCGCGATGCCTGAAAGCCGGTGAACCAAGGGGATGACTGCAACGCCAGGATCACCTGCGCTTGCGATGACGATGGCGACGCATGAAATACCACCTAAAGCTGCCAGCCTGGCTAAAAATACCGCCTCATGCGTCGCAAATGAGTAATCTCCCGTAACATGCAGCAGTAAAAACATGTATTCCTGCGATGGCGAAGGTATCAATCAAGCCATCAACGAGATATACAGCTGTGAAGAAAGCGCAGTGGCATGAGCAGGTACATGCACATTGGATATGAGCAAATCCAGTGAACAGGATTGTGATGAGCTTTTCACCAGCATATGCTCAGATAATCTGCTGACAAAGACATCCTGCAACTGTGGTTTTGATGCTCAAAGACAATCAGATTGAGATTAATCACCGGCCATAGAAATCGACTGCATATATGACAATGCCTGGAAGCTGAATCTACCCAGCGATTACCCAACCCATGATACAGATCTGGAAGGACCTCAAGGTCACGGTGCCTGCGTCGAACCTTAAACTCGCCCTTCTTTAACCAACCCGTATCCCCTTCTTTAAAGCCTTCCTGAACGCACGCATCATGCGGACGCGTTCTTCTTCACGAAGTCGCTCCCATCGGATTCTCGTATAAAATACGTGAATCCGCATCACCCACATTTCATGATCCGGATTCAATGCCTGAATGCGCTTCACCAACATCCCTGAATCGGCATTCAATGCGTGAATGCTTTATACCAGTATTCATGGATCGGCATTCAATGCCTGAATGCGCCCTGCCTATATTCCAGGATCCGGATTCAATGCATAAAATCCCCGACATCATCTGGGATGGTGCATTTCATGGCAGATTTTGAGTATGCAGCAAAAATCGAGACTAGATTGGAGAGGTTTTGCAGATTTTGTAAGAAGGCGTGATACCTGAAGGCTCACTTTGCGGATGATGCCGTCATCGAGGCCCAGGTGAGCATGACGGTTGTGGCCGCTGCGGCTACATTCAGGCTGTCGATCAGGCCAAACATGGGGATCTCGACCGCGAGATCGGCACCGGCGCGAAGCTCAGGAGGCACGCCCAAATCTTCGGCGCCCATCACAAAGATGGGGCAAGGGGGATAGTTTGCTGTGAGATAGGATTCAGAATTTGGGGTCTGCTGCACCGCTACGAGCTGATAGCCGCGCTGACGGGCAAGGCGCAGGAGTTCTGCGGGCGACTGCACGTGGGTCAGCTTTAACACCAGATCCGTTCCCCGAAGCGGGCTCTTAAAGATCTCCTCCTTGCCCAGAATGAAGACCTCCTCAAGGCCCGCCGCCTCTGCGCTCCGCACCGCAACGCCCAGATTGATGTCGAACCGCGTGTGACACAAGGCCAGCGCCGCATGCCTCCGGGGGGGCAGCGTGAGGTTCTCCAAATCGCGCTCGTGAATGCCGTATGGCGGCCTGGCCGAAGGGCTGTCGAGCCTCGCGTGGCGCCCTTTGATGCGATCCTGCGCCTCCTTGGTGTAAGCGCCCAGCCTGGTCCGCTCCGCAAGCCATCTCACGCCGGGATCGGGATCGTTTACGAGCTTATCGAGCAGATCTGACGCCGGATCGAGGCTCTTGGCCACCACCGCGCGAAGCTTTGCGTCGTCATCGCCCGCCCATGCCGAAAGATCGACGCCCATACGGCTCAGGGTAACCGCCGAAGCGAGCCTGCGAGCGCGCTGTTCTGATTCCCCCTCACTTCCATTGGGCAAGGGGGGCTCATTTAAGATGTCCAGCAGCGCCTCCTTGTCTTCCCAATCGTCGAGCAAGGCCGCATCGCTGAGCGCGCGCGCTCTGACTGCCGGATGCCTCGGACAACTCCGCGCCAAAAGCCGCGCGAGAGCCGGATCCCATGTGCGCTGCTTCGACCAGGCCTCCGCTACCGGCCAGGCCTCCTCTTCGGTGAGCTGCACAGCCCGCAAATCGAGGCTCTCCGCCGCCCGCTCGCCGGTCTCAACATCCAGAAGCGCCGCCTTCAGCGCCTCCACCGGCGCCGCCTGACTCGCACAAGCGCGCCTCACATGGGGATCGGGATCCTTTAACCCCGCCGCGAGCGCCTCCTCGCAATCCGACAGCATGCTCACGATGCGCGCCGACTCGCTCCGCACGCGCACCGGCTTCGATAAATCGAGCAGCGCCTCCGTCAGCACATCGCGCACGCGATCCGGCTCCGTTTCCGACAGAATCCGCGCCGCCCGCCGCCGCGTCATCCGCTGTGGCGCATCGAGCAACGCCAGGATCTCGCAAAGCTGCGCCTCATTCGCCTCCCGAGCGAGCACCCCCCGCGCAAAATCGCGCTTCACAGCGTCAGGCTCATACAAGGCGTCATCCAAAAGAAAAGGGAAATCCTCAGGTTTCATCGCGCCCTCCCGCAATCCAACTGCGGGCGCGTTTTACAAGAGGTGACGGTGTCGAGGGAAGGGTGTTGTGGGGAGGAGGTGGGGTGGGAGGAGAATTAGGCGAAATTGCACTACATCATCCCAGAAACATGCCATTTGTTTCTGAGTAAGCAATTTTATCGTCCCATTTAGGAAAGATTTGAACAATTCTATCGACTGCTGTGCTGAATTCTTGTGAGTAAATCACTGGTATTCCAAAGTGATTCACACCTCCTAGAATTGACGCAAAGCAACTATAGCTATATTTTTCCTTTCCTGTCTCAGTCTTACCATAAATAAACTTTATCTTATAACCTTTCCTGTGAACTCTCTCCTCATTATCTGCGTAAGCTTTTCGTAATACAGTTGCTAATAAGGGCTTACTATATGTGGCTATGCCATGCTTCCGACCCAATTCTTGGGGTTGCAATATGCGTGCTGGCTGGAAATGTGCACATTCATGTATTCCTTTATTGTAATTTTCCCTTACCAAGAAACTACATCCACTTAATCGCGGAGTGAAAATAATGCTACCAGGACTAGAATCAAAAGGTTTCCAAAACTCATCTTCAAGAATAAAATCTAGAAGATTGACAAGATTAAAATCTTTAATTTCTGGACTTTTGTGTTTTGCTGTCGTTCCTACAACCTTCTCCATCAAACTGTTAGGGATCATAGGAACCAAAAGACTTCGCGGCAATCCATACAGAGATTGACCAGGTGTTGGGGCTAATTGAACTTGATTATAATTTGCTCCTTCCCCAACAGATCCTGATACATTCACAGAGTAATTATAAAGGTCTTCCTCTCCTAATCCCATCGGCCTATAGAGAAAGTTGTGAAGAAAATACAAAAAATATCCTCTAGAGATTAGGCTTTTTGCACGCAGAAGTTTAAAGTTTACATTTCTCCCAATTCCATCACACACCAGCGCTGACAATCCTTGTTCGATTGTGCTATTCCTATGACCAAGTAATTCCCAATCGCAATACGCATCAACCAATGACGATAAACTATTATCACAGGGAGCACTCCCAAAGGCCACTAACTTGTCATCAACTTTCGCTAATGCAGTAGGAGTATTACCCGCAACACGATATCTCGCTGTAGCTGTCATCCACCATTCACGAACAGCATCTCGAGTCCAAGGCATCTCAACACATCCTTCTTTTTACTGAATCTGCACCCATTCCGGGAAAACCTGATAGATCCCGAGGATGCTTTGTTTGGGTTTATCGAGCAGCTGCATGTAGATCTCGAAGTCGCCATCGGGGTTGCGGTTGCCGATGACGGAGGCCTGACCGGCGGTCCAGCGGCTATAGGAGTATGGAAGTTCTTCTTTTTTGGGGTTTTGCCCCAGGATGAGCATTTGGCCGGCGGCGATTTCGGCTTCAAAGAGCTTCGTCAGCTTGAGCCAAAGGCTGTGTTTTTCGCTGGTGGTGTCGTTGTTTTCTTCGGGTACGAGCTGGGTGCAGGCCAGAATGCGGGGGGAACCGGAGGGGTTGGGCTCGAGCTTCATTAAGAAGCAGCTGCGCGTCATCCCCAGGGTGCTCAGCCATTGCACATCGCCCGTTTTTTGCCAGCCGGCGTAACGTTCCACCTGCTCTTTGGTGAGTTCGTCGACGATGGGGAGTTTGCCCTTGCCGAGTTCCAGCGCGGGCACCAGCTGCGCATTTTCGAGCGTGCCCCTCACATCGCCCATCACACCTGCGGTCTGACCCAGATGGATGCGGTAAGGCATCAGGCTCGCGCGCGGCGATTCCACGCTGAAAGGCACATTGTTTGTGGGGTGCAGATTGGGCAAAAACACAAAGCGCTGCATCGCGGCGAGCAGGCCCTGCTTGTTGAGCACGTCCAAAAAGACGTTGATCGAAGGCAAATCGACCAGAGACAGGCCCACTTCGCCAAAGAGCTTGCTTTCGTTCTGAATGAACTGCACCAGATCGGGCAGCATCTGCCGCTGAGGCCCCACGGCCGAGCGCGATCGCAGCCACGCATTCAGACTTTGCACCAGAGTGCGCAGGGTGCCGCAGGTGGGAATCGCACAATAGCGCTTTAACCAATAGTCCACTTCGCGGATTTCAGTCGAACGGCCACCCAAACTCCCGCTCATGCTTCCGCTCACGCTGTCGCTGGCACGAGCCTGAGCTTCGGAGCAAGCCATCCAAATACGCGGCGCCTCCTGGCGATTCCAAACCATATGCATCTCCCCCGACGGCAACGAACCGTCACCAAATACCGGCGAAATGTATCATCGAGCAAAGCGCCTGCCAACCGTTGAATGAGTTTTTCAAGCATTTTTTTATAAAATTTGCGCATCACAATCCTCATCTGTACGCAATCAAGCCCTCATTTCAAAAAGCGACCGCGCGCATCGTTCAAACGGGCGGACCCGAAAAGCGCAGAGGTCTCTCAAAAATGCTTCCGCAGCCTTCAGTCCCAGGCGGGCACGGCGCCGGCGGTGCTTCTAACTCCGCATATCACAACGACTTTATGCGTATTTATTGCGCAGGGAAAGTTTTTGAAATAGCGTGCTTTTGCGACGCTTTACGAGGTAAAGGTGAACGCTTTACGAGGTAAAGGTGAATCGCATCAAAACGGCAGCCACCCTGCAGATGCTCAAGGGCCCGGCTCAAGGAGATCTCTTTTGAAACCCCAATCCCGTCATTTTGTCTTTTTACTCGCCAGCCTCGCCTGCTTTGCCTGCGACGATGACGACTCAGGCGAGCCCCAGAACTCTGACGCGACCGCCACCGACACCGACGCCACCAGCGATGCGACCACCGGCGATGCGACTTCCGGCGACGCGACTTCCGGCGACGCGAACACCCACTGCACTGAAACCCAGTTTGGCGAATCCTGCGCGCTCTGCACATGCCAGCACGGCGTATGCAACAGCGGAATCGACGGCGACGGCAAATGCTCCACCTGTTTTCAGGGCTGGACCGGCGACGACTGCGATCAGTGCGATGCGCGGCATTTTGGTGCCACCTGCGAACCCTGCAGCTGTGAGAAAGGCGTCTGCAACAGTGGAACCGAGGGTGACGGCAAATGCGCATCCTGCATCGACGGATGGACCGGCGAAATCTGCGACCGATGCGACGAAGCCCATTTTGGCGACCTCTGCGCGCCCTGCACATGCCAGCACGGCGTATGCAACAGCGGCTTCGAAGGCGATGGTCTGTGCGCATCCTGTACCCCCGGATGGGACGGCGAAAACTGCGATCTCTGCGCCTCCGGCTATTTTGGTGAAAACTGCGCATCCAACACGCCCACCTGCGTAAACGGCACCCCCAGCCTCGGCATCAACGGCGACGGCAAATGCTCCGCATGTAACCAGGATAAAAGCTATTTTGGCGAAAACTGCGAATTCGACACCCCCACCTGCGTAAACGGCACCCCCAGCCTCGGTCCCGAAGGCAACGGCAAATGCTCCGCATGTAACTCCAGATGGGATGGCGAAAATTGCGACCAATGCATCGCCGATCACTTTGGTGAAGACTGCCAGAACGACAATCCCACCTGCGTCAACGGCACGCCCAGTCTCGGTCCCGATGGCAACGGCCAATGCGTCCCGGATTCATGCAACGAAGGCTGGACCGGCGCAAACTGCGACAACTGCGCTGAAGGCCATTACGGCCAGGAATGCCTCGCTTACGGCACCGTCACCGATCGATCCAATATCCCCTATAAGACGGTCAAAATCGGCAATCAGATTTGGATGGCCGAAAACTACCGCTACATCCCGGCCATCGGCGATTACGCCCACGCAAACGGCGACAGCGCAAACGACGAAAAATACGGCCTGCTCTATTCCTTTGAAGCCGTAAGCGAGCCCGACTTCTGCCCCGTCGGCTGGAAGATGCCGACCTCAGACGACTTCATCGATTTCATCACAGCGACCAGTGCAGACACCAACGGTTTCGCTCTCATGTCCAAAGACTGGGTTTACAACTACCGCCACGGAGAGGACTCATTTGGATTTAATGCGATCCCGGCAGGCATATGGTATCCGGGAGCCAGCTCAACATATGCGAAATTCGACGAAAAGGCCTATTACTGGACCCAAACCAGTCTGGGCTCCCCCTTCTACCTGGAAATCGAACCCGCGGGCGCCTACAGCAAAATGGACAGCACCCCCAAAGGCCTCTCGGTGCGCTGCATCAAAAAGAACCACTGATCCGGTCAATCCCCTTATCGTTTCATCTCAAATTGCATAACCCAGCCACCCGCATCTGATACCCGGCTCAAGGAGATCTCCTTTGAAACCCCAATCCCGCCATTTGGCCTTTTTGTTTGCCTGCTTTGCCTGTTTTGCCTGCGATGATGATGACTCAGGCGCCCCTGGCGATGCTGCCCTCTCCGACGCTTCTTCCTCAGATGTCACATCCGACGCCTCTGCGGATGCGACCTCCGGCGACGCCACCTCCGAAGACGCCACCTCCGACGCTTCAGCGGATGCGACGCCCGCCTGCACCGAAACCCAGTTTGGCGAAGACTGCGCCCCCTGCAGCTGCAAGCACGGCGTATGCAACAGCGGAACCGAGGGCGACGGCAAATGCTCCACCTGTTTTCAGGGCTGGACCGGCGAAAACTGCGATCAATGCGATACGGGCTATTTTGGTGAAACCTGCGCCCTCTGCAGCTGCGAGAACGGCGTATGCAACAGCGGCATCGACGGCGACGGCAAATGCGCCTCATGCATCCCGAACTGGGCGGGTGAAAACTGCGATCGCTGCGACGAAAACCATTTTGGCGCATCCTGCAGCGAAACCTGCAGCTGCAAGCACGGCGTATGCGACAGCGGCCTCACCGGCAAAGGCCAATGCAGCTCATGCAACCCGAACTGGGCCGGCGACGACTGCGATCGCTGCGACGAGACCCATTTTGGCGAAGACTGCGCATCCGATACCCCATCCTGCGTAAACGGCACCCCCAAACTGGGCCTTGAGGGCGACGGCACCTGCGCCTCATGCAACGACGACGACACCTATTTTGGCGAGAACTGCGAATTTGACACGCCATCCTGCCAGAACGGCACGCCCAGCCTCGGCATCAACGGCGACGGCAAATGCACCGCATGCTACGAATACGGCGACTATTTTGGCGAAAACTGCGAATTCAACTACCCCACCTGCCGAAACGGCACGCCCAGCCTCGGCATCAACGGCGACGGCAAATGCGCTTCATGCAACGAAGACGGCCCCTATTTTGGTGAAAACTGCCAGTATAACCGGCCGACCTGCGTAAACGGCACGCCCAGCCTCGGACCCGATGGCGACGGCAAATGCGCCTCATGCAACCCCGGATGGGACGGCGAGCTCTGCGACCATTGCGCCCCTAACCACTTTGGCGAAAACTGCGAATTCGACACGCCCACCTGCGTAAACGGCACCGCCAATCTCGGCATCGGCGGCGACGGCAAATGCTCCGCATGCAACGAAGGCGGCGACTATTTTGGAGAAGACTGCGAATTCGACACGCCCACCTGCCAAAACGGCACCCCCAGCCTCGGCCCCAGGGGCGACGGCAAATGCATCCCCGATTCATGCCTCAACGCGTGGACCGGAGAAAACTGCGATATCTGCCCGGAAGGCCATTACGGCCATGAATGCCTCCCGTACGGCTCGGTGACCGATCAGGCCGGCAACACCTATAAGACCGTCGTCATCGGCACCCAGACCTGGATGGCCGAAAACTACCGCCGCCCCACCGCCAACGGCACCTACGGTCACGCCAACGGCAACAGCTACAATGATACAAAATATGGTTTACTGTATAAGGAAGAGATCATCAAAGCCGGCGATTTATGCCCCACGGGCTGGCAGGTGCCCTCAAGCGCTCAATACAACACTTTGATCGACTACGTAGAGGCCAACAGGACGCGCAGCGTCAACAGCGCCGTCGCGCTCATGGCGACCGACTGGTATTCAGACTTCGGTCAGGAAGGGGCATGTGAGCGTGCATGCAGCCAGGAATGCGCAGGGCAGAGTTCATGCGACTGTTATTGCCCCGATCATTTCTACACTCCGGATGATTCCATCGAATTTACAGATGAATTCGGATTTAACGCCCGCCCTGCCGGCCAGTGGTATGAAGGCGGAACCTACCCGGAGTTCGGCGAAACGGCCCACTACTGGACCCGATTGGGCCACGCTTCGGGAGGATCCGGCCTATTTACCAAATCTCTGACGGTCTGGGGCATCCGCGGGCAATTGACCTCCATGTGGGGCGGAGTCGCTGTGCGCTGCATCAAGAAAAACAATTAGTCATCCGCCCGCCAGACGCCCTTTCACCTTCAGCACACCCCATTAAATCAAAATCCCCGCAATGTTCGCCGTCATGAACGCCGCGAGCGTGCCGCCCACCATCGCTTTGATGCCCAGCCGCGCGAGATCGCCGCGCCTTTCGGGGGCCATGCCGCTCATCCCGCCCACCTGGATCGCGATCGAGCCGAAGTTGGCGAAGCCGCAGAGCGCGTAAGTCGCGATCACCACCGAGCGCGGGCTCAGGGCGCCTTCGCGGATGAGGGAAGCGAGATCGGCGTAGGCGTAAAACTCGTTCAGCACGGTCTTGGTGCCGATGAGGGAGCCCACGGTGGGCGCATCGGCCCAGGGGACGCCCATCAGCCAGGCGAGGGGCGCGCAGACGTACCCCAGGATCTTTTGAAAAGTGAGTTGCTCTGCCCCAAAGAGGCCGCCCACGACGCCGATGAGCGCGTTCAACAGCGAGACCAACGCCACAAACGCGATCAGCATCGCCGCCATATTGAGGGCGAGCTTGACGCCTTCCGCCGCACCGCCCGCCGCCGCATCGACCACATTCTGGTAGTTGGTGCCTTCCGCCTTCGCCGCCGTGTCGCGGGTGACCGGGTTGCCGTCTTCGGGGACCATCAGCTTCGCGATCAAAAGCGATGCGGGTGCCGACATGATGCTCGCGGTCATCAGATGCCCCGCAATGTCGGCGAACACCCCCTGCAGCATGCCCACGTAAGCGACCATCACGCCGCCGGCCACCGTCGCAAAGCCGCCCACCATCACCGCCATCAGCTCGCTTTCGGTCATCTGGCCAATGTAGGGCCGCACCAGCAGCGGCGCTTCGGTCTGCCCCACAAAGATGTTGCCCGCCGCCGAAAGGCTCTCCGCACCCGAGGTTTTTAACGTGCGCCGCATGAGCCAGGCGATGCCGCCGATGAGCTTTTGCATCACCTTCAGGTGGTAGAGCACGGCCATGAGCGACGAAAAAAAGATCACGGTGGGCACCACGCTCAAAACGAAGGGCAGCGAGCTGTAGCCCATGAGCTTCACGTTCATCAGATCGCCGAAGACGAGGTTGGCGCCGTCCATGTAAAACCCGAGCAGAGCGTTGACGCCTTTGGTCACACCATCAAAGGCCGCGCGCCCCCAAGATGTGCGCAGAATGAGCACGCCCAGAATCGCCTGCAGCCCCACACCCCAGCCCACGACGCGCCAATGCACATGTTTGCGGTTCGAGCTCAGGGCCCAGGCGATCAGCATCATCACCAGAAGTCCGAGCACGTTGATCAGGCGCCCCGAGAGCGGCATCTCGATCTCGTGAGGAATCTGTACCGCCGCCGCCGCCGCATCCCCTTCGGCAAAAGACGCCTGGGGGCAAAGGATGGCGATCGCCGCAAAAAAAAGCCCCAGAACTGGGGTCCACAGGGTCCGTTTTTTCATCGCAAATGCTCCGTTTGGGCCCGTGGGCCCGCATTTTTTGTTCAAAATCCGCCCGCGCAAGGCTACAGGCGCCGTTGGCCCAAAGCAAAAAAATCCCTCACCGGCGCTCGAACCTCTTCGCAGCGCGGCGAAAAGAGCGTATTGCTCACCCGCAAAGCGTCGCCGTTGGGCGGCCCAAAAGATCGGAGCGCACAAGAGGCGATCGCAGGCGTTCCTTCAACCGGATCCGTAAACCCCAGGCGCAGTTCAGGCGCTTTTTTCACCATCATCCCCGGGATGAGACCTGGTTCAAAGCCGTTTGCTGACCGTCCCATCCCCTGTTTCAAAGGATTCAAAGCCCATGGGTAACAGTTTAACGCGCATCCCCTACCGTCAGCTTTACCGCGCTGAGCAGATCACCTTAAACCGTGCGGTCACCGATGGCCTTTTGCAAACATGTGGTGCCTGTGGGAAGCCTTACGATCGCTTTTTTGCAGCCTCAAGGGATCTGAAGAGCCTGGCCTCGAAGAAGACGCAGGCGGGATCGAGAAGCCTTTCGGCCCTCGACAAACGGGCTGATAACGCCTGGAACGCCTATAAGCAGCAGCTTAAAGCCTCGTTGATGCATCCTTACGCCGAGGTGGTGGAGGCCGCAAAGATCATTGAACCGGTGTTTAACAGCGTCAGCAATCCCACCAAACTGAATTATGACCGCGAGTACGGCGCGCTGAGCATTCTCTTAGAGGGTTTGAAGAAGCTCGATCCCCAGGTGATCGAGCGCGCGATGCTGATGCCCCATTTCAAGGCGCTGAGTGAGGCGGTGGAAGCATTCATTCAGGCGCAGAAGGAACTGCTGCAGGGGCAGATCGATCAGCCTAAAAACGAGCTTGAAGAGGCCGAGAAAGCCTGTGCCAACGCCTTCAGCGATCTTTTGAGCTACATCGAGGTGAAGGCCAAAGCCGATGAACTGCCCCATGGCGAAGAGGCGATCACTCTTTTAAACGCTTTGTTTGCGGGCATCGAGAAGCGCCTGAAGCGGCGCGAGACCTTAAAGAAAAAGAAGAAGGCCGAAGGTCAGCCCGCAGAAGAGGGTGAAACCGATGAGAACATCGTGGAAGACGCCCTCAAAGAAGATTTGAAGGTGACCCCCTGAGCTTCCCCCGTTGAATCCAATCCCTGAAAAGGCATCCCATGAAACACGCAATGCCCGCATTCATCGCTTTGATCGCCCTCTGTACGCCCGCGCTGGCCGATGTAGCCCCTTTTCGCACAGGAGAGAACGAAGTCAGGCGCCTGATCTCGGCCTATCAGGACCCCGGAACGCCCTCCATGGAGCTCACGAACATCGTGGATTCGCTCAAGGACTTTGCAAGCCGGGGCAACAAACGCGCTCAGGAGTTTATGGTTCAGGAATCCCTCGTGCCCGATCCCGCTTTGGACGGCAAGAACAGCCTGATCGCCCTGCTCAAAAAGCGCTGCGATCTGCGCGAGAACACCGCCTGCTACCTGCTCTACGACATTTATCAGAACGGCCATTTTGGGGTGCTCGATCCCAAACGCGCTTTAAGCTATGCCCGCCTGGCCACCGAAGCCGAGTCCGTGACCGGATATCTCCTTTTGGGCGACAGTTACAGAGACGGCGAAGGCACTCCAAAGGATTTTGACCGCGCGCGCGCCTGCTACCAAAAGGCTTTGAACGCCGGCAGTCCGCTCGCACAGGAAAAGTTAAAGGCCCTCGATGCGCTCGATCCTCAGGGTGCTGAGGCTTCAAAAGCAGGTTCAAAGGTGGAATGCACTCCGATTCCGGGCTCTCATCTCGCGCCCGACGAGGTTCCGCCGCGCAACATGCCCGCTCCGAAGGCCGATCCCCAGTCACAGGATCAAAAGACCCCTGCGCCTTAAGCGCTTAAGGAACCCGCCATGAAGCATCCCCTGCCCGCTCTCATCGCTTTGATTGCAGCCTGCGCGCCGGCCCTGGCCGATGTGATGCCTTTGAAGTTCGACAACGACGCGGCCTTCCCTTTCATATCGCGTTACAAGCAGCCCGATCTGCCCACCCCTGAGCTCTCGAACGTCGTTCAGGCCATCATACGCATGGCGAACTCTGGCCATCCAGTGGCTCAAAAGTTTGTTGAACTCGAGTCGCTCGCCCCAGATCCCGCTTTGAATGCAAAGAACAGCTACAACAACAGGCTCAAAAACCGCTGCGATCAAACCGATGCAACCGCATGCCTGGCGCTCTACGAGATTTATGAAAAGGGCCTCTTTGGGTTAAAGGATCGTCAAAGGGCTTTGAGTTACCTTAGACGCGCTGCTGAACTGGGATCGAACCGCGCGATGCAGACTTTGGCAGAAGCATATGAAGCGGGCGAAGGCGTTCCAAAGGACCCCGACAAAGCGAGGGACCTTCGTGAAAGGGCTTCGAAACAGCTCCAACAAGAGCAGGAAGACGAGTTAAAGGCCATCGAACGCGCTTCGACAAGGGATCCAAGCAAAGTCGAAGGCCTTTCAAACGACTCCAACACACTGTCAAACCCGAGTCGAACGCCTTCGACAACCGAACAACCTTCCGTCATGAAGCCCTGAAACCGGTTTGAAGACCCCATGTTGTTTTGACGGACATCAGTAAAACCGCTTAGAGAGTTCAACATGAAGCATACCTTACCTCCTCTCATCGCTTTCATCTCCCTTTGCGCACCGGCATGGGCCGATATGATGCCTTTGCCAGAGAGCAACAAAGAGGTCGACTCTTATATCGAATGCGTTGAGGACCCCGAGTCAACCTCCGAAGAGATCTTCAGATGCGCTGGAATCCTTGATGAATGGGCCGGTGAGGGCGTCAAACGGGCTCGACAATACGTCGCCAAGGTGAAGCGCGCGAGTAAAGACTCTTCAAAGAGCAAGCATCCCGTCATCGAGAGGATGCAAAAGCGCTGTGATGAGAAAGATGAACAATCTTGCTACTATCTGACCCTCATGTATTACAATGGTGTTCTCGTGACCGAGAACCAATCAATGGGTATCTTCTATGAAGCCCGCCAGGTTGAACTGGGTGACTGGCCCTCCGCAATAGATTTGGCGAGAAATTATCTGGGATTCGAAGGCTTTCCACAGGATCATCAAAAGGCTGCATACTATTTTCAAAAGTATTTTGATTTACGCCCCCCCGCAGGGATCGAAGCTCGAGACCTTAGGGATGGCTGCAACCTCAAAGTTGCACAGGGCTGCTACCTTTTAGGCGACAGACTCTTCAGGAAGCAATCGTACGAAGAGGCTCGAACCTACTACCAAAAGGCGGCGGATCTCGGTCACCGCCCTGCGATCGAACTCCTGAAGCTGTTGGATCCCTTCCCGAAGGCCGATCAGAAACCTGCAGAAGAAAAAGCCTCCGAAGCAAAACCCGCAGAAACGACCAAGACACCCGAAACAGAGACACCCGTAACCCCCTAAAGGAACCCCCATGAAACGCATCCTGATGACGCTGACCGCTTTGATGGCCGCCTGCAGCGCGCCCACCCAGCATGTAACGCCTTCTCCCAGGGAGATGTCGCCGGTACAGAGGGCCATCATGACTTACAACAACCCATCGAGCTCGTCGGCAGAGCTCTACGGCGACTTCCAGACACTCAACTACTTCGCATCCCAGGGCGACGAAGAGGCTCAACGCTTCTTAAAGCAAGAGTCCTTAACCTATGATCCCGCTTTGGATGAACAGAACAGCTTAAACCAGAGGCTGAAAAAGCGCTGCGTCGAAAAGGATGCGGACGCCTGCTATTATCTCTACACCATTTATCTCGACGGTCAGTTTGGGTTGTCCGACCATCCAAGGGCTATAAGCTATGCAGAACGCGCGGAAGAACTGGGATCCATCGAGGCGACCCGCAGTTTGGGCTACGATTATCTAACCGGTCACGGCGTTCAAAAGGATACGGTCAGAGCGCTCAACTACCTTAAAAAGGCTTCCGATGCAGGCGATGAGACCGCAAAGGGCACCTTACAGGCCGTCGAAGAACTGAAGGCCAAATATGGCCCCGGCATCGAAGAGAATCTGATCGCCCCGGATTTTCCGCATGAAGGCACCAAAGAGGGATCTCCGTTCATCTTCCCCTCAAGAGAACCCTTTCAAACCCCATGAAGAGGATCACCATGAAACGCATTCTGTCCGTTCTCACAACTTTTCTTTTGATCAGCTCCGCAGCATGGGCCGATGCACCCTCCAAAACCGGCAATGATCGCGAGGTGAAGCGCCTGATATTCCTTTACAACCACCCCCAGATCAAAGCGGAGGATCTCTACAAGACCGTTCAATCGCTCATGAGGTATGCGGATGCGGGCCAGAAACTCGCTCAGCGCCAGGTGATGCGCGAGTCATTAAAGAATGATCCCCATTCAGACAGCAAGAATGGCTTTATCAAAAAGCTGAAAAAGAGCTGCGAACAAAAGGAAGCCGAAGCCTGCATGCTCCTTGCAGAGATTTATACCGAGGGGCGCTTTGGACTGACCGATCCGGAAAGCGCTTTGAACCATTACGAAAAGGCCGCCGATCTGGGTTTAAAGGAGGCCGAATGCCACCTGGGCATGATGTACTGGAAGGGCGAAACGGTTCAAAAGGATGACGACAAAGCGCTCGAATGGATTAAAAAGGCTGCGGCGCACGGCGATGCTGAATGCAACCGGTTTCTCTCGCATGTCGAACCCAAAAGGGAGCCCTGAGGCCGCCCGTTCAAAGCGGTTGAACGCCCCGCTTTTGCTTTTTGTTTAACCCTTTAAGTCACAAAGGAGCTTCACATGAAACGGATCCTGCTCTCTCTCATGGCCTTTTTACTGGCGACGCCATCGGCTCTGGCCGACTTGGCACCCATTTCAGAGCCTCACAGCAACGATATGATCGTGCTCATCGACAATTACAACGATCCCGCAACATCGAGCCAGACGCTCATGACGACGGTTGGAACGATCAGGAGCTACGCACAGGAGGGCAACAAACGCGCTCAGGAATTCATAAACAAGGAGTTCCTCGCCGTTGATCCCAAATTGGATCAAAAGAATGGCCTGAACAAGAAGCTTCAGAACCGCTGCGAAAAGAAGGATGCGGACGCCTGCAGCCTCCTCGGAAAGATTTATGGCTACGGCCTCTTCGGGTTGTGGGACTTTCAACGCGCGCTGAGCTATTTCCAGAAGGCTGAGGCCCTCGGTTCAAAAGACATGAAACGCGAGATCGGCCTCCTCTACCTGAACTTCAAAGGCCCCGAACAGAGCCAGGAGAAGGCGCTGGAATGGCTCAAAAAGGCTTCGGCCGCAGGCGATCCGTTTGCACAGTCGCTGATCGATCAGATGAACGTCCTTGAGGATCCGTAATCCCAGGGCATCGAACCGATTTCTTCTTTAACCGGCATCTTTTGCCAGAACCCTCAAAGTCATTTGGAGTTGAACATGAAACGTACCCTGCTCTCTCTCATCGCCCTTTTACTTGCAACCAACACCGCCTTTGGTGATGCCGCACCGCTTTGTCCCGAGAGCGACAACCAGGTGCGCAACGTCATCAAGGATTACCGCAATCCCAAGTCCTCTACCACACTGCTGGTCACGGCCTATAAGGAGCTCAAAGACTGGGCGCTCGAAGGAAACAAACTCGCTCAAAACTTCATGAAGCAGGAAAACCTCTACAATGATCCCGCTTTGATCGGCAAGAACACCCTGCTCAAGACCTTGTACAAGCGCTGTGATTCCAAGGATGCAGACGCCTGCTATTCCCTGGCAGAGCTTTACGCCGACGGTGACTTTGGAAACAAAGATCCTCAAAAGGCTTTGACCTATTACCAAAAGGCCGCCGCCCTTGGAGACAAGTTCGCTTACGGAGAGATCGGCCTCATGTATGTCAACGGCGAAGGCGTAGAAAAGAACGAAGCCCAGGCGATGGAATGGTTTAAAAAAGGTGCAGCCGCAGGCGATTCCATCTCTACCTTCCGGTTAAGGGAACTTCAGGAGAAAAAGGCGCCCGCAGAGCAGCCCAAAGAAGGCAATTAACTCTCCTATTCCCTCCTATCATGGATCGTCCGAGAATCCTCAGCCTCCCCTGCATACCGAACCGCATCCCTTATAAACGCCTTTAAACCAGCAACTGGAGCCCTGCAGCAAGGCTTCAATTGCATTTAGACTGTTTAGGGCAAAATCCGCCATGGAATTCAAACGCCTTCGATCGATATCTGACGGTGTACAGAAATACGTTCAAAGCGGTTCGAGAACCAGATACAGCCTTGTCAAACCCGAATCAAACCGCTTCGATTTAGGTTTAACGCGAGCACAAAGCAGAGTCGAAGGCCTTCGATTGAACTTTACAACGGCATCTAATGCAATTCAAACCACTTTCACTCTCCCATCTGATCACCATATGGCATCATCAAAGCAGTTCGATCACATGCCGACAGAACTGCATAGCCCACCTAAAACGCATTTGACCGTACTTTGTTTTCACAACCTGAAGCGATCGAAGCGCTTTTATGGCGTGCCCACATCAGGACGCAGCTGGATCGAAGGCCTTTGATCGCGACGTGCGATCTTACGGGGCATCCTTAAAATGGCTTTTACGAGGGATCGTTAAAAAGGCAGGGTACAAAAAAACCGCCTCGATCGGGATCGGGGCGGCTTTGGGGGCATCGCGATCAGTTTTCGGAGGCGATGCGGTCGAGGATCAGGGGCTTTTGAACGGGCTTCTCGGCGCCGATCTTATAGGCAGCAAGCAGTCTCTTCTTGGCTGCATCGAGTCCGGTCTTGTTGTGATGGATGATCATCAGCGGTTCGCCGGCTTCGATCTTGTCGCCCACGCGCTTCTTCAACATCAATCCCACGCCGGGATCGATCGCATCTTCCTTCTTCTCACGGCCTGCACCGAGCACCAACGCGCCGATGCCCACCTCTTTAGTGTCTACAGCCTGGATGTAACCGGACTTTTCGGCGCAAAGAGGCTCTGTGAACTGGGCCTTCGGCAAGCGATCGAGATCTTCGCAGACCTTCGGATCGCCTCCCTGAGCCTCGATGATCTCGGCGAACTTCTTCAAACCGCTGCCGTCAGCGAGGGCCTTCTCGGCCAAAGCGGGATCTTTGCCGCCCAACCGCAGCATCTCGTGCGCCAACTCCAATGTAAGGGCGCGGATATCGGCGGGGCCCTTGTTCTGAAGCACTTCGATCGACTCGCGTACCTCTAACGCATTGCCGATCGCCTGCCCGAGGGGCTCGTCCATGTTGGTTAAGAGGGCCACAACCTTCTTTCCCATCTTCTCGCCAATGCCGACCATGGTCTTCGCAAGGATTCGGGCGTCCTCGATCGTGGTCATAAAGGCGCCTGAACCCACTTTGACGTCGAGGACCAGCGCGTCGATCCCTTCGGCGAGCTTCTTCGACATGATAGAGCTCGAGATGAGGGGGATGCTCGAAACGGTTCCGGTCACGTCGCGCAAAGCGTAGATGCGCTTGTCAGCGGGTGCGATCTGGGCTGTCTGGCCGATCAAACCGAGCCCGATGTCCTTCACGAGCTCGATGAAGCGCTCAGTGGTCTGCTGCGTAGAGAATCCAGGGATGCTCTCGAGCTTGTCGAGGGTGCCTCCGGTATGTCCGAGGCCGCGACCGCTCACCATGGGGACCTTGACGCCACAGGCTGCAACCAGGGGGGCCAGAGGCAGGCTGATCTTGTCGCCCACGCCGCCGGTGGAATGCTTGTCGACCTTGATGCCGGGGATGTGGCTCAAATCGAGCACGTCACCCGAACGCAGCATCGCGTCGGTCCATGGCGCCAACTCCGCAGGAGTCATGCCCTTCAGGTAAATCGCCATCAGCAGCGCCGACATTTGATAGTCGGGCACTTCGTCGCGCGTGTAAGCCGCGATCAGGTTGCGAATGTCGTCCGCATCCAAAAGACCGCCGTCGCGCTTGCGTTCGATCATGTCGACAACGCGAGTCATAAGTACGCTCCCGAACGTGCGCTCGCGCATCGGCGAACCGCACAGGTAGTGAAAAAACAAAAAAGACGTCTCTCAGGCGTCTTCTTCAGGCGCCCTGGCCGCCTCATCCATCATCTGGGTTGCGGAGCGGAGCATCTCGGCACAACGCGAAGCGAGCCCCCGCACGCGAACAGCGTCAGATTGCAAGAGTTCGACGCGTTTGTCGAGAGCTTCACGCGCTTTTTCAAGATTTTCTGCCGATTCTTTTTGCGCAGAAAGCTCGCGCTCGAGTTCTTCCTGCCGCGCCTGGGATTGAGCTTTCGATTGGTCGAAGGCCTCCTGCAGGCTCTGCTGCTGGGTTTGCAGTTCGATGACCTGCGCCTGCAGGCTCGCGACGGCAGCTCCATGGCTCGACTCCATCTCATCTCGCGCCTGCCTGGCCTGGGTTTCGGCTTCGACCATCTGGGCCTGCAGGTTCGCAACGAAGGCTGCATGATTGACTTCAAGCGCTTCCCGCTCGGCATGGGCCTGATCCAGCGCCTGTTGTTGCTGCAGCGCGGCGGCGGCCATCTCTCCCCGAATCTGATCGAGCTCCGCAGCGTGGGCAGCCGCAGTTTCAGCTTCCTTACTGGCCGCTTCCGCCATCAAAGCTTCGTGCGCCGCATCGGCATCGGCCTTCGCCTGAAGGAGAGCCTCATGTGCCGCCTTGAGATCCTGCAATTCCGCCACCCGGGCTTCATGTTCCGCCTGCAGAGACTGCAGCTTTTCGGTCGCCAAATCGCGCTCGCCTACCGTCTGAGCCAGATCCGCCGCCATCTGAGCCAAAGAGGCCGACTTGGAATCCAGGGCTGACTGGGTCAGATTATACATTTCGGCTGCGTGATCCCTTTCGCCCGTCACCTGCGAGAGCTGGTTTGCGAGCTGATCTCTGTCCGCCGTCATCTGCGCGAGCACCTCGGCGGTCTGATCCCTTTCGCCCGCAACCTGCGCAAGCTGGCCTGCGAGCTGATCCCTGTCCGCCGTCATCTGCGCGAGCACCTCGGAAGTCTGATCTCTTTCGCCCGAGACCTGCGCAAGGGAGCCTGCGAGCTGATCTCTGTCCGCCGTCATCTGCGCGAGTACCTGAGCCGTCTGATCCCTTTCCACCGTCACCTGCGAGAGCGAGGCTGCGAGCTGATCTCTGTCTGCCGTCATCTGCGAGAGGACGCCTGCGGTCTGATCCCTTTCGCCCGAGACCTGCGCGAGCTGGTTTGCGAGCTGATCTCTGTCCGCCGTCATCTGCGAGAGCACCTGCGCCGTTTGATCTCTTTCGCCCGTCACCTGCGAGAGCTGGTTTGCGAGCTGATCTCTGTCCGCCGTCATCTGCGCGAGCACCTGCGCCGTCTGCTCCCTTTCACCCGTCACCTGCGAGAGCGAATTTGCGAGCTGATCTCTGTCTGCCGTCATCTGCGCGAGGACTTCGGAGGTTTGATCCCTTTCCACCGTCATCTGCGAGAGCGAGGCTGCAATCTGATCGCGGTCCGCCGTCATCTGCGCGAGCACCTGCGCCGTTTGATCCCTTTCTCCCGTCATCTGCGCGAGCTGGCTTGCAAACTGATCCCTATCGGCCGTCATCTGGGAAAGGGCGTTTTGAATCTGATCAGCTTCGGATCGCAGGGCGGCGAACTGAGCTTCAGACTCTGCGGCTTTGACTTGCGCCTGTTCGTGCTCGGCTGCACAGCGCTGCTCAGCTGCCTGCGCCTGCATGCGAGCGGACTGTAAATTCTGATCGAGACTCGAGAGCTGACCGCGGAGGGAGGTGATCTCGTTTTCCATCTCCACTTGCATCTCGTTTAAGGCAACTTCCCGCGCTTCAACCGACTGCATCTGAGCCCGCAGGTCTTCTTGTGCGGCTTCCGCCTCCTCTGCGCGCTGCTCCAATTGAGCCATATCGCTTTCGCGCTGTGCCGCCGCATCGCGCAGGTCTAAGATCTCGCGCTCCTTACGAGAAAGTTCGGTCTTCGCGTCGGCTAATTCCTTTCGCATCGCGGTCTCGGAGGCGCGCTTTTGAGACTGTTCGTCGCGGCGCTTTGAAAGTTCCTCGCGGACAAGCTTTAATTCGCGCTGTAAAGATAAGACCTGCGTGCGTAAACTGCGGCTCGTCGCTGGATCATCTTCCGATCCGTCGGCGGGCATCGAAGTCGCACTTACGGGACGCGATGTGGAATAGGCCGCAGCGGGCACTGATGCAGGTTTAAAGACGGGCGCGGAGCTTGGAGATGCGGGCTGTGCGGGCACGGAAGCAGGCACAAACACGGGCGCACTGGAAGTCGCAGCAGAGGGAACCGGGATCGAAGCGGGGACAAAGACCGGTGCATTGCTGGGACTGGCCGCAGCCGCAGGGATAGTCGCAGGTTTAAAGACGGGAACCGACGTTGAAGAAGCCGCTGCCGAAGGTGAAACGGATGCAGGCACGAATACGGGCCCGGAAACTGCTGCTGGCGTTTGGGAAACGGGCGCTGGCGTTTGGGAAACAGGTGTTTGCACAGTAGAACCTTCTTCTTTCGCCATTGCGGCAACAGTTTGATCGTCTGAAACCTGGGATTCCTGCTCGGAAACAGCAGGTTCTTCATTTGAAACTTCGGATTCCGGTGCGGAAATTTGATTTTTCAATGCTGAAACTTCGAATTCCGGTGCGGAAATTGCAGGTTCTGAAGCTGAAACATCAGATTCCGGTGCGGAAATTGCAGGTTCTGAAGCTGAAACATCGTCTTCCGCAAAGGAAACGCCATCCTGATCATCTGGAACCTGGTTTTCCGCTACCGGGGCATCAGGTTCTTTGGCTGAAAGATCGTCTTCCACAAAAGCGACGCCATCTTCCTGTGCTGAAACTTCTGGTGCCGATGCAGCGGCTGCAGGTTCCACAGGGGATTCATCGACGAAGCTGACCGCGTCCAAAGCTGAGTGATCGTCCGGGACGCTGTCGTCAAAATGGGGATCGAGCCCGGCTTCAAAGGGATCGTTATCCGCAAGCGGGTCGACGTAACCTTCAGAATGGCCAAATTCCTGTTCGAGCTCGATACGGCTCTTCGACAACGCTTCCATCATCTGTGGATCGGGCGCAAAGTCGGGTGCAAACACAGGGGCTGCCTCTGCCGCACCAGAAGTGACGGGTTGCGCAACTTCGGAGATGGCCGGTCGGGAATGCTCTGCGTGGTTCGGCGAAAGGGGAAGTGGCGGAAGCGGCATGCCGGTCAAAGGTTGCGCTGTGGGTCTCACAGAAATCGAGGATGCGGGGCCATCCATCGACATGTAGGGCTGCTCCTGCGGCCTTGCGGAAGGCGCCTGCATCACGGGATTGCTCTGCTGCGGCGCTGCGTCTTCGGCTTCCTCTTCGATCAGGTCGGCGTCGTCCACCTCGATCGCATCTTCTTCGTCGAGCATCTCGACATCGTCGCTGTCGGAGAGCGGCTCTGCGGGGGATTGAGCCTGCATCGCGGCGTCGTTCCAAAGGCCTCCCTGATCGACAGATTCCGCCGGGGACTGGAAATAGCCGTTCGCAACCTGCTGAACCTGGAACGCCTGGGGCGGCTGCGTCTTTTCGGGACCGCCAACCTCGAGGTTCGCAAAGAAATCGTCGCCCTGACTCGCGAAGAGATCCTCTGCCTCGGGTGCGGGAACAGGTTCCGGCGCGGCCATCTCGGCCTGGAGCCCGCTGATGCCAATTAACAGATCCGGATCGCTCAGCTGCCCGTTCCACAAGCCCCGTTGGCGAAGCTGCTCACACATCTCGCCCACCGAAAAGGGCATGACCAGATACGCATCTGCCCTTCTGTTGGCGTCCAACGCCATGTTTCGGGCCAGACGATCGCTCTGCGCTTCCTCGGCATCGATGATCATGTAAATGGGGAGACTCCCCAGCTGACGCCGCAGCCTTTGACAAAGCCCGTAACCCGTATTGGCCATGAGCCCCAGGAAGATGGCGTGGGGCGGCGCACTCGTCGCGCTCTGGAGCGCCTCGCCTCCGTCGCTAAAACAACTGCATTCGAAACCGAGCGAAACGAGTGTTCCCCTCAACTCAGCTGAAAACGCGGCGTCCGAATGGACGATCATGATCCTCATGGCTCACCCCAAAACGCGAGAAACCCCAAAATCGCGCGCCAACCACAGCGCATCGTCAAAGCTGGCGGTCAGTCTAAAGTTGGCGCAAGCGTTGCGCAAGCGCGGGCAAAGGTCAAAATGAAGCCTGAAACCTGACCCCCCAAAAACGAAAAAGGCGCTCTCTGCTGTGGCAACCCCTGATTTCGCACAAGAAACCCTCAATGATGCGGCCTGCGCCTTCGGGCTGAATCCCGCAGAGGCAAAGCCGCTGAGCGGCGGACATCTGCACGAAACCTTCCGCCTGAAAGATGCGGTGCTGCAACGCCTTCACCCCGATCTGGCCAGCGATGCTGCGATTGCGGATACCTGCGCCGTGCATCTCGCGCTCGAACGCGAAGGCTTTGCATCCCCGCGAATCCTGAAGGCGAAGGCGGGTGGCTTTACGTATACCGACCGCGCGGCGCGGCGCTGGCGGGCTACAACTTATATAGAGGGCGATCCGCCTGCGCGGTGGGGCGACCTACCCCATCCCGAAGCGGCGATCCGAAGCCTGGGCGCGCTGCTCGCAAAATTTCACCTCGCCCTCGAACGCCGGAAACCCGCGCTTTCCGCACCTCCGATCCACGATCCCCAGGGGCATCTGCAAAGACTCCGCGCGGTTTACCGGGCTTCGGAAGCCGGCGATCCCCTGATGGCGGCGATCGAACGCGGTTACGCGAAGCTGCCACCCTGGCCTGCGGCAAAAACTTTCATTCACGGCGATCCGAAACTGCAAAATCTGCGGTTTCAAAAGGGCATTCCCTGCGCGCTCATCGATCTCGACGGCTGCGCCTGCGCCTCTGCGCTCTTCGATTTGGGGGATGCCGCCCGCGCGTTCTTTGCACCCAGCGTGGAAACTGCGGCTTCACTGCGCCTCTACCGCGCTCTCTGCGAAGGCTACGGTGAGTTTCGAGCGCTGACAGCCGGGGAACGCGACTTTCTTCCATGGGCTCCCAAAGCGATCCGCCTCGAACTCGCCGCGCGCTACCTGCGGGACGCCTTCGAACACCGCCGTTTCGCCTTCGATGCTGCGAGATACCCGAGCCACAGCGCCCAATGCCTCCAAAAAGCCCGGGATCTCCTTTGGGATGAGCTCTGATCGCGGCCTGCGGGAGGATGTCTGCGGTTTTGAACGTTACGGTGACGCCTTTGGGGCTCAAACGCCGCATGCGAATGAGGGGCGATTTTCAAAAAGAGATCTAAAAAATGCCGGATCGGGAGCGGCTGCGCGCTTAAGGCTTTCGTTTCCTTTGGATTCTGGCTATAAATTGGCGCTTTATTCAAAGCCTGAGGTTACTCCATGAACGATTCTCTCCGCGCCATCGCCCGCGCCTGGATCGACGACGATCCCGATCCCGAAACCAAAGCCCAGGGCGAGGCTCTCCTCCAAAGCGGCGACGAAGACGCTCTCCGCGAACATTTTGGTCAACGCCTGGAATTCGGAACGGCCGGCATCCGAGGTGCCCTCGGCTTTGGTTCCAACCGCATGAACCGCGCCATCGTGCAGCGGGTCAGCGCCGGCCTCGGCCAATATCTCAAGAACCAGGTACAGGACGCCTGCGAGCGCGGCGTCGTCATCGGTTACGACCACCGCCATGGATCCGAACAATTCGCGCGCGACTCCGCCGTGATGCTCGCGAGCGCCGGATTTAAGATTTGGCTTTCGGAACATCTTTGCGCCACGCCGGAACTCGCTTACGCGCTCAAGCATCTGCACTGCGCCGCCGGCATCATGGTCACCGCCAGCCACAACCCGCCGCAGGACAACGGCTACAAGGTTTACTGGGGCAACGGCGCTCAAATCATTCCGCCCCACGACAAGGGCATCAGCCGCTGCATCGACGAGATCACCTCTCTCAAAGCGATCCCGCAGCGCAGCTTCGACGCCCTCTGCTCCGAAGGCCGCATCCTTCCGATCCCCTCGGCGGCCAAATCCGCCTACTGGGCCGAAATCAACGCGCTCCGCTGCTACAAGGGCCCCAAAGACATCTCGATCGTCTACACCGCCATGCACGGCGTGGGCCGCGCTGCCGTTGAACCCCTGCTGCGCCAGGCGGGTTACAACAACCTCCATATGGTCGAGCAGCAGGTCGAACCCGATCCCGATTTCTCGACCGTCAAGTTCCCGAACCCCGAGGAACCTGGCGCCCTCGATCTTGCTCTGGCCAAAGCGCGCGAAGTGCACGCCGATCTGTTGATCGCCAACGACCCCGACGCCGACCGCCTCTCGGTGGCTGTGCCCGACGGCGACGATTTCCGCGTCCTCACCGGCAACCAGGTGGGCGCCCTCTTCGGCGACGAACTCCTGCGTTACGGCCCTCAGGACGGCGATCGCATGGTCACCACCACGATCGTCTCTTCGAGCCTGCTCTCGCGCATCGCCATGGCGCACAACGCCAAATATTCCGAGACTCTCACCGGGTTTAAGTGGATCGGCAACCGCGCCCTCAAGCATCGCGCCACCGGCGGCCGCTTCGTGATGGGTTACGAGGAAGCTTTGGGTTACTCCCTCGGCGAAATCGTGCCCGACAAAGACGGCATCTGCGCCGCGCTGATCTTCTGCGATCTCGCTGCCCGCTGCAAATCTCAGGGCCTCACGCTGCTCGATCGCTTAGAGGCGCTCTATCGCGAGCACGGGTTGCATCTGGGTGCGCAGCGCTCCGCCAAGTTCGTGGGCATCGACGGTCCCGAAAAGATGGCCGCGCTGATGGATCGCCTCCGCAAGAACCCGCCGAAGACCCTGGGCGGCATCGAGACCGTCTCGCTCTGCGATTACTTAAAGGGCGAAAAGATGGTGATCGCCAACGGCGCCAAGACCCGCATCGATTTGCCTTCTTCCAACGTTCTGGGCTTCACTCTCGACGGCGGCAGCCGCGTTCTGGTCCGTCCGAGCGGCACCGAACCCAAGGTGAAGTTCTACTTTGAAATCGTCCGCGCCGTTCACGGCTCCCTCCGCCTTTGCCAGCGCGAAGCGGAAGAGCGCATGAACAAACTCATCGAGGATACCCTTCAGTTCGCAGGAGTTTAAAAATGAACGCTGCCCGTTGGCTCATTTGTAGTTTCGCGATTTGTGGCCTTACCGCTTGTGAAGAGGATGACGCCGCCAGCAACGACGATGAGCTCGACGGCAGCCTTTCCTGCGAAAAAGGCGCGACCAAATGCATCGGCGACAAAAAAGCCACCTGCCAGGAAGACGGCAGCTGGCTCGCCGAAGCCTGCGACGAGGGGTTGACCTGCGTCGACGGCAGCTGCCAAGCCGCCTCCGGCGATTGCCCGTTAAACGAGAAGCGTTGCCAGGAAAACGCGGTCATCGTTTGCCGCGAGGGCGGATGGAGCGCGCCTGAACCGTGCGATGTGGGCCAAAGCTGTTTAAACGGCGCCTGCTTACCGCAAACCTGCATCCCCGACACGCCCGTCTGCCTCAACAACACCACGCTCGTTTGCAGCAAGAACGGCCTGGGTTACGACCCAACCGACGAGTTCGATGCCTGCAACAGCGATCTCATCCTGGTGAAAGAAGAGCTGCCCGAAGCGGTGCTGGGCGAAGAATACAGCTACACGTTTACGGTTCGCGGCGGAACGACACCTTATCGCTTCGATCTGACGCAGGGTGCCCTTCCGGCGGGCTTATCCTTAAGCGAAGCGGGCGTGCTCTCGGGCGTGCCGCAGTCCACGGGCAGTTTTGCGTTCAAGGTGGCCGTCACGGACGCGGATCGCTTCACCGAAGAGGCGCTCTTTACCCTTTTGGTGCAGAGCGAAGCCACCACGGGGTTCACCATCACCTCGACGGCGCTCGATGAAGCCGAAGCGGGGGAAGAATACCTCTATCAATTGACGGCCAAAGGCGGCAAGACGCCCTACGCATGGTCGAAGATCGAGGGCGATTTGCCCCCGGGGCTCACCCTTTCTTCCGACGGCGCCCTCATGGGTACGCCCACCGCGCACGGCGATTACGCGTTTAAGGTGCGCGCTTTTGACGCCGACACGCCTCCAAGCTACGCCGACGCCGATCTCTCGTTGACCGTCAACATCGCTCCCCTGGTCGTGACGGGTTCCAAGTCGCTCAACATTGCGAGCTTCACGGCCGTGCTGCTGCCTGTGCTGATCGAATATATCCCTTACTCGGCCGAGCTCGAGGCCAAGGGCGGCGTGGAGCCTTATCACTGGAGCATGGGGCAGTTCAACTCGATCGCGGCCGCTGCCCTGGCACTCTTAGGCATGGGCTCGGGCGTTGGACTCCCCTCCGGACTCACATTGCAGGACAACGGCCAGATTTCGGGATACGTCACCGATTTAAACAGCGCCTTCTCCATTTCGCTGAGCAGCCTCTCCGTCAGCGGGTACATCTTCCAGGCCCAGGTGTGCGACAGCCAGCCTGAACCGGCATGCGCCAACGGCGTGTTCTTAATCCCCACCACCGAACTGAGCCTCGGCGGCAATTCAGGGAACAGCGGATCCTCCGGCGGTGACAACGGTTCCTCCGGCAGCGACAGCGGTTTCGATTTGGGCGATCTCTTCGGTGGCCTCTTCGGCGGCGGCTCCTCCGGCGACAACGGCGGTTCCTCCGGCGGCGACAACGGTTCTTCCGGCGGCGACAACGATTTCGATTTGGGCGATCTCTTTGGTGGCCTCTTCGGCGGCGGTTCTTCCGGCGGCGATAACGGTTCAGGCTCCGGCGGCAACGGATCCAGCAGCGACGAAGACGACGACGATTCCGGCGACAGCCTCTCCTCCCTCCTCGAAGCCCTCTTTGGCGGCGGCGCCAACTGATTTCAATCCCACAAAGAGCATGACCATGAAACAGCGCATCGGCATGAAGCTCCTTGCGATGGCGCTCGTTTGCCCGGCGTTTGCCCACGCTTCGCCCGACGACGATTTGCGCGAAAGCGATCTCGATGACTGGCAGCAGCTGGCGGCTGAAGGCTTTGACGAGGAAGGGGATCCAGACAGCAGGCCGGGTCTCCACCGCGTTGAAGGCGATGACTGCGACGACGGCAACGATGCCCCGGGCGACGGCTGCGGTTCGGGCAAGGTCGAGAAGGGTTACATCTGCGTAGATGATCCTTCGCGCTGCTTTAAGCCCATACCCCTGCAAAAGGGCGACCGCCTGCATCCGATGGTGCTCCCTGAGCTCACAGGCGAGAAACCTCTGCGCCTGATGGTGACCGGTGAAAGCTTATGGGGCGATCTCTCGGCGCTCGGGAAGCAACCCTCCAAAGCGGCACCGACGCCTCCTGCCGATGCCAAAGCAGCCTCAAACGAGCGGTCGTCTCTCTTCCTCGAAATCCGCTTAAAGGCGGGTCAATCGCTCGAGGCTAGTCAGCACGGCGTTCTGGAGACGGCCCTCTCGCTCTACAAGGATGCGCAGTCAAAGGCGATCGCTCAGACCAAAGGCTGGGGTTATTACTCAAAGCCCCTGCGACATCGCGCGACCGAAGGCGAACGCCTCCTGTTGCAACTGCGTCCCCTTCAGGCCGAAACGGATCAGACCTACGATCTCCGCGTCACCCTTTGGCCCAAAAGCGCGAAGCCTTCAAAAGAAGCCGCGAAACCTTCAAAGCCGAAGGGCAAATCCTCGACACATCCCCGCAAAGCCGGCCCGCAAAAGCGCAAACGGTGAACCTCGGGACGCGCATCCTCCCCCTCCGAGCGCAAAGCCTTCTCACCCCATCGCAAAGCCTTCTCACCCCATCGCAAAGCCTTCTCACCACACCGCAAAGCCTTCTCACCCCATCGCAAAAGCCTGCCCATCGGATCGCGAACCGTTCCCGATCGATCGACCATCGTTCCCGATCAACTGCGAACCGATCGCGCCAGAGCAGGAATGCGGCTCGATCCAGCATCGATTTTTAGCGATTTTCTGCCATATTCAACTTTCTAGAGGCATTTCTTGCTTCAAATAACGAATTTTTGTTATAAAAAAGCCGCATTCCGAATTCTTCGGATGCATTGCCGATTCCAACAACAAAGGATGTTTTGATGAACGCCCGAGAGATGAAGGAATATTTGTTGCGCGTTTGCCAAAAGCTGGGAGCGGTTGCGCTTCCTCTCGCGGCCATGGGTGCCCTGGGCATGAGCGCTTGCGACGAAGAGGACGATAACAACTCGCTGTACGCAGGTCCGCCCGCCTGCGACGGGACCAAAGGCTACGCCACTGAGAAATGCGGGCAATGCGATGTAGAGCACCCAGACTGCAGCAACCCGCGATGCGCTGGCCTGGAAGTCTGCGAAGCCAACGCCCTCTACGCCGCCCCCGATTGCAACTCGATCGAGGACTGCGGCAAGGCCGAATGCCAGGATCTGCCCATCTGCAAGCGGGAGGCCCAATGCGACGAGACGCATCCGGACTGCGAAGACCCCGCCTGTGAGGCTTTCTGCCAGGC
>DBWM01000042.1:0-206 GCA_002309015.1 Myxococcales bacterium UBA1238 | reverse complement strand
TGAGCTCTACGCCGCTCCGCCCTGCATGACCGAAGACGATTGCAGCAAGCCCGAATGCAAAGACGAAGACATGTGCAAGCAGGAGGCCAAATGCGACGAGGCGAATCCGGATTGCAATAATCCCGCCTGTGAGGCTTTCTGCCAGGCCGCCTACGCCGCGCCCGCATGCAACTCGGCCGCCGACTGCAGCAAGCCCGAATGCGAGA
>DBWM01000005.1:11582-37615 GCA_002309015.1 Myxococcales bacterium UBA1238 | reverse complement strand
TCTTCCTCCTCTCCCTTATCCCCCGCTTTCTTCTTTTTCCCCTTACCGGACATCTTGTGGAAGAAGCCTTCGACGATGTTTTTATCGCCGTTGTAGGCCATCAGGAGGCGGACGTAGGCCTGGTTGTAGAAGGCCTGGGCATTTTGGACTTTGATTTTGCGGGCGAGGGTCAGTTTTTGCTCGTCGAGCATGATCTGTTCGCGCTTCCGGATCAGCTGATCGATCTCTTCGACATGCTCCTGAAGGGGGGTGATGTAGGACTGGAATTCTGCGTAATCGGTCGGATGAGCTTCGAGGCTTTGCGAAATATTTTTAGTATAGCGCATGATGTCGAGATAGCTGCTCGAATGGCCGGCCCCTTCGCTGGGGGATTTTGGGAAAACCTGGATGTAGAGGGGGTCGCTTTGGTCGCCGTGCACTTTGGGGCGAACTTCGCGGGCGAGCTGAAGGATCATCTTGTAGTTTTGCTTGGCCGTGCGCTGAAGGCGGGCGTTGATGGTCATGCGCTCGATGCTGATGCTTTCGCAGTTTTCGTCTGCGGCCTTAATCTGAGCCTCGTGAGATTCGCATTCTGTAATCAGCAGGGCGGGGGCATTGGGGCCTGACGGATCGACCGGCTCCGGCCCGCGAACGAGCTGTACGCGAAAATAATGCAGCGCCAAAAGCGTGCTCGAGAGGCTAACATTTTCGGTGAGCTGTTGCATTTTGATCTCCTTCCCAAACAGCCTACCTCATTTATACAAAATTTTTGGAATGTTTCCCAAACGCCGATCCTGGTTTTTTCTCTTTTTTTGATAACCTTTGAGAAATTAAAGAGATTCTTTAAAGGTTTGAGGTCTCCAACTGCTACGCATAAAAAATGACCTTTGCCCATCAAATGGCCGCAGGAAGGCGCCTCCTTCGCATGCCCGAATTGCTCAGGATCAAATGCAGACGCTGCCTACCAGTCCCGAAGTTCCCGGGGCCAAATACAGACGCTGCCTACCAGTCCCGAAGTTTCGGGATGCAAATACAGACGCTGCCTGCCCTTCCATCGGCCTCCCCGATCGTCGTTTTTTTGGCATCCCACTCCACCCCCATTTTGAAAACTGCTTGACAATCCACAATATGCGATCTATCAACGAGCGTTAGAGTCGTCTAAATACAAAGGCGGCGGGGGCGCGAATGGTGGAGCGATTGAATCGGCGGTTTGTTTGTCAATGTGCGCCGACCCTTGCGGGGTTGAAGGTGGGGAGTTTGTTTTGTTGTGAGCGCGGGGATGCGCGGTGGCTTTGTCCGGCCCTCTCGTCTTGGAAAAAGGCTTTGCAAAACAAGGGGATCGCGGCGCGCATCTTATGTATGCGCAACGAGCGCGCGCTGATTTACGTCTACCGGCAGAGGCAGCTGGAGCAAATGCTCGCGGAGCCCGAGGTTCAGGCGTTTTTGCGCGGGTTTGGTTATCGCAGCTTTTCGGTCGAGGGTGCGATCGCGGATTTGATCGCGCGCATTGGGGGCTGCAGCTCGTTTCCGCACGAGATTGGCGTTTTTTTGGGGTATCCCCTGGGCGACATCCGGGGATTCATCGAGAATCGCGGCAAGAACTACAAGCTTTGCGGCTGCTGGAAGGTATACGGGGACGAGCGTTCGGCTCAGGCGCAGTTTCGGGCCTTCCAGTATTGTCGCGCGCATTTTTGTGCACTTTTTAACCAGGGATGCTCGATTTCGAGCTTAGTTGAGGCGGCCTGAAGGCCAGCCGGATGGAGATGAGATGAGCAACGTTGCAGTCCTTTACTGGAGCGGAACAGGGAACACCGAAGCGATGGCCAACGCAGTCGCAGAGGGGGCCAGGAATGCGGGGGCCGAGGTCGCCCTGCTCACCTGCGATGCATTTTCGGCCGATGAGGTCGCAAAGTTTGACGCCTTTGCGCTCGGATGCCCGGCCATGGGCGATGAAGTCCTCGAGGAGGCCGAGTTCCAGCCCCTTTTTGATGCGATCAAGGGGGATCTCAGGAGCAAGAAGGTCGCGCTCTTTGGTTCTTACGGCTGGGGCGGTGGCGCCTGGATGGAGAGCTGGAAGGCGGATTGTGAAGCGGCGGGCATCGCGCTTGCGACCGATCCCGTCATCGCCGAAAACGATCCCGACGATGAAGCCAAAGACGCCTGCAGAGCCCTGGGCGCTGCATTGGCGTAAATCTCCCGCCTCAAAGGCGACCTTTCGCGCTGCCGCCTCCCACCTTTAAATACTCCCCTTTTTGAAAAGCGCCCGGCTTGTTTTCCTCCAGAACCCCAGGTACAACATTCCTGGTTTGTTTTTCTGGAGGTTTTCATGAACGCGCGTCCGACCAAAGAGCCCCTGCACGAGGAAGAAGAGCCTCAAAGCGGGTTTGCCCAGTTGAGATCGATCGTTTTCGCCATCCTTTCCATCGCGGCCAGCGCCTATTTTGGCTATCACATCGTGAGCCGCCTGATGAATTGGATCCTGAAATAGAGAGCATCCAACCGGCATCCAAAGGATCCCCCATGCGCATGCTGCTGGCTCTTCCCATTCTTCCCCGATCGGCCCCCATCATCTCACAGAGGGCGCGCTTGCAGGCCGCAGGTGCCCCAACCGGAGATGCACCCTGATGCGACTGCTCTTCCCTCTCCTCTTCGCGCTCACCGTCTCAGGCTGCAGCCCTTCGGGCGATGGGATTTGTTTCTCAGGTCTCTTCACATCAAAGAAGGAGCTGAAGCGGCAGTTCTTCGATGCGATCAGAGAAGGCGATTTGGAGGGCGTGCAGCGGGGGCTCTGCTGGTTGGGTGCCCATGAGCTGGAGGGTCGCGGTCAGACGCCGCTCTGCAGCGCTTCTGGGGCCGGGCAGCTGTCCGTCGTCCGGCTGCTTTTGGAAAAGGGGGCCCTGGTCGATCAACCCAATGGAAACGATGAGACGCCGATCATGTATGCGGCGAAGGGTGGATCGCTCGAAGTAACAGCGCTTTTGCTCTCGCTCGGGGCCGACATCCACCATCTGGATCGATCTCAGAATTCAGTGCTCGTCCATGCGATCCAGGGCGGAAATGCCCAAATCGTCCGTCATCTGCTCGCGCTCGGCGCCGATCTTCATCATCAGAATGATCTGCGCAAGACGCCCTTTGTACTGGCGGTCGAGTCCAGGAATCCCGCGATCGTCCAGGCGCTCATCGATGGTGGGGCCGATCTCAACGAAACCGGCTTCATGCTTCAAAGGACCGGCCTCATGCAGTCCATCAGGATGAGAATGACAGAGATTGCGCGCATCCTGATCGAAGCGGGGGCCGATCTCAACGCCTATGACCTCGACAGGGAAACCGCGCTGACGATGGCCTGCCGTGAAAGGATGCCTGAAATCGTCGGACGCCTGCTCGAAGCCCATGTGGATCTCGAAATGCGGGATGCCCATGGCCTCACGCCCCTCATGGTTGCGGCCCGGTCGGGATTTGTGCGGGGCATGCGCCTGCTGATCGCTCACGGTGCAAATCGTCATCAGACATCCGATGACGGTTCGACTGCGCTCCATTTTGCGGCGGAATCCGGGGTGGCGACAGCCGTGCAGCTGCTTCTCGATGCCGATCTGCCCGTCGATGCGAGGGATAAGGAACAGAACACCGCGCTCCTTCTGGTCAACCGCCATGGGAATCGATATCTCAGCAGTCGGGGGCAAATCGATGAGGAGCAGCCTTCTCCCTCAAAGGCGATCGCCATCCTCCTCGATGCGGGCGCGGATTTGCATGCGACGAACCTTCGCGGCCGAACTGCGCTCATGGAAGCTGCAACGCGAGGGGATGCGGACAGCGTGAGGCTGCTCATCGGGGCGGGCTCCGACGTCAACGTGATGGATCATTACGGCAAAAACGCCCTGAGCCTGGCGGCAAACGATGACGTCAGGGCGCTCCTGCAGGCAGCGGGTGCCTCATCTGAAGCTGTACCCTGATGCGATTGCTCTTCCCTCTCCTCCTCGCGCTCGCGATGACTGGCTGCAGCCCTTCGGGCGATGGGATTTGCCAGTCGGTCTCCTCGATACCGAAGGCGAAGTTAAAGCAGCAGTTCTTTCTTGCAGCAAGCAAGGGTGATCTGGAGGGCATCAGGAACGCGCTTTGCCGGCTTGATGTCGATGAACGGGATCAGCAGAGCTGCACGGCGCTCATCTACGCTTCACATTTTGGGCATCTGCCCGTCGTTCAGCTGCTTTTGAAAAAGGGCGCGAAGGTCGATGGGTCTGAAGAGCGTGGGCAGACAGCGCTCATGGCGGCCAGTTTGATGAATCATCCTGAAATCGTTCAGATCCTGCTCGACGCGCATGCAGATCCGAACCAGGTCGATCGGGCGGGAGATTCGGCGTTGAGTCTTGCTGCAGGATCGGGCAATCGCGCCATCGTTGAAAGGCTGCTCGCGCAGGGTGCCGATCGGGATCATCAGAACGCTGAAGGAGAGACGCCGCTCATGCAGGCGGTCAGGGCAGGCTATGTGACCACGGTCAGGGTGCTGCTCGATGCGGGGGCCAGGCTCGAACAGCAGGACAATGAAGGCAACACAGCGCTCCTCTATGCCGCAGCCCATCAAAGCCTCAGCGATGCCGTCTTTGAAGACGATCGGGATCACCTCTCCGATCCTGAGGCGGTGCTCGATTTGCTGATCGCTTCTTTGGCTCATGTGAATCATCGAAACCGTTTCGGGCAGACGGCGCTCATGCTGGCCTCAGAAAGCGCCTCTCCCAGTCTGGTCGGTGTGCTCATCGGTGCGGGCGCGGATCGCAGCATCAGGGATCACCTGGGGCAAACGGCGCTCTTCTATGCCGCCAGAAACGTCTTCAGCGAAGATCCGATGAAACAGCTCCTCGATGCGGGTCTCCATCCGGATCAAAGGGATTTCCATGGCAACACAGCGCTCATGCTGGCCATCCAAAATCGCCATGAGAAGAGGGCCCGGATGCTGCTCGACGCCGGCGCAGATGTGCGCATACAAAATATTGCGGGTGAGACTGCGCTCATGTTTGCAGTGTCGGTCAGCCATCGAAAGCTTGTGGAGCTTTTGAGCGGGCAGCCCGGCATCCTTGAGATGCAGACGCATCGGGGGGAGACCGCGCTCATGCTCGCCGCTTACCAGGAAGACTACGAGATTGTGCATACCCTCCTCCTTTCAGGTGACAGGCGGAATGTCAGGAATCACCAGGGCCAGACGCCGCTCTTTTATGCGGTTGCAGGCAGGCGCCCCTTCACTGTGAGGCAGCTTGTAAAGATGGGAGAAGATCCCAATGCGCGCGATCAAAGGGGACGTACCGCCCTCATCGTTGCCAGTGAAGAAGGTTTTTTGGAAGTCGTCAAAGCCCTGCTCGATGCCGGTGCCGATCTCAGCGCCTCCGATGCCGATGGCAAAACCGCCCTCGATTACGCAAAGCTACACGCCCATGAAGCGATCGTGCGATTGTTACAGGAGGCGGGATCCAGGGAGGCGTCATCTGAAGAGGGACAAGGAAGCAGCCTGAGCCGTGGATCAAAAACATCGCGGCAGGGCCGATGAAAGGAAGGGGTTTGTGATCGTCAAAAGCGCTTTACCAAAAGCTTTTTTTGAAAGACCCCTTGTTTTTTTTAAGGCAGCCCCTCACCATTGGCCGCGCAGCACCATGCCGCCGGGGGTGAGACTGAGGCTGTATTGTTTGCCCTCGTCGTAGGTTTCAAACCAAAAGGGGATCGAGACCAGGCCAAAGATGACGCCGGCGCAGATGGCTGCAATGCCTCCAATCATGTAGCCCGCTTCACCTTCCGAATCGTCGGGTTTATGCTGGAGCACGTAGACGCCGCCGGCGATTCCAACGACGCCGAGTCCGGTGAGGGTGAGGGCCCAGCGCATGTCGGTGGATCCGTTTTCGTACATCTCGTGGGCCTTTTTGGCTGCCTTATCCTCGTCGATGGGGAGCGCCGATTTGGCACCGAGAACCTGCAGGCCCGCCATCGCGTTGCCGCCTGCGCTGCCCGGCAAAAGCCCGGGCATCTGTAAAGGTGGGTTCGAAACAGGCAGAGCCTGCGCTTCAGGCGCAAGGCCGAGCATCAGCAATGCGGGAATGAGAATCGATTGGGTGACCATCGCGTGACCTCTCCTCAAAAGCGGGACTGAAAGATACGGGATTAAACTTCAAAAACAGGGTTTCTGTCAATGTCGAAAGCGCCGATTCCCATGCTACAACCGCAGATGCGCTCCATCGTTCGCGCTTTGAATCCGCTCTTCCGGCACAAACGCCTCCATCTTCGGCCATCGAATCCGCTCTGCCGGCACAGGCGCCCTCATGTTCGCCCATGGAATCCGCTTTCCCCGAACATGCGCCCTCAGGTTTGCACTCGTCTTCTTCCACAGGCGCGCATCGACGTTCATTTTTTGGCCTGTAGGCTGCATTTGACGCATTTCTCCAAATTTTTTGATCGACGGATGCATTTTCTCTCAAAAAAGGCTGTACTCAACCCAAAACTTCGCTAAACTCAGTTTCAACTTGATTGGAGGAGTTCGACATGAACCAACTGACTGAAGGCCATTCCATCCCCACTACGATGCTCGCGATCCATTACCTGCGCGTTCAGCTCGTCCGCAGGCCCAAGCCTCAGGATCCCGACGATCCCAACGGCCCTGCAAAGCTCGTGCCCGAATGCGATGCGCAGACCGAGAAGCTGACCCAGGCCAACGCGCAATGCGAAGAGGTCTCCATCGACCGCATGGCGATCAACGCCGATCTGCAGCAGCTCGTGCAGCAAAACTACAAGACCCTGCAGCAGGTCAACCACGATCTCTATTCCCTGCTCAAGGGCGATCTCAAGAGCCCCCTCTACCTGCAGCTGTTTCCAAAGCCCCTGAGCAAGTCGGTGACCAATTCCAACAGCTACCTTCAGGTGATTCGCTACACGAATTCGGTCAAGCGCAACCTCGAGGAGCATGCGGCGGATTACGCGGCGCTCCAAAAATATGTCCCCGAGATTCAGAACAACGTCGACGAGATCGCAAAGCTTTTGAACAAGCGCGAGCAGATCATCGATCAGGAGCAACGGGTCACCTCTGCGCGCGGCATCATCCTGCAGGAGGCCAAGAAGTTTTATAATAAGGCCTACGTGCGCCTGCTGATGGCTTACGACAACGATCGCGATCTGGTCGAGAAGTTCTTCTATAAGGTCAAGAAGGCCCCCGCTAAAAAGAAGGCGACCGGGGAAGATGCGGGCAAAGCTGAGGACTGATCGAATCTCTCCCCGCCTCCTTCATTTTGGGATCCGATCGATCTGGAGGGCATCGTCTCAGGCGGTTTTCGTCATGCCCTCCCCTCCGATGCCCGGCTTGTAAAGGCGCTCTCAGGGTAGCATCCCTGCGCACGCCTCATTTGAAAGTCTGAGATCGTTTCAACCTTTTCCTGCAGCGACCGGTTTGAAGGATGCCCATGAAGCCATACTTCCTTCTCCCCCTCCTCACGATGCTGGCGTTTTCGGGCTGTTCCAGATCGCGGGATCAGCAGGAAGTCTGTTATTCGGGTTCGTTCACGCCCATCGAGGAGATCAGGCAGGATTTTTTTCAGGCGGTGCTTCAGGGGGATCTCGATGCGTTGATGGATTCGATCGGCTGGATCGATGTCAATGAACGCTACCATATTTATGGCACAGCGCTGATCACTGCAGTGAGACATGGAGATCCCTGGATCGTCCAGGCGCTTTTGGAGAACGGAGCGGATCCCAATCTGGCGGGCGAGCGTCAGCAGACACCGCTCATGTATGCGGCTTTTCAGGGGAATCTTACGATTGCCAAGCTTCTGATCGCTCATGGAGCGGACATCCATCTTCGGAACCAACAAAAGGAAACGGCGCTCACCAGGGCGGTGATGGGCAGGCAGACTGAACTGATCAGGCTTTTGCTTTCGCTCGGCGCAGATGTGAAGATCATCAATCATCGCAGGCAACCGCTCCTTCAAATCGCGATCGAGAAAGGCCCTCTCGAGAGCGTTCAGCTGCTGATCGCGGCCGGTGCCGATCCTTTCGTGACTTCTGCCAGAGGGAGGAACTATCTGATCGTTGCGGTGCTAAACCGGCAACCGGCGATTGCCCGTTTTCTGATCCTGTTGGGCATCGACGTCAATGCTGCGGACGAAGATCAGTGGAGTCCTCTGATCGCAGCAAGCGACAGTGGGGATGACAGGATCGTCTCGATGCTGCTCGAAGCGGGCGCGAATCCAGAATGGAAGAATTCTCAAGGCCAGACGGCCTTTCTGATCGCTGCCCGGCATGGCCAGGCGGAGGCGATGCGTGCGCTGATCGAGCATGGGGCCAAACTTCGTCAGACGGATTCATTCGGTGCGAATGCTCTTCATTACGCATCCTATCATGGCTATGCAAAAGCCATTCAGCTCCTCCTCAAAGCCGGCCTTCCCGTCGATGCGGAGGATCATGAGGGGCATACAGCCCTCTTCCATGTCTCCGGTTACGATCCCATCTTCGAGCGAAAGCCCAGCGAAAAAGAGAAGGATCGCGATGGCATCTCAGATCCCGAAAGAGCGATTTCGCTCCTGCTTTCTGCGGGGGCGGATGTCAACCACACCAATCATAAAGGCCAGACTGCGCTGATGCATGCCGCCTATATCGGTCAAAAGGAGAGGGTTCGTCAGCTTCTCGAGGCCGGTGCGGATCCCGGTATCAAAGATCATGATGGCAAGGCCGCCCTCGACTATGCGATCGAAAAGGATCGCAAAGAAGTCGCGCTTTTGCTGAAGGATCTGGAGAAAAAGTGATTCTGTGACAGAATCCCGCATCATGGAAAGAGCGCGAGTTTTGAAAGCGAAGCCGAACGGGATTCTCAAGGGCCAAAGGTCCTTGAGCGGGGTCTGGGGCAGAGCCCCAGCATGGGGGTTGCTATTGCCCATCTGGTCTTTAGGCGGGAACGATGGCAGCTCCCCAGCAGACATCAACTGAAACCCGGGGCAGCGTCCCGGCATATCAAGGCAGATCGGCGATGATCAGACTTCTTCCCCTCCTCATGATGCTGGCGTTTTCGGGCTGTGCCACTTCGCAGGGGCACCATCGGATTTGTTTTTCGGGCTGGTTCACTTCAAAGCAGAAGATCAGGCAGAATTTTTTCAAGGCGGCGTACACGGGGGATCTCGATGCGCTCAAAAAATCGCTCTGCTGGCTCGATGTGGACGAACAATACCAGGATCATCGCACAGCGCTTTCTATCGCAGCGGGTCATGGGCATCCCGAAATCGTCCGGGAACTTTTGGAGAGCGGCGCGGATGTCAATCGGGCGGACAGTTCTCAGACGACGCCGCTCATGAGGGCGTCTCTTTCGGGTCACCTTGAGATTGCAAGGCTCCTGATCGATCACGGAGCGGACATCCATCTTCAGGATAAAAATCAGGAGACGGCGCTCACCAAAGCGGTGATGGGCAAGCGGGTCGAGCTGGTCCGGCTTCTGCTCTCGCTCGGCGCGGATGTGCAGATCAAGAGCCGACGCAGGGGAACGCTCCTCTACAAAGCGATCGATGTGGGTTCTCTGGCGATCGTCCAGATGCTGATTGAGGCCGGTGCTGATTATCGCGAGGTTTCTTTCACCCAGGAGACCTATCTGCTTCAGGCTGCGCGGGGGAAGCGAAGGAAGATCGCCCGCCTGCTGATCGATCTGGGCGTCGACGTCAATGCCAGGGATGCTTACGGTGAAACGCCTCTGCTGGCCGCGAGCCGCTATGCGGATCATAAAATGGTCTCTATGCTGCTCGAGGCGGGCGCGGATCCGGAAGCGGAGAATTCTCTCGGTCAGACGGCGTTACTGGTCGCAGCCCGGCATGGCAGATCGCAGGTGATGCGTGCGCTGATCGAGCATGGGGCCCAACTTCAAAAGACTGCGAAATCGGGTTCGACCGCTCTTCATCACGCTGCCTGGTCTGGCTACGCGAAAGCCGTACAATTGCTCCTCGAAGCCGGCCTCCCCGTCGATGCGGAGGATCACGAGGGCAATACGGCCCTCCTGAATGTCTCCAGGGCGCATACCGAGTTGAGGCGCTGGGCCAGCGAGGACGACGAGGGGTTGAAGGACATCCTGGATCCCGAAGCGACGCTTTCGCTCCTGATTTCTGCTGGGGCGGATGTCAACCACGCCAATCACAAAGGCCTGACTCCGCTGATGCATGCCGCCTATATGGGAGCCGGTGAAAGGATCAGGCGGCTTCTCGCGGCCGGTGCGGATCCCCGGGCGACCGATGCAAAGGGCTGGACGGCCCTCTTCTATGCTGCCCAGGACAGAGAGCCTGCAGAGGCGATCCGTTTGCTGCTCGATGCGGGCGCTGAGATCGATCATCGTGATTCCGAAGGCAATACCGCCTTCATGATCGCCATTTCCTATGGAGTTGAAAGCAACATCAAAGCCCTGCTCGATGCGGGGGCAGATCCCCTCGTGACCGACAAGGAAGGGAGGACCGCTTTGATCAAGTCGGTCGATCCAACCTTCTATGATGAGAGGATTGCGCCGAAAGGGGCCTTCTGTGCGGTAGATCGGCATGATGATCCGTATAGATGGCACCAGGAAATCATCCGGATGACGGATGAGACCCATATCAAGACAAGCCGTTTGCTGCTCGATGCGGGCGTTTTGATCAATGCGCAGGATCAGAAGGGAAAGACCGCGCTGATCGTCGCAGCTTACTGGGGGCGCAAGGATCTCGTCCGCTTCCTGATCGCGTCCGGCGCCGATCCCGGCATCAAAGATGGCGATGGCAAGACCGCCCTCGACTATGCGAGCGCAAACGGCCACGATGAGACTGCGCTTTTGCTGAAGGATCTGGAGAAAAAGTGATTCTGGGACAGAATCCCGCATCATGGAAAGAGCGCGAGTTTTGAAAGCGAAGCCGAACGGGATTCTCAAGGGCCAAAGGTCCTTGAGCGGGGTCTGGGGCAGAGCCCCAGAGATCCCAACATCAAAACCGAAATGAGGGCCAGCGCCCCGGCATCAACAGGCAGGCAGGCAATGATCAGACTTCTCCCCCTTCTCCCTCTTCTCATCGGATCCCTTGTGGCCGGAGGTTGTTCGCCTTCGATCAAATGCGACAAATACGGTCACCTGACGCCGCTGACGCCTCAGGCGGAATTGGACGAGCGCTTTCGTCTGGCGGCTTATGAGGGCCATCTGGAGGAGACGCTTCAGCTGCTCGAGCAGGGCGCGCACATCGATGGGCAGGACTGTACGGGCCGGACGGCGCTCTTTCGCGCATCGGACAGGGGACATTCCGATGTGGTGAAAGCGCTCCTCGAAAAAGGCGCGGATGTCGATCGCAAGAACAAGTCAAAGGCGACGCCGCTCCTCAAGGCTTCGGAGTTTGGACATTTTGAGGCCGCAAAGCTGCTGATCGACGCGGGGGCGGATGTCAGGATCCGCGACCGATTCAGTCACACGCCGCTCTTTCAGGCGGCCCGAAAGGGCGCCGTCGATCTGATCCGGCTGCTGATCGCCAAGGGGGCCAACGTCAACGAAAAGCTCAAGAACGATCATACGGTCCTGATGCAGATGCCCTTCGATCCGAACACCGAGGTCGTTCGGATCCTGCTCGAGGCCGGTGCTGAGGTCAATGCGAAAGACAAATTTGGCTATACGCCCCTGATCATCGCCTGCCAGCAGGTAGAGACAGAAATGGCCGAGCTTCTGATCAAAGCGGGCGCCGAGATCAATGCGGTCAACGATTCCGGCTATACCCCCCTCTGGCAAGCGGCCAGAGGTGGGCACACAAAGTTGATTCGACTCCTCCTCGATCATGGCGCAGATTACAGCATTGCAGACAAGAATGGATTGACCCCCCTCCTCGAGGCGGCCCATCATGGCAATACCGCTGCGGTAAAGATGCTCCTCGATGCCGGTGCGCCGATCGACGCGCAGGATCCCAAAGGGAATACCGCCCTCATGCACGCCGCGCGCTACAACTATCTGAGAGATGCCATTTATCTTGATGAAGATCCTGATGACAGAGATAACCCCGAGCATACGTTGCTGGTCCTGATCAAGGCCGGAGCAAATCTCAATCTGCAAAACCATGAAGGGCAGACCGCACTCATCCAGGCCGTCAAAGTGGGCAGCCTCTATCGCACCCGAGCCCTGATCAAAGCCGGTGCGGATCTCGATCTGAAAGACAACGCAGGGAAAACAGCGCTCCAATACGCCACCGAGCGCGATCTGGAAGACATCGAAGATCTGCTGCTCGAGTCCGGGGCAAAATAAGGCCGGGAGATTGAAGGCTGGGGGATGGCCATGAATTCATTGGGGTGTAACCTGGGGCGCTGCCCCAGACCCCGCTTAAGGGCCGGGGGCCCTTAAGAATCCCTTCTGGCTTCGCTCACATCCCCAATAGGATTCCATGGAACGCTTCCCGATGTTGACATGAAACAGATCAGCTACAATACTCCCGACACCCCCACTCCATGAAAGGATACCCCATGAACTGGCTACCCTCCGCCCTCATCGCAACGCTCGCCCTCACCGCTGCCTGCAACCAGACCGCTCCCGAAGCCCCCAAAACCGAAGCCCCCAAAATCGAACAGGCCCCAAAGCCTGAAGAGATCAAAAAGCCGATCGATCCCGAAATTGCGCGCAAAGCCAAAGAGCCCGGCGCGCTGCTCGACGCAATCAACAACTCCGACCTCGATCTCGCAACGCGGCTGATCGAGGCGGGAGCCGACGTCAATCAAAAGGATGACGCGGATGAAACCGCTCTCATGAAGGCAGTTATGCCCAAAGGAGGGCGGATCCCCTATCCGCTCGCTCCACTCGTCCCGATCCTGCTCGATTCCAAGGCCGACGTCCACGCGAAGAGCAAAAAGGGCGAGACCGCGTTGATGATCGCAGCAGATGGTGCATACGGAGTTCCCGATCCCCGGCCACAATGTATCCGCAACTGCGAGATCCCTCCTGCCACTCCAGAACGAATCGAAGCGGCCCGGGAAAACCGAAAACGCCAGCTGGAGATGGTCGATCACCTGCTCAAAGCGGGCGCCAGGCTTGATGACCGCGATCAGCAGGGCTGGACACCGCTCTTCTTTGCAACCAAAGGCGGCGGCGATGCGCAGATCGTCGAGGCCCTGATTGCGGCCGGCGCCGATGTCAACGCGAAGTCGAAAGAATGCGCCAAAACCCCGCTGATGCTCGCCGCCAGTCTGGCTCAGCAGGAGGCGCTCAAAGCCCTGATCAAGGCCCATGCGGACGTCTCGGCTCAGGATCAATGCGGCGAGCGCTCCCCTCTGATGCGAGCTGCCCTAAACAACGATCCGGAAAGTGAAAAAGCCCTGATCGAGGCAGGTGCCAGACTCGATTCGATCGACGAAGAAGGCCTGACGGCCCTCATGCTCGCCGCCCAGTTCGGGAACATCAATGCACTGAAAACCCTGATCGATGCGAAGGCCAATCTGAATGCCAAAGATCATTTTGGCCAGACCGCTCTCATGCTCGCCGTCGAGGAGGGCCGCCTGGAGGCCGTCAAAGCCCTGATCGAAGCGAAGGCCGATCTCAACGTGAAAGCGACCAAAGGAAAAAACAAAGGCAAGACCGCCCTCAAACTCGCCCAATCGAAAGAGATCAAAGCGGCCCTCAAGGCTGCGAAAGCCAAGTAACCTGATCGCAATGCAGCTGTTCCCCTCTCAGCAGAACATCCTCCACAAATTCGGCCTCTCGATGTAGGATCACATCCTGCTGACTCCAGGGTGAACGTCGCCTTCGCCTCCATCCCCTGCCCGGCTCCAATCAACCGGCCATCTTCTTTATAAAAACCAACTCCATTGGCAAACATCAGCCCTCATATTTCGCCCTGGAAGATTCCAGATCCGAATATGAGCCATCATGTTCGATGCAAGGCCGTTCCATCAGCCAACATCAGCCCGCATGTTTGACGGCGGGAGATTCCAGACACAAACATGAGCCCTCATGTACGCCGCGCGCTACAACTATCTGAGAGATGCCGTTTATCTTGATGAAGATCCCGATGACAGAGATAACCCCGAGCATACGTTGCTGATCCTGATCAAGGCCGGAGCAAATCTCAATCTGCAAAACCACGAAGGGTAGACCGCACTCATCCAGGCCGTCAAAGTGGGCAGCCTCTATCGCACCCGAGCCCTGATCAAAGCCGGTGCGGATCTCGATCTGAAAGACAACGCAGGGAAAACAGCGCTCCAATACGCCACCGAGCGCGATCTGGAAGACATCGAAGATCTGCTGCTCGAGTCCGGGGCAAAATAAGGCCTGGAGAATGACGGCTGGGGGCGGTTATGGATCTCAGAGGGGTGTAACTTGGGGCGCTGCCCCAGACCCCGCTTAAGGGCCGGGGGCCCTTAAGAATCCCTTCTGTTGGGGTTTATCAAAACAGAGGCGTTCATTTTGGCTGGTGGGGATCACTTCGCACCGGCGGCTTTCAACATCTCGAGAATTTTTGGATCCTTCTGATGCTGCAACACCGACTTCCCTTCCTTGTCCTTCGCCTTCACATCCGCACCCGCCTTCAATAACCCCTCGACGCCCGCCTGGGAATCGTTCACCATGAGCGGCGTCAACCCCCCCGCATCCCGCACATTGACCATCCCCTTCAAATTGAATTTCTTCGCCAGCGCGTTCGGCTTTCCCCCCTCATAAAAACAATCGACGATGTTCGACCGCTGGAAGAACACGTTTCGCCCGTCTTTATCCTTCACCCTCGGATCCGCACCCGCCTTTAAGAGATCGCAAAGCCCCGATTCCGCCAGCATGAGCGATGTCTTGCCCTCATCATCCTTCACATTGAGATCAGCCCCAAGCCTGATCAACAAAGAAGGCATCGATTCCCCTTCGCATTCACCCCCTTCATCAAAATCCTGAGAGAGATAGATCAAAAGGAGCTCTCCAAGGGCCTCTTTGGAATAGCGGGAAGCGTCATGCCTCAAAAGCATGCAGGGCACGCTGAAATCGTAAATCTCATCGGGTCCCATATCGGAACCCCGGATCGAATGCAGATGCTCCAAAAGCAAGGCATCATCGGTCTTTGCCCCCGCCTGCACCATCGCCTTCAATGCACCGCCACAGGGCTCCTCATGCGTAAAATGGATCGCCGTCACCCCCTTCTTGTTCTTCGCATTCACATCGAGCCCCGCCTTGATCAGCGCCTGCGCCGATGCCTCCGTACAAACATAGAAGAGATAACTGTTCCCCGTCTCCGGATCGCGCTCCTGCACATCGAGCCCCGCTTTGATCATCTGCGTCAACAGATCCCCCTGATAGAAGCGATAACGCTCATTGCAGGCTTCACTATAAAAGAATGAGACCGGATTGTAGCGCGCAGCCCGCTCGCACTCATTCAACTGCGCCTTCAGAGTCTCTATGAAATGAGGAAGAAACGCCTTGGGATCCACCCCCTGCCCGATCAGCGCGTCGTACGTCTTCTGAGCAATCCCCCTTTGCACGAGACGCGAGAAGAGCGTGTGCCCTTCCTGATCCTTTGCCTGCGGATCGACCCCCGCATCCTGAAAGATCCTGAGACAATCCGGATTGAGCTGATACGTCCAGTCAAAGTGACGGCTCAGATCCTCCTCGATGCAGTTCAAAATCGCCGTCTGCCCCTTCTGATCCTTCACCTTTAAATCTGCGCCCGCCTTGACGAAAGCCTTTAAGACCTCTGGATCCTTCACATAAAAGACCGGCGTCTTCCCTTCGTCATTCTTGTCATTGATCCCGACCCCCGCCGCGAGCGCAGCCTGAAGCATCGCGACCGTCACATCCTCCTGATGCAAAATGCCGTTCTGATGTGCATCCTTAAACTTCAGATCCGCCCCCACCTCTCCGAGGGCCTTCAACAGAGACGCATGCCTGATCGAAAACAGCGGAATCTTCCCATCCCAGTTCGGAGCTTCCGCCTTCAGCCCGCTCCTGATCAGCTTCTTCATCTCCTGCGCGATTTCATTTTGGCGCGCTTCGCTCAGTTCCGGATCCCTCGCCTCACCGATCAGCGCCCATAAAGCCCTGTAGCCGTCCGAAAGCTGATGCTCGCTCAGCCATTTCGCATGTTCCGCTTCCGCTTTGACAAAGTTATAGAGATCCTTCAGCTCCTCCGGAAGCGACGACGGGAGATCCTCAGGCTGGCTCCAGCATTCAGATCCCGGATCGAGGTTGCTCTCAGGCCTGTCGAACTCCGTCGCCTTCACCTCCGCCATACAGCGATCGTATTTCCCAAAGGCGCGCTCATAGGTCTCAAACTTGGCCTGATGCTTCGCGATGAACGCCTTCAGAATCTCCCCATTGAAGACCTGATCCCTGATTTGCGCCGGATCGAACGCCACCTCCGCGAGACAGAACCTCTTTGCATCTTCAAAACAGCCGTCCATGACGCGAAACATCTCTTCAAGCGTCCTCTGCTTCACTGAAGGCTTCGCATTTTTGGTGGCCGATGGATTCGCTGCCTCTAAAACAGCGGGCTTTTCCGCCTGACTCCCCTGGCCTTCGGGCATAACCGGAGACTCTGCACTGCACGCACCGATCGCTGCACCCAAAACCAGTCCCCAGAACGCTCCCTTGCTCATCTCTTTTACCCTCTTCAAAGTTTTGCCATGATTTTTCTTTTGCATGATTCAAAAAACGCCTTCTCCGGGGCTCAACCCCAATCACCGATGTCTGCAAATTGTAGCGCTGCCCCACATATAAGGGCCGCGACCTTTAAAAATCCCGTTTGATTCCGCTCCGACACCCAACAGGATTCTTCAGCGCTTTTTACAAAGCCTGGGTCCTCTTCCACAAAGCCAGGATATCATCCCGCAAAACCAGAATTCCAAGGCCTGATCGCTTCCAAAAAGCGTTGAACAGGAGAGCAGCCAGGCTGTAGATCAAAAAACGTACGCATGAATCTGCTTTCAAACTCATTTTATAAGATAAAGTCAATAAAAATCGTAAAGAGTGAACAGATTCTCCATAAATGGGATGCCATCCGCCCTCATCGAAACGCTCGCCCTCAACGCAGGCTGCAATCGAACTGCCAAAGAAGCACTCAAACGAAGAGATCACAGCGGCTCTCAAGACTGCGAAAGCCCAGTGATCGGATCGCTGCGTATCGTTGTATGATCACAGCCTGCCAGTTCAAAGGTGAACGTCGTCTCCGACTCCATCCCCTGCCCGGCTCCAATCAAACGGCCATCTCCTTTCAGATCACCTGCGACCAGCCCGAACATCAGCACTCATGTTTCGGCCTGGAAGATTCCAGCCCCGAACATGAGCCCATCTGTTCGATGCAAGGCCGTTCCATCACCCGACATCAGCCCGCATGTTTGACTGCGGGAAATTCCAGACCCAAACATGAGCCCTCATGTCTGACCTTGGAAACTTCTTTATCTCCGCATAAATCCCCATCTTTCCCACTTGCAGAGGGCCTGATCGCTGACACGCCTTCTTTTTGCGGAGCGCACAATCGCTCTGCTCTTCCAGGCTCCGCTTGTGCGATGAGGAAGAAAGGGGGTTTAAAAGCTCAGGCAGGATGAGAGGACGGCAGGAATGGAGAGATGTGGGAGCGCCCCTGCTTACTTGGCTTCGGCAGGCGCTTCTGCGGGCGCATCAGCTGCGGGGGCGGATTCCGTCACGGTGGGCATCATCCAGTCGGTCAACAGATGCATGCGGTTCGTGCAATGCATGAAGATGAGTCCGCCGGCCACCAGCACCAGCAACACGAACGCGGCGATCCAGCCCTTTGAGATGCCCTTGTCGGCGTAGGGATCCGACATGGTGACGCGCGGGTATTTCGCATATTCCGTGAAGGTGGGTCCGAAGGCCGAGTTGATGAGGATGCTCGAGTTGATCGCCCACCCGTTCGCGTTCAACAAAGGCGTCAGATTCCGGCGCTTGAGCTTGAGCCACGTGAGGAACATCGAAGGCCCCGAAATAAAGAGGATGATGCCCAGGATCAGCAGCGGCAGGTTGTACCAATGGGCCATGATCCCCTCGGCGAGCCCCACCAGCGCCTGACCGATGAGACCAGCGGCCATGCCCACGGCGGCAAAGATCCCGGCAAACTTCGCGATGTCGAACCCGCCCATCGCCGGCTTCGCAGCGGCTGCAGCCTCCCCTTCCTTGGGCGCTTCCTTCGGCTTGGTCAAATCGACGGTGTTCGCCTTCTCGGTCAAATCCGCCTCGACCTTCGCATTCTTGTCGCTGACCGACTTGTTGATGCGATCGGAAATCGCGCGGCGCACCTTCTTGTAGGGCGCCCAGAACGCCTGGCGCAGACTGATCGGGTTATCGAGGATCTTGACCACGACGGCGTCCCAATCGAGGCCCTGGCGGTCATAGAAGATCGCGTTCTTGCCCACACGCAAATCATCGACCTCACCCTGCGTGATCACGGCGGCGATCGTCATCTTCTCGGGCTTCGACTTGCAGGTGCAGTCGCAATAAAGGATGCACATGCCGCTCAGATCGTTCACGTCGCCCTGCTTGCCCATGTCGGCCACGCGGATGCAGAGCTCGGTGCTGCGCTGATCGATGAACAGGGTCCCCGCCTCGAAGACCGACTTGTTGGCAGGATCGCGCGCGTAAAAATCGCTCAGGGTGACGAAGTTCTTGAGGAGCTTGTAGAAGTTCCTGTAGTAGCGGATGAACTTCTCCACCTCGTCGATGCCCGCGGATTCCGCTTCGAGCGCCTTGTCGTCCTCTACGATCTTCAAAAGCTCCGCCTTGCGATCGGCCTTCAGGAAAGCCTCGACCTTCTCGAGCCCCAGCGACTCGACCGCCGCGCCCTTCTTGGCCTCCATCCAGGCGGTGTAAGGCCCGAACTTGGCCAGAATCTCACCCCACTGCGCTTCGGTGATCGCGGAGGCGCCGGGGAACATCTTGTTGATGGCGAGCTTCAGCACCTTCGAGAAGGCATCCTGCCACGCGGGGTTGATGAGGGCGCAGTCCAGAGTGAGGGTCTGCTTGCCGGTCACGCGGGCGAGCGGGTAAGCCGAGATCTGCTCGTTGCATTGCGCCAGATCGAGGGACGCAAGTTCGCCGATACGGGCAGCCGTGATGTCGAGAACCGAGGCGCTCTCGCTGTTGAAGGCGGCGAGCTTGCAGCGCATGAAGTAATCGGCCACCTTTTCTTTTAAGGCGTTACAGGCGTCGAGGGCAGCGGCTGTGTCGTCCCCAAACACAAAGATCTCGTCCGTCCCCGCAGCCTTCCAGGCCTTGTAATCGGCGCAATCGGTATAGAACTGCTCGATCAGCGCGGCATCCGCACCCTTAAGCCCGCTGCGATCGTCGAGACCACCGCCCTCCGTCGCCAGGATCGCCTCGATCGTCGCCTTGAGATCGGCATCCTCCGTCGACTGCACCGTGATGATCCCGTCACCGTTTAAGGCGGTCTTTGCAAAAATGGCGACGCTGTCGCTCGCTTCGGCCAGGGAGATCTGATTCTTCTCAAGACCCAGGTTCTTTAAGATCTGCTTCGCGGACTGATAGACCTTGAGGCCTTCAGGGGTCGCCTGATTCAGGGCGTCCAAATCCACAACGTCTTCCTGCTTAAGCAGGCCTTCGGGCGTCTTCAGAACCGCCGTCAGCCATTGGGCCGCCGCCTTGACCTCGTTGACGCGGATCTTGCCGTCCGCATTGGTATCCATCAGCGCCAGCGTCCGCTCGTCAAACTCCAGCCCCTTCACCGGACAGCTCAGCACCGTCCAAAGCTTCTGATCGAGCTCGCCCAAATGCGCGATGTCATCGCCCGAAGTGATCTTGACGCGGGTCACCCCGCCAATCGTGCAAAACTTCCAGTTGTACCCATTGGAACTCTCAGCCATCGAAACCTCGCAATCTCGCAATGCGCTCCACAATTCGGAAGGCTCCATCGCCTCCTCAAAAAACTGCCTTGGCGTACTGCAAAGCGCGCCGCAATACAAGCGGGAATCTCAGGAAGAAAGCGTGCGGGAAGAGAAAAGATGCGGGGTGATGAGGGATTAGGGGTGAGCGAGGGCCTTGTTCACTTTGATGGCTTCTTTCCGAGCTTCTTCATTCTGGTCTTTGGCCTTCATGAACAACTGCTTCGCCTTATTGAGATCCTTCTTCACACCTCGCCCCTCTTTATACATCATGCCCAAAGCATATTGCGCATCCGCGTTGTCCTGCTCGGCGGCCTGTTTGTACCAAACAGACGCCGCTTTAAAATCCTGAGGCACACCTTCGCCCTTTTCGTACATCACACCCAGCATATATTGCGCATGGGCATGCTCCAAATCAGCCGCATCTTTGAACCATCTCAACGCCTGCTGTTCGTTCTTGTCCACGCCTTCACCCCAATGATAGGCCAGTCCCAGCAAATACTGCGCTTCCGATTCATGTTCTTTGGCTGCCTTCCCAAGCCACTCGACCGCTTTCTGAGCATCTTTGGTCGTTCCCCTGCCATCCCAGTACATCACTCCCAATGCCAGCCACGCTTGTGGATAACCCTGCATTGCAGCCTTCTGGTAATACACAAACGCCTGCTTTTCATCTTTGGCCACGCCTTCCCCGTGCTCGTAAGCGTAAGCCACCTTATATTGCGAGTGCTTATCCCCTTGCTCTTGATCGGCCGCTTTTTTGTACCAATGAAACGACTTGCCCATATCCTCGGGAACGCCATGCCCGCCTTCAAACATCCACCCCAACTGATTTTGTGCATCTTTATTGCCAGCCTGAGCCGCATCCTCCAGCCATTCGGCAGCCTCAGCTTCATTCCGCTCAACGCCGCGTCCATCAAGATACATCCAGCCTAAATTCAGCTGAGAGAGCTGATCACCCTGCAATGCAGCCTTCTTGTAGTACTCAACAGCCCGAGCCTCATCCCGCTCTGTCCCTATCGCCTTCTCGAGCATCAACCCAGTCATGTACTGCGCAGGCTTCTCGCCATTATCGGCCGCCTTCTTGCACCAGACAAACGCTTGCCTGAAATCCTTCGCGACGCCATTGGTACCGTTATAAAACTCCAGACAACGCGAGTACTGGGCTTCAGCGTCTTTGTCTGGAATCTTGGATGGCATTGGCGACACAGGAGCCGGAGCAGGCTCTGTCTTTGACGACACAGGCATCGCTGGGGCCTCTGACTTTGACGACACAGGAGCCGGAGCAGGCTCTACCTTTGACGGCACTGATGACGCTGGTGCCTCTGACTTTGACGACACAGGAGCCGGAGCAGGCTCTACCTTTGACGGCGCTGATGACGCTGGTGCCTCTACCTGTGGCTGTGCTGGGGGTGGCTCGAAATCCTTTGATAGCCTAGACACTTCATCCACCCGATACCCATCCTCCTGTGATCCGATCAATTTCTCATAGCCAGGACTTAATTTGAGATCTCGAGGATTCAAGAGCTTAGATTTCGTGATAAGGGGATTCTGACTCCGAATGTTCCAATCCTGAAAACTGCGAATCACAAATTCATTCGCTTCATCAAGATCGACCACGCCATCCCGCGTACCACTGCGCTCACCATCAGCCCAGCCGCGCAAAGCGCCCACTGCCGCATAAGTAAAAGCCCCATGTTTCGAAGGTTCATAAGGTCCAGATAATTCCCCTGGTTGAGTCGCTGACCAAACCGCCGTATGCGACTGAGACTTAGCCAATAACGCCAGCGGAACCGCGAGGCGTATTCCTACAGTCGTATAGCAGGCATCAATGATGAGCAAAGCATTTTGAGCCTTCGATTCGTCCGCAATCTCTTGCAACTGAGAAATGGGCAGCATCCTTTGCTCCCAATCCTCCTTATTTGTAGTCATATCATAAGGCAGTAAAACCTGCTCTACTTCCTGCCCTGCTTCCTGCCCTGATTTCAAATCAGACCCATCTTTCTTCACTTTACCCGTCCCGTGGCCCGCAAAATAAAACCACAGGATCCCCGTCGAGTCAGCCTGCTTTGCCGCTTTTTTAAATGCCGCTCTGATCTGATTTTTGCTTGATTTCACAGGCATTCGATTGATGTGAGCACGCGGAACGCCTCGCGTGTAAAGCAAAAAACGTTCAAAAGCGTCCGCATCGCGATTCGCATAGTCGACGTGATATCCATCACCCAGCATCGGATAATCTTCCACCCCGATCACCACCGCCGCATCGCCGGAAGCGGAAGCGCCCGTTCGGTGAGGTACATCGATCGAAGGCGTTGTTCCCTCTGCCCAGCCTTCGTTCACGCCCATCGCGCCCGCCAGGGCCAGGAGCATTAAAAGTCGTTTCATCACTGCGCACCTCATAAGCCATTTTTTACGCCGCATATTGTATCAGCCTGAAACGATTCGACAAGTTTACGCCTCCAAAACCCGCACAAGAGGCGCATTCTTGGCGCAAGAGGCTTTCGCTCGACCGTTGACAATCTCCGCAAGACCGATTAATCTTCATCCGTTAGCATTCTCTAACAGGAGATTCGCGATGCAATTGCAGCTTGGCGACGTCGAAACCACAGCCCTCATCCCGGTAGCCATCAAAGCGAGTGAAACCCAACGCAAAAATCCCCGCGTGCGCGACGAGATGGCGGTCAAAATCATCGAGCATCTTCAGTTTGATCCCAAACCTTTCGACAAATTCATGTCGCATGAAGGCGTGATCGCGCGCACGGTGATGCTCGATCGCATGGTGAACGCCTTTTTGGAGCAGCATCCGAACGCAGTCGTGGTCAACCTGGGTGCAGGATTCGATAACCGGTTTGCCCGCGTCGACAATGGCCAAATCCTTTGGTTCGATCTGGACTTACCGGATTCGATCGCGGCCAGAAAGAAGGCGTTCGAGCCGCGCGATCGGGTCACGATGATCGCAGGCAGCATCCTCGAGGAGGATTGGTGCGCCCAGATTCAGGCAGCGTTAAAGAACCAGAAGGGCCCCGCGCTCTTTTTGGCCGAAGGCCTGTTCATGTACCTCACGCTCGAAGAGATCGGGCGCTTTTTAAACATCCTGAAGTCGCATTTTGCCCAGGGCACGCTGATCGCCGAGCAGAACAACCCGCTGATGGTCAAACACCAGAAGTATCACGATACCGTCAGCAAAACCAACGCGGTCTTCAGGAGCGGCACCTGGTCGGCCGAGGAGCTTTTACCGCTTTGCGAGGGCCTGCGCCTCATCGAAGAGCACAGCTTCAACGAAGAAATGAAGAAGCATTCCATCCGCGGAAAGCTGTTTGCCTGGCTTCTGCCCAAGATGAACGATCGCTGGGCCAGATTTGAGTGGTGATCCCGGCTCCTGCCTTTCTCTCCCCATCGCGCCGCCGCCCCTCGAAGCAACAACGCGTTTCTTTTCAACGCCCGCCATCGAGACTAAGTTGCGCGCATCCATTCGATGGAGGTTGCAAGATGGAAGTGAAGGAAGTTTTGAAGCGGTTGCGCGAAAAAGAGGGCCTCACTCAGGAGCAGCTGGCCGAGCGCCTGCATATCACCCGCCAGGGGATCAGCCGTTGGGAGACGGGCGAGACGCAGCCCAACACCGAGATGTTAAAGCAAATTTCGCGCGAGTTTAACGTATCGATCAACACGCTTCTGGGATCCCCGCGCACGCTGATCTGTCAATGTTGCGGCATGCCCTTAAACGACGACGCGCTCCTGAGCCACGAGCCCGACGGCAGCATCAATGAGGATTACTGCCAATGGTGTTACGCGGACGGGCGGTTCGTCTATAACTCCAAAGAGGCGCTGATCGAGTTTTGCCTGGCGCATTTGCCGAATCCCCAGGGCCTGCCTCAGGAAGAGTTGCGCGAGCAGTATGATCGCCATCTCTCGACGCTGAAATACTGGCAATCGCAGCCGAATTGATCCCGCAGCCCTCACGTTTTCCGTCTCAAACATCGCCCTCCCTCTTCTCCTTTCGCCCCTTTTTTTAGGGATTGAAGCTTTCCCCCAATCAGGCTCAAAATAAAGCAGATGCATGGAAGGAGTATGCGATGAAAAATGCATTGAATCCTCGTAAGGCAGCCATCGTGGGCTGCGGGTTTGTGGGCTCAGCTTCTGCGTTTGCGCTCATGCAGAGCGGGCTTTTTTCTGAGATGGTGTTGCTCGATGCCGATCGCGCCAAGGCTGAGGGTGAGGCGCTCGACATCAGTCACGGGTTGCCCTTTGCAAAGCCGATGCAGATCTATGCGGGCGATTACAACGATATCGCCGATGCTGCGATCGTGATCGTGACGGCGGGGGCCGGGCAGAAGCCAGGTGAGACGCGCCTCGATCTGGTCAAGAAGAACGTGGGCATCTTTAAGGCGATCATCCCTCAGATCGCCGCCTGCAACAGGGATTGTATCTTGCTTGTGGTCGCAAATCCTGTCGACGTGCTGACTTATGCAGCCGCCAAACTTTCGGGCTTCCCCGAAAACCGCGTCTTCGGATCGGGTACTTTGCTCGATTCGGCCCGGCTGAAATATCTGTTGGGCGAGCATTTGAACGTCGACAGCCGGAGCGTGCACGCCTTCATCATCGGTGAGCACGGTGACAGCGAGATCGCGGCCTGGAGCAGCGCCAATATTTCGGGCATCCCCCTTTATCGGTTCTGCGAGCAGAGGGACCACTGCGACCACAAAGCCGAAACGCAGCGCATCGCAGAGGAGGTCAAAAACAGCGCCTACGAGATCATCCAACGCAAGAAGGCGACTTATTACGGCATCGCGATGAGCGTCCGCCGCATTTGTGAGGCCGTTTTGCGCGACGAGAAATCGATCCTCCCCGTCTCGAGCGTGCAGCATGGCGCCTTTGGCATCGAAGATGTGGCCTTGAGCCTCCCCGTGATCGTAGGCAAAAACGGCGTTGAGGCGTCCGTACCGATCAGTCTGGATGACGATGAAGTGACAAAGCTCAGGAAATCCGCTGAACTCTTAAAGGGCGTCATCAAAGAATCGGTGGGATGAGCTCTTCATCCATACGTCGTAAGAACCGAGCCAGTCTTTTCAGCAAAACTCTCTCCCCTGCCCTTTTAAAACCTTTCTTTCCCACCTAAACCTCGCTGGCTTTTAAAAGCAGTCTGATGATCAGCGTTTCAGACTGATATTCTGCTGATACAGTCTCTTTTATTTTCAAAGATTTTGAGTTTTCAACCTTGCATATCCCGATCCCTGCGGCATGAGATCAACGATCCCTAGAGGGAGCATGAATTTCGTGATCATGAATGCATCGCTCCCCCATTAAAGCGTGATCCTCAGGAGCTTATATACCATTCTCCCTCAATCGCGTGCGATCCTTTGTAGGAGATCCATGCTACGCCCTCAATCGCGATGCAAATTCAGGCGCTCATATAGGGCTCGCCCTATGCCCGAATCCATAAACTCTATTTGAGCAACGCTGTCCCGTTCATATGAATAAAATAAGATTTCATTCATTTGCACTCGCCCAAAATCGCGCGGCATCCTCACGAAAAAAAATTGATCCTCCCCTAAACTTTTTCCGTTTTTAGATTGACAAAATCCGGAATCTCCATTTAAGTGATCCTGTTTGGATCGAAGGATCCGCTTTGGTTCTTTTCCATGGACGCTTTTTGATGGAGATCCCGCAGGCGCGATCGACGCGGTTTGGAATGCAGGCCAAGGTTTTTCAGTTTTTGGGAGCACAGAATTGCGGTGAGCGAGCGCTTCGAGGCGGGTAGATGATGGATCGCAGAGATTTTTTAAAAAATTCGATGATCGCGGTGACGGGTGCGGCCCTTTTTGGGCCGATGGTCGCTTGCTCTAAACCGGGTGAGCCACAAAAGCCCGTCCATCCCGATCCCGGCTTACAACCCCTGGCTGAAAGGAAAGAAAAAATGAAGGTTTTGATGATCAATGGCAGCGCAAGGGCCGATGGCAACACGTTCTGCGCGCTCAGCGAAGCGGCTTCAGTCTTTCAAAAGCAGAACATCGATTCCGAGATCCTGCAGATCGGAGCCAAACCGGTGCGCTTCTGTATCGCCTGCGGCGCGTGCATGGCCAAAAAACTGGGTAAATGCGTTTTCGATGACGATCTTTGCAACGTCATCGTGCAAAAAATGGCGGAGTCAGATGCGCTCATCGTGGGCACCCCTGTCTATTACGGTCAGCCCAACGGCGGTGTGATGGCGCTGATGCAGCGCGTCTTCTTCTCGGCGGGTCAACTGGTGC
>DBWM01000005.1:0-11524 GCA_002309015.1 Myxococcales bacterium UBA1238 | reverse complement strand
TTCCAGATGATGAACATGCCCGTGGTCACATCGCAATATTGGAATATCGTCTACGGGCGCGACAAGGGCGAAGCCAAACTCGATACTGAGGGCATGCAGACGATGCGCACGCTGGCCAGCAATATGTCTTGGCTGCTTCAGAATCTCAACGGAAAGCCCACCCCTGAGCGTGAAGCCAGCTGGCAGGGCATGAACTTCATTCGCTGATCTTTCAGAGGAGTCTGAACGTGAAGAGCTTTAAACCGAATCCCTGGCTCGTCCCCCAGCCTGTCCTGATCATCGGGACTTACAGCAAGGATGGCATCCCCAATGCGATGAATGCTGCATGGGGGGGCCAATGGGACATGAATCAGGTCGTGATCTCCCTAGGCGTCCACCAGACTACAGACAATCTGGCCGAAAAGAGCGCGTTCACGCTTACCTTTGCCACAGAAAAGACGATGGTCGCCAGCGATTACGTGGGCATGGAGAGCGGCCGCAAAGTTGCAAATAAGATCGAGCGTACAGGATGGAAGGTCGAAAAGGCGCCCAACGTCGATGCCCCCCTCTTTAAAGACTTCCCCCTGACCTTTGAATGCCGCGTCAAGCGCAAGATCGATGAGTCCGATACGGGCTATTACCTGGTGGGCGAAATCGTCAACATCCTCTGCGACGAAGCCTGCCTCGATGCGGAAGGCAATCCCGATCTCTCAAAGATGGATCTCATCGCCTTCGATCCCATCGGCCATCATTACATGAAGCTGGGCGATATCCTCGGCAAAGCCTTCTCCATCGGCCTCCAGCTCAAATAATCCCCTCCGCAGCGATCCCTCCGGCTATTTTTCATCCTCTTCTGCAACCGCAGCTTTCCTTTGAAGCAGCTCTTCGAGTTCCACAAAAGCGTGAATGAAGCTGTCGCGGATGAGAAGGAGCATTTCATTGATCTCTTTTTCGTCGTAGAGATGCACAGAAAGGTTCCTTCGCTTCAGCATCGCGAGCCATACAGCTGAGTCTTCGATGAAGCCCTTCTGAAAGCCCAGTTGCAGGATTTCACGAGGGGAACCCGTCTCCGCTTCCTGGATACCGTGGAGCCTCATGATCGCCTGCAAAGCCTTCCAGGCCAGCTCGAAGGTGAGGTTAAACTTCACCAGGATGCCCATCCTGTAGATTTCATCATTCGAAGCAAAGTTAAAATCTGCATTTTTGAGCACCCCAAGACAGTTGGAGAAGTTCTCAAGCTTTTTCACAGAGGAGCACCTCATCTCTGTCGATTTCCTGTTGTCATGCTGCAGCGATCCCTCCGTCGGCTTCGACGAGATCGAACATCAGAAAAGCGCTGCCCGTTTTATCCCACGAGCTCCAGATCGACCACTGTGGCTTCGGTGGCGCGGATGAGATCCTGAGGGGCAATCTTAAGCTGCATCCCCCGAAGGCCTGCGCTGATGTAAATATGGTCGTGTGAGAGGGCCGATGCGTCGATGAACGTGCGAAACTTCTTCTTCATGCCGAGGGGCGTGCAGCCTCCGCGCACATAGCCCGTAAGGCCCTGAAGTTCTTCGGGTTTGACGGGCAAAATCTCTTTGCAGCCCACAGCTGCCCGGGCCTTTTTTAAATTGATCTCGCAAATTGCGCTCTGGCAGAAGACGCAAACCTCTTTGGTCTCGCTGCGCATGACGATCGTTTTAAAGACCTGCGCCGGATCGGTCCCGAGCTTCTCCGCCATCCTCTGAGCTGCTCCCCTCGCCAGCTCATGGAGGCCATCGTCGTCATATTCTTTGGCTTCGTAGGGGATCTTTAACCCCTCGAGGATCCGCATCGCGTTGGTTTTCTTCATGATTTCCTCACCTCGCTTTGAGACAGGGGTCCATCAGGCGCTGAAGTCTGCGCGATATGTTTTTCAAACCTGAACATTTCCGAGAGTTCACCCTCATGGTCGTTGGGATCGCGGTGATGCTCGTTGTAAAATTCGATGATCTGAAATCCGCAGCGGTTGACGTAGAAATGGATGTTGCGCTTTTCAAAATAGGGGGTGACCGTTTCCCAGACCAGAACTTCGGGGTAGAGCTTTTCTACGGCGCACCAGGCCGCATAACCGATGCCCTTGCTGTGACATTTGGGAGACACAAAGAGCAGATCCAGATCGCCGTGATGGCCATCGATGCGTACGACCAGTCCACCTGCGACCTGCCCGTCTTTGAAGATGCGATAAGCCTGCCCAGACTGAATCGAGCGTTCGATGGTCCGGCGTGAAATGATCTGATCGCCCTCCTCAAAATGATCGTCGCGGCAGCCGAACTCCGTGAGAGCGCCGTAATTAAAGGCTTCCTGATTATCGGCGATAAATTGTTGGCGATCCTCATCGGTGAGCGGTTTTAATGTGACGTCCATCAGCGAGCCTCCAAGCCTGCAAACTTCAAAACATTGCCTGCAATTCCGCCCTTCGTCAACGGTTTTTTGATTCAAAGCCGCAGAACCGCTCTGCCCATCAGAGCCCTCCCAGGCAAATCTCACAAAAACTGCTCCATCTATTAAAGCTGACCGCAGGCGATCAGGCGATCCCAACTTCGTCATCAGCAGATCGCGATCCTTTATCGCTTTGATCCACAGCGCCCTCATCCTCGCGCGATCCTTTGGATCCAAAATCTGATGCACCCTCATGGGAGCGTGATCCTTAAGATCCAAAATTCGCATCTCCCGAAATCATGCTGCATCCTCCTGCGACCACAATGCGTCTCTCCCGATGCCTCCCTTCATGCACAGCGCCTTCCCTATTATCGGCTCACAATCGCGATTCGTCGTTTTTATCCTCAAAAAAAAGATTTCCTGGCCTTGAAGTTTCAAAATGCCCTGCTATGATATCCAAAGGATGGTTGGATCGAAACTTTTGTGGTTTCGGCCGGGCTCGATTGAGCTTAGACTTTCACTTTTTGGCTCAATGGCGTTCGTTGAGCTGGAGATCGCGATGAACCGACTCACGAAGAATTCTTCTCCCGCGCTCACTTATACTTCTATTCTCTATTTGCGGGTTCAGCTCGTGCGCAAGCCTGCGCCTGCGAATACCGACAGCCCCGATGCACCGAAGCAGCTCATCGTTGAATGCCAGGAGCAGCTTTCCCGGATTCGCAACGCCCAGGATAAGCTGCAGACGGCCAAGGTCAACCGGATGGGGATCAACGCTGAGCTCCATCAGGCTACCAACGAAAATTACCAGCTGCTGGTTCAGATTGCCCGCGAGATCCGCACCATGGTCAAGGGCGACAGTCAGCACCCCACCTATCTGAAGATCTTTCCCAAGAGCCCCAGTGAAGCGGCCAATCCCAATCAGGGCTATGCGCAGCATTTCACCTATGCGGTCCGCGTTAAGAACAAGATCGCGTCCGATCCGACTTACGACACCGTATTAAACTATGTTCCCCAGCTCGAAGAGAACCTGAAGCAGATCCAGGAACTCCTCTCCCGGCGCGAAGTCCTGTTTACAGAAGAAAACGACGCCTCCGTCGAGCTCTCGACCGTAACGCGCGAAGCTCAGGCCTTCTATAACCATGCCTACATTCGCCTTCTCATGGTCTATAACAGCAACACGAAGATCGTCGACCCCTGTTTTTACAGGCTGCCTCACAGCAAGAAGAAGGCCAGCAATAAAAAAGCATCCGCTGATGACGACGATCTCGATCTGAATGACGATGATACCGACGAAGATGAGGACATCGTCGACGATCACCCCTGATTCAGGGCCCAAATCGCCGTTCCCCTTCATCGATTGCTTTGTAAACGAAAGGTTTTTTCATGAAAACGATCATCATCGGCGGCGTTGCGAGCGGTGCGGCCTGTGCTGCCCGGTTGAGAAGGCTCAATGAAAAGGCTGAAATCGTCATCGTCGAACGCGGCCCCTATATTTCATATGCAAACTGCGGGCTTCCCTATTTTGTAGGGCAAAAAATTACGTCAAAAGAAGCGCTGCTGGTGATGACCCCCGAGCTCATGAACGCGCGCTTTCAGATCGACGTGCGCACCGAGACCGAAGCGATCGCGATCGACCCCGATTCTCAGACGGTCACCCTGCGCCATGAAGATCGCGTTTACCAGGAATCTTACGACGCCCTCGTGCTCGCGACCGGCGCAAGTCCCTTCAAGCCGAAGATCGAAGGCATCGATCTGCCCCAGATCTGCACCCTTTGGTCGGTGCCCGACGCGGTTCAGCTGCATTCCTGGATTCAGAGCGCCAAGCATGTGGCGGTTTTGGGTGGCGGATTCGTAGGCCTCGAGCTCGTCGAAAACCTTAAGGCCCAAAACTGCCAGGTCACGATGATCGAGGCCGCACCTCAGGTGATGACCGCCCTCGATCCCGAGATGGCCGCCCTCATTCACCGCGAACTGCAGCAAAAGGGGGTGGAGCTCATCCTCTCTGATGCTGTTCAGGCTTTTCACTACAGCGAGAGCGGCCTTGCGATCACCCTGAGCTCTGGCCGGGTGGTCGAAGTCGATCGCGCCATCTTATCGATTGGAACGCGACCCAACACGGAGCTCGCCCAAAAGGCGGGCATCGCGTGTAACGATCTCGGCTTCGTGATCGTCGATGATCAGATGCAAACCTCGGTGCCCCATATTTACGCCGCAGGTGACATCGTCGTCAGCCGCGATCTCGTCTTCGGTGAACCCGCTCCCCTGCCCCTCGCAGGCCCTGCCGCCAAACAGGGCCGCATCATTGCCGACCAGCTGTGCGACCGCAAGAGCGCCTTCAGCGGCGTTTTAGGCAGTTCGATCCTCAAGGTCTTCGATCTCACCGCCGCCTGCACCGGTGCCAACGAGAAGCGGCTGATCGCCAAGGGCCTTCAAAAAGGTCAGGACTACCAGACGATCCTCATCCGCGCGCTCTCACATGTCGCCTTCTACCCCGGCGCAAAGCCGATGTTCATCAAGCTCATCTTTTCCTGCGACGGCCAGAAGATATATGGCGCCCAGATCGTCGGAGAAGAGGGCGTCGACAAGCGCATCGACGTGATCGCGACCCTGATGCGCATGGGCGGCGGCATCGAAGCCCTGAAAAACCTGGAACTCGCCTATGCGCCCCCATTCGGTGCGGCCAAAGATCCCGTCAACATGGCCGGTTTTGTGGCCGGGAACGTCGCTCAGGGCCTGATCCATTTTGCAGATTATCGCGTCACTCCCGATGAAGCTCAGTTCCTGGATGTGCGCGAAGAGGGGGAACGCAGCCTTTACCGCTTACCGAACGCCGTCGAAATCCCCCTGGGCGAATTGCGCCAGAAACTCGAAACCCTCGATCGCCAGAAGCCTTACGTGATCTTCTGTGCCGTAGGGGTGCGCGCTTACAATGCCGCACGCATCCTCATGCAGCACGGCTTCGAAAACATCTCGATCTACCCTGGAGGCCTCGCCTTCTACAGGCAGATGCACGATCCGATCGCCCAAAGCGTCCCAAAGGAGAAGCCCACCTTGTCGAGCACCAGCTTCAAAGCCACCGGTCCCGCTGACGTCAAACTCGACTGCTGCGGTCTGCAATGCCCGGGCCCCCTGATGAAAGTCTACGAGGCCGTTAAAGAGTTAAAGGACGGCGAAAAGCTCGAGGTGACCGCCACCGATGCCGGTTTTGCCCGCGACATCGACGCCTGGTGCCGCAGAATGGGCCATAAACTCCTGCAATTGAAGGAGGAAGAGAATGGTTACCGCGCTGTGATTCAAAAGAACGCCGCCCAAAAGCCAGACAACAGCGCCCTCACCCCCGCCCCCAAAGGCCAGACGATGGTCGTCTTCTCGGGGGATTTCGACAAAGTGATGGCCGCCTTCATCATCGCCAACGGCGCCGCCGCCATGGGCCAAAAGGTGACCTTATTCTTTACCTTCTGGGGGCTTACGGCGCTTCGCAGGAGCGAACCGGTGGAGGTGAAAAAGAGCTTCATGGAACGCCTCTTCGGCTTCATGCTCCCGAGAGGCTTCCGCAAACTGGGGCTCTCGCGCATGAACATGGGCGGCCTCGGCGGCGCGATGATGAAGAAGATCATGCAGGATAAAAAGGTCAGCTCCCTGGAAGAGCTCGCCCAGTCTGCCATGGCCAACGGCGTCCGCCTGCAGGCCTGCTCCATGAGTATGGACGTGATGGGCATCCACCCCGAAGAGCTCATCGACGGCGTCGAGATCGTAGGCGTAGGCAGCTACCTCGACAGCGCCGCCGACGCCCATGTCAACCTCTTCATGTAAAGCCCATCGCAGGAGCGGGCCGCTCTGCCTCATCGCCGGCCGAGGCTCCATTCATCTGCGCTCAGCGCTGGCTTTCCTCCATCGATTCTCCCGGCTGATACAGGCTTTTCTCTGAAGGCATCAGATCCTGCACCGCAATATAAGGGATCTTGATCAGGCGGCCATCCTTACAGGTGATCTTTAAGCATTGATGTCTGGCTGAAAGGGAGGCTGCATTGCAGGTGATTCGATCGGCCATCGGCTCCGGCAGGATCAATAAATAGCGCAGACTCTTCACATCAGCGACGAAGGCATAAGAGGCGATGATCGCCTGGTGGGGATATCTGTCCTCAAAGGTGATCTCCAGAATGGCGGTATTGGGTTGCTCCCCCGGCTTACAGGAGATCGCCGAAATATGCTGCATCTTCCTTACATCTTCAGAAAAATGCGGGCTCTGATGATCCTTCAGATCGATCTTTTGCAGGCATCGGGCCAGAGCGGTATCGATGTTGCGATCGACCACCTTGTCGCCAAAGCAATCCCAGTTTTCGAGTCTATGACTGATTTCTGCCTTGGCTGCCAGATAGAGTTCGCAGGCTTTAAGCGGGTTTGCGCGCTGTATGAGCCCATCTTCTGCAAAATAGCCCATGCGCAGGAGCAAATCTGCAAGCTTTGTAGGATCTACCCCCATCCGCTCAAGCTCACGCTCACGCTCATAGGCTTTGCTCAAAAGCACCCATGACTTCTGAAGATCCTTCGCTGTACCGTGGCCCTTTCGATACATGTCTGAAAGCTTATAGATGGCTTCCCGGTTGCCGGCATGGTAAGCCTTGTTAAAGAAGAAGAAGGCTTTTTCGTAATCAGGTTCGCCCAGTCTCTTGCTGTAGTAGATGTATCCCAGGGGATCGGCGGCAAACTCATCGCCCATGGCATCGAGCTTTAAATACCCCTGCTCGGCCTTCTTCCAGTCACAGGGAACGAGAAAGTTGCCTCCATAATAGGCGTCTGCATAGGCATAGAGGCCGCTTTTGTCGTCGATGCTGTAAAGATATTCCAGAAGGGATGCGTAGAGTTCGCTGTATCCTTCGGGTGAGTCTTCGGCCTGGGCCTGTTCATACAACCAGCGCAGCAGCTCAGATCGCCGTTTTGCAGGGAGCACCGACCAGTCAGGCTCGGATGAGGCGTCCTGCATGATCAGAGTCCAAAGCGCTTTTAATCGCTGCTCCCAAAGCGGTCGTCTGTATCCATATTCAAAATACTCTGTCAGAATTTCCCAAAAATACCGGAACAGAATGAACGAATGATCGATCGAGATCTCATAAGAGAACTCAACCGATTCCTCCCCTAAAAAGAGCCCATACCAGGCATCGTAATCATCCTGTGAGAGCTGGGGCAGATGATCGACCATCGCAGAGAGATCCTCTTCCTTAACATCGAGGGTAGCTTCCGTGCAGTCGATCTCATCCTCTTCATTTTGAAACAGCTCTGAAGGCGGCAAATCGAGCCTGAAATATTTGCGCAGGATCTCCTCAGTGGGTTTCAGCGTAGCCATCATGAAATCCTTTCTTTCCTGATCATTCCCCCTGGAGTACAGCAAAGTTTTTACCCTGGGTCAAACCCTTTTTTCAAAGAGAAGTCTCATCTTTGGTATGCTGTACGCATCATCGATCCCAAAATCATGAATCCTCTCAAATCAGTTATCCGTTAAAGGTTCAACCTACAACCTTTGAAGGGTTAAAATGCGTGCGACCTCTGGCGGAGAAGGTCCGATCATATGGATCAGGTGATCGCCTGAAGGGCGGCAGGTGATCGGAGCTCCTGTTCAAAGTGATCGGATCTGTCAGCGGAACTGATGCGATCTGTGGGTGGATATGCTGCTATCCCTGAATGCAGGGGATCGCATCTTTAAAAGGAGGAAGTTCGATCTGTAAAGGGAGGAGGTCTAAACGAAAGGAGGAATTCGGGAGGGCCTATTCTTCAACCGGTTCGCTGATGAGCCGGATCTCGCATTTTTCAACGCGGCGGGCATCCGATGAGATGACGGTAATCTTTGCACCTGGGGCCATAATGACCTCACCTGGCTCGGGAATGGTACCGTGAGCGGCCACAACGAAGCCGCCAAGCGACTCATATTCTCCGGTGTCTGGCAGCATCACGCCGATCGTATCGCGCAAATCGTAGATACTCATGCGCGCATCTACTACCCAGAGCCCCTCGTCAATCTTGACCACATGGGGGGAATCTTCCTCATCATCGTATTCATCGCGAATGTCGCCCACGAGCTCTTCGATGATGTCTTCGAGGGTGATGATCCCGGCAGTGCCGCCAAATTCATCGACCACGATCGCCATATGCTGCGCCTGCTTCTTCATCAGCGACAGAAGCTCGCTCACCTTTTGTGTCTCGGGTGCAAAGAAAGGCTCGTGCATTAAGGGCTCTATGGTCTCAGGTAAGGCGTCAGGGGATCCGGCCAGCGGCTCCAACAGATCGCGGATATGCAGGATACCCACGATGTTATCGAAGTCTTCTTTATAGACCGGTATGCGCGAATGACCCTCTGCCAGGAGCTTATGCAACGCTTCCTGAAACGGCGTCGTCACATCGATGCTGAAGACATCGGTCCTCGGTGTCATCGCTTCCTTCACGAGAGTCTCGGGAAATTCCACCACCGAGCGCAGCAACTCCCCCTGCCCCTTCTCTTCAAAGACCTGTTCCTGTACCCCAAGCCGAATCTGGAATTCGATGTCATCCTCCGTCACCTGCGGCGTCTCGAGTGCATTTTGAGGACGACCAAAAAGGAGAATGGGCACGCGCTCAAGGGGCCATGCGACCACATAGAACAGTTTCTCGAACACCCATGCCAGCCTGAGCAGCGGCCCTGAAAGCTTCTCCCAGTACTGCATGGCGAAACTCTTGGGCGTGATTTCTCCGAACAAGAGCAGCAACAGGGTCAACATGCCCACGCTCACCACCTCTGCATATTGAGGAATGGCATAGGCCGCCACGCGATACCCGAGCACCGATGCGATGATATTGACCAGATTATTGCCCACCAGTAATGCCGACACGATCAGACGGCGATGGGTCAGCCAATGCAGATAGAGCCCATTGTGATCGGGATCGGCTTCGTAGAGTTGGTGCGCTTTAGCATCCGGAATGCGCGTCAGGGCCGTTTCAGTGCCCGAAAAGATGGCACTGGTGATCAGACAAACCACGATCCCCAGGAGATCAAAAATCGGAAAAGCGAGCTCAGTATTCGGTAGAGAAGCGTCCATTCAAGAACTCTGGCTGAAGAAGAGAGGCGATCCAGCGCCGCCAAACGCTGGTTCCTCTCAACCAACAGGATGGTAAGTTATCATCAAAAGGCAGGATCGGCAAGGTGAGCAGGTCATCAGAAGGGCGGACATTCTATGGGTTTTGGCTTCTCCTGGGTCGGCATTAAGCTTTGTTGGGAGCGAGCTTCCCAGGCACCTGTTCTGGTGCGTTTGATGGAACCACCGTTTACTAAATTGGCAGCGGGCAGATCAATCGTCTTGCTACCCCCCACATGCTCAATCTTGTTGTTGGTCTCTCCGCCGTAAATGAGGACATCGATTTTTTGAGCTGCCTCATTGAAAAGCGCAACACCTTGAGCTGAATTGCTGCCATTGCCCATGTAAATCGAATCATTCCAGGTCAGATCAAAATCGGGTGCACCATTGTAATCATCCGATGTCGGACCACCTACCAGTAAGCAATCTCCAACCTCCAGAACATGATCGTCGGGGATGTTGAAGATATAGTTCCCGACTGTGCTGGTAAAGTTGTAGTTCTGACTCACCGAGCCAAAGCGCAAGCTGTAGTTGCTGATGTCGATACGTGCGCCCGTTGAGTTGTAGAGTAAAATCCACTCACGCCCCGAATCGCTGTAACTGACATTACCTTCTGAATAATCATAAGGATTCGCTAACACTTCACCCAGCAACATTCCCTCGGGATAGCCATCGATGACTTCGATAGAGGCTTTGATCAGTTGGGTTGCTGGATCGTCCCCTGCCAGGTTGGCAGTGCTGTAAACGGCCAGATAGCCCATACCACTGTTGCCGGTTGTCATGGGGAGATCGAACGACTGCTCGCCTTCAGGGATGAGGAATTCCGATTCATATGAGATGACGCCATATGGCGTGTAGTTATCGGGATCGGCCGTGACGTAAATCATCTGCCCGCCTGCAGGCGCAGGTGCTGCGAGATCGACGCGGATATGGGTGCTGCTGTTGGTGGGCCTCTTCTGAGCCGTGGGGTAAACCGCGCTGACCACCACTTCCGATTCATTCTCAACGGCGACCGCAAGGGTGAGATCCTCACCGTCAAAGGATGCCTTCACCGAAGCAGAGCCCGCATCCGACGAGCTGATCGGGAACGCAACACATTTGCCCCCAACTGCGATCTCTACGCCATCGGGGCAGGTGATGCTTCCGGTGCAGGTCAGGGGAATGTCTGTCGCAGTCTGAACCACCTGATCGAGGCAGATCTCCGGGTTGCGGGTTGAGTTGAGGGGCATCGTCAGCGCTGATGGCTCGAATTTCTCAAGGCGGGGCACCCTGTTGAAGTCACTCTCGCTACCAGGAAGCAGACCTCCTTCGGGCACGACGCCGTTGGTGGAGGCCTTGTTGATCGTATGCTCAGTACCACCGTAGGTAAAGTAAACGCCGCTGATCGCGTTAAAGTGATCATCCATGCGGGGATTGGGCCATTCATAGAGGAATTCATCGACCGTCACATCGCCCGTCACCTTGAACTCTGGATCGTCTGCGACGGGAGCAGTATCGGTGATGCGTACGTCCGAGAGTTTGACGCGAACGCCGTTATAGCCCTTATCGCTCAGATCAGCAGCGGTCACTGCAACGGGCTCCGGAAGCGAATGATCGTGCGATACCACCAAGGGAAGTTCTGAATAGGCCGTAGGCTTCCGACCATAGTTGAGCCATGCATAGCCGTCTTCGTTCTGCACCTTGCCTGCAACGTTGATGATGTCGCCTACAGCGACCACATCGAGGTTACGATTTGCGTCGGTGACCTCGACGCCTTCAGGACGCATCGAGTTTTTCTGCATGTAAATGTAGAGACCGCTGCCCTTAACGCCCTGATCTCCAAGATCATCTGAAAGCATCTGCACGAAGATGGGGTGCCCTGTGGTTTCGGTCTTGTTGACACCGGTCACCACGACATTCCGGAGCTCAACGATCGTATCCTGTGCAAACTTGCCGCTGTTGATCTCGTAAATCGTCGCATCTTCCGAGCAGCGATCCTGTTCGCATTCGTTGCAATCGGGGCCTACGCAGGCATCGATTTCGGAGTCGATTTCGGAGTC
>DBWM01000032.1 GCA_002309015.1 Myxococcales bacterium UBA1238 | reverse complement strand
ATCCCCGGGATGTTTTTATGCGCCAGGAATCCGGGTTGTCCGTTTGACGGACCATGTAATCACGGGCGACACAATGCGCCGTTTCGAAGTTTTAATGAGTACAGCAAAAATGCGGTTGTCTCGATTGACAGCTGGGGCAATCTACCGTGGAAGAGCATGCATTTATTTGCCGCAGATTGTGAAGCACTCAACAAACTTCCTGAAGGCAGTCCTGATTTGAGGCAAGTAAAAGATATGAGCGGGATGTTTTGGGGCGCCAAATCGTTCAACCAGCCGCTCGATGCATGGGACGTGTCGAACGTCACCGATATGAGCGACATGTTTTCACTCACTGCATCGTTTAACCAGCCGCTCGAGAAGTGGAACGTGTCAAACGTTGCCAACATGAGCAGGATGTTTTTTTTCGCCAAGTCTTTCAACCAGCCGCTCGGTTATTGGGATGTGTCGAACGTCACCGATATGAGCGACATGTTTGGGGGGGCCAAATCGTTTAACCAGTCGCTCGATGCCTGGGACGTGTCCAGCGTCACCCGTTGTCGTGGAATGTTTACGGGTGACGATGCCTTGCGCCATTACCCACAAAACTTGATTTATCCACAGTTTACGTGCATTCAGTGATCACTTGATGGACATCATCAGCAGGTAAGACCAATGAAAAACCTCACGTCTCTCGCATTGTTCTCCCTCACTTCGATCGCGCTCGTCAGCAGCTGCACAAAGCAAGAAGCCCCGAAATCCGCAGACCCGGTCCAAGCTGATAATGCTGCCGCCCCTGTGGTCGCTGAACCGTCAGCCGCTCCAGCTGCACCCACCGCAGTCGCACCCACCGCAGTCGCCGCAAAAGCCTCTGATGATGGCATCTTTAAATATACGATCACGACAGATTTTGATGCTAAGAGCGATCAAATCGAAATCCTCGTCGCGATGAATTCGGTGGGGGGAAAATATCCCGTCAAATATGACCTCGACTGCGAGGGGGACGGCGAATTTGAATACAAGGGCCTGACGGAGAACAAGAGGTGCGTCTACAAAAAGGACTCGGGCAGGCATCAGATCGCTGTGCGCGGTGAAATCCCCGGGATGTTTTTATGCGCCAGAAGAGAAGCGAATAAAGATTGCGACCGCAAGACTCCGGATGCAGAACGATCCTCTGAGTGCAATCTACCGGACGAAACGGATGACACGGATCACAGGCAGGATGCCGTCGTCTCGATCGACAGCTTTGGCAACGTACCGTGGAAGAGTATGAGAAAGTTTGCCGCAAGTTGTCATGCGCTCGAAAAGCTGCCCGAAGCCAGTCCGGATCTCAGTCAGGTGAAAGACATGAGCGCGATGTTTATGAGTGCCGTCTCGTTCAACCAGCCGATCGGGCATTGGGACGTTTCGAACGTCACCCATATGAGCTACATGTTCGACGGTGCCAGGTTATTCAATCAGCCGCTCGATCAGTGGAACGTGGCAAACGTCACCGATATGGGCGGGATGTTTTGGTTTGCCACATCTTTCAACCAGCCGCTCGGGAACTGGAATACATCAAACGTCACCGATATGGGCAGGATGTTTTCGGGTGCCCAATCTTTCAACCAGCCGCTCGGGAACTGGAATACGTCCAAAGTCACCACTATGCTTGGAATGTTCGAGGGTGCCCAATCCTTCAACCAGCCGCTCGGGAACTGGAATACATCAAACGTGACCGATATGCGCGAGATGTTTCAGGACGCCGAGTCTTTCAACCAGCCGCTCGGGAACTGGGACGTTTCAAACGTCACCGATATGAGCGAGATGTTTTATAAAGCCACTGCGTTTAACTCGCCGATCGGAAACTGGGACGTTTCAAACGTCACCGGTATGGGCAGGATGTTTGCTCATGCCGAGTCTTTCAACCAGCCTCTCGGGAACTGGAATACGTCCAATGTCACCAATATGCTTGGAATGTTCGAAGGTGCCCACTCCTTCAACCAGCCTCTCGGGAACTGGAATACATCAAACACCACCGATATGAGCGTGATGTTTGATGGCGCCAGCTCGTTCAACCAGCCCCTCGAAAACTGGAACGTTTCAAACGTGACCGATATGCGCGCGATGTTTTCTGACGCCAGCTCGTTCAACCAGTCCCTCGATCACTGGGATACGTCGAACGTCACCGATATGAACCATATGTTTGATGGTGCAGAAGCGTTCAGCCATTACCCAAAAAGCTGGGTTGTGCCCAAGAATGCTTCAGAGGATATGTTCAAAGGTACGAAGGTCGAGGCAAAAGCCAAAAAATCGCCGTTAAAGACGAGATAAGGGCCGGCGGCGTTGCCGCACCAGAACAAGACGGGTGTTTTTAAGAAATTGCACGCTCATGCAAATGGGCTGGTGATTCAATGCACCAGGGCGTTTTGGGGCGGGAATGAGGGAACGATGTGGCTTATTTGAATTGCGAGGTCCGGACCAGGCCCTGAGGCGTCAGCATCCACAAGGTGCCGTCTTTTTGGCGGGCAAAGGAGCGGATGTCGCTCAGGTTGATCTTGCCGGGCGCGATGATCGTTTTCCAGCGGTTGCCGTTGGAGCGCAGCAGGCCTTCGGAGTTGCCTACATAAATATAGCCTTCGGGATCGATGAAGAGCCCGCTGATGTTGCTGATCAGCTTTTCGTTTTTGGCGCCCTTCCAGCGGCCGTCCTTAAAGACGCCGAGCCCTTCGGGGGTGCCCACCCAGAGGCGGTTCTTGAGATCGATCGCCATCGAGAGGATCTCTTCGCTCTCGAAGAAGTCGTTTTCGCCGTAAACATGGATTTCACGGCCGGTCATGCGGGCGAGTCCGCCGTTGGTCGCGATGAAGATCGCCTGATCGGTCTGCAGGATGCCGTTGACCGTCTCGTCGGGGAGCGTGGGCGTATCGCTCGGGGTATCGTCGCCAAAGAGGTTGTTCGTCCAATGCTCGAGCTTCGTTAAGCTCGCATCCACAAAGATGATCCCCGCGCCGCGCCGCTGATCGCCCAGAAGCCAGAAGGCGGGGAACAGGAAATCGCCGTTCTTTAAAATGGTGGGGTTGTCGAAGATGGGCGGTCCGTCGAAGGCGGGCAGAGGCAGCGAAGCCACCTGCGAGAACGGCTGACCTTTGGGCGCTTTGTAAAGTTCGAGCATGTAGGTCGCCTGTCCGTCTTCCTGGGCGGGGATGAGCTGCGTGCCTGCGGCCCAGAGGTTGCCCATCTTGTCGGTCTGAACGGCGGAGATCTTGCGATCGAGGGCAGGGGAGACCTGGCGCTTGGTCCAGCCGTCGGGCGTCAGCATCAGGAGTTCGGTGGTCTGGGTGGCCACTACGGGGAGATCGTCGGGTCCCAAAGCGATGCGCGCGCGCTCGTAGAGGGGGGCGAGGCTTCGGGTCGTGTAGGTTTGGCCGCCGCTGACGTCGACGAGGCCGCGATAAGGCAGGCTGACCCACGGATTGCCTGCGGCGTCCAGATCCCAGGCGCCAAAATCATCGCCCACGGATTCAGGCCAGTCGAAGGTGCTCAGCGTAAAGAGCGGTGCATTTTCGGGAAGCCCGGGCGAGAGCTCGGATCGCTTGATGGTGATCGCCGAGAGGCTGCCGTTCCCCGAGAGCGCGTTTCGCAGCGATGCGGCTACAGATTGAATGTGAGGATAAATCGCCTTTCTTCCCGAGAAACTCTTGGTGTGGAATGCGGGCATCCCGATGGTGGACTGGGCCTGAGGCTCAAAGAAGGGATCCTTGGATTCGGGCGGCAAGGGCTGACCGCCGGGATCCAACTTCCACATGCGCCCGTTGATTTGCAGCAGGTAACCGTTCTGATAGGGCGCGACCTGGGTGATCGGGCCGTCCAGATGCGTCAGGCGATAGCGGTACCAGAGCCCCGAGATGCGGATCGCGAGGGTTTGCTGATCCTTGCAGAGCGCCACGACCTTATCGCCCTTTGCGGCCACCTGAAGGATGCGGTTGTCGCAGAGCCCCTGTCCCGTGGTGAATTCGGTGGCGACGCCGTCTTTGAGTTCGACTGCGCCCATGCCTTCGGTGGCGAGCCAAAGGGAGGATCCGTCGGCGGTCATCTGGTTGACGGTGTAACGATAGCTTTGCAGGTAGAAGCGGTTGTCGCGAATGAAGCCCAGGCCACCGCCGCGCAGAGCCGCGTAGATGCCGTCGGATTTGGGCGCCACAGCGGTCACGCCGCGCCCGAGCAGGCCCTGTTTAAAGGGTTGCCATTCGTCTTTTTGGTAAGAGAGCAATCCCTGCGGAAGGGCGAGCCAGGGCTGATTGCTCTGATCGAGGGCGATGCCGATCCTGCCGCTGATTTCGAAGCCGGGCTCCCGCTGGTAAGCGCCGGTCTGGCGATCAAAATGCCCGATGCCCAGGCTGCTCGAGACCCAGATGCTTTTTTCGCCGATGGCAAACTGGGTGATGTTTTCGGCATCCGACTGCAATTGCCAGGTCGCGTGAGGATCGCTGGCCGATTCGGTGAGCTGTTGTCCGCCGCAGGCGGTCATGAGGGCCAGCGAGCTGAGAAAAAGGCGTTTCATTCATCCAATCCTTTAGAGGCCAAATCGCGGCCAGAGTCGCACAGAGCCCCACTTTTCTCAAGGGTTCCCTGAGGTTGCGCAGGATTTCTCCACCAATGAGGCCTTAATTTGCAGCTTTTTTAAGGCATCCGACGGGGCATTTGAGATATGCTGCCTGGGCTTGAGAACCTGAAAGCCAAGGAACCCGATGAGCATGCAAAAATTTTTGAGCGCGATCGCAGGCTGGGCGCTGGTGAGCGCGGGCTTGTGGGCCTGCGGTGAGGATGACGTCGAGATTTTGGTCGATGCCTTGTTACCGGATGCGAACAAAGACGGCAGCGTCGTGGATGCGAGCGTTTCCGACAGCGAGACCGACGCCAGCAGGGAAGATGCGAGTGACGGCAGCAGCGACAGCGGAAGCGATGAGGATGCCTCAGACGTTTCCGACAGCGAGACCGATGCCAATGACAGCGAGATCGATGCCGACGCAGACGCAGAAGCCGACGGCAGCAGCCCCATATGCGAAGATACCCCCGAATGCAACTGGTGCCACGGAGAGCCCATCAAGAACGAAGCCGGTTGCATCGTCGATTACCGTTGCGCCAACGGCGACAAAGCCTGCGAGACCACACCCTGCGACGCTGACAATCCTTGTAGGGACGGATTTGATTGCCACGAAGAGGATCTGCTTTGCTGGGAATCCCCATCGACCTGCAACTGGTGCAACGGCGTTGAAGTCGAGGGCAGTCAGCCCAGAAAATACCGCTGCAGCAACGGCATCGATCCCTGCGAAGTGGGTCCCTGTCCCGATCAGCATCAATGCGATGAAAACGAGCAGCGCTGCAATACGACGACGGGATTATGCGTACCGAAGGGCGATATCTGCCAGACCCCCGAGTGCAACTGGTGTGGGGGCACCCAAATCATCAACGACAGAGGCTGTGTTGAGGACTACCTCTGCTCCAACGGCGCCCTGGCCTGTTCCACGGATCCCTGCAGTACCGAGAACCCCTGCGAAGACGGCTTCACCTGTGGCGACGACGAACTCTGCTGGCCCAACCTCCGCAAATGCGAGGTTACGCTGAATTACAAGGGCGTCACTCAACCCTACGTTGCGGGCGAGTTCAACGGCTGGTCCACAACCGCAAACCCGATGCGATCCGTGGGGCCGAACCAGTGGGCGATCACGCTTTCCGCATCGGACGGCAACTTTACGCCCGGCGAAATCACCGCATATAAACTGGTGGTGGGCGGTGAATGGATGCTCGATCCGAACAGCATCTATCGCAAATACGACGACGGCACCCTGAACAGCGGATTTCTTTTCCCGGATTGCGCCAAGCCCGAGATCTCGATGCAAAAGATCGAGACGGAATGGACGGGATCGGGCGGTACCTACGCGACATCCGTGCGCATTGTGCGCGGTTCGGGCAACGATGCGGTTTCAAACGTGACGTTCCTTTTGGACGGGCAGGCGATCGAGGGTGAATTCGACAGCCTGCATCAGACCTACAGCCTTTCGGGCAACGCATCGGCCGGACGCCATGTGCTCACCGTGAAAGCCACCGATGCCGGCGGAAACAAAGCGGATGACGTGGCTTCGATCTTCTGGATCGAAGAAAAACCGTTTAACTGGCACGACACCGCACTCTACCTGCTCTTCCTCGACCGGTTTGCAAACGGCGACAAGACCAACGACGCCCCCGTAAACGACAGCGGGATCCTGCCCATCGTCAACTGGCACGGCGGCGATCTCAAAGGGGCTCAGAAGGTCCTCGAAAGCGGTTACTTCGAATCCCTCGGCGCGAAAGCGATCTGGTTAAGCCCCGTCAACAAGCAGGTTGCAGGCGCATGGGGAGAGTCGGGCGGTTCCCATCAAATCGTCGGCTATCACGGTTACTGGCCCATCTCCGGCCGGGAAGTCGAACCCCGTTATGGTGGAGAGAAGGCGCTCAAGGCCTTCGTCGACGCCGCACACAAGAGGGGCATCCGCGTACTGCTCGATCTCATCAACAACCAGATTCATGAACAGCACGAGTATTTTGTCGCGCATCCGGAATGGTTCAGGACCGGCTGCACCTGCGGCACCTCAGGCTGTGACTGGGATTCCCATGCGCTCGATTGCATGTTTACGCCCTACCTGCCCGACATCAACTGGCAGAACCCCGAAGCCGAGAAGCAGTTCATCGCCGACGCGATGTATTGGATCGACGAGTTTGGTGTGGACGGATTCCGGGTTGATGCGGTCAAGCATGTGGAGACCAACGCCGTTTACAACATGCGCGCTGCGATTAACCGGAAGTTTGAACAGGGCGGCACCCGGGTTGTGATGATCGGTGAGACCGCCGTAGGCGAGAACGATTACAGTTGGATCGAAGCGTACGTAGGCGAGCATGCCCTCGATGGCCAGTTCGATTTCCCCACCTTCCACCGCATGGAGCCCGAGATCTTAAACGGGAGCATCGACTACCACACGGTGGAACAGGCGATCAAACTGAGCGAAGAGCGCTATTCCCCCTCCGCATTGCACGTCGCCTATCTGGGCAGCCACGATACGAGCCGCATGGTCACCCGGGCCGCAATGGATTCTGAATGCAAGTGGTCCGATCAATGCCAGATCGCCTCCACCCAGACCGATGAAGGCGTCTACCAGCGCCTCAAAGCCGCCTGGACTCTGCTCATGGGCATGCCGCAGATCCCCCTCATCTACAACGGGGACGAGGTCGCCATCCCCGGCGGAAACGATCCCGACATGCGCAGAGACATGATTTGGGACAGCGATTACAGCGACATCGCCGTAGGAAACGTGACCCCGAACGCGCAGCAGCTCGATTTGCGCGAATGGATCCGGCAGCTCGCCACCGCCAGGGCCGAACATCCCGCCATCACTCAGGGGAAGAGAAGGGAACTCTGGATCGAATACGATAAGTATATTTTTGCCCGCTATGATCAGAGCGAATGCGTCCTTTTCGTGATCAACCGGGGCGATGCCTACACGTTCACCAATGTGGGCCTGGATCTCGTGGGCTGGTCCGGTCACGAAGCGCGCACCATCATGGGGAACGCGACCCACGAACTGAACGGCAGCAAGATCACGATCACGATCCCCGGAGGCAGCTCCTCGGTCATCGTCGTCCGCTAACGGTTTCTTTTTCCCAAACGCTTTCCCGCCTCTCATCCGGCGTCCGCTTTTCGGGCGCCGGATGTTTCAAAAAGCCCGCCTCGAACTGTAAATTCCGATACAGAAAGAACAAAAATACGCTACAATGATGGCATTCCTGTAACCTGAAACGAGAGGTGCAAAATGAACAAATCTGAGTTTTGGAGACTCCTGCTCACCAGCCTGCTCTTCAGCGTCAGCTTTTTCGCCTGCGACGATGGCGACGACGATGCCGCAGAGGAGGATGGGGGCCTTGGAAACTACATCGCCTGCAATCCCGAATGCGACAGCAAGCATTCCTGCGATTACACGACGGGTAAATGCAAACCGAAAAACGAGATCGACGGAGGTCCGGACGGCGGATCCACCGATGGAGAGGATGTTGGCCCTGACGGAGAAGTCACCGACTCCGATGTGGATGCGGAGGATGGAGATGTCGTGGACGCTGATACCGATGTGGATGCGGAGGATGGAAGCAGCACGGACGCCGATGCCGATGCCGATGCGGGGGATGGAGAAGTTGAAGAAGAACTCAACCGAAAATGTGAAGTCACCCTGCAATTTGAGAGCAATGCCCAGACTTATATCGCTGGGGAATTCAACAGCTGGTCCGAGACCGAAACCCCGATGACGTCGATAGGGGGCGGAAAATGGAGCATCACCCTGACCGAACAGGATATGCCCAATCGGCGCGGTCAGGTGGTCGCCTATAAGTTTGTTTCCGGTGGTGAATGGAAGCTCGATCCCAACCAGATTCTGATGAAAATGGTGGGGTCAGAGTTCAACAGCGCCTTCCGCTTCCCGCCCTGTGAGCTTCCGGAAGTTCAAATGAGCGAAATCCAGTCGGAATGGACCGGTTCGGGCGGTACCTATGCGACGACCGTAAAGGTTTTGCGCGGTGTGGGCGGAGAAGCCATTGAGGAACTCAATTTCGATTTGGACGGTGAACCGATCCAGCCTGCGCAAAAGGATGGGGAAACGGTCTATCAGCTTTCTGGAACCGCATTACCCGGACGCCATGTGCTCACGGTGGAAGCGACCGATACCGCCGGGCACAAATCTGAAAAGGTGACTTCGGTCTTTTGGATCGAAGAAAAACCGTTCGATTGGCGGGACATGACCCTCTACATGTTCATGCTGGACCGGTTTGCAAACGGCGATTCGAGCAACGATGCCCCCTCAGACAGCAGTGCGTATAGCGTAGCTTACAACGTCGACTGGCATGGCGGCGATCTGGCTGGCGCATTGGCCGTGCTGAAAAGCGGTTACTTCGAAAAGCTGGGCGTCAATGCGATTTGGCTGAGCCCCGTCAACAAACAGGTGGAACATGCCATCAATGAATACGGAGATGGCTATCGGGTCGGGTATCACGGCTATTGGCCCATCCGAGCCCGCGAAATCGAATCGAGATATGGCAGCAAGGAAGATCTCAAGGCCTTCATCGACGAAGCGCATCGCAGGGGGATCCGCGTGCTCTTCGACCTGATCATCAATCACGTCCACGAAGAACATGAAGACTACCTCGCTCATCCCGATTGGTTTTTCAAAGGCTGCATCTGTTCCGACGATCCGAGCTGCGATTGGAATAACCATGCGCTCACATGCAGCTTTAAGCCCTTTACACCCGATATCGATTGGTTAAAAGAAGAAGCGGCTGCAAAATACACTTCGGATGCGCTCTATTGGATCGAGGAATATGGCATAGACGGATACCGTCTGGATGCTGTGAAGCATGTAGAGATCAGCGCCATCTATGGGATGAGGGATGCCATCCACCGCCAGTTCGAGCAGGGCGGAACCCGAATGTATCTGGTGGGTGAGATCGCGGTCGGCCCGGGCGCTCAATGGGGTCATGGTGGACTCTACTATGCAGATGGCTATAAATGGATCGAAGGGTATACCAGTGAGCACACGCTCGATGGTCAATTCGATTACAATACATATAACTCTGTGGGATACAATCTCTTAAAAGGGGACATCGACTTTGCAAAGCTTGAAACCGCTTTTGCTCAGATAGATGTTGAACATCGGTATAAGGCATCCTCCATTCACGTATCGTTTATGGGCAATCACGATACGACCAGGATGGCGACGTACGCCGATTGTATGGATGACTACCTTTACGAGCGTCTCAAGATTGCGTGGACTGTCCTGATGTCATCCCCATATCCTCCGCTGATCTATTATGGGGACGAAGTCGCGCTTACGGGCAATAATGATCCCGATAACCGCAAAGACATGCTCTGGACCGGCGATCTGGCTCAATATGCGATGGGTCATGATACGCCGAATGTGAAACAACAGGAGCTCCTGGAATGGATCCAAACGCTTGCAAAAATCCGCAGAGACCATCCTGTTTTGAGGCATGGAACCAGACAGCAGCTGTGGTTCAATGCAGATTACTATGTTTATACCTGGTACGATGGCGAGGATGCAGTCGTCTTTGCATACAACAAGACGGGCGGAGATACGGAGCTCGATGTCAACATCACGCCTGTAGGCTGGACTGTTCGATCCGCTGAAACCTTATTGGGTCAGGCGACTGCAACCGTTTCCGGAACCAATATGCATACGAGCGTTCCGGCAAGGAGCGCTTCCGTACTGCTCCTCAAGAAATAGGTTCCCGCCCCTCAGCGCCGCTCACCCCCAAAGATCGCCCTTGGGGGAGCGGTTCCGGAAAATCTTTCGACTTTTCGACACAAAAAGTTTCATTTTCGCTATACTGATTGCACCCCTGTAACCTGAAACGAGAGGTGCAAAATGTACAAGTCCGAGTTCTGGAAACGCTTTCTCACCTGCCTGCTTTGCAGCGTCAGCTTTCTCGCCTGCGACGATGATAACGACGATTCAGATGCTCCCAAAGCCGACGCATGTACGGGTGAGGAAGACTGTGATGGTGGCTCTCAATACAACCGAACTTGTGGAGTGGAACTTGTCTATTTCGGCGGTTCTCAACCTTACGTGGCTGGCGAATTCAACAACTGGTCTGCGACCGCTACCCCAATGACATCCGTGGGGAACAACGAATGGCGCGTGACCCTGACGACTCGGGATCATGGCCTCACCTCCAGTTCCATTGTGGGATATAAACTGGTGGTGAATGGTGAATGGCTCTTCGATCCCAAAGCACTGCATTATAAAACAGTGGGTGAAGGGCAGGGCAGACAGCTCAACAGCGCATTCCTTGTGCCGAACTGCGCGTTGCCTGAAGTCGAAATGGAAACGATTACGACGAGTCCCGACGGTTCCTATTCCACGAACGTAACGGTGTGGCAGGATATTCAGGGTCATCAGCTGCAGGAAGTGAAGTTCTTTTTGGATGGTACCGAAATTCAGCCCTCCGATCACCAGGAAGGGAATCGATATCAGATTTCGGGTCACACTCAAACCGGACGCCATGTGCTCAAGGTAAGAGTCAAAGATGCGGACGGAGATGAATCGGAGCCGGTGTCCTCTGTCTTTTGGATCGAGGAAAACCCCTTTGACTGGAGGGATACCGCACTCTACATGTTCATGATCGACCGGTTTGCAAACGGCGACAGGAACAATGACAACCCCAATACGACCGACAACATTCCATATGCCAACAACTGGCATGGCGGCGATCTCCAAGGGGCTCAGAGGGTGCTCGAAAGCGGGTATTTCGAATCCCTTGGCGTAAAAGCGATCTGGCTGAGTCCCGTCAACCAGCAGACATTGGGGGCCTGGGATGAATTCATGTCGGATGACAAAAGAAATGGCCTGATCTACGGAGGTCATACGCCTGTCATTCATAAAGGGGTCGGGTTTCACGGCTATTGGCCCATTTCGGGGAGCGCAGTCGAAGCCAGGTTTGGAGGTGAAGAAGCCCTCAGGAACTTCATCCAGGCTGCGCATAAGCGGGGTATCCGCGTTCTGCTCGATTTAGTCGTCAATCATGTGCATCAGGACCATGAGTACTATCGGCAGCATCGCGATTGGTTCAGGACTGCATGCATTTTCACTCAGAACGGATGCGATTGGACTTACAATGCTCTGGAAGGCCTGTTTGCACCCTACCTGCCTGATATCAACTGGACGGAACCTGAAGCGGATCAGCAATTCATATCGGATGCGATGGATTGGATTGAGAACTATGGCTTCGACGGCTTTAGGGTCGATGCGGTCAAGCATGTTGAGACCAACGCAGTCTTAGGGCTTCGGGCAGCTCTGCATCGTCGGTTTGAACAGGGTGGAACAAGAATGCCCATGTTCGGAGAGACTGCTATCGGCGCTGAGGGCAAGAATGAGGATGGATCTGATAATCCAGTTTATGGTTACCAATTGATTAACAGTTATGTAGGAGAGGATGCCCTCGATGGCCAGTTCGATTTTCCTACTCACCATAAAGTGAGTCAAATCTTATTGACGGGTGAAGGCAATTTCAGAGATGTTGAGGATGCGCTTAAAAAGAGGGAAGAGAATTATAAACCGGACTCATTGCATGTTGCTTTCTTAGGCAGCCATGATGAATGCCGCATGGTCACCCGATCTGCAAACGATACCTGCAATGACTGGTCTGATTATGGCGCAATGGCGACGCAGCCTGCGGAGGATTACGTCTACCGAAACTTAAGAATCGCATGGACTTATTTGATGACCACGCCTTACATCCCTCTGATCTATGCCGGGGATGAGGTGGCACTACCAGGCGGTAACGATCCGGACAACCGGCGAAACATGATTTGGGACAGTTCACTGTCAGACCTCTCGATGAGTTCAGATGTTCCGAATGAGCAACAGCTCGAAGTCCTGAACTGGATCAGGGCGCTTGCAAAACTCCGCAGCGAACATCCCGCTTTAACCCGAGGTAACCGAAGAGAACTCTACATAAGCGACGATAAATATGTTTATGCAAGGTATACCGCCGATGAATGCATCCTGATCGTGCTCAACCGCGGTGCAAATATGTATTACGAAAATCTCGATTTGTCACTGGTGGGGTGGAGTGGTCAATCGGCTCAGACCCTTGAGGGTCCGGCATCTTCCCTTGTCAATGGTGACAAGATCACCATCTATGCCCCCGAGCACAGCATCTCCATCCTCCAGGTCAAGCGTTAGAATCCCGCCTCATAGCGCCGCTCAATCAAAAGATCGCCATCGGGTGAGCGGCGAGTGAAGACAGCCTGCCTTTTAAGCCTGCAAAAGAACGCCACATCGAGAAAACTCGGGACATGGAATCCGAATCAGGATCGTGCAGTTTGAAGAGTCCGAATTGCGCAATCCTGATTTTGTACGCGCGGATCTAATCTGTTTAAAGCAGAGAACCTAATTCTGGCGGGATGGTTTGAATATGTCTGAATCCAGAAAACCCGATGGCTTTCTTTGATTTCGTATGCTCAGACTTCAGAAAACCCGATTCTGTCCCTGGGACTCGATTGCTTATAGACGGCTTACCCCAATTCTGGCGCCTGCTCCGAAAGTTTTTGACCTGCAACACCCCAATTCCTGGAGCCGCATTTCATTTTTTACATCTATACCCCCAATTCAAGCTTTCTTCTTGAGGATCATTCCTTTATACTCTATCCCAATTCGCACCCTGACCCTTAACCCGTTCCACCCAGAAGAAGGCCTTCCACATGATCGAGTTTCCAGCATTCGATCCCATCGTTTCACAAGCGCTCGAGAGCATTCGGAATGAACCGCTCACCATGTTCATGAGGCTGATGTCGGCCACGCACGGGGCATTCCTCATCATCCTGCCTTTGATCGGGATCTGGTTATGGAGAGGGAAGGGGAGTTTAAAAAAGCGGTTGCTGATCTTCTTTGCGTTCGGGCTGAGCATCGCGATCAATAATGGCGTCTGCGACTTCATCAAGGTCCGCGTCGAGCGTCCAAGGCCTTTCGAGGCGCAGGTGGTGAGCACCCCCATCGAATCTTCGAGGCTGGTCAACCCCAAAAAGCCCCATCGATCCTTCCCTTCGGGTCACTCGATGAACTCCCTTGCCGCCGTGATCCTCGCGCTGTTTTTATGGCCCCGGATCAAACCCTGGCTGCTGATCCTGCCGGCCCTGATCGGATTTTCGCGTATCTATCTCGGCGTCCATTATCTGACCGACGTGCTTGCAGGTTTCACCATGGGCGCCATCATCGGGGTTCTTCTGGGGTTGATCGCACGAAAGCTGCTCTCATTAAAGCAATCTTCGCCTGAGGATGCGCCGAACCCCGCCGCCCCGATTCCTGCCGCAGCCTCCACCGATCCCGAACCTGCCCACCCCGATTCAGATCACCTGCACGACTGATTCCAGCTGCTTCCTCACCATCTTCGAAGTCGGCCCCACCACGCAGAGTACCGAGTGATCCGGAACGAAGAGTTCGGATGCGAGCGCTGAAAGCTCTTCAGACGAGATGGCCTGAAGCGCCTCGAGCCGTTCCTGCGGCGTTTTGGGATTGGGTTCATAGAGCAGGGGGGAGCCGTAGATCGCGGTCAAACCTTCGGCCGTATCGAGGGCCGCCTGTATGGCCCAGCGCGCCCGGAAGTAAATGCGTTCGAGCTCTTCTCCACGGGGCGGATCCTCTTTTAATCCGCGAAGCAGGGCGTGGCTCTCCTCGATGAACTGGATCAGTTTTTTGGGCGAGAGCTCAGCCCCCAGTTCAAAAGCCCCGGCGTCTGCGTCCACATCCCAGGATGCCCATTGGTCGTAAGCGAGTCCGAGTTCGTTGCCCAGGCGTTTGGGCAGTCGGGCAGCCAGACCGTCGTCGAGGCAGAGGCGAAGGAGCGTGATGCCCAAAGCGGATTCACTGTTTCGGCCTGGAGTGGGGTAGAGGAGCCTGCAATCGCATTGGCTGCGCTGATCCTCCACGCGCTCGAGGGTGGGATGCATGGGGTTTTCGCCCGCAGGCTCCGGGATGACGCGCTCCCCCGATGGGATCGTTTCGAAATGAAGCTGCACCTGCTCGATCAACCGATCGGGTTCGAAGGGGCCGACGATGGTGGCGACCATATTCTTTGCGCCATAATGGGCCCTGTGATAGCGCCGAAGATCTTCCACGCTGAAGGCTGCGATGCGTTTGCGGTTTCCAATCACGCTCTGTCCCATGGGGCTGTGAGGCCAGAAGGCTCTGCGCGACAAAGTCTCAGCGTCGATGCAGCGCCCGTTCTCGTCGAGTTCGTCGAGCGCTTCTTCCAGAATGATCTGCCGCTCGCTCTCGATCTCGTTAAAGGCCGGATCCCGCAGCATGGAAGCGAGCAACTCCGCCGATCCCGATAAGCATTCGGGGATTACCAGATGCTCAAAATGCGTCACATCGCGCGAGGTGGAGGCGTCGATGGCGGCCCCCATGCCCTCCGCCTTCAGGTTCAGCGCCTGTGCCGACGGGCAGCCGGGGCAACCCTGAAAGACCATATGCTCCAGAAAATGGCTCAGCCCGTGATCCTCAGGGGATTCGTAACGTGAGCCTGCGCGCACATCAAAGGAGAGCAGGGCAGTCTGAGCCTGGGGCCGTTCGATGGCGACCAGGGTGAGCTGGTTTGAAAGGGTAACTTGCTTTAAATGAGGATTCTCGATGCAAAAAGACATGGTTCTGACTTACGGTTTCTTCTCTCTGCGATCAGGTTTGACATCTTCGATTTTCTGAGGCCCGCAGAGTTCGTTTTTGAGCGCGCAGCTTCCACAATTCCAGCCTTTACGTCATCTGCATTTTGACCGCACGGAACGTTGACTTCGCTGTGCAACGCGCTACTTTTAGGGCGTTTCTGGTGCTTTAGAGGAGCTTTTGATGTGGATTTCAAGCCTTCTTGCGGCGAGTACGACGCAGCATGCGGTTCCCGGTAGCTTATTCTGGATGTATCTGCTCTGGGGTCTCATTCCTTGTGCCCTGCTTTACGGCACGCTTCATCTTTCGCGCATGCGCTGATGAAACAGCCGCTTTCTACCTATAGCCTTCGCCCTTCTCTGGCTGCGCCCGATCTGCTGCCCTGCGGTCTTCAGGAAATTGAGCAAATTCGCTTGTTGCTGCAAGGGGATTCTGTGCTCGACTGGCGCAAACTCGCTTTTATCGACGCGGATCAGGTCGAACGCTTTCTGCATACGGTGGGTTTCCGCAAGGGTAACGCGGCGGACGAAGCGCATCTGATCGATCTGTATCGCCGCGCCGTGCAATATACGGAAGGGCATCTGGGGTACACGCTTTGCGAGCAGATGCGCAGCCTTCAGTCTGTGCGCGAACTCTTTCTCTACGCGAGCCGCCCCTCAAGGGATCGCCTGCAACGGGACGCCTGCACGCTGCTCAAGGTGATGCATATTCTGCATTACGTGATCGCGCAGGAGCTCCTGTACAAGCTGCCCGTCTCCCGAAACGATCTCTTCTTCAGGGTCGAGACGCGGGCGTACGAAGCGATCGATGCGTTAAAGGCCACCGGCGTTCGGTTGGTGGAATTCGCCGGTTCCCGAAAGACGCCCGATTCGATCCTGACCAAGCTGCTCTGCAGAAAGGGTCCTTTGGGGAGCGAGGTTTACGACCGCCTGCGCTTTCGCGTGATCACCGAAACGTCGGAAGAGCTCTTTCAGGCGCTCGTCTTTTTGACGCAAACCTTTATTCCTTTCAGCTACGTGGTTCCCGGAGAAACCCGCAACGATCTGATCGATTTGCTGGGCACCCTTCGCACCGAGCCACCCTTTTTTGCCTACGAAGGTGCGCTCCAGACCCTGCCGCCGAACCCCTTGCCTCCGCCGGTCAACAAGTTTTCGGCGTCCAATTTTGCGGTCATCAATTTTGTGGCCGACGTGCCCGTATGGGTGGACGATCTCGTGGCGCGCATGCCCGGATATTCCGAACGCGACGGCCGCGTCGTGTTTCTGCTGTTCGAAATGCAGCTCGTCGATCGCATCACCGCCGAAAACAACGAAAAGGGTGAAGGCCGCCACGATCTTTACAAAGAGCGCCAGCGCTTAAAAGCGATCGAACGCCTCGACAATTAACGTTTTCTGTGAATTTTGATCGATGCGGGACGTCAGGGGCCTTCGTGCTTGCGAACTTTTGCGCATTCAACCTGTGAGGGTTGATTTCAACTTTTTGGGAAGAGGTTTTTCATGCAGCATCCCCGTTCATTGCGTCGTCTGGCTTTGAGCCTCTGCGCTTTTTCGCTCGGCTTTTCATTCTGGAGCTGCGCGAAGGCGGACACCGGAGATTCCGAATCGGTCTTCTCCGCCACCAAAACTTATCCCCTCATCATCAGCGAATATATCCACGAGGGCGAAAAGCGGGCCATCGAGATCTTCAACACCGGCAACAAGCGCGATTTGAGCGGATGCCTCATCGTGGGCTACGCCTATGCGGGCAAGGGCGCTCAAAAGGGATCCCCTGTGGTGGTCTCGGTGCCTTTGTCGGGATCCGTCAAAAAGAACGAGACGGTCACGCTCTGCAGCGTTGCCGCCCGATCCGACGACGCGATCAAGGCGCGCTGCGATCTCTCGCTCAACAACTTCAACATGAACGGCAACGATCCCTTCGCGCTGATCTGCAACGGTAAAGACGTCGACGTGTTTGGCCTGCCCGAAACGGAGACCACATCCGGCATCGAAGGAACCGGGACCGCCTGCAGCGGCAGCGGCGAAACGAGCTGGAACTGCTCTGAAGGGCAAAAGCTGACGGCCAACAACCGCACCCTGCGCCGAAAGCCTGGGATCTCGAAGGGCCGCACCACCCGCAATGGGAGCTTCGATCTGGGAGCCGAATGGATCGCCTATCCCAAAGGCACCTGGACCGATCTGGGTCATCACAGCCTGGGATCTTCCAGCACACCGAGCACCCCCGATACGCCGAGCACCCCCGATACGCCGAGCAACTCGGGCAATCAAAGCAACCACGACGGCATCGACATCGTCATCCCCGGATCCTACGAAGACATCAAAAAGGATCCCAACCGCCGCCTGCAGGATCTCGAAGGCTTAACGAACCAGGCGCTCATCGCCGAGCTCCATAAGGTGACGGGGAAAAAATATCGCGAATTGGGTTACAAGACCGCGCGCCAAAAGATGTTTGGTTCCATCGACCGCGATTCCGAAGGCAAGGTGGAATGCATTTACACCGGCAAGCGCTTTAACACGCAGCCGAACACGATCCCGCCCAACTCCGAAATGAACGCCGAGCATTCCTGGCCTCAAAGCGGCGGCGCTACGGGCGTAGCCAAGAGCGACCTGCACCATATCTTCCCCACAGAAACCAAAGCCAACGGCATGCGCTCCAGCTACGATTTTGGTGAAACCCCCTGCAGCGGCACCAGGGGCAGCAACAAATGCGACTGGGAAGACGGCGGATCGCAGCTGGGCAAAAACAATGCGGGCAAGCTGATCTTTGAAGTGCGCCCCAAGTTCAGAGGCGACATCGCGCGCGCGCATTTCTATTTCTCGGTGCGCTACAACCTGCCGATCCCCCTGGACGAAGAAAACATCCTGCGCGCCTGGCATCACGAGGATCCGGTGGACGAGCGCGAGCGCAGGCGCAACAACGAGATCGAGAAGGTGCAGTTAAACCGCAACTGCTTCGTCGATCGTCCCGATTTTGTGGATTTGATTACGGATTTTTAAGGCGGGCGGGGGCCGGCGTTAAATTTCCATCGTCTTGTGGAAGACGATCTTCGGATATTGCTCTGAGGCGTAACGCAAGGCCCATTCGCTCTGAACGATGTACGTCAGCTGATCGTGGATGTCGTGGAACATGCGCGATCGGTTTTCTTTCACGAAGCGATCCACTTCTTCCTCAGGCCCCGAAATCCAGCGGGCCGCTCCCAGCGAAACTTCTTCAAACAGCGCGCGCACGCCGTACTCGTTTTCGAGGCGGGACGCGATCACGTCAAACTGCAGCGAACCCATGGCGCCCAGAATGTAATCGCTGCCTTCGAGAGGGCGGAACAGCTGGGCTGCGCCTTCTTCCGAAAGCTGCTCCAGGCCTTTGACCAACGCCTTGGCTTTGAGCGGATCGAGCAGGCGGGCGCGACGGAAAAGCTCGGGTGCAAACGCTGGAATCCCTGTAAATTTAAGGACTTCGCCTTCTGTAAAGGTATCGCCCACCTGAATGCCGCCGTGGTTGTGCAAGCCGATGATGTCGCCGGGCCAGGCGTCTTCGGTCACCACGCGATCCTTGGCCATAAAGGTGGTCGCGTTGTTGATCGCCATCTCTTTGCCCGTGCGCACGTGAAACAGCTTCATCTTGCGCTGATAATGCCCCGATGTGATGCGGACAAACGCCATGCGGTCGTGATGTGCGCGGTCGAGGTTGGCCTGAATCTTAAAAACAAAGCCCGTGAATTTGTCTTCGAGCGGCTGCACATCGCGCGTTTCGGTATGTCGCGACTGGGGCGGGGGCGCGATTTGAATGAAGCTGTCGAGCAGTTCCTTGACGCCAAAGTTGTTGATGGCGCTGCCAAAGAAGACCGGCGTCTGCAAACCGGCTCTGAAGGCTTCGAGATCGAAGGGATCCATCGTGTCGATCAGCTCGAGATCCTCGCGCAGCTTTTGGGCGGCCGAGCTTCCGATGTAGCCGATCAATGCGGGATCATCCAGGGATTCGATGACCACGCGCTCGTTTCGGCGGCCTTTTTCGGTGGGTTCGTAAAACACCACCTGCTTGTGCGGAATATCGTAAATCCCCTGAAAATACTGACCCATACCGATGGGCCACGTCATGGGCGCGCAGGCGATGTTGAGCGTCTGCTCCACGTCCTGCATGAGCTCAAAGGGATCTAACCCTTCGCGATCGAGCTTGTTGGCAAAGGTGACCACCGGCGTATCGCGCAGGCGGCAAACATCCATCAGAGCGCGCGTTCTCGCCTCTACGCCCTTCGCGTTGTCGAGCACCATGAGCGCCGAGTCGACCGCCGTCAGCACGCGGTAGGTGTCTTCCGAAAAGTCTTCGTGTCCGGGGGTATCGAGCAGGTTGACGGCGCAGCCCATATGCTCAAAGCTCATCACCGCCGTTGAAACCGAAATCCCGCGCTGCTGCTCGACTTCCAAAAAATCGGACGAGGTTTGCTTACCCGCGCGACGGGCTTTTACGGCGCCTGCAATCTGAATGGCGCCTCCAAAAAGGAGCAGCTTTTCGGTGATGGTGGTCTTTCCGGCGTCTGGGTGGCTGATGATGGCGAAGGTGCGCCGCCGTTCTGTTTCGTGTTGTAAATCCATAAATTACGACTCGTTGTGCCTTAAATCGCGGGCTCGCTACATCAAGGATCGTCGTGCGTCAAGGCTTTTGGGGGTTAAAAAGCGGATGAATGAGTAAAGGGGGTTCACGGAGCTGATGGCTGGAGGCTTAAGCTTAGAGCGTGATGGGCGGTGTATCTCCGCGATTGACACCGATAAAGGGCAGATTTCGCAATAAGTTTTTGTAATCAAGGCCATAGCCGATCACAAACTTGTCGGGGATGGTGAATCCGATGTAGTCGAGGGGGACTTCCACCTGGCAGCGCGAGGGCTTATGGAGGAGCGTCGCTACATGCACCGATTTGGGCAGGCGCGTGGCCAGATTCGAGAGCAGGTAGCTCATGGTCAGCCCGGTATCGACGATGTCTTCCACCACCAAAACCGCTTTCCCTTTAATGGGTTGGCTCAAATCCTGCGTGACGCGCACGACGCCGCTCGTCTCAAAGGAGCGCCCGTAGCTGGAAAGTCCCAAAAAATCGACGGAAACGGGCAGATCGATTTGGCGGATGAGATCCGCTAAAAACAAAAAGCTGCCCTTTAACACACCGATCACGACCAGTTCGCCCTGGCCCTGAAAATCTTCGGTGATTTGCTTTCCCAATTCAGCGATGCGCTTCTGCAAGGTCTCAGCATCGAAGAGCACATCGATTTGATCGTGGTCGTAGAATTGCATGAGCGTCCTTTCCTTCAGCGCAAAGGCAGGCTGGGCTGTTCGGGCACGGCGGTTTCGTCGGATGTGACGATGGGGAGCGCTTGCTGCGCGGGGCCCGCCATGGGGATGGGGCGATGGCAGCGTCGGCAGCGCGCTTCGTAAGCGCCGGATGCGCCGATTTCGACGCGGTTTTCGCTGGCCGTCAGACGTTGCGAGCGGTTGGCTGGATTGCCGCAAACCATGCAGACAGCAAGCTTTTTGGTCACGTATTCGGCGGTCGCCATGAGGGCAGGCATGGGTTCAAAGGGCTGACCCAGATAATCCTGATCGAGCCCCGCGCAAATCACGCGATAACCGCGATCGGCCAGTTCGTGCACCACGCGCAGCAGGCCTTCACCGAGAAACTGGCATTCGTCGATTCCAACCGCGATCGTGTCGGGTTCAACCAGGGCCAGGATTTCGTCGGCGCTCTTGACGGGCACGCAGGGCAACCGCATCTCACCGTGACTGACGACCGCTTCTATGCCATAGCGATCGTCCGAAATCGGCTTAAACACTTGAATTTTATGCCGCGCATAAAGCTCGCGGCGAAGACGGCTGATCAATTCTTCGGTTTTGCCAGAGAACATGCTCCCGCAAATCACTTCGATCCAGCCGGTTCCAATGGGTGGGCGATTCATGGGGCGGCAACTTATGCGATCTGCGCGCCGCGGGCAAGCTCAACAAAGTATCGTTTGAAATCCTTTGTGCATCTCACAGCTTGGGCGGAACGATGCCTCCCGGGAACTGGAACCAATAGGGTTTTTTGGGCGTGATCGTCTCGCTGATGTATTTGTGAAGCGCTTCGCTTAGGGATTTGAGCGTTTCAGGCTCCTGTTTTGCGAGATTATTCTGCTCATTCGGATCCTCTTGCAGGTTGTAGAGCGCGTAGCTGGAAGTTCGGGCGGCGTAATGGAGCTTCCAGGGCCAGCGCACCAGCGTTTTGCGTTCGGAATGCCCGGAGTCCTGCCGCTGTTCGCTCAAAATGACACGTATCTCTGTGGAATCATTAGGTAAATTTGAAAGCAACAGATCGCGTCCGGGAAGCTTTTCGTGCGGTAATCCCGCAAGGGTTTCGATGGTGGGCACGATGTCGAGTAGCGCCACAGGCTCCATCACGTCCTCGGGCTCAATCCCCGGTCCCGAAAGCAAAAGCGGCACATGGATCTGATCGTTAAACAGATTTTGCCCGTGATGGCGATAACCGTGCTCCTCAAAGCCTTCGGCGTGGTCAGAATGTAAGAATATGTATGTATTGTCCGCAAAGGGCGGTTTTGAAAGCCGATCGAACAAAAGCCCCAGCTGCTGATCCGTAAAGCGGATTTCGCCATCGTACAGCGCCATCTGCGTTTCAAGGGAACCGCGCTTGCTGTAATCGATTTCGGGCGCCACGAGCGCGTTTAAATCGTTGTGCGGCTGATAGTTGTAATGGGGATCGAAGCAATAGACCCAGAGGTAAAAAGGAGTCGCATCTTCAGTCGCATCAGCGGTTTTCTTTTCATATGCATCGAGCCATTGAATCGCTTTTGCCACCACCAGGTGATCGGCCACCTGATCGGGCAGGCTTTGGCCAAACTGATGGATCAGGCTCTGATCCCAATCCTCAAAACCCTGCGACAGCCCGTAGCCGTGCAAAAAATAGCGGTGCGTCATGATGCCTGCGGTCAGGTAACCGGCGTCGCGCAGGCGTTCGGCGATCATCACGTTGGGCGACCACCAGATGGCCCAGTCTTCGGGGCTGTGGTGGAGTTCCGAAATATAGTGCCCGGTGATGGTCGAAGGCACGGAGCTCCGTGTCTGGGATCCTTGCGAGAAAGCCCAATAAAATCGCATGCTTCTGTTTGCAAAGGCGTCAATGTTGGGACTCGTTGGGCGAGGGTAGCCGTGATACCCCAGATGATCGGCCCGAAGCGCATCGATGGTGATATGCACGATGTTCGGGCGTTCCTTGAGCACGCGCGTTGTCGGTTTTTCGGGCTCAGGTTCCGGCTCCGGTTCGGGCATGGGCGCGTCGCCTTCAAAGCAGTCCTCGTCGATGCCGTTTCCGGGAATATCGTGCGCGCCGGGGTAGATGTCGGGATTCGTATCGTCGCAGTCTTTTCCGCCAAACCAGGAAGAGACGCCGTCGCCGTCGCCGTCGGTCAGCTTCTCGGCCCATAAAAACGCGCGATCGAGCAGGGGAGAGCGCGTGAGCGCCTGCAGGATTTCCGGATTGGGCGATACGGCCAGTCCCTGAAGGCCCGATACAAAGACCAGGCTCAGCGCAAAGCAAAGCGCGCGCCAGAATCGAAGCGGTCGGCAAAGAAAAATAAAGACCGATCCACCGAGGCAGGCACAGGCCGCGATGGCCTGCAATATGGGCCAATTTAAAAATAATTCTCGCAAGCTAGAACGCGAAAATAAAAATCCGCATAAGGCAAAGAAAGGCAGGAAAAGGCAAGCGGCGTTCACCCAAAACGCGAGGCGAGCGATCCGGCGCGCGATCAAAAAGCTGGCCGCCATCAGGCAGGATGCCACCACCGCAACCGTTAGAGTCGATTCGCTTCGGGGGTCGAACTGCTGAGAAAACAAGAACAATCCCGCAGCCGAGATCTCCAGCGTCAAACAGGCCGTCCTCAATCGCGGCGCTTTGTTGTAAGCCAGACACCATAAAAGCCCCAGCAATCCCAACGGAATCGCCAATAAAATCCCAAACATTGCAGGAAATACTGCAGCCCAGAGCACCTCTTGTTTGAGCCCGGCGCTCATCGCGCGATGCATTTCGGCTGCAGCAAAGAAAAGCCCCGTTTGCAAAGCACCCGCAAACAATGCAGAAGGCAATCTCGGCCAAAGTAAAAAATCTGATTCTTCCTGGTTCAATTCAATCCTCGTCCAAAACGGGCGTGGGGTTTATACTGACGCGCTTTTACGATTCCTAGGAGTTTTCGTGCATCGTAACTATACACAAATGGCCATCAATGGGGTTTTGATTGGCGGCGCGCTGTATTTCGTCGCTTTTGCGATCATTGCGGCTTCCCGCATCACTTTTCCGTTTGATGTGGAATGGATGGAAGGGGGCATGATCACTCATGCGGCGCGTTTGCTCGATGGCCAGCCGATTTACGGCCCTCCTTCTGCCGATTTTGTGCCCTTTTTTTATACGCCGGGATACCCCATTTTGCTCGCTTTGCTGTCTTCGCTTTTTGGTGGACTCAGTTTTGGACTGGCGCGTGCGGTATCGGTGTTGTCTACGGTCTGGGCCATGTTTTTGCTGTTCAAAATAGGTCAGCGCGAGGCCAACTGGCGTGTGGGCTGCATTGCGGTGGGGCTTTATGCGGCGCTCTTTCGCACCAACGGCACCTTTTACGATCTCGCTCGCCCGGACGCGCTGTTTATGGCGCTGCTCTCTTCGGCGGTTTATGTGGCTTATTACTTTAACTCCTGGCGTGGCGCGTGTTTTTCGGGCTTTCTCTTTGCCCTGGGCTTTTTTACCAAGCAGACTGTGAGCGTCTTTGTGCCCGCGACCGCGCTTTATTTGCTTTGGCGCAACTGGCGGCACGCGATTTGCATGGGCGGAACAGCGTTTTGTTTTGCTGCTTTGGGCGTTTGGCTCTGTAACCGTGCGACCGATGGCTGGTTCTGGACCTTTATTTTTGAAGGCCATCAGGGTCATCTCTTCTACTGGAAGAACATCCTGATGGAGTATTGGCGCGACGTGCTCTTCATTGCGCCCATTTTGCTTTGTCTCCCGCTGCTTTGGTTCAGTTACAAGGTTCCGTTCCCCATCTTATCCATCGCGCTCGTCGCCTGGTGGTTTTATGCTTATTGCTTTCGTGCGGGCACCCTGCATTACGCCCCTCATATGTATTTTGGGGAACTCTGGTATGAAAAATGGCGTTGGCCTATCCTGATTCCGCCCGCTATCTGTGCAATTTTCTTACTGATTTACAAAAAACTGAACCCTTCGATCCAACCGCAAAGCAACATCTTCTGGCTCATCATGTATGTCGCCGGCGCCGGCGCCAGCGGTCTCAATCACTCCACGCAATGGGCGTATTCCAATTGCTTTATGCTGCTCTCTTATTTTGCGGCCATTTTATGTGCGCTGGTGTTGCGCGATTTGACCGAAAAGACCGATGTAAAGGCGAGTTGGCTCATTCCTGCGGCGCTTTTGGTTCAGCTTTTTGCCTGGGGCTATGCGGTTTGGCGTCAGATGCCTCTGCAGGAGGATCGCGAGGCTTATGCCATGCTCGATCGCAAACTGAGCGCCATCAAAGGCCCCATTTTTATGCCCGCGCATCCGCTTTACGGTTGGCTGCGCGATCACAAGACCCATGTGCATCAGATGGGCATTCAGGATGTCGCCTTTATGGGCGGCGTGCAGGATTTGTCCAAACGTCTGGCGGAGCATGAATGGGCCGCAGTGGTGGTCGACAGCAGCAATCGCGTGCCACAGCTCGATCGCGATTACAGAAAGGCCGAAACCTTTCAATACCCCTCCAAGCGTGCATTAAAGAGCAAGACGGGGTTTTCCGTGCGGCCACTGGAATTATGGCTTCCTAAATCGCGAAACTAACGGTATTTGGGTAATAAAAAAGGCCAGCACCTTTGAGGGACTGGCCTTTTTTGATCGCAGTGAGCGGATTACTTGCTGATCACGCTCAAATCAAACTGGGATTTTTCAGCCACGCCTTCGATGACAGCGCCTTCACCGGCAGCGCCCATGCAGACCGCGATGGCATTGCACTTGTTGGTATCATTGGAACCATCTGCCGTGCAGCCGGTGTCAACCGTTTGGCCGTCGGTCGACACAAAAGCGTCGAGCTCCAGGCCCACCATTCCGCCTGCACTCAGAGCGTAAGCGATGATGTCCTCATTATCTGCCTCAAGCGCGGAGACGTTGCCTCCTGCGGAGGTCGGAACCTCAATGCCTGCTGCCTTCTGGCACAGATTCTTGATGTCCTCTTTAACCGATTCAGATTTGCAGACGCCCTTGATCTTGGTGAGGATATCGCTGATCGTCTTCGTAGTGATGTAGCCTGAAACGACAGCATCCGTTAAATCGTAACCGACGGTTCCAACTTCGATACCGCCCCTGACTTGTGCCTGATCCAGGGTGGCCGAGAGGGCAGTGCCGAACGCAGGGATCGTGAGCGTGAACGGTCCTTTTTCGGTTTCGAGCTTCTTGCTGGTCAGCTTCGTGTCGGCAAATTTGATCAAAGGCGCCTTGGTGGCATCAAAATCGGTATAGGAAACCGGATCGATGTTGAAGTTGTCTGCGTCTTTGATCTGCTGGCCCACATAGAAAATGAAATCGCTCTTGCCAACCTCATTGCCGGTCTTGCCTTTTTCCCAGCCAGGAAGAGAGGCGAGGATGACGGCCGAAATCTTGCCGTTCGCGTCGGGAGTGACAAAAGAGTCAAGTCCGCCTTCCGGCATGAATTTAAACATACCGTCGATCGCCGTTAAAATGGAGCCCAGAGGCTTGCCGGTGCATTTCATGGCCTGCATTTCGGCAGCGGTTTCGGGCAACGTGAGCTTGTTGATGCGGGTGGTAGCGCCGTATTCGTTCACATCGCCCATCGCCTTGGTGTCATCACCAGCAGAGCCAGCACCACCGTCTTCGCCAGCACCACCATCTTCACCAGCAGCGCCGGCCGCACCAGCAGCGCCGTCTTCACCGGCACCACCATCTTCACCAGCAGCGCCGGCCGCACCAGCAGCACCACCCGCTCCGGCTCCGCCCTGACCAGCAGCACCGGCAGCACCAGCAGCACCGCCAGCACCAGCAGCACCGCCGTCGGTCGTGTTGTCGTCGTTGTCGTCGTCATCGCAACCGGCGAAGAGCAATGCGGAAGAAGCTAAAGCGTACAAGAAAAAGCGCATATGTTTCATTGAAAGTCTCCTACGTTAAAACGTAAGTCAAAAAATGTGCAACTCAATGTGCAACAAAAAGTTGGGTCTTAAAACCCACCAAACAATCACAGCAGTTTAAGGGGAAAAACCGACCGCGCAAGCCCCAAAAACAAACTGAAAAAGTTTATTGTCACCCCTGAGGATCCTTTGATTTTTCAAGATGTCTGAAGATTGTGCGCGGATCGACGCCTAAATCCTTGGCTGTTTTGGTACGATTACCGTGATTTAAAGCGAGCACCTTGTCAATGTAATGCCGCTGAAAAGCTTCCTTGGCTTCAGCCAATGGCAAAATTCGATTTTCAATGACTTCGGGTAAAAAGCCGAGATCCTCCGGCGTAATCGCGTTGCCATCGGCCAGAATGAGCGCCTTCTTAATGCAGTTTTCCAGTTCGCGAATGTTTCCGGGCCACGAATGCTTTTGTAACGCGATGATCGCTTCGTTGGTCAGAGGGAGGGCAGGGCGTCCGTATTCCTTTGAAAATCGGTCAATTAAATAGCGTGCGAGCAGAATGACATCTTCGCCTCGATCGCGCAGGGGGGGCAATTCAATGCGGATGACATTGATGCGGTAATACAAATCTTCCCTGAAGCGCCCTGCCTGAATCTCGTTTTCGAGGATCGCGTTGGTCGCTGCGATGAGTCGGATATCCACATGCTGAGGCTTGGTATCGCCCAGACGCAAGACCGTATGTTCCTGCAATGCGCGCAGCAATTTCACCTGAAGGGTCAGCGGCATTTCGCCGATTTCATCGAGGAACAGCGTACCTTTATCGGCGGCCTGAAAGCAGCCCATCTTGTTTTCGATGGCGCCCGTAAATGCACCCTTGCGATGTCCAAAAAGCGCGCTTTCCATTAAATTTTCGGGAATTGCGCCGCAGTTGAGCGCTACAAAAGGACCATCGGCACGCTGAGAACGCCGGTGGAGTTCGCGCGCGATCAGTTCTTTGCCCGTTCCCGTTTCGCCCAGCACCAGCACGGTCACATCGGTCGAGGCCACCTTTTCGATTTGCCGGAACACATCGCGGATCGCATCGCAGCTGCCGATCAGATTGCCAAATTTCTGACCTGCAAGCTCTTTTCGTAATCGTGCGTTGTCGGAAGTGAGGGCAGCGCGCTGCATCGCCTGCTGCAGAAGGAGGGCCGCCTGAGAAGCAAAAATCGTTAAAATCTCAAGACTTCGCTGCCTGAATAGGTTGACCACGTTGTTGTTGCCCAAATAGAGCGCGCCCAGCAATTCGCCTCTGAAGATCAGGGGCACGCACATCACGCTGCAAAGTTTGAGCTGCACCACCGAGAGCGATTGCTGAAATTCGCGATCGGTCAGCGCATCCGAAACGATGACGGGTTCGCGCTGTTCGAGCACGCGGTGAATGATGCTGTCGCTGACCGAATCGAGGGTTGCAGAAATTGTCTCCTGATTGATGCAACGTGCGGTTTTTACACGCAATTCTCCGTTGTCGAGCAGCAATAAAAAGCCTTTGTCCGCGCCCGTCAGCTTGATCGTTTCATCCATCAGCGTTTCGAGCAGTTCGTCCACCGTGAGGCGTTCCGCCAGATGCTCGCTGAACTCAGCCAATGCGCGGTAAGCCGCCAGTTCATCGATCGTGAAAATCGGTGCGGTCTCTACGATCGGCGCGGGTTCATCCCAAAGCTTAAATTGAAGTCGGGCTTGCCCCAGCTCGATCTCGTCGTCATGCTCTAAAACCTGCTTTTTAACCTTACGCCCGTTGACTTTGACGACCGCATTGCGATCCGACGCCACCAACACAAAACGACCGGATTCCAAATGTAAATGCGCATGCGTTTCTTCCACTTCGGGCGCTTTCAGGATGACATCGTTATCGATGCATGAGCCGATAGAAGTGAGCTTTCGCATGATGGGATAAAGATGACCATCTGCAATGTGAAGAAGGCTGGGCATTTAAAACTCCCAAAAAAGCAATGATGGAGAATCGTATTTGGGTTCGGTGACTTTGCGTTGAAAGACTTTGGTTTCGCGATAAGCGTAGAGTGCCTGAATCACGCCGCCGATCATCAATCCCACTGCAACGCCGCCCGAAATCATTTGAGCGGTCTGAAGTTGCTGAGCGCGCTCATATTTTTCATGTTCGTAAAAACCGTTGCTGAGGCGCATGCTTTCAACCGACATAAAAAAGCCCATAGAGAGCCCAATCGCAATGATTTCGGTGCTCAGGAACAGTGCGCCCAACATCGGCTGATCGTTTTGAAACTGCCCTAAACCAAAAGGCATGCAGGCAACAAACAGGGAATTTTTGCGATCTTCGATGATGATTTCGCGGGTGTTGGCGCGCATGCGGCGTTCGGCTTCCCTGCGCTTGAGCAACTCCAATGCTTCACGTTGCCGGCTGAGCTCAGCTTCCATCTTGCTGTGAATGTCGTTGTAAAACGTAATGGCGGTGGGCGGGACCAGAACCGGATCGAGTTCCCAGTCCGGGCGCAATCGGATCAGCCGCGAAAAATATTCCTTGGCATGCTCTTTATCCTCTAAAAAATAAAAAGAGAGTCCCAGATATTCATACGCTTTTACAGCATCATCTGGCTCCAGGAGCACATCCGGTTCGATGAGAGGCTGTAACTGTGCGATTGTATTGGGATAATCACCATAAAGATACGCATTGACGCCTTCAGAAAAACGCACGTTCTCCTGAACTTGCGCAGAAGCCAAACCCGAATACAGCAAAAAGGAGAGTAAGAGACGGCGAAACACTCAAAAATTAACCTTTTCAACAACTGTTTTACCCGCTTTTAATGTGATCGAGCGGGTTTGAACACCCATATCTTCGTTGGGATTCCCAATGGTCAAGGTCATTTTGCGATCCAAAGCTTCCATCGGGATCGAAACGACCTGATTGGTTTGACCCAGGATCTGGTTGCCTTCGTCGCGAATGAGCGTATTGCGGTTTGATAGAATCTGTATCGATGCGGGCAAAGGCGTACATTCGAATGCGATCTGAGGCAGACGCTTCGTTTGTGCGTTTACCTGAACGCTGTATTCTTCGGGCTGACAGCCTTGATTTTGAAAGCGAATCTGATGCACGCCCAGTGCCTTTATGGGCAATCCGCCTTTGCGCTCGATCGTCGACAAATACCCCTGGGACTGACCATCCAAAAAGACTTCTGCCCCTTTATAACGTCCGTGAATGGTCAGCAAAAGCGGCTCAATTTCTTGCGTTGAAACAGGTTTATCGTCGTTCACCCTTGGTGGACGAGGGCGCCTTGCAGCAGGATCGTCTTTGCCATCCGTCACCTTATAAGGACGCTTTGGGGGGACCGGTTTTGATGAGGTGTTTTCATTCGAAGGGGATTCTACGTGGAGCGATTTATCGTTGCGAACCGTGTTTTCTGTTGGCGTTCCTGAAGTTTCATCGACAGCTGCAGAGGCATCGACAGCTGCAGATTCATCGACAGCTGCAGATTCATTGACAGCAGCAGTCTCATTTTCAGCTGAGACCGCAGAAATGGGCGTCAGAGGCTCAGGATTGAGCGTTGAAGCAGGAAAGCTTGCGACCGGATCCGAAGGAAGGATTTCCATACCGGTCGCGATCGGCGCAGGATTGGACAAAGTTCTTGATTGAGTGGATGATTTTGGCCAAAGGACCACCCCAATTCCTGCCGCAGCAGCCAGCAAAGCCACCCCGCTTGCAGCCTTGATGAGCGTCGATTTGCGCGAATGCCATTCGATTTGTTTGAGCAGTTGGAGCGCTTCGGCACAATTCTTATCTAAATGGAGCGCACGATCGATAAAATCCAAAGCGCGCGCTTCCATATGTTTTGCAAACGCTTGTTGGGCGGTTCCTGCCAGTGCGGGCGCCATACGAACGGCCAGCTGATCCTGATAAGGTTCCGGATCCTTTAAGAAAACAGCCAATTCATCTTCGGAAGAAAGGCCTGCTTCCTGTAATATTTTTTTTAGCTGTTCCACCACATCCGGTGTGGTCGGCCGTTCATCCACATTGCGCGTCAGGCAGCTTTCAATCAGCCGCGCCATGCTTTTGCCCGCCTGTGGCCTGCGCCTCAGCACGGGATCATACTGGCATTCCAAAACGCGCCGAAACAGCGCCGCCGGGTTTTGTCCCGAAAAGGGCAGCGTGCCGCAAACCAGCCAATAAAGGACCGTCGCCAGACTAAAAACATCGGATTTGGGCGTGACCGGCTGTCCGTCTACCACCTCGGGGGCCATGTGGGCAGGGGAGCCCAGCATCGTGCCGGTCGCCGTCAGGCTTTCCATATCGACCATTTGGGCGATGCCAAAATCCATCAGCACGGGCGATCCATCGGCACGGATCATGATGTTTTCGGGTTTGACGTCGCGATGGATGATGCCCATTTGATGCGCGTGCGCCAAAGCTTGTCCGATGGGCAGCAAAATGAGCGCTGCGAGCTCTGCATAACGCAGAGGATGCTCCGAAATCAGCTGTCGCAGCGTGGGCCCCTGCACCAATTCCGTTACGATGTAAGCCTGCTCGCTATCGGGGGCGGAGAAATCAAAAACTTCAACAATATTCGGATGATGCATGCGCGCGACCGCCTGGGCTTCCCGTGAAAACCGGGCCCGCGAATCAGCGCGCAACGCCAGATGTGGATGCAATACTTTGAGAGCTACATCCCGGCGCAAACTGGGATCGTAACCGCGATAGACGATCGACATTCCGCCGCGTCCAATTTCTGGGCCGATTTCGTAACGTCCGAGATGTTCGATCAAGCGCATCATAAATTCACATTATACGCCACAGTGAGGCTTTTTTCACCGCGATTTGCATACATACCGCAGAAATCAAATGACTTTCACGGAATTTACAGCATATATTGTCTCAAAAAGATGCTGAATCGAGAGTTGTAAATGGGCAACGAAAAAAAAACGATTTTAGTGGTCGATAGCGATCCGCAAATGCGCTTAACGTTGAGCCGTACGCTTGCAAAATGCGATTATGATGTTTCGACAGCTGAAGATGGGCTGGACGCGCTGCGCAAGTTAGAGGATCGCATCCCTGATTTTATTATTTCAGATATTTCGATGCCGGTTCTGGACGGGCTTGAGTTGCTGAAAGCGCTGCATAAACGCCCCGAAACGAGCAATATCCCCTTCGTCGTCTTCACCGCAAAAAACGACACCGCTGTTTGGCTCGAAAGCGTCAATGCAGGCGCAAAGGCCTATTTTCAAAAATCCACGCCCATGGACGAATTCGTTTCAAAGATCAACAAGCTCGTACATGAAAACCAGGGACACCGGCGCTAGTTCTGGAATGAACAGCGATAAGTGATCAATTTTTAAGGGAATTTAAAGAAGGAAGTGAAGGGAAGGGGAGGAGGGAAAATCAGTCGGCGGGGCGCAGGAAGATGATTTCGACGCGCTGATTCTTTTCGCGGCCGGCCTTCTTGGAGTTGTCATCGATGGGCTCAGTGCCACCCTTGCCTGCGGTCGAAATGCGGGCAACGGCAACGCCTTCTTTACCCAGGGTGCTGGCGACGGTCTGGGCGCGGTTTTCGCTGATTTCCATCAACTTGGCAGCCTTGCCCTTATTGTCGGTGTGACCTTCGATGAGGATCTTGAAGTCCGGGTAATTGTTGATGATCTTGGCCATTTCCATGATGGCGACCATCTTGTCACCGCGAACGGTGGTCTTCTGACCCTGGAACAGATCGCGCATCGAAATGAACAAACCGCGCTGCTCAATGCGGGAAGTGACGCTGGGGATGCGGGCGGCATCGGCCATGATCTTCTTGTACTGAGCGTCGACGGCGTTGATCTTGGCTTGCTTGTCGTAAGCAGGCTGAGCGGTCTTCAGGGCGACGTCGGCTTGCGCGATGGCAGTTTCGGCGATCTTTTGGGCTTCAGCGGTATCGCCGGCGGCAAAAGCGGCCTTGGCCTTTTCAAAGGTGGCTTCCGCCTGAGCCAGCTGCTCGGGCGCATATTCGGCGGCGTTGATGGACTTGGCCTTCAGGATCGCGAGCTCGGCGTCCTTGACCTTAACCTCGGCCACCTGACCCTTCAAAGAAGCGAATTCCTTGCGCTGACCGGCCTTTTCCAGAACGACGCCCGCCTGATTGGTGCGCTCTTCAGCACTCGCTTTGCGCGCCTGGAAATCTTTTTGATTCAGCAGCGAAACGGCGGTGCGGAAGGTGGTGTCGGCCAGATCCGTGAAATAAAGGGTCATGTTCTTGTTGTCATCATCGTGCGCTTTGAGGGCTTCTTTGTAATAGCCGTCAAATTCTTTTTGCAGAGCAGGATAATTCTCTGCAATCTTAGGTGCATATTCGCCAACGCGCTTGGCCTCAAAGTCCTGCAATTCCGCAGGCTTAGGGTTGGAACCGCAAGCGATCATCAAAGCAGAAGCAATCAGAGCGGGGGTAAATTTCAAGAGACTCATGCTTTATTCTCCTCAGTTTCCAACCTTGTTCTCAAGGGTGCGGGCTTCCTGATCCAATTTCTTGGCTGCGTTTTCGCTCTTATTGGCGATATCTTCAGCGGCCAGAGCCTCCTCGCGGGCAGCGATTTCGTTCAAACGAGCGTCGATGAAGCGGATTTGAACCTGAGCCTTCTTCAGGTTACGCTCCAAAGGCTTTTCATCCTCGTTCTTGATGTGAACGCGCGATTCAGCCAGGCAGTCCGTGAGCTTGGTCAGATCGGCCAGCAACTCATTAATCGCAGGATTTGTCTTAAATTCCTCAGCCTTAGCGCTGAAGTTCTCCAAGGTCTCCTTTTGCTTGGACAAAGGAGCACCAAAGGCCTGTGAAGCAAACAGCAAGCAAACCGCCAAAAAACCAACTTTTCGTAACATCATTCACCTCGGTTGGCGACTGGTAAAGAACTGTTGAACTCTGATCATTTCAAAAATGACCACAACAAAACTGAGTGAATTTGTAAACTCATCGAGTGGGGATGATCAAGCATTTTTGCTTCAAGTGCAATCTTCAATTCGATTCGACCTGGATTGACCAGGACAGTTTTTCACCCTTGAGTAATTTACACGTATTCTCATTGCAGACCGAAAAATCTGCAACGGCCTCCAGTTTCAGCGGTCCTGAAGCCTGCGCCGTAAATTCTACGGGGATGCGCAGTTTTTCATCGCTGACTTCGATTTGTTCTTTGGAAAGGGTAGGATGTGAAAACTGGATGCCTTCGCGCACAGATGGCGTCAATGCGACCGGGAATTCTGTATTGATTTTAAAATTTGAGCCCGGCTGAATTTCTATGTAAAAAGTCGACTTCTGATTGAGTTTAAAAGAGTTAGACGAAACCTGCGCTTGATAAAAATCTTGGTTTGCTGATCCGATCTGGACGTTTTGCCCATTGGTACCGTGACAGGCTGAGCAGAAAGTTAAAAAGATTGTCACATAAAAACTGCGCATCGCACACCTTGAACATCAAAAGTCTGATAGATTGTGAACGCTTTTGGTGAGAATGCAATCTTCTCGTGCGTCAGATGTATTCGGAAGATATGAAAACATGAGTAAAATCAGGCAGTTCGGACCATATCGGTTGCTTTACCGCATCTCTTCCGGCGGCATGGCTGAGATTTATCGCGCGGTGGGCTGCACCCCTTCTGGCGAAGAGTATCCGGTCGCCATCAAACGTATCCTCCAGCATTACAACGACAATCCCGAATTTATGACGATGCTGCTCGATGAAGCGCGCATCACCGCATTGCTGCATCATCCGAACATCGCGCGCCTTTATGAATTAGGGGCTGTGGGCGAACAATATTTTATGGCGATGGAATTTATAGAGGGCGTCGATCTGCGAAACCTGCTTTTAAAATGCAAGGCCCAGTCCATAAAAATCCCTGTATTTTTAGCCTGTTACATTGTTGAACAGGCGCTTTTGGGACTTCATGCCGCTCATGAGCAGCGCGATGAAGAAGGCCGCTTGCTTTGCATCGTTCACCGCGATTTTAGCCCATCAAATCTGCTCTTAAGCTATCAGGGCGAGGTCAAGCTGATCGATTTTGGGATTGCCAAAGCGCGATTCAACCGCTCCCAGACCCGGGGCGGGGTGATTAAGGGCAAGGTGAATTATATGAGTCCGGAGCAGACTTTGGGCAAACGCCTGGACCGGAGGTCTGACGTATTTGCGGCCGGAAGCGTGCTTTACCATGTCATTACCGGAGTTGTGCCTTTTTTGGCCACTCACGATGCTTCGCTGATGGTTGCCATTCGCGAAAAGGAAATCGAAGCGCCGAGCCATTTGGCGGATGTGGATGAGGCTTTTGATGCAATTTTAAAAAAGGCGATGAGCAAGGAACCGGCGCTGAGATTTGACTCGGCAAAAGCGTTTGCAAAGGCGCTGCAGGATTGGCGTATGGCGCGCTACCGCATGGATGCAAAAGCCTGCTTATCCCAAATGCTGGTTTCGCTCTTTGAGCAGGAACGCCATGATTTGTCGTTACAATCCGCGGAGTTGGACGATTTTGGATTTTTAGAGAGCGAGAGCCGGGGATCGGCCACCTACACCAAATATGTAGACGCCAGAGCGTTTTCGGGATCCGATTCAGCGGTGACCAAACCGTTTCACCGCGCTCCGCCTTTGCCCTGTTCGGGCGTCGACACAAAGGGCACCGGTCGATGACAGACCGAACACCAGCGCATGAGCGTAGGCTGCAAAGGCCCCACATCGGATTCGATCAGCTGAATAAATGTATTTGAGCAACAGCAATGCTCTTCCGGACGATGCATTGCATCGGGCGATCCTTCCAAAAAAGCGCCTGTATTCATATAGATAGAGCGATGAGGCAGATGCTGTGAGAACGGTCGGTGGGCATGGCCCAATACGATCAATGGTACTTCGATGATGCGGGCCAGCTGGGGAACCTTTTCAAGCAAAGCGAGATGTGCGTGTGCGGAATGACGCCGATGGCAAAAGGAAATCCAGAGACCGCAGAGCAGGCAAACGACAGAGAGACTCAAAATAGCGGTCATCCATGAAAAATGCCCTAAAATCGCGATGATGGCGGTCAGCGCGAGCGCAAGAAATCCGGTCCATTCGGGCAGGCTGGTGGCGACGTAAACCCCAAATCCGTTTTGAATGATCGGGGTGACGCTCTGCTGGTCGAGCTGCTCAATCTGTGTTTTGGAAAGTTGAAATTCCGTTTCGAGAAGCGAAAACGCGTCTAAATGCTGTTGTAAAGCGTTCGAAGAGATCTGCCTGCCGTATTGAAAATAATCGCGAACGCAAAAATAAATGCAGCGTACATATCGGCCGAAGATGATCAGAAAATGCTTTAATCCCGAAGACTTATAGTATTTCAGATAGTCGACGATGCCCCAGTGCTCTTTGTCGTGCGTCGAAAAACCGGGCTCCAGATTAGCAAAATAGCGAATGCCCAGCGCGCTGATGGGTTGAAAAAGTTCCTGCTCTTTTAGGGGGTGAAGCGGGCAGAGCTGAGGCCAGGTGGCGCAATAGGCGTCGAATCGGTGCCCGTGCTCCGCGTAGAGGACGCCGGGTTGATAATAAAACCAATGGCAAAAATGGATTCTGCTTTCAAAAAGCGCGATCTTTTGGGCATCCCGCTCTTCCAGGCCGAAGTAAATCTGGCTCAAATGGTGAATCAGCGACTGGCGGACAGCGGGCCAGAAGAACTCCTCGTCGTGGTTGCCGCGAATCAGCTCCAGGCGGTTGCCCATCCCCACAAAGGCGGCCAGGTACACAAAAGCGCGGTGATGGCGCTCCATTAAACGCTCTAATTTCCAAACGGATTCGCGCTCCTGCGTGCCCAGACCGAAGGGCGCTTCTTCTTCTGAAACCTCAGGCGGGGTCATCGTGATCTGCAGGAAGTCAATCAAATCGCCGCAGCAAATGAGCCTCCAGGGCTGGTCGTTGACGCGGTTTTTGCTGTAATAATCCAAAAAATCGCACAGCTGCTGATCTAAACGATCGCTCTGTTTTAAATAATCGATGCGCGACCAGTTCTTGCAGGCTTCTCCTAAATGTAAGTCGCTGAAAATTAAAATATTTTCTGTTGAAACGGCTTCTTGCTCAAGCTTTGCCGGCGCATTTGGACGGCGCTTTCGGCCTCTGTTTTTAAAAAAGCGTTTCAGTTGATTCCACATTAGGCGCAATCGTCCTTTTCGCGGCAATTCACTGTGCAATGCTTGATCTTGCAAGGAGATGCGCAACCCATCGCCTGGGTGAAAGCGCGGATGGGCAAATCGGCGCGCGGCATTCTGAGCAGATCGTAAGCGGCTTCAGAGGCATCGATGAGCGCGTTTATCGTTGTGGCGTAAGGAGATGCGATTAATCCCCATCGATAGAGCGTGTCCCGGACTTCGCGGCTGGGGATGGCTGTCCATCTGTCTGCATCGGAAAGCGCCTGCATCGCTTTTAACCCATTGATGACAAAGAATATTTCCAGAAAGAAGAGATCTTGTCCCAGGGCTTCATTTAAAAGAAGGATCGCGGTTCGCGCATCCGATGCTGCGATTTGATCGGGCAAATCGGCATGCTCCGCGAGGCGCCGCGCGATGAGCGACAATTTGAGCACCAGAGCGGCATCGCTGATCGTAAGCCTTTGCGGCATGACGCCCTGTCTGATCTCTTCTAAAACAGGCGAGACCTGATCCCATAACAGATGGATTTCATTCAGGTCTTTTCGTTCATCGTAGATCATTGAAAAGACGAGAAGCTGAAACAGACAGCCCGAAGGATTTTCAGACCAGTCGGCAGCGCTGAAGCCAAATTCTTCAAAAGTCCATTCCTGCTTTGGCGTCATCGCGATGAGGCGATCTTTAAAGAGGGCCTGCGCATCGTCGATGTTCTGGCGCTCCTGTTCGACCAATACGTGAGGCATTTCGGTTCTTTGAGGCTGAATTTCTTCATATTTGGGCGCTTTTTTGGCGCGTTCCAGATAGGTTTCACCCCTGAGCCCCAGGGCCAGATAACGACCTAAGTTTCGCCAAAAGTTCAATAATTTTCCGCAGTTCAGCCATCTTTTGATTTCAGCTTCGCTCAGTTGAAAGCCAAAACCGTAAGAATAGGAGATGCGATGTAATAACTCCTCTGGTGGCAAGGCTTTTTGAGAGAGCAGGAGCAATGCCTTCTGGGTGATGGGAGCGGTTAATGCGTAGAAGCGATCGGTTAAAATCGAAACAGCATCTTCAAACTGAGTTGTGGCACAGAACTCCGCAAACCAATCGGAATGCGAATCCTCTTCGGGCGTGAGCGATAAAAAATCCTGCAGGGCAGGAAAAGTCTGTAAATCCAGAAGGCCCACCGTCTGAAGGCGCGCTTTGAGCTTTTCAAAATCGCCCTCATCCGCCTGCCAATCTTTTAAAGTCTCGACGAATCGCTTGAGAAGTTGATGTTCATCCTTAAAATGAAACTCAAAAAAACGCGTCAATAAATTCATATCAACAACTCTAAAAAAAACTGAGATGCAAAACATTTAGCAGATGACGCGGCATCATTGAAGATGCTTTGTTTTTCATCCTTTCGAGAGCAACAGATGCAAAAACGGATAATTGAGATCGCACTCTCTGTTTTTATGGTGGCCTGTGGAGAGGGAAATGGAGTGATACAAGCGGATCCTCCTGAAGGTTATCCTTCTTTATCGAGATCATATGATGTCACGATGTCGCTGCTAGAAAATGATTGCGAGTCGATGGGATTTACTCCCATTGCGGCTTCTGATGTGAAGGCCAGCGTGATTCAGAATGGGACTGAGATCACATGGACGCAGATAACCGATGCTGGCAAATGGGTTTTAAAAGGCTCCCTATGCAAAATAGACGAGAGCTTTGAACTCCATTTAAAAGGCATATCACGTGTTCGTGAATACAGCGAAACAGAGGTATGCGAAGCTTATGTTTCGATTCCTACAGCGTTAGAAGCCTGTAACCAGCTCGATCAGGAAGCTTGTATAGCGCGCTCATCATGTGTTTGGGAATCCGACCAATGCAGTGATCAAACATCAGATGAATCAGATGATTGCGGCACTGAAGGCTTTTTAGTGCTCAAAATAGATGAAAACCAAATCGTTGGTAATGCAGAAATATCGCTCAAGTTTAACCGTGATTGTGCCATCGAAAATACTTGTCATTTTCAATTAAATTGGGAAGCTGCAGCTGCATATTGATTTATGGTCAGCGTAATGAATGGTTTATATGGTCTCATATAAATGATTGATAATCACGCAATTGATGATTATTAAGGACTTAAATACAGTGAGATATGAAGAATAAGGCGGAATCAAAGCAGAAAACGGCAAAGCCGCAGCAGCGGTGAAGGAAAACTGAGAATTTCGATCAGATGGGCATTAAAGGGTTTCGGGCAGGACGCCCATGGCTGCGGCCAGATTGACCTGCGCGCGCGCTTTTGAGAAGGCGCTGCAGATTTTGGAGAGGTTTGCGGATTGCAGGGAGAGCTCAGCGTCGTTCAGCGAAAGCGCGTTTTCGAGGCCTTCCTTATAACGCTCTTCAGTTAAATTCCTTAATAATTCCGCTTCTCTAACCAGGATTTCCTGCGTCTCGTACTGCGCGATCGCGGTTTGCAAGGAGAGCCTGGCCGATTCGATTTGCTGATCGATCTCGCGTTGGGACTGATCGACCTCGTTTCGCGCCGCCAGCGCTTCGGCCGCCTCGGCTTTTGCGGATGCCGAGCTCTGAAAACCATCGAAAAAGTTGAAGCTTAAATTGAGCGCGACCTGCGAATTCCACATCGCGTCCATCTCGCCGGTTTTGTTGATGCCTGTAGATGCCGAGAGATCGAGCGATGGGCGCAGCCACGCATCCGCTGCCTCGGCGCTCTTGGATTTGGCTTCAGCCGCCGCCTTTAAAGCCACCAGGGTAGGGGACTCAACTGTTTGATTTTGCGAGAGTTCTGCCTGAAGGAAGTTGTCGGGCAAGGGATCAGGAATGCGACCCACCGTGGCCGGTGTATCGCCGATCGAAACGCTGAGATAAAGCCTCGCGCTCTCTACATTGCCCTGCGCGTCGATGATCGAAGCTTCGGATTCCGCAAGTCGGGCACGAAAACGGGCTTCGTCGACCTTGGTGCTCTTGCCGATCGAGATCAGCGTGAGCGTTTCTTCGAGATGCGCGGCTGCATTTTCGCGGTTGGCCTGGGCTTGCTTTAAAACAGCCTCCGCTTCGAGGGCATCGATGTAGGCGAGATAGACGATCTTGGCGAGATTTTGGTTGATCGCTTTCACGTCGGCTTCGCTCGATGCGACGTTCGATTCGCTCGCCTCCACCTTGAGCCCGGTGCGCCCAAAATCCCAGATCATCATGCTGGCCGAGAGCGAAGCGGAGTAACTGTCGTTGGTTTCAGATCGACCGCCGCCTTGCTGATGGCTCAATCCGGCTCGCGCATCGGCACTTAAACGAGGCAAGCGTGAGGCCTTGGCCATCGTGAGCCGCTCTTTGGTCGCTTCGAGCCTTTTCAGAGCGGTCTGGCGATCGAGATGCTGCGCTTGCACAGCATCGAGCGCATCCTTGAGCGAGAAGGCCTGAGCATCGTGGGCCGAAAAAAGGAAACCGGCCGAAAGGAGCGCCGCAGTCAAAGTCAGCAAACTCCGGGAAGCCTGGGCCCGGGATCGGGTTTTGCGAACGTGAGACGAGATCTTCATCACTCAAACCTTAACGCCTGAATCGGATCGAGATGAGAGGCGCGATAGGCCGGCCAAAGACCGAACAGCGTACCGACCAATGCGCTGGAACCTACGGCATATAATATTGTATCGGGTGAAATGGAGATCGCCCAGCCCTGGGACGACCCCATATAAGTCGCGACGCCGATGCCTGTAGCGACGCCCAAGAAACCGCCCACCATGGCGAGCACGATCGACTCGATGAGGAATTGCAGCAGGATGTGACGCGGTTTTGCGCCGATCGCCATGCGCAAACCGATCTCGCGCGTGCGCTCGGTGACCGAAACCAGCATGATGTTCATGATGCCGATGCCGCCCACCACCATACTGACCAGCGCGATGCCGGCGAGAAGGGCGGTGATCGTGTTGGCGCTTTCTTCCTGAGCCGCCATCATGTCGGACATGTTGCGCACCATAAAGTCGTCTTCGTCGTTATGGCCGATGCGATGGCGCGTCCGTAACAGTTCAGAGATGGCGCTTTCGGCTGCAGCGGTGGTTTCGCGGGAAGAGGCGCTTACATAGAGCGTGCCCTGCATGTATTGGGCAAGGCCGCCGGAAATCTTTGCGCGGTATGTGTTGACCGGAATGAGCACGACGTCATCCTGATCGAAGCCTGGACCTGATTGGCCTCTCGATTTTGCTATCCCTATGATTTCAAAGGGGATCTGGCCTGCGCGCAAGGTCTGTCCCAAAATATCTTCTTCGGTTGCATCCTCGCCGAACAGGTTCGTGACCACCGATTTGCCGATGACCGCGACTTTGGCTTTGGTGGCGTTGTCGTTGTCGTCAAACCACCGGCCTGCGGTACAGGGCCAGTTGCGAACGGTGGCAAAATCGGGCGTCGTGCCCTGAAGGCTGGTGGACCAGTTTTGGCCAAAAGCGCTGACCTGAACGGAAGTTTGCAGTAAGGGCGCGGAGGCGACGACCTCGTCGATTTCCTGAATGGCGGCCACATCTTCCCAGGTGATGGTGGGCTGTGATCCCGCTCCGCCGCGCATGCCGCCTTTGGACGAAGAGCCCGAGCGCACGATCAGCATGTTGCTGCCCATCGCTTCAAAGGTTTTTTCAACCTGCGCCTTGGCACCGGCCCCGATGGCCGACATCGCGACGACTGCACCCACACCGATGATCATACCCAATGCCGTGAGCGCTGAACGTAACTTGTTGCGCAGCAAGGCTTTTAGGGCGATTGAGATCAGCATCCAGATGTTCATCAGACACCCTCAATATAACGGCTGGGACCTGCGGGTTTCTTGTTCAGGCGGTCGTCCTTGATGTGACCATCGCGCACGATCACCACGCGCTTGGCGCGATCGGCGATTTCGGGTTCGTGTGTGACCAACACGATCGTGATGCCGTCGGCCACCAGTTCATCGAAGAGATCCATCACTTCGTCGGTGGTGCGCGAATCGAGGTTACCGGTAGGCTCGTCGGCCAGAATGAGGGGCGGGCGGGTGACTAAGGCGCGCGCGATGGCGACCCGTTGCTGCTGACCACCCGAAAGCTGGTTCGGATGGTGATCCATGCGCTCGGCCAGTCCCACACGGCTCAACGCAGTTTTGACGCGTTCTGCCCGTTCCCGCTTTGGAACTCCCGCATAAAGGAGTGGAAGTTCAACGTTTTCGGCCGCAGATGTGCGCGAAAGCAGGTTAAAGTTCTGAAACACGAAGCCGATGGTGTTGATCCGCAAGTCCGCCAATTGATTGGGGTTCATCCTGGCGACTTCCTGACCATTGAGGCGATATTGACCTTTGGTGGGTCGATCGAGGCAACCGAGAATATTCATCAGGGTGGATTTGCCAGAGCCCGAAGGTCCCGTAATCACAACGAATTCGCCTTGCTGAATGTCGAGGCTGACGCCGCCCAGCGCGTTGACCTGAATGGCTCCTGAATCATAGATTTTATAGAGATCACGAATTTCAATGAGCGCCATCGCTGAATCACCGCTTGCCCTGATTTGCGCGCTTTTCTTCGCCCGTAATCACCTTAAGGCCCTCCAGAGGCTCTGCGCTTTCGGTGATTTCGGTAAAAGTGCCGTCCGTTAAGCCGGTTTTGACGGGGATCGGCGTGGGTTGACCGTCTCGCTCAATCCAGACATGTTTTTGATTGGGATCGCTGGATGGCGGCGGCATCGCAGGCATTTCTGCCGGCAGTTCGGGCTTTTTATTGCTCGCAAACATCATGCCGCCAGGCGGGCCCATGCGGAAGTTCCTGCCCGAATCCTTTTTGCTCGCGTCCCTTGTGCGATATCGCAGAGCCGTATTGGGCACAGCGACTACATTTTGCGCCTGTTTGGTCTTAAAGCGAACATCGGCGGTCATGCCGGGGCGCAGCGCCAAATCCAGGTTATCGACCACCACGACCGCATCGTAAGTGACCACGTTTTGAACGGTTTGCGCTTCGTAGCGGACTTCTTTGACTGAGCCCGAAAAATCGCGTTCGGGGTAAGCATCGACGTTGAATTCAACCTCGGTGCCTGCAGCAATCTGCGCCACATCGGATTCCGAAACGCTGGTGTGCACTTCCATTTTGCGCAGATCTTCGGCCAGCGTGAACAGCGTGGGCGCTTGCAGTGAAGCGGCCACCGTCTGACCCACATCGACGCTTCTGGCGATCACGACGCCGTCGATGGGTGAGGTGATCGTGGCGTAATTCAAATTAATTTCGGCCTGCTGCAGATTGGCTTCCGCCTGCACCTGCTTGGCTTTGGCCGACGCGACTTCCGCCTGAGCGGCCTGAACTCTGCTGGCTGCAGACTCGTTCTCTTCTTTGGAGACAAGGGATTTTTTAAACAGCGCCTTGGTTCTCGAAGCTTGCCTCTGCGCTTCAGAAAGATTGACCTGAGCGACTTTTACACCCGCTTTGGCCGCTTCCAGATTGGCTTTAGCCTGAGTCACCTGCGACTTTAAAAGGATGGGATCGAGCTCTGCGATCACCTGACCTTTGGTGACTTCACTGTTGTAATCTGCATAAAGTGCCGAAATCCTTCCGGAAATCTGGCTGCCTACGTCAACCGTCACGACCGGATCGATGGTTCCGCTGGCGGTCACGTAAACCGCAATGTCGCGCCGGGCGATCGGGCTTGTGATCAATTTGGCTGCAATTTTTGTGGACGACTGAAAATGTTGATAAGCAAAATAACCGCCAGCCCCCACACCCGCGAGAACAACCAATAGGGCTAAAGTTTTAATGAACTTTTTCAAGGTTTGCACATGCTCCGGATCAAATCAAAATCACGATAAATCAATTTTTGTAAACTCTGCATTTTTTTTGAAAGGTACAAGTGTATTTTTTAAACACTTTAAGATTCAACCAGTTACGCATAAACAGGGCTTTAAAAAGCATTCAAAAAAACGCATCCTCTTTTTACTTCTTGTCGAAACTAGACGCTTGGCAAAGAGGGTGATAGCTTCCAAACACATGGTTTGAACCTCGAGGGCCTTCAATGGAAGTCAAGTTTTGGGCAGCCACCGATGTGGGCATTACGCGCGATCACAACGAAGATAACTTCCTGGTCGATAAAAAGTTAAATCTCTTTGTCGTTGCAGATGGCATGGGTGGGCATGCTGCAGGCGAAGTGGCGTCGGCGGTTGCTGTTCGCGAAGTCAGGCGCATTTTTGCGGAACGCCGCGAATTGATTGAGGCATACGAGCTTGAAGGCAGCGAGGGCAGCCGAAAAGCGATCCTGCGGTTGATCGAAGAGGCGATTCAGACCGCCAGTGCCCGCATCTTTGAAATGGGCCAGGAAGACGCTGAACGGCACGGCATGGGCACCACCACCAGCTTGCTGCTCGTCGTAGGCAAGCGCGGATTCATCGGCCACGTGGGTGACAGCCGCATTTACATGACGCGCGACGGTCAGGTGATCCAAAAAACAGAAGATCACTCGCTCGAAAACGAACTCCGTAAACGCGGGCGGCTGCAGGAAGGCGAGAAATTCGACGGCCCTTACAAAAATGCGGTGACCCGCGCCGTCGGCGTCTACAAAAATGTTGAGGTCGACGCGTTCGATTTTGAATTGGAGCCCGGAGACAATTTCCTCTTATGTTCCGATGGGTTACATTGCTATTTAACGGATTCCATCATCCGCGAATATCTGGATGGGGAACAAATTAAAGAGATCCCCGAGCGCTTCATCCATCTGGCCAACGAATCAGGCGGAAAAGACAATATTACTGCGGTAGTGGTGCGCGTCCTTGAAGGTGACGAAGATGAACAAAACAGGCGTCTCGCCGATGTTCGCAGAAAACTTGAAGCGTTACGCGGGGTATCTTTATTTAAGTATCTCAACTATGCGAGCATGATCAAAGTGCTCAATCTGTCCGAAATGCGTCATCTCTCGGCCGGACAAGTGATTTTTGAAGAGCGCGCTTACGATGATCGGCTCTACATCATCATCAGCGGTCACGTTCGTATGTCCATCGAGGGCACGGTCGTTACTGTGCTCGATGAAGGCCAGTATTTTGGCGAAATGGCCCTGTTTGAAAAGGCACCGAGATCGATGACCGCAACCGCCGTGGACGATGTGCGCATCATGACGATCGCGCGATCCCATCTCTATGAGCTGATGCGGCTCGATCCTCTGGTTTCGGTCAAGCTGATGTGGTGTTTCATTCAGCTGCTCAGCAACCGGCTGCGCGTCTCTACGAGCGAACTTCAGGCCGCGCGCAACGCTTTTTCCTGTCTGAAGCGCGGAGAAACCGTGGAACTGCCTCCGCAGGAAGCCTTTTTGATGACCCCGCTGATTTCACCCCAGAAAGAGACGGATGAATTGATTCCGGGCTTCCTCTTCTCGGACATGAGCGGCTATAAGACGGAGCAACTGGTCCATGAAAAAGATCCCATCGATGCGACCAACGATTTGGACAGCAGACCTTGCTCGATGGTGTCTCTCGACTTTGCAAGTATTGAAAAATAAACGGGGATTACTGCTTTGAACGGTCAAAAGAAAGCCTATGTGGTGGCTGGGGTAAGCCTGTTATTTGTTGTGGCCTGTTTGGGTGTGACATCTGTGGTTTATCGCCAAAAAGACATGCCCGAACGGACGGGGAAACTCGTTTTTGAAGACGATTTTGAACGGGAAGATGTGGGGGAGCTTTATTTTCAGGGCGAACCCGATCCCGGGAATCCTGCCGGACAATGGCGCATCGATCAGGGACATTTGAGGGCCGAAAAAATCCATAATGCGGCGCTTTGGCTTCAAAAAGAATTGCCCCGGCAAGTGCGCGTGGAACTGGATGTGCGCGCTTTAAGCAACGAAGGGGATGCCAAATGCGAGATTTTTGGCGACGGAAAGACGCATCAAAGCGGCTATATTCTGATTAACGGAGGCTGGAACAATTCGGTCAACTGCATCGCCCGCCAGGACGAGCACGGGGAGGACCGAAAGAACGATAAGCGCTGTCCCAATAAAGGAAATCGCCGCCTGTGCATCGAGCCCGACATCGATTTTCACTGGACCATCGAACGGACCGACAACGTGCTGCGCTGGTATGTGGATCAAAAATTGTTCCTCGTTTTTGACGATTCCAATCCCATCGAGGGCCGCTATTTTGGTTTTAACAACTGGGAAGCGCCCGTTTTGTTCGACAACTTAAGAATTTACGACCTGGCAAATTGAGCCTTGCTCTCATGTTGCGCCTGTGTTACAAGCGCTCAACTTCGCCGGGTTCTGCTTGGGGAGGGCTCTTTTGAGCCCTTTTTTTGTGCGCTTGAGCAAACCTGGCCTGTCGATCATCTGAGGGATGAGCGTGTCTGATCCTATCACCATCGGTGGCGCTAAAAATCCTGTAATTGCGCGGGTTTGTGCTTTAGCTAAACCCATCATTGAAGGTCACGGCCTCATTTTGGTGGGCGCTGAATGGGCTCAGGAAGGGCGTCATAAAATCCTCTGGATTTACATCGATCGTCCGGAATGCGCTGAAGATGCAGGAGAAGGCGAGCAGACGCCTGCTATTCGCGGTGTCACCATTGAAGATTGCGCGCAGGTCAGCCCCGAAGTTTCGGCGGCGCTCGATGTGGAAGATCCGATCGCCGAAGCTTATGAGCTGCGCATTTCATCCCCAGGCCTCGATCGACCATTGATGAATGATGCTGATTTTCGCCGTTTTTGCGGCCGGGAAGCTCAGCTCCACCTCACGGCGCCTGTTTCGGGTCGTAAAAAGCTTACGGGCAAAATTGGTGAAGTGGTGGGCGACAGCGTGCATATTTTATGCAGCGATGGCGATTTTACGGTGAATTTCAGTGCGATCCACAAGGCGCGCCTGCGTTTTGAAGTTTCGATTGGCAAGCTGGATCGCTAGTCTCATGGCAAATGTGGGTGGGCAATGGAACTGAACCTGAACCACGTCATCGATCAAGTCGCCAAAGATAAGGGCATTGATCGGGAAGCATTGCAGAACACTTTAAAGGAAGCGATTTCTCTGGCTGCCAAAAAGGTTTTTGGGCAAGAACGCGAAATTGAAGCCGAATACAATGTGGAAGAAGGCGTTGTAGAGCTCTTTCAAATCATTCGCGTAGCCGAAGAAATCACGGATCCTTTTAACGAAGTGACGCTTGAAGAAGCGGAAGAGCACGGCCTCGATACCGAAATCGGCGATGAGCTTCTGTTTCAAATCTTTTATTTGCCCAAAGACGACTTAAAAGCACGCGAACAGGACGAGCGTTACGGCGATATTTTGCAATTAAAATCGCGACGTTCCAACTTCGGCCGCATCGCTGCACAGACCGCCAAGCAGGTCATTACCCAGCGCATTCGCGAAGCCGAGCGCGACAACGTGTTTGGCGAATATGTGGATCGCAAGGGCGAGCTGATCACCGGCATCGTGCGCCGTTTTGATCGCGGAAACATCGTCATCGATCTGGGCAAGACCGAGGCGATTTTGCCTGTGCGCGAACAAGTTCCGCGCGAATCCTATCGTCCGGGCGATCGCGTTCAGGCGTACGTGCTCGACGTGCAGCGCAATGCCAAGGGGCCCCAAATCATCCTCTCGCGCACTTCTCCGGGCTTGCTGATCAAGCTCTTTGAAATGGAAGTGCCCGAAATCTATGAAGGTTTGGTTCGCATCGAATCCGCCGCGCGCGAGCCGGGAAGCCGCGCAAAGATTGCCGTTTCGAGCCGGGATCCCGATGTGGATGCGGTGGGCGCCTGCGTCGGCATGAAGGGTGCCCGCGTTCAGGCCGTTGTGCAGGAATTGCACGGCGAAAAGATCGACATCGTGCCTTACAGCGAGGATCCTGCGCGCTTTGTGTGCAATGCGATTCAGCCCGCCGAAGTTTCGCGCGTCCTGATCGATGAAGAGCGCTTCGCCATGGAGCTGATCGTACCCGATGATCAGCTGAGCCAGGCCATCGGCCGCCGCGGGCAAAATGTGCGTCTGGCCAGCCAGCTGACCGGCTGGAAGATCGACATTCACGCCCAAAGCAAGATCACCGAAATCGAAGAGGAAGCCCGCGACGCCCTGATGGCGGTGGAAGGCATTTCTGCCGAAGACGTCGATACCTTGTGGCGCCTCGGTTATCGCTCGCTCGAGCATATCGCCGCTTCTTCCGACAGCGATCTCTGCAACATTCCCGGCATTACGCCCGAAAAGGCGGAACTCCTGCGCAATGGCGCCAACGAACTGGCCCACCGCAAAGAGAAGGGCGAAGACATCCGTCCTCACGCCGTCGCTCCCGAAGGTTACGATGCTGAAGCGGAATGGGCGAGATGGCCGCAGGATCACGAGCTTTTGACGCGCGCCTGCTTTGAGCGCTGCCTGCGCTATGGTTTCTTCACCCTTGAAGACATCGCCGCGCAGTCGCCCGATACGTTTGCACGCGTAGTCGATTACAATAAAGAAAAGGCCTCATCTACGATCTTTGCAGCTCGCGAAGTTTTGAATACACTGCGCAGCGCTTCCGATTCAGAGGTTGAGGACTGATGGAATCTGCTCCTTCCCCTAAACGATTCGGCAAAAAGCCTTCAAAATCAAAGAATTGTGCCGATTTACATGAGGAGCAGGGAGCGGTCAAAAAGCACGCTCGAAAGACCACCCGGCAACCTGGCCCTGATTTGCGGGGCATGCGCGTTTGCCTGGGCTGTCGTGAGCATTTTTTGCGCGAAGATTTAATCCGCGTCGTGTGCGATCCCGAAGGGCATCTTTTGATCGATCGCTCGTTGAAAGCACCGGGGCGGGGCGCTCATTTGTGCTATTCGCAGGCCTGTATCGAGGAAGCGTTGAAACACAAAGCGTTTGGGCGCACATTTAAACAAAATATTGCACCGATGACCGCTCAAGTCTTTCGCGAGTTGGTGATCGAGGCGATAGAGGGTCGCATTCGGGATGCCCTAGCGATAGGGCGAAGGATGGGCCAAACCGTTTCGGGCACGGATGTGCTGGAGCGGAATTTTTCGAAGTTATGTGGCTTGGTCCTTTCGACCGAAGCTTCTGCTTCAACAAAAGAGAAGCTGGAACATCTTGCCGGGCTCAATCAATGCCCAGTATGGCGTTTCGGAGAGAACGAGAGCCTTGGACAGTCGCAGGGTAAAGCAGCACGCGTTGCTATCGGCATTACAAATGCTGCTCTTGCAAAACGCCTGGCCCTCGAGTTTATGCGGCGCGACCGTCTTTCGGTTGCGACTTGAGGCTGAAAGCCGATAGAACACACCCCTCGACTTTGGATGTAACCCGAGACGTCAGAGGTGGGAGAAGGCATGGCGAAGAGAGTCTTCGAGGTCGCGAAAGATCTCGGTGTTGATCACCGCGAGTTGATGAAAAAATGCGATGAGCTTGGCATTGAAGTGCGTAACTACATGTCTTCAATCCAGGATGAGGACGCACAAAAGCTCAAAGCATTGCTCGCAGGTTCGAGTGGGGCAGTTGAAGAACAGGTTTCGGCTCCGGGCGTTCGCCGTCGCAGGCGTCCGGGTGAAGCGACAACTGCCCGTGTGGTCTCAGGAAAAGAGCCTGAAAGCGACAGCGTCAAGCCGAAAACCAATCGGCGGCCTGGTGCTGGCATTTCTCCTGCTGCTGATGCAACGGAAGCAAAGCAAGCCGCAGAGCGAAAGCAAATTAAGGCCGAAAAAGAAGCTGCCGAGGCAGCCAAGGCCGAAAAACAGCTTGCCGACAAGAAAAAGGCGACTGTCAAAGCGGATGCGTCCAAAGCGGTTGCTAAAGCTTCAACCGAAGCTCCGGTTTCAGGCAAGTCCGAAGAAAAGCCGAAGGCCGAAAAAGCGGATGACAAATCGGCTTCCAAAGCGGCCAGCACCGCGAAGATCGTTGCTTTGCCGGAAACAAGCGCTGCCAAAACCAACGCTCCGACCGATAAAGCAGCCAAGCCTGCGGTTCATAAAACCGCCGAAGTTAAAGCCGAAAAGCCCGTTGAGCCCAAGGCTGAAAAAGCTGCTCCCGAAAAAACGGAAGTGGCGCCTGCGACCAAAGAAGTCACTAAGCCTGATGCTGCAAAGTCCGAGAAAGCGGATGCCGCCAAGACTTCAGAGGCCGATAAATCCAAGACTTCGGTCACCGCGCCTTCGAGCTTTAAGGGTCCCATCCGCAAGCCGGTGGCGGTGCGTCCGATTGCTCCCAAAGCCGAAGAGGATGCCAAGCCTGCTCAGGCCGCAGATGGCGTGACCCGACGTCAGCCGCAAAAGGCGAGGGAAGGTGCAGCTAAGATTTTGGGCGTGATCCCCATCGAGCAATTGAGGGATCGCACGCGGCAGGCACAGGTTCGCCGTGGCCCGGGAGGAAACGCTCGTCCTGCCAATCGCTCTGCTGATGCATTGGGAGGCGGAGCTTCCGCTCCGACAGGGCGTGCTCCCTCGCGTCCTGCTGGGACTGGCGCACAAAATTCTTCCGGACCTGGCGGATTTAGAAGCAGTTCTAACCGTGGTCCGAGTGCGCCGAGCCGCAATGTGGGCATGCCGTTTCCACCGGTGGCCCCGCCGCCCGACAAACCCGGTACGCGTCGTCGCAGCGTCAGCAAAAATCCCAACGGTGGTACCGGTGGCGATTTAGGCGCCGAGCGTCCGTCACGTTCAAGCAAGTCCGCTTCGCGCAAACGGCAAATCAGTCACGAAGAGCTTTACTCGAATCTGACCGATCAGCCGACCACGATGCATCATCGCCCGCGCCGCAAGACCAAGGTTGCGTCGCGCAAGCATTCCAAGACGCTGCTGACCAAACCGTCTGCCAAGAAACGCATCATCCGCGTGGACGATACGATTTCGGTAGGCGAACTGGGTCGCGAGATGGGTGTCAAAGCCAGCGAACTCATTCGCAAACTGATGCAAATGGGAACGATGGCGACGGTCAACCAGCAGCTCGATATCGATACAGCGGCGCTGCTGGCAGGCGAGTACGAATGGGAAGTCAAGAACATCGCTTTCCATGAAGAAAACGTGCTCTCGTCGATGGCGAGCAGCTCAGAACGCGAACAGGATCCAGATGCGGTCTGGCGCGCCCCCGTGGTCACCGTCATGGGCCACGTCGATCACGGCAAGACCACGCTGCTCGATCGCATTCGCAAGGCCAACGTAGCCACAGGCGAAGCGGGCGGAATTACACAGCATATCGGCGCTTATCGCGTCGAAACCCCCTCCGGGCCCGTGGTCTTCCTGGACACCCCCGGACACGCTGCCTTTACCGCCATGCGCGCTCGCGGCGCTTCGGTCACGGACCTGGTCGTTTTGGTGGTCGCTGCCGACGACGGCGTCATGCCTCAGACGGTGGAATCGATCAATCACGCCCGGGCTGCCGGTGTCCCGATCATCGTTGCCATCAACAAGGTCGATAAGCAGGGCGCCGATCCCGAGCGTATCAAGCGCGAGCTGACCAAATACGAGCTGGTCGCTGAAGAATGGGGCGGTGACGTCATGTGCGTCCCCGTCAGCGCGCTCAAGAGCGAAGGGATCACCAAGCTGCTCGAATGCCTGGCGCTTCAGGCCGAAGTCCTCGATCTGAAAGCGAATCCCAAGAAGGAAGGCTTCGGTACGGTCATCGAAGCGCGCGTCGACAAAGGTCGCGGCAACGTTTGTACGGTCCTGGTCCAGGACGGCACTTTGCATGCGGGCGACTTCATCGTGAGCGGTGCGCATTTTGGCCGCGTCCGCGCGATGATCAACGATCGCGGCAAGCGCCTGAAAGAGGCCGGACCTTCAACGCCGGTCGAGGTGCTCGGTCTGGGCGGTCTGCCTTCAGCGGGCGATACCTTCCACGTGGTGGCCAGCGAGCGCGATGCCCGTCGTGTGGCTGAATCCCGCGACGACAAGGAACGCTCCAAGCGACAGGCGACCAAGACCGCGCTGAACAACGCATCCGAATTGCTGGCCAGCCTGGACAAGCAGGATCGCGAAAAGCAGGCCTTGATTTTGAAGACGGATGTTGCCGGTTCTCTGGAAGCCATTCGCGCTTCTCTGGAGCAACTTTCCACCGACGAAGTCGAGGTTCAGATCGTCCATTCTGCCGTCGGCGGCATCAACGAGTCGGATATCACGCTGGCTCAGGCTGCAGGCGCTGTGATCATCGGGTTCAATACATCTCCCGATGGCAATGCCAAGCGCGCAGCGGATCAGGTGGGCGTCAAGATCATCCAGTATTCGGTCATTTACGACCTGATCGATGGCGTCAAGGATCTCATGAGCGGCCATCTCGCGCCTGAGATGGTTGAAAACTTCCTTGGCCGCGCAGAGGTTCGTGCTGTCTTCCATGTTGCCAAATTGCTGGTGGCCGGTTGCTACGTCACCGAAGGCAAGATTCAGCGCAATATGCTGGCGCGCGTCCATCGCGGTAAAGAGCTGATCGCAGAAGGAAAAATTGTAACCCTCAAGCGCTTCAAAGAGGACGCTCGCGAAGTCGCTTCCGGTTATGAATGTGGTTTGCACATCGATGGTTACAAGGATGTTCAAGAGCAGGACATCATTGAATGCTTCGAGCAAAAGCTGGTGAAGCGCTCCATCGATGGTTCTCACGCCTAACGGATCTTCATGTCCAACAATCAAAAGCGCCCCTCTCGCAATGCAAAGCGAGGGGGGACTTCCTTTAAAAACAGCCTCACTTCATCTCCACAACAAAATGTACGCACGGCCCGCGTTGCGGCGTTGGTGCGCCAGGTGGTTGCGGAGCTTCTCATTCACGATGTCAAAGATCCCCGCGTGCAGGGGGTCAGCATTCTCGATGCCGAGGTGACGCCTGATCTGCGTGAAGCGCGCATCTTTTACATCGTTTCTGGCGACGAAAAGCAGCGCAAAGAAGCTCAGCGCGGTCTCGATCAGGCGACCGGATTCATGCAGCACGAACTGGGACAACGCATCGATTTGCGCGTCACGCCCTTGCTCAGCTTCCGTTTCGATCGCTCCATCGAATATGGTCAGCGGATTGAGGAAAAGCTGCGCGAATTGGGACTTGGTGAGGCAAACAAGTCCGAAAACTCTGAAGCGACGTCCGACGAAGATGAATCCGAAGAGGATGCATGAATGCTTTATCGGGCGTCCTGCTCATCGATAAGCCGATCGGTCTCACCAGCTTTGATGTGGTTGCCCGGGTTCGGCGCAGGTTTAAAATCAAGCGGGTCGGCCATACGGGAACGCTCGATCCCTTTGCGTCCGGATTGCTCGTGGTTTGCCTCGGTCAGGCCACGCGTTTGGTGCCGTATTTAACGGATCAGCGTAAAACTTATCGGGCAACTTTGCGTTTGGGCAGCGCAACCGACACTTTGGATTGCACAGGTCAGGAGCTGTTCCGGGATCCCGAAGATCGTTTAAATGCCGTATCGGAAGAACAAATTTCCGATTCTTTATCGGCATTTAGAGGCACAATTCAGCAGAGGCCTCCCATCTTTTCGGCCATTCATATCGACGGCGAGCGCGCTTACGAAAAGGCGCGCCGCGGCGAAGAGGTCGATCTGCCTTTGCGCGAAGTTTGCATCCACCGCTTGGATCTGCTGCAGTTTCAGTTCCCGGATGTTGTGCTCGAAATCGATTGCAGTAAGGGAACTTACATCCGTTCACTGGGTGCAGATATCGCGGAATCACTGCATCTGCACGGCCATCTCACAGCGCTTCGCCGGTTGCAGTCCGGGCCTTTTGATGTGAAATCGGCCATCACTTTGGATGCCCTGCAACATCAGCCAGACGTCGAAGCGCATCTGCTTTCTCCCGCCGATGCGCTCTCTCATTGGCCCACATTTACAGCCAGTCCGAAGGATTGCGTGGAACTCTCGTTCGGTCGGATGCCTCCATTTTCACCTCAGCAAGCGGGTTTACATCGCGTGCTGGATGAAGAGGGTCATCTCGTCGCTTTAGTCGATGTAAGCGACGAGATGAAATGCCACTCCATGAAGGTGTTTCTTTCGGCCTCCGGCGAAGCGTAGCTCACGCGGCCTTTTGTACTTCCTCCACATCGCTGTTTTCTTCGGTGAGCTCTTCGCCGTGAGGCTCGAACATCTCGGGATGCGAGTTGCTTAAGATCTGCGTGCGGAGCTGAGCCATCAGTTCGGGGCGTTCGCTTAAGCAGGCGCAGGCTTTTTCGCGGCCCTGAGCGAGGCGCTCCTCGTTGTAGCTGAACCAGGATCCGGATTTTTGAATCAGGCCGGCCGCCACCGAGAGATCGAGCAGATCGCCCACCTGGTTGATGCCGCTGCCGTAGACGATGTCGAACTCGGCCTGAGCGAAGGGCGGCGCGCATTTGTTCTTGACGACCTTGACGCGGGTGCGGTTGCCGACGCTCATTTCTCCTTGCTTGATGGTGGCAATCTTTCGGATGTCGAGTCGCACAGAGGCGTAAAATTTAAGGGCATTTCCGCCGGTTGTGGTCTCCGGATTGCCGAACATCACGCCGATTTTCTGGCGCAGCTGGTTGATGAAAACGATCGTCGTTCCCGAACGGCTCGCAGCGCTCGTCAGCTTGCGCAACGCCTGCGACATCAATCGCGCCTGAAGACCCATATGCGAATCGCCCATGTCGCCTTCGAGTTCCGCTCTGGGCACCAAGGCCGCGACCGAATCGATCACGATCAAATTGACCGCACCGGACCGCACCAATTCATCTGTAATTTCAAGACCTTGCTCAGCGTCGTCGGGCTGGGAGACGAGCAGCTCCGCCGGATTGACGCCCAGTTTGCGCGCGTAAGCCAGATCGAGGGCGTGCTCCGCATCGATGAACGCCGCGATGCCGCCGGATTTTTGAACGCCGGCGATCACTTCGAGCATGAGCGTCGTTTTCCCTGAAGATTCGGGACCGTAAATCTCGATCACGCGACCTGCGGGCAAGCCTCCGGTGCCCAAAGCCAAATCGAGACTCAGGCAACCCGTGGGGTAAACCTTGACGGGATCGATGGGCCCGGAGTTGGTGAGCGTAAACAGCGCGCCCTTTCCAAACTGCTTGCTGATGGCGGAGAGAGCGGAATCGAGAGCCTTCTGACGATCGGAAGTAGTAGCCATGTGTAAGATCTCCTTAACTGATTGAAATGGTTTAAGAAATTTGTGTTGAAATGACCGCCACAAACGGGCAGCCAGCGAAAAACAACGTGAAATCCAGCAAGAACGCCTGCACTTCATGAACGCACCTCGCGATCGAGCTGACGGTATTGAATCGCCTCGGCCAGATGATTCATGGCGATTTGCGGTTCCCCGTCCAAATCGGCGATGGTTCGCGCCACCCGCAAAATGCGGTCATGCGCGCGGGCCGAGAGCCCATATCGATCCAAAGCGTTGTCGAGCAGACGCGCTGAGGACGCATCCAGCGTGCAAAATTCGTGAATCAATGCGGGCGTCATTTGCGCGTTGCAATGCGCGGTGGTGTTTGCCAGACGCTGGGTCTGAAGTGCCCGGGCCGCAATGACGCGTTTCCGAATGGTGGCCGAGTCTTCAGGCGTATCTTCCTGGTCGCGATCAGTTTTGAAGGACGGATCGACCGGAATCTGGAGATCGATGCGGTCGAACAGCGGTCCACTGATGCGATTTCTGTAGTTTTGCACCATCTGAGAGGTGCAGTTACAAGCGACCCGCGGATGTCCAAAATAGCCGCAAGGGCAAGGATTCATCGCGGCGACCAACATGAAACGAGAAGGGTAGGTGAGGGTAGCCTGGGCTCTCGCGATCACCACTTCGCCGTCTTCCAGAGGCTGGCGAAGCGATTCGAGCGCGCAGCGTTTAAATTCAGGCAGCTCATCCAGAAACAGGACGCCGTTATGAGCCAGGGAGACTTCGCCCGGACGCGATAACGGACCACCGCCAATCAGCGCCACATCAGACAAATTGTGGTGCGGCGCGCGAAATGGCCTGTGCAACATCAGGGGCTGATCGGCTCGCAGAAGACCCGCAATGCTCGCGATGACCGAACTTTCGAGCCGTTCCGCAAAGGTCATCGGAGGCACAATGGTTGGAAGTCTGCGAGCCAGCATGGTTTTTCCGGCACCAGGCGGTCCGATGAACAGCAGATTGTGGCCGCCGGCTGCTGCAATCTCTAAGGCCCGGCGCGCGATCGGTTGGCCGTGAACATCGCGCATGTCGAGAGATGATTCTTCATTTTCCTCTTCAAAAACGATGGGTTGCGCACGATCAATTTTTGTTTCACCTCGAAGATAAGAGACCGCCTCATGGAGCGATCGAACTCCAATGACATCGATGCCTTCGACGACAGCCGCTTCGGATGCGTTTTCGGCAGGAACCATGACGCGCCCGAGTCCGTTTTCGCGCGCACATGCGGCCAACGGGAGCACGCCTCTGAATGGATGAATCGAGCCGTCGAGCGACAATTCGCCCGCAAAAAGCGTATTTTTGACGCTCGATTCGGGAATCTGACCGTCGGCAGCCAAAATGCCGAGGGCTATGGGCAAATCGAATACGGTGCCTTCCTTGCGGATGTTCGCCGGCGCCAGATTGATGGTAATATGCTTGTTCGGAAAGTCGTAACCGCTGTTTTTCAAAGCGGTTTTTACACGAGTCCTGGATTCGCAGACGGCATTTCCAGGAAGGCCTACGGTGTTAAAAACCATCATGCCGTAAGCCAAATCGACCTCGACGGTGACCGGATAAGCTTCAATTCCAAGAACGGCACCCGAAAGAATGTTCGCCAGCATGATGAACTCCAAAGTCTGGAACGCTTTTTGCGTTCGTCATCGTTTCTGGCCAGGTTTAATACAAGATCCGTGCCAACTTGGAATCCGGTTTAAATTCAATGAGTTACATGGATTTTATGCAGATGGCGATCGTTCAGAATCTGGACACCGGCGTCCAAAATCTGGACAGATTGAGATTTGAGGCGTTCAGAAATCCGGCCGGATTCAGATCAGCTCAAACCTATTTTGGCCGGGTTTAATTGTCGCACAAGATACATTATGTAAAGTACGCGATCCGGATCAAAATCCGCCCCGGATTCAGCCGGCTGCCCAGACTCCTTGTCAAACCCTTTGATTGCCGTTTTTGAAATTGATTGACGTTCTGAAATTTGCCGTTTTGAGGACCCGGTTCGATTTTGCCGTGGCTGCCGTTCGGATCGATGGCCGTTCGCTGAGCGGATTCGGGCCTCGGAACGGATGCGGATTGTAACCGCGCTTCAAGACCTGCACGGCGTCCTGTGATTACATTCTAATTATGCGGGATCATTCAGCATTTTCAGCATTCGATTCCGGCGTTTTGGACTGATTCCGGGGTCATTTGCTGATGAAAAAATATGCTTGACTTACGAGGTTATCGTCACTAGGTTGCGCGCGTTTTTGGGGGCTTTCGAACGCTCATTCTGGCGTCAAAAGCCAGTTCTTTTAACCCTCTTGGACTCGTGAACATCATGATCGACAGGACCAAGTACAAGAACACTTATTTCTTCCACAAGGGTGTCAAAATCCCTGAATTTGAGGGCGTCAGCAAGGACGAACTCAAAGAGCTTCTCGGTGGCAAGGGCTACGGCCTTTATCTGATGCACTGCATCCTCGACATCCGCTGCCCGGTGGTCGTCAACGTCCCCACCTTCCACGCGAATGACCTCGAGAATGGCCACATGAAGAAGGCTCTTCAAGACGAGATCATGGCTCGTCTGGAAGAAATGGAAAAAGTTTCCGGCAAGAAGTTTGGCGACACCAAGAACCCGCTGCTCGTTTCGGCCCGTTCCGGCGCCAAGTTCTCGATGCCCGGCATGATGGACACGATCCTCAACATCGGTCTGACCGACAAGATCGTCGACGCTCTGGCCGTTGGCGAGACCGCCCGCTTCTGGCGTGACAGCTATCGCCGTCTGCTCCAGATGTACGGCGACGTCGTCGAGCAGATCAAAGATGAAAACGGCGAAGATCCTTTTGAAGAGACCCTCGCCAACTTCAAGAAGGAAAAAGGCGCCAAGACCGATATCGATCTGACCGCCGACGATCTGGCCGAACTGATCAAGCGCTACAAGGCCGTTTACGCCAAGTACGGCCATGAGTTCCCGCAGGATCCCAAGAAGCAGGTCATGGCTTCCGCCGAAGCCGTGTTCCGTTCCTGGAACAACGAGCGCGCGATCTTCACCCGTAAGCTCGAAGGCATTCCGGACAGCCTCGGCACCGCCGTCAACATCCAGGAAATGGTCTTCGGTAACCGCACCAAGCGGTCGGGCACCGGCGTTTACTTCACCCGTGACAAGGTCACCGGCATCAAGCACGACATCCTCGACGGCACCGTTTTGTTCCAGGCTCAGGGCGAAGACGTCGTCGCTGGTATCCGCAACTCGCTCCCCATCGAAGCGCTGCGCGATCACGAAGATCCCGCGTTCCACGCCATTTACGACGAGCTCAAGGCCACCGGCGAAAAGCTCGAGCGCAAGTGCAAGGACATGCAGGACACCGAGTTCACGATCGAAGAAGTCAACGGCGTTCCTACCCTTTACTTCCTGCAGATCCGTGACGGCAAGCGTTCCGCCAAGGCCGAATCCGTCATCGCCTACAACCTGGTCAAGGAAGGCATCCTGACCAAGGAAGAAGCGATCCTCAAGGTCAACCCCGAGCGCTTCGAAGAGCTCCTCTTCCCCCAGATCGAGCCCAAGGATCGCAAGGCTGCGACCGTCATCGCCAAGGGTTCCGCCGCTTCTCCGGGCGCTGCCTGCGGTAAGGTTTGCTTCACCCAGGACGAAGCCCTCGCGGCCAAGGCCAACAAGGAAGACGCGATCCTCGTGACCGTGATGACCTCTCAGGAAGACGTCAAGGGCATGAAGGCCTCCCGCGGCATCCTGACCACCACCGGTACCAAGGTTTCGCACGCCGCCATCATGGCGACCGCCTGGGGCATCCCCGCAGTCGTCGGCGCTTCCGAAATCACGATCGACAAGGCCGCCGGCACCTTCAGCTGCAACGGTCACACGATCAAGCGCGGCGATTACATCACCATTTCGGGCACCACCGGCGAAGTCTATCTGGGCAAAGTCCCGATGACCGTGCCTTCCAAGCTCGAAGAAGCCGCTCAGAACATCCTCGACTGGTGCCAGGAGATCAAATCTCTCGACGTGCGCGCCAACGCTGAAGCTGCCGAAACTCAGCCCGCCTACAACAAGGGCGCCCGCGGTGTCGGCCTCTTCCGCACCGAGCATATGTTCTTGGGCGAGCGCAAGCAGATCGTCGCCGACATGATCCTTGCCGAAAAGGGCGGCGANNCGCACCGAGCATATGTTCTTGGGCGACCGCCTCCCCTACATCCAGAAGGTCCTGTTCGGAAACGACAAGGCTGAAGCCAAGAAGGCACTGGATGCGATCTATGAGTTCTCGAAAGCCGACTTCAAGCATTCGATGAGCGTCATGGACAACTACGGCGTCACGATCCGTTTGCTCGACGCGCCTCTGCACGAGTTCTTCCCGCACAACAGCGGTTTGAAGCAGGAAGAAAACCCGATGCTCGGCCACCGTTCGGTCCGTATGGCGATCACCAACCCCGAGATCCCCGAGATGCAGATCAAGGCGATCCTTGATGCCGCCGCCGAACTGATCAAGGAAGGCAAGCACCCGAAGCCCGAGATCGAGATCCCCCTCGTCATCATCGCGCCCGAGGTCAAGGCGATTCTCGAGATCGCCGTCAAGGTCGCGACGCAGGTCAAGAAGGAACAGGGCTTCGCAGTCCCCTACGCCCTCGGCACCATGGTCGAGACGCCCGCCGCCGCGATTTCCGGCAGCGAGATCGTTCCTGCCCTCCGCGCCAAGGTTGCCGGCTACGATGACGACGTTCACCCGATCTACGGTTTCGCGTCCTTCGGCACCAACGACCTGACCCAGACGACCCTCGCGATCTCCCGCGACGACGCCGATCGGTTCCTGCCGCTCTACGTCCAGAAGGAATTCTTCGAGCGTCACCCCTTCATCAGCATTCATCCCGCTGTTGAGAAGATGGTCCGCACCTTCGTCAA
>DBWM01000055.1:121032-127907 GCA_002309015.1 Myxococcales bacterium UBA1238 | reverse complement strand
CTAAAGCGGGTTTTGGCGCGGGCTTATCTGTTTTATGCCCGGCATATAAATCTTTGGAGTCGTCGTCTTCACGCGCTTCTTCCGCAGGCGGTTCATCTTCCGTCAGATGGTTTGAAGCCTTAAATTCGTCGGTAAAGATCCCTGCATCGTCGTCTTCAAGGCGATTATGCGAGTGGCTGCTGCCAAAGAAATCGTCGTCATCATCGAATAAGGACGCGCCCGATCCCGAGCGGTGAAAACCAAAGAATTCGTCGTCGCCGTCGTCATCAAAGAGTGCATGGGTGCCGGCTGAGGGTTGATAGCGCGGTTTTGAAGGCTTGTTGGCCGAGGGAGGAGGCATTAACCATTCGGGCGTCTTCTCGACCTGAGGCGCATTCTTTGCCTTTACGGGCTCGGCTTCTGCTTTTTCGGGCTCGGGTTTTTGGGTTTCAGGCGCGGGCTGAACCGCTTTGGGATCCTCGCTCAAATGCATTTGGGCTTTGGCTTTGGCAAAAGCAGCGTCCATCAGATCCGGTTCATGCGAAGAACCTGAATCGGTTTTATCGCGCGCATCGGTCTCTTGTTTGGCCTTCAGTTTGCTCAATGCATTTTGTACCGAAGGCAATGCGGGCGCGGGTGTGGGCAGTTTAGAGCCCAGATGAAGCTTCGGAAGTTCGCCTTTGGGTTGCAAAGGGGAGGGCGTTTTTAAGGGAGGTAACCGCCCGTTTAAAGGTTGATTGAGCCGCAAACCCGGTTTTAAGGGAGAGACTACACCGGTTTCTGTCTTTTGTTGATCGATGGAATCAGAGGGCTTTTTGGGAAAAGGCGGCAACATCAAAAGGGCTCCTTAAGCGCGCATAAACCTCAGATGACGAAAATCCCAACCGGTCAAATGCTCATTCAAATTGATCCCAGGGGCTGTTGGCTGCACCTTGTACGCCTTTCAGGCGCAGGAGGAAGTCGTCTCTGTTGGTGCAGTTGTTCAAGGCTTCTTCCTTGGTAATCAGGCCGTTGGATAAGAGTTGCATCAGGGATTGATCGAAGGTTTGCATGTTGTAATTGGTATGACCCTGCGCGATGGTTTCGCGAAGCTGGCCAAAGCCTTCGGGGTCGAGGAGCAATTCGCGCACCCTTGCGGTCGCTATCATGATCTCTACGGCGGGTACGCGACCGTTATTATCGGCGCGGCGAACCAGTCTTTGCGAGATCACCGATCGTAAGGTACTCGCTAAGGCCACCCTGATTTGCTGGTGCTGATGGGGAGGAAACGCCGAAAGGATGCGGTTTAAAGTCTCTGGTGCATCGGAGGTATGGAGGGTGCCAAACACAAGATGGCCCGTAGAAGAGGCTAATATGGCGGTCTCAATGGTTTCCTGATCGCGGAGCTCACCGATTAAGATCACGTCTGGATCCTGTCGTAACGCCGCCCTGATTGCCTGAGGAAACCCTAAGGTATCCCTTCCGAGCTCGCGCTGATCGATGATGGAGCGCTTATCTCTGAATACATATTCGATGGGATCCTCGATGGTGATGATGTGACAGCTCTTATTGCTGTTGATATGTTGGATCATCGCCGCGAGAGTGGTGGTTTTACCAGAGCCGGTAGCCCCGGTGACGAGCACGAGGCCTCTGGATTCCATGCAGAGCTGCGAGAGTACGGGTGGCAGGAATAATTGCTGGATGCTCCTGGCTTCGGCGGGAATCAAGCGCAGTACCATGCCGAGATTGCCGCGCTGAAAAAAGACATTGACGCGGAAACGACCTAATCCCGGTGCGCTATAACCAAAATCAAGCTCGCGCGTCTCATTGAAACGTTCGCGTTGTGCCTCAGTTGTCAGCTGATCTAAGATCTGAGCCAGGTCTGTACCCGCGATGCGAGGTGCGCTTCTTGCAGGCACCAAATTGCCGTCTACTCGGAATAAAGGCGGCAACCCAACCTTGAGATGAATGTCGGATGCTGCGTTTTGGGTGGCGACTTCAAGCACAGATTGCAAATCAAGCATGGATTACACTCACAAATGGGAAGCATCGGATTGCGCGTCTTTTACGGTTTCGGACGCGGGTTCATCAGGGATAAGACCGATAATTTCGACAGGAACAGCGGTGAATTCAAGGCATATGCTCACGCTGTTGCAGTTCTGAGTACAATTGCTCCAATGGTTGTTTTCCCAGTTTAAATCAAATCCACCGGGATATTCCTTTAAGATCTGAAGCAGTCTGGTGTTGTTGGTAGCGTTGACCAGACTGCATAATTCCGAGGGCGGATTCGAGAGATGCGCGCAGGCTGATCGGATCGATTCGATCCATTTCAACAGATTATCCTCGGTCCAGACCCCTTCAAGATGGCCGTTTAAAAAGGTTAATTTCCCGTCTACATAAGAAAGCTGCCCAGTGATGATGACATTGCTGATGTCGATGATCAGGTTTTCATATTCGGTTCCGGTGGAAGGCCAGGGGAATTGAAGCGCAAAGGATCCGGTGGTGGAAGTAAAAATGCCGTCTTCATCGATGGTTAATGTGCCCAGATGGTTATGGGTAATCGATTCGGGATTATCGGGGTTCACGAGCTCATCTTTGTTTAAATAGAGCTTCCCATTGATCATCTGAGCGCATGTAGAAGTTAAAAGGGGATGCTCTTCGGTGCCATCATAGCCGCGCATTTCAAATAAAAGATTGAGAATCCGATCACCGTTTTCGTTGGTACGGGTTAAATAATCGTTGATCTCTCCCAGGTTAAATGCAGAAAACCAGCGCTTTAAGGTCTTGCCCTGAAGGGATCCTATGCCGCAATTCAATGGGTTCTGTTCGCTGTTTAAAACGATATAGTTGACCTGTGAAGCGGGGCCATAGGTGATTTCAGGGTTTTCATTGATGCCATCCACACCATCGCAATTCTGATCGATCTGATCGCCTACGGGATCTTCTGCTGTTGAATTGATGCTGGGATCCTCATCATTGCAGTCTTTTCCACCACAGATGATGCTCTTTTCCCCATCATGATCGTGATCGCATTTGTTGATATAGATGGGGTGTTTATGCTCATAAATCCAGCGGTCAGGTCTTAAATAGGTCAGATTAAACTGGTGCCATCCGTCGCTTAATTCCTGGGATTCAAAGCTGCAAACCGCTTCATTCCTGTGCTCTGATATTGGACTCACTTCACTTTCATATGAGTTGCCGTCAATATAACAGTAACTTTTTTCGATCAGTTGGTTGACATCATCCGATAAGGTCAGCTTGTAGCTCACGTGACCCTGCAGATCATTCAGCGATGTAATGGGTTGACCATTTTCGCTCCATTGTTCAGTTGTGCTGGGATAATGATCAACCTGCACCCGCTTCTGCAGGATCGTTGCCTGATTGGATTCATCATAGGCGCGCCATTCAAGCAAATGTTCCGACGCATACCATGAGGGAATATAAATGTAGTTGTTGGATCTCAAATGTTGGTGAACCAATTCACCGTCTTCATAAAAATCTGCATGAACCGAACCTAAATCATCGGAGAGCTCCAATGTATAGTCTATAGGCTCCGATAATACACCTTCAAGCTGAATGGGTAATACCTTGATTTGCGGCGGTCGATCGATTTGTAATAAGCCGCCGATCTTTTCCTCATTGCCTGCCAAATCAGTGGCTTTCACCTCATAATAGATTGGCCCCGATGGCATAAAATCAATATCCAGCGTCCAGACATATGGCGGCTTGGTTATCTCGATCTGATACCCGGCGCATGTGATATTGACCATCCTGACAGCAGATGTCGTATCTGCGGCTTCAACTTCAAAATGCACCTGGTTATGCAGATATTTGTCCGGATCAGGAAACAATAGATTCAGGGTCGGCTTTTGGTGATCAACTTGTAACATCCGTATTTGGTCGGTCATCTGACCGTCGTTGCCCAGCGCATAAACCAATAGAGCATGCGGGCCTTCTGTAAGTTGCTCGGTGCTCAATTGCATCTCGTTCTGATCCAAAACGAGTTCATTGTCATCTATAAAGGCATGAAGGACCGCTGCATTTTCTGTTTTTGTCTGTAGCTTTACAGTTGAATGAACCCAATCAGAGTCTTCAGGCGCTGTTATCTCCAGTTTGGGATCCGGACTACAAGTTTTGGGTTCCAGAATAAAATGGATTTCGCGCTCCCATTCATGCTCTTTAATATCTTTCCAATGGACTTTAATTTGATGGAGTCCATCATCAAAGAGCCCGGTATTCAGGATTCTAAACCGGTTGGGCCAATTTTCTTTGGTTAATATGACTTGATCGACCGTTGCCTCATAATCCCCTGTAATGCCTGTCATAAAATCAAATAAAATTGGAGTATGACCACATTGAGGCAGGGTTAAAACAGACTTACCGTTCTCTTCTACAATTTTTTGAGCTGGCCCAAAGGGTTGTAATTCGACTGCGGATTCACAGTCTTCACTGATACAAAGGATTTTAAATACCGTATTAAATTCTGTTTTGAGCCCGGAAAGATCTTCAAGTTCAGCATGTAATTGATAACGGCCAGGCTTTAAAAGTTCAGCATGCCAATCATAAACCAAAGGATTGGTGATCTCATCTGTTTTATATGCCGCTAATAAATCGTTATCCAAGTACAGCTTAAAGTTTTTGAGCCCTACGTTATCGCTTACAGCAAAGACCAATACCGTTTTTGCGGGTTCAATTTCATATTTATCCGGAACAACCAATTGCAATAAAGGGGCTTCAGTATCGGTTAAAGAGCTCGCGACATCTTCTTCCAGGCTCGATTGCGCATCCTGGGCTGCATCCGGCAATGCAGATCCATGCTCGCTATGACATCCGAGCGTGAGTGCAAGCAGCGGCCAAAAAATGCGCATGACGTTCTCCTGAGCGCCTTTTGTTGAGGATACTTTACCGCGTCTCCGCGCAGACGTCGCGCCTGTTAACCACTGATGTAGCAATTCCGTTGCGAACTGCGCGAAAACAGTTCACTTTTGCGCCCTTCAAAATTTGCGGCCCCGGGGCTGTCGTCTGTTGTTTGGAGAGTTGTCACATGAAATGGTTTGTCACCCCATTAATGTTTGTTTTGATTACGGGATGCAGTAAAAACAAAGACTATGATGAGCGTTCGGTTCAGTTCATAGAAGAATTGGCCGAAGTGGTGGCTCAGGCGGATTCGGATTGCGACAAGATGGCTGATGGCGTGGACGCATATTTAACAAAACATCTCGATTTGATTAAAGAAATCAATGAATATGAAGAGCAGCATCCCAAAACGGAAGAACAAAAAGAACGGTTTCACGAAAAATATGACGAGCGCATGAAAGCGGTTGGGATCAAGATGTTGCCGACGTTCAACTGCACCTCCGACAAGAAGTTGCAAAAAGCGATGAAGCTTTTAAAGACCGGTCAATCCCTCCCTGAAGCGCAGAATCCTGAAGCGCAGCCTGAAGCGCAGAAACCTGAAGAACAGAAATGAGTCCTTTTCAGCCGCTCATGCGGGTTTTCCTGATGGCAGGCATGCTTTTTTTGCTCGGCGCCTGCAACAGCATCGAAGAAAAATCGGTCCTTTTTATGGAAGATTTGGCGCGCGTGCTCGATGCCCATAAATCGGACTGCGAAGAGATGGGTCAGGCGGCCAGCCATTTTATGACCGTGCGCCAGGATTTGCTGAGCGAGATGCGCAAATTCGACAAACTGACCCAGGATGAGATTCAGAAAAGATTTGGAACGCGGCTCGCGACCGCTAAAAAGCGGATCCTCGATCGACTGATAGAATGCGCCAATAACATCAAGCTGGTCGATTTGATCGATCAGCAGATCTGATTCCCCCAAAATTGAAGAAAGGATGTGAGATGAACAAAGGCTTGCTTTGTTTAATCGCGGTTTGTTTTGTGGCCTGCAGCTCCAAATCCGTCGAAGAGCGCGCGGTCGAGACGTTCGAGGGCATGTGCGCGATCATCGATCAGAATGGCGACAACTGCGACGCGATGGGCGAGCAGCTGAGCGCTTACGTCGCGGCGCACCAGAAGGATCTGGACGCCCTGAAGACGCTCGGCGAGCAGCAGGGCAAGGATTTCGACGTCGAAAAATGGCAGGCGCAATACGGAAAGCGCATGGCGCTGGCCGGACAAAAAATGCGGAAGATCGACCGCTGTGCGGGGGCGCCCAAAGTGCAGGAGGCGATGAAGCCGTTTTTAGACACAGCGAGGGCCGAACAGGCAGCCCGCGTAGAGGCGCAGATGAAGCGCTTCAAACATGCCCACGATCACGACCATGAACACGGCGGAATGGAGGCCCCAAAACCTGAGCTGGCCGCCCCGCCGGCCGCCCCCGCTGCACCAAAGACCCTGGTCGCAGCACCGCCGGCCGCCCCCGAGGCGCCTAAACCTGAAAACGCCGCACCCGAAAACCCCTGACGAGTCCTCTTCGGCCGTCCCTGTCGATGCGCATGTTTTGCACCGGGCGCGGGACGGGGGGATTTCGCCCTTACAACTACGCATTGAGCCCCCAGCGGCTCATTTTTTTTACTGAAGAAAGGATTTGACGATGGCAGGACCGATGGGAGGCATGGGGCCGATGCGCGGTTTGGGGCCGAGGGGCTTTCTGACCGACGACGAGAAGGCCAATCTGCCTAAGGTGACCGGGGCGCTCATCAAGCGGATCGCCGGTTATTTAAAGCCTTACTGGCTTCAATTTCTGCTCGTCTTCATCGCGATCCTCATTTCGGCGGTCGTGGGCCTGCTGCCTTCGATCGTGACCGGAAAGATCGTCGATGAAGCGCTCGCAAACGCCAATATGGGGCGCCTGATCGAGCTTTTGCTGATCGCCTTTGCCACATTGACGGTGTCTGAGACGGTGGGGGTGCTCGAGAGTTACATCAATGCCTGGATCTCGCAGCGCATCATCTTCGATATGAAGAACCA
>DBWM01000055.1:76309-120998 GCA_002309015.1 Myxococcales bacterium UBA1238 | reverse complement strand
GGCGACATCATCACGCGCATGAACACCGACATCAGCGGCGTGAGCACGGTCATTTCGGGCACGCTTTCGAGCATCGTGCGCAACATCGCCACGGTGGTCACCAGCTTAGTCGCCCTCTTTGCCATGAGCTGGCAGCTCGCCCTGGTGGGCATCGTGGTCATTCCGATGCTGATCCTGCCTACCCGGAGCGTAGGGAAGACCCGCTTTGAGCTTTTGACCAAGAGTCAGGCCAAGAACGACGAGATGAACGAGCTCATCAACGAGACTCTCAGCGTGAGCGGCTCGGTTCTGGTCAAGTTTTTCACCAAGGAGCAGCGGGAATACGAGCGTTTTGTGCGCGTCAACGAGGAAGTGACGCAGCTCGCACTGAAGGAGCAGCGGAGCGGCAAATGGTTTCACATGGTGCTCGGCATGTTCACGCAGATCGGGCCCCTGCTCATCTATTTTGCGGGCGGCCTTCTGATGATCAAATACGGCCGTGCCGACATCTCGATCGGCGTCATCACAGCCACGGTGGCCCTGATCAACCGCCTCTACCGCCCCGTCGAGTCCCTTTTGAACGTTCAGGTCGATTTCACCCGATCCCTCGCGCTCTTTACGCGCATTTTCGACTACTTCGACAAGGAAAACACGATCCAGAGCCCCAAGGACGGCAAGAAGCCCGACGTTCAGAACCGCGACATCTGCTTCGATCACGTGGAATTCTCGTATGAGCCCGAAACGAAGCTGCTCACCGACATCAACTTCACGCTTCCCGGCGGCCAGATGTTTGCGATCGTGGGTCCCTCAGGCTCAGGCAAGTCGACGGTGGTCAACCTGATCCCCAGGCTTTACGATGTTTTGGGCGGAAAGGTGACCATAGCCGGCGTGGATGTCCGCGATTTCGACCTCACGTATCTGCGCGAACAAATCGGGGTGGTCACCCAGGACACCTATCTCTTCAACGGCACCATTAAAGACAACCTCCTCTACGCCAAAGAGGACGCCACCGACGAGGAGATCGAGGCCGCCTGCCGCACGGCGAGCATTCACGACTTCATCATGCGCCAGCCCGACGGCTACGGCACGGTTGTGGGCAACAGAGGCCTCAAACTTTCGGGCGGTGAAAAGCAGCGGATCTCGATCGCGCGCGTCATTTTGAAGAACCCGAAGATCCTGATCCTCGACGAAGCCACCTCCGCGCTCGACTCGATCTCCGAAAACGCGATCCAGGACGCCCTTGAGACCCTGATGGTGGGCCGCACCAGCATCGTGATCGCCCACCGCCTCTCAACGGTGTTAAAAGCGAACCGCATCCTGGTGGTCAAAGGCGGCATCATCGCCGAGCAGGGCAGCCACGAAGAGCTCTTAGCCTTAAACGGCGTCTACAAAGAGCTCTACGAAACCCAGTTCCGCAAGGTCCTGGAATACGAAGCCGAGCGCATCACCCCCACGCCTTTGCCCGCAGTCCCGCCCGAGCAGGCCTTTAAGATTCCCGGCGTAGAAGAAAACTAAAGCCTCCCGCCCCAATCAGCAGTCCTCAGCCCCTCGCGAAGCCTGCTCTCCTTTTTCCCGACTCTGTTCCTCTTCCCAACGATCGAGCTTCTTCATCACGACCAGCCGCCCGTACGCCGTCTCGCCCAAAAGCTGCGCGCCAAACAGAATATATTGCACGGGCCCCGAGACAAAGAGCCAGCATTCGTGACTCTGGGTCGTGGACCAGGCGGTGATGCTCGCATGCGCGATCAGATTCAATCCGAGCCTCCAGGTGAGCCCTTTCATAAATGCGCGCCTGATGGGATCGGAGACCATATCGGGCATCTGCTGCTCCGAAAGCACGAGCAGCAGCGGCCGACCCCTCAAAACCGTGCCGAGCAGGATCCCCGCAAACAAAAGATCGCCGATCACCGGCGTGTAGAGCATGAACCGCTCGTCGTCGCTCAAAAGTGAAAGCCCCCCAAGTCCCAGCACGAGCCCCGAAGTGACGAGCGTCATCCTGTTCCACTTCCCATCGCGCCGCCTCGTATAGAGCAGCTCGCCCAGCGAATAGACCATCGCCCCCAAAAGCCCCACCTCAGTGCCAAATGCGCTGTCGAGCACGTAAAATAAAACGAGCGGTGCCAGCGAGAAAACAAAGCTCATCGGCGAAGGTTTTTTAGGTAGAGGCGCAGAGGAGTTGGGATCGGAAGCCTGTAAAGAAGGTTCATTCATCGGGATACTCATGAAAACGATACAGGGGATGGGCTTTTAGAACCAGCTGCCTAAAAACATGTAGATCTGATCCTCGCCCTGATCATCGAGACCATGGGCGTAGCCCAGCCTGGCCTCGTATGTCTGATGCCAGCCCAGGGTTGTGGAGAGCAGAAACTCGGCACCCACAGATTTGGAGTAGGCCGTGAACCCGGGATTCAGGTGGTTTGCGGCCTGACCCAGATCGCTGAAGAGGGCGAGCTTGAGATCGCGCAGGAAGATCGGGGTGGAAGAGGGCCCGGCGTAGATTTCAAAGAGCGGCAGACGGTATTCGGCCGTAAAGAGTATGTAGTGCGGGCCGGTCAAAGCGCCGCTTGGGTAACCTCGAAGGTAATGGCTGCCGATCATGTTGTTGTTGATGGCATCCATGACCAGATTGCGGCTTGGGGGAGCAGTGAGCGCATAGGCGAGTTGCTCGTCGTTGAAGAGCGAAAGCCCGCCCGTGCCGTGAAATGCGAGCACATGGCGCCAGAAGAGCGGCTGGTAATGCGAAAAACCGGTAAAAAGCTCCAGCGTTTTTAATTCGCCGCCCAAATGGGGATCCCTGATGCGAAGGCTGACGCTGCCCTTGAATCCGCGCTCCAGTGAGATCGCCAGGTAATCGCTCGAAACGTTGCCCAACGAAAAGCCCAGGAGCAGATCAGCGGCCTCTTTTGACTTAGGAAAGATCGGGTTACGGTCGATGGGATCAAATTTGGGATCCAAATTTTCGGCCATGCGACGCCAGCTATAGCCGTAGCTCAGCGAGAGGGCGGTTGAAATCCGTTTGGTGAGCAGTGGAAGGCTGGTCGAGAGCCGGGTGCTCGTGAGCTTAAACCTCTGGCTGTGAACGCCGTTGTTGTAGTAGGCGGTCGAATCCTGCGCATAAACCTGATGCGATACCCCTATTTGAAACAGAGGACTGTATCCCCCGATGTTCGGTTGAAAGCCGTACGTACCGCCAATGGTGTATCCGAAGTGATTGTCGTGCTCGGGCTTCGGTACGGTATTAAACGAGAGGTCGAGACTGTGCCTTGAGGTCGCATCCTCTGCAGAAAAGTCGATCCCAACCTCATTTTGAAAGCTGTTCGAGACCGAAGCCGTTGGCGTCCACGCGATGGGCAGCAGCGTTGGGATCGGGTTATAGCCGAAAGACTGAGCTTTGTTTGGGTAATGTTTCAGCTTTTGATCAGCGACTGTGAGCTCCGGATCGGGAGAAAACCCGACTTTTGCGGAAGATCCGGGGGCTGCATTCGGAAAATCGGGATCGTTTGCTAAAAATGACGGATTGATCGGTGAAAATTGTGCATCTCGATCAAAAGAATGTGGTTCGGCATTCAAAAAATCCGGATCGATCGCGCTCAGATTGATTTCGTCGCTAAACAAAAAGGCGTATGGTGTAAAAAGATTGCATTTGACGTTCATTAAACATTGATCGTTTGCTCTCGATTTGACTCTGCTGGTTGACGATCCAAAATCGTGAGCAAACGATGACTGTTCTTCATGCTGCAATCCATTTTCGTGAGGTCGATAGGGCATGCTCGCCAGATCGTAACCATGGACCGTGAGTAAACGAAACGCCAATGTCTGGCTGTCATGTGAAATCTCCGGATCGATGGCCGAATTGATCACGCGGGTGAGCTGCTCCGGTTCGCTCATGGGGTGAGGAAACTGGTCCGCATAGATTTGAAAGATGCCACTCCGATCGCTCGCGTAGACGATCCGACCCTCAAAATCGAACCTCGGATGTAGGATCATCGCGCGCATATGACGGATCAGATGCCGCTGATGGGTGCTGAGATCGAGGGCATAGAGCGCAAATCCGGGTTCGCGTTCGGTCTCTGTCGCCGGAATCTGCTCCACATATGCGGCGTAACGGCCATCATGGCTGTATACAGGGTAGGCGATCTGCCCAAAATGCGGAGGTTCCATCAATACGGTGATCGCCCCGGAATCCAAATCGATCTCGACCAGCCGGCTCTTGCCCGCCCGAAGCTGCACCGCTAAAGCTTTCTGACCCGATGGGCTGCAAGAAACCTCGCGCAACCGCGCATTTTGGGTGATCCGCCTCTGATGAAACTCGGGATGTTCGAGATATGGATCGTACATCACGAGATCGCTTCTCGAAAATGAGCTTCTGTATGGATAACCCTGCGTCGCGATGATTCGCAGAGACGCACCCTCACCGCAGAGATCGAAATCCACCATCCCCTCGCTCTGGATCACCAGCTGGCCCCGACCGATCTCTCCCATGCGATGGAGGTAAATCCCGCTCCGACCCCGCTCCGAGAGCCCTGGCACATCGAGAGAGAGCAGGCGTTGCCCATCGATGAACCGGGGATTCCGGTGACTCTGCTCCGAAAACGTCCATTTTTTGAACGCGGTCAACCCTCTCTGCGCCAAAAGATCGCGCTCCACCTTCGAACGCTCGGTGAGATCCGCCTGAAAGGCCTCAAAAGCAGCCTCCATCGTCTCTCCTGTATGCCGCTTAGAGAGCCGGTTTAAGCCGTAAGGCACGATCTCGTCGCTCTGATCCAGAAACCACGCTGCGGGCAGCTGCTCTCCGTGGCGCTTTGTCCAAAAATCCATGAAATGCCCGCCATACATGTACCAGACATTGGCACCAGGCCAGGCCTGAGGGCTGTGCACCACCGCATCCAACCCATGCAGTTCGCCTTCGAGCGCTGCTGCCCGAAGCCACCCCCTAAAGAGCGCCGATCGCAACCGCCCTCTGCCGCTCACCCGGGATTCGATCCAGACCGAAAGCCCCTCGAGCATAAACTTGGGAGTTACGTGATTGGGCGCCACCTGCCGGCCCACCAGCGTGTTTAAGACCTGCGGCCAGCCATGGACGGGATCGAGCGTCAGAATATGCGCATATTCGTGATAGATGAGCTGCCTCATCCAGTCGTCCGTATCGCCTAAATTGCTTTCGAGCTGAGGAGGCGCCGCGAAAAGCTGCATGCGCGGGTAGGGGATTGCGGTTGCAGAGCCGTTGGAGGTATCCCCGTGATCGTTGATCGCGACTTCCGTTTTGTAATCGGGCTTATGACCCAGCAAAGGTGAGAGCGTTCGGTGCGCTTCTTCACAAATCTGCGCCGCCTGAACCGCAAACTCGCGGATTGCAGCCGGAAAATGCACCCGAAAATGCGGCGTTTCGATGGTTTGAAACGCGCCTCCGTCGCTCAGCGGACCTTCATCCGCCCGGGGCAAAAAGCGATCTTGCGCCTGAAGCGCTGAATCTGCAGCGTCAGGAGAGGGCGTTTGAAGCGGATGGGCGAGGGCTGAGAAGGAAAGAAAGAGGCTCGCGGGCAGAAAAAGAAGGCGTGGGATCACTTTTGGTCGGCGTTGCTGTCAACTGGGGCAGAAATGCGCGGAATCTGCATCTGCTGCGATGGTTTCGATTGGGAGTTGGCGCTGGGCGCATAGTAAGACTGCACGTCGCGGGGAGCGGATTCTGCGGCGTCATCCTGCATGCGGCCTGAAGCGCTGGCCCTTGCGGCATCACCACCATGCGCCGGGTACTTTTTATTGTGCCATGCGCGCACGGCACGGCGCATATCTTTGTATTCGTCGGAGTTCTCGCGCTTCCAATCGCGATGCGTGAGCAAAATGGCGCTCAGCACGATGGTTGTGATGTCGTGATCGAGGAACTCAGGATAGGTGCTCTGAGGGATGATCCCGCGCTGATAGATGGTGAGATTGGCTGCAGGCTTGGCGTTAAAGATGCGCGAGTCGTTGATTTCGAGCAACTTTAAGCGATGACCGTATACTTGTTGCATCTGAAGGATGCTCTCGCTGCCGAGACCCGAGATCGCGGCTACACAATGGATGGGCGTGATGCGCTTTTTGCCCTGATCGGCCATGATGGCGTGAATGCCCTCTATCATGCTCAGGTTGCGCGCCTGGTAGTCGTCTTCTTTCTGGTGGTCGGCAGCAAACCGGTTGGCGCGAATGGTTTCAAAATCGGCGTTCATCGGCAGAAATGCGGCAAACTTCGGGCTGTATTTGCCAAAGGTTTCCCAGCTGTGGAACGTGCCGGAGTTGTATTTTCCTACGGAAATCCGGTGTCGCACGGGGCTGAGGCCATAAAAATCTTCCACTTCCGTGGATCGCTTGGCCTTGCCGGTGCCCTGCGTGATGGTGATGCTTTCGCGATTGCAAAAAAGATGCACATATTCGGGCATCACCTCGACGAGATCGAGCTGATCGGGGTTTTGGTGATCCTTAATATGCCGGAATGCGTCGGGACGATTGGTGACGTACTTAAAGTAAATGTCGCTTTGGACGATGATGGCGTCGCATTGCTGCGGGCTGGCTTCGAGTCGGGTCAGGTTATCCCAGGATCCGTTGGTTGGAATGATTTTGACGTTGAGGCTTCCTTTCACCATCTTTTTGAGATCTTGTGCAAATCCCCAGTAAGACCCGCCTTCTGCGCCCGTGCAGAGCCTGAGGTCGGGCTTCGCCATTGCGAACTGGGGCAAAAAACAAAGCGTCAAAAAAAACAGCCAGATGCGCATTTTTTGAAAGCTCCTCGGTGGGGAATGGAGTCCAACAGCATACAAAACCTGGGTTTGAAGGCAAGCTTTGCGACCCTCGCTGGACTCCGCAGTGAGAAATTGGTACTTGCTTGGCGAAAGGGAGGTGCCCTGGATGAAGCTTAAAAAGTTTTTGGCCTTTGTGGAACGGGTGCGCGACGGCAGACTGCCGCCAGAGAGCCTGACCGACTTGAAACTGATGAAGCTGGATTGCTCGCGGCTCGACTTGTCGAAGCTGACGTTCCGCCGCTGCTGCTTCGACGAGGTGCTGTTTTACGACGCCGATTTGACCAAATGTCGCTTTTTGGAATGCACCGCCCACCGCGCGGTCTTCAGCGGCGCCTGCTTAAAACGCTGCATCTGCACCGGATCCGCCTTTACCGAAGAAGAGGTGATCGATCTCATGCGCGAGACGCCCGGCTCCGGAAATCCCAACGACAGCGATGCCCGCAAAGCCTTCGTTCAGCAACGAGGCATCCAGCCGTTTCGCGCTGAGCGCGCTGAATTTATGGGCAGCTGCCTCGACGAGGCGGATTTTTCGGGGGCCGTTTTGCAGGGCTGCAATTTTAAAGGCGCGCATCTGGAATGCTTCAAAGCCCAGAAGGCGAACTTCCAAAACGCCAATCTGCACGACTGCTTCATGGAATATGTGGATTTTCGCGAGGCGGATTTGCGCTGCGCATTCGTAGAACCCACTAGCCTTTTCCGCGCCAACCTGCTCGGTGTTCAGGGCCTCGATCTTTCGCGCTGCGATTTTACAACGGTGCCCACCAAATACACCCAAAGCGATGAGGGCACCCGCTGGCCCAAGGACTTCGATCCCCTCGCCAATCCCATTCAGTAACCATGCGATTCTGCTCAAAAAAATGGCTGAAAAGGGTGGGGTGTGCCCTGGTCATCGCGGCGGTTTTGGCGCTCTCGTTCCATGCTTTCTGGTTCCATGGAAGATTTGCGATTTGGAGTGTGGAACCGCCTGCGCCCCAAACGGTTTCGGTCGGACGAGCGGGCCATCTGGCCCAGGTGATCTTTGCGGGCGACACGCTCCTTGGGGATGCGGCGCAAAAAAAGATTGCCGAGCTCGGTTACGAGGGCCTGCTTCAAAAAATGACGCCCTGGACGCGGGAGGCGGATTTGGGCGTGCTGAACCTGGAGGCCCCCATTACGGAACGCGCGCTCTCAAAAGGGGATCAGGGTACAGGATATAAACAATATCGCTATGCAGCCTCCCCGCTTTCGCTCGACGCGCTGAAGGCCGCAGGCTTTTCGGTGATGACCCTCGGCAACAATCACACGCTCGATCGCGGCTTTTTGGGTCTGGTCGATACGCTGAAGGCGGCGGAATTCCGGGGCATCCGGACGCTCGGGGCCGGTCGGGACGAAGCGGAGGCGAGGCGAGGGCTCATCGTCGATGTGGGTGGCTTCAGGCTGGGGCTGCTCAACGGTTATAAATGGCGCGCGCAGTACGATTTTTGGCTCAACTGGTATGCCCTGGGCGATCGCGGAGGGGTTGCGGAGCTTGCGCCCTATCACTTTAAGGCCGACGTGGCGCGTCTGCGGGCGGCGGGGGCTCATGTGGTGATCGCTTTGCCTCATTGGGGCGTCGATTACCGGGGCATCGATCACCGCCAGCGGCGACTTGCAAAAGCCCTTGTCGCTGCTGGAGTTGACGCGATTTTAGGCCATGGAACCCATGTGGGTCAGCCCTTTGAACTGGTGGATGGCGTGCCCGTACTGTTTTCGATGGGCAACTTTGTGTTTGGAACGCCCGGGCGCGATGTTTTTACCTGCGGTTACCTGCCCACCGTCTCGTTCGACGCTTCCGGCATCCGTCAAATCACCATCCGCTCGCTGGTCAATCAAAACCGCAAGGTGCATTTTGTGCCCTATCCCAACATCGGAGACGCTGCAGGCTGTCTGAGTCAACTGCGCGCCCATTCGCATCCCTCGCTGGAATCTGCAGGCGATGCGCTCATCTGGAGAAAAGACGATGGCAAACCATGAAAACGAAAACGCGGCATGCCCCAACGAAGATCTCGTGTCGGCGGGCGATGCCCATTGTGAGACGGTGCCCGAACCCAAACCGGAGCCGAAGCCGGAGTTGAAACCGGTCAGGCCTAAAAAGAAAAAGCCGTTTATTTTCATAGGGTTGATCGCTGCCTTGGCCATCATCGCGGGCATCTGTCTGCCCAGCCGCTTTTGGGCGCGCGTGCGGGTGACCACGGGGTTCGCATTCAGCGATACGACGGATCTATCGGGCGATTTAAAAGCTTCGGAGCTCGAACTCTCCCTAAAGCTCGGCCGCGATTATTTCCTGGCCAACCAGCAGCAGGAGGGGAATTTTGTTTATGAATATGACTGGAAAGCCGACAGGATCCTGCCCGGAGACGGCGATGTGCGGCAGGCGGGCGCGCTTTGGGGCCTCTCGCTGCTTTGGGGGCATTTTGGAACTCAGGGCGAGGGCGATCCGGCCTTGAGGCAGGCGCTGGAGCGCGGTTTTCGTTTTTGGGAAGCGCGCTCTCACATGAGGCCCGATGGAGCAAAATACGTCGCCTATCCGAACAGTTCGCAGGGCAGCACGGGGACCATCGCGCTGCTTGCCCTGGCGCATATCGACTTTTTACGGGCGGCTCCCGCTTCCGATCCCTTGCGCGCGCGCTGTGAGGAGGCGCTTTCGGGCTACTTGCGGTTTTTGGCGACGGCTCGCGCTGAGGATGGCCGGTGGCATGCGCGCTACAGTTTAAGCGACGGTCAGCCGATGGGCGCGCCTTCCCCATATTTCGACGGGGAATCTCTGCTGGCCCTCGTAAAAGCGGCTAAGTATTTGGATTACAAAGATTATTGGCCGATCGTCGAGTCGGCTGCAGAGCAGGGTTATCAGCTCAATGTGGCGGCGGCGCTGAAGGAACATCCGAACTCCGATACCACCAAAGGATATTACCAGTGGAGCTCCATGGCCTTTTACGAGATCGCGACTGCAAACCGTGAAGTTTCAAGTGCTTACGTGAATCGCGTGCTGGAACTCGCCCGCTGGATGGTCCATACGCACCACACGCTCTTCTGCACCCGCAACACCGCTTACGCCTACGAAGGCCTGATCCACGCTTACGAGCTTGCGCGCACCCACAACGAGCCGCGACTGGCCAACGAACTGCGTTCGGTGATCGACATCGGCATGGGTCAGCTGACGGGCTGGCAGCTGGGGCATCCCCGCGCTGATGGGTGGGCTTTCTGGTTTGCCAGTATGCCTGAGCGCGCGCGCGGTGGGATTCAGAACAGCTGGATCAATCCCGCGTTGCGCATCGATGTGGTGCAGCATCAGATGCACGCGGTCCTGCTGGCGCTGCGCTATGTTTACCGGGGTTAAGGTGGGCTAAAGCGATTTGACCGGGCGATGCTTCGATTGGGGAGCGAGTTTTTTCATGGGGAAGGGTTCGGAAGGTGACTTTAAGGAACGGGGATGATCCTGAAAATGCTTCAAATCCTTTCGCATGAGCCCATGAGCTCGGTCAGATTTGGCATGCGTCGCTGTACGAAAACTGACGGGCAATTGAAGCTTTGGAGCCGATGGGGCGGTGGTCTCGATCACAACCTGACCGTGAAAAGTCTTGGGTTCAGTCTGCGAAGGCGCGAGCGAAAACTGGAGTTCGTATGCACGCTTAGGCGTGATTTCGACCGTTTTCACCTGAAGCGCGTTCGTCTCGTCCTCGATCTTCTGAATTTCAAAATCGATTGTTTCTGAGCTCAAACGCACCGAAACCATTTGCTCGGAAGGCGTGAGATGCAGCTGAGCGGGCGTCAGCTGAAGATCGCCAGCAACATCAAAGAAGAGCGGCAATGAAATGCGGGGCAGCCGTTCGAGACCGGTCGAAATCGTGACGGAGGTGCGGAGTCTGCCTTGTGTTTTGGGAAGGTAGCTCAGCTCACAGAGGGCGCCCTTCTGGCCGTCGGTGCGCGGCAAGAGCTTGGCGGTCAGGCCTTCCAGATCGCTGCCCGGTTCGCCCAATGTGATGGTCTCGTCGGTCATTTCGTCGATGAGCACGCTGTAGCTCCACGGTTCGCCCACCTTGAGATCGGCGTGCAGCTTGTTTTGCGCAAATCCCACCGGAACGACGACGTCCGCTTCAAGGGTCAGAAACGTCCTGGGGTTTTGGGGATCGTCGCTTTCGACCGTGATCGTTTTGACCTGATGTCCCCGGCGACCCATGGAATTGAAGGTGACGTCGATGAAGCCTTCGGCGCCGGGGGCGATTTCGGAATTGCCGATCACCGCAGCGGTGCAGCCGCAGGATGCCTTGGCCTTAGAAATATGTAATGTGGAATTGCCTTTGTTTTTCAGAAGATAGCGATGCTCAACCTTGTCGCCTTCCATGACGCGGCCCGCTTGAAATTTGGGGACTTCGGCAAAAATCTGAGGCGCTTGCTGGGCTTCGTTCGATGATGTTTGAGACTCTGCTGGCGCTTTGCAGGCCGGGCAGCCCATCGCGATGGCCAGCAAAAGGGCACAATGTTTAAATGAAATGCATTTCATATGGGTTCCTTAAAAAAATGATTCTTTAGTCAATTGGGGTTCTGCGGTCAATTGAATGACTTGCGATTTTGCTGCAAAAGGTGATAACTCGCGCGTTTATGCGTGCATTGACTCTCTTTTTTTCTCTTTCCTTCTGGCCCTGCTGCGCGATGCTGGGGTGCGGTGGCGCTCAAACAGAGCTCAGCTACAGCGATTCAGCTCAACAACTGTATGAACAAGGCGTGAAGCGGTTAGCGAACCGCGATTACCTTGAAGCGCAGGATTTGTTTATTTCGGTCAAAAATAAATACGCCTACAGCCAATATGCCGCTTTGGCCGAGTTGCGTTTGGCCGACACGATGGTCGAAATGGATCGCGAGCCGGAAGCGATCGAAGAATATCGCAATTTTGTAAAAAATCGTCCGTCGCACAGCGATGTTCCTTACGCGATGTGGCGCATCGGTGAGTGCTATTTTCGGCAAATGCCGGGCGATTTCTTTTTATTTCCGCCTGCTTATGAAAAAGATCTTTCAGCCACGAACGACGCTCTGCGAAATCTCGAGATCTACGTCAATCACTATCCCGACGACGAGCATGTGGAGGACGCAAAACAAAAAATTGTCATTTGCCGAACCATGCTGGCCAATTTCGAGCTCTATGTGGCTAAATTTTATTTAACGCGCGATCGCCCTGTTTCAGCGCGCGGACGATTGGAAGGTTTGATCAGGAATTACAAGAGCTTAGAAAAAATTTGGGATGAATCGGCTGAGCTCTTGCTCGAGGTATACGGCGCTCTGGATTTGAAGGATGAGCGCGCTCAGCTGGCGGCACAGATTCTATCGGATGCCCCCGATAGCCAGGCGGCCAAAAAAGCGAGATCGCTTCAGTCGTTATAAGTCTTTGAGTAAGTCGCGGATGGCCTGGGCGTAGGCATCTGCATTGATTTGAAAGAGCGCCTGGCGTTCTCTTTTGAGCGTCTCCAGCAAATGGGCAGCAAAGCGTTCTTTTTGCAGAAAGGCGTATTTTGCGGCTTCTTCTCCCTCAAACGGAGGTGCCGCACGCTCTTCGAGCAACTCAAAAGCCACGTAATCCTGCCGCAGGACATGTAGCCCGCTTAAAGGCGCATCGGGCGTAAGTGAGAGCAAATCCCTTTGAATTTCAGGGGTTATCAGGCCTACGCTGGGAAGCGCTTTTTGGGACTCCGAAAAAAACGGCGTCTCAAAAATGCGCATCGCGTGCGCTTCCGCATAGGCTTTGAGCGCTTCGGGATTTGAGAGCAACTGTCGCCCCTCATCTGCCGTCTTTCGGGCTGTGGGCAAATCATCGAGCTCGATCAGGACCGCTGCCGCGCATTCCCGCTGTACCGAGACCTCGTTAATATCCCGTTTTTGCTCAGGAAAAGACTCCAATAGAAGATCGAACGACAGGTTTTGAGCGTGCCGCGCAATGGGCGTTTTTTGGTGCGCCTGAAAGCGATGATGGCGATCTGAAACGAAAACGGTCTCTGTCTTGAAGCCTCGATGCGTTAATTCTGAAAGATCGTTTTCATCCAGATTTTGTTGTAATTCGCGGAGTTCGGCTTCTACCTCATCGGCATTGAGCGCGGTGAACGGTTTTGAAATGCGCGTCGCCCGCCATTTTGCGGGCGTTGAAAAGAGGGCCGGGTGCTGCTGGTAATAGCGCGCGATTTCGGGTTGCCGGTTTTTTAAAGCGAGATCGATTTCAGACGATTCCGGTGCGCGGTGCAGCCTGAGTCCCCGCAGGCGCAGCTGATGGTGATCGGCTTTAAACTGAGCCTCGATTTGAGCCTGAGAAAGCGATTCGGACTCTCTCTGATGAAGCGCATCGTGGGTTAACAAAATGGCTGCAGCGTGATGTAACTGTGCGATATCCAAGCCGAATCTCTGCGCAGCCGAGGCGTCGTCTTCTGGAATGTAAGCGGCGATTTCGGCTGCTGCGGGCAACCAGCCCGATGCAAAAGCCGCCTGTTCCAGGGCATAAAAACCGATCAGCTCGCGCAGGATTTCTTCAGCGATTTGCGGGTGATGGAGTGCTGTAAGGCCGGGCGTCTGACCCGATTGCAAAGCGGCCACGGCGCGCGAGAGATCGATGGCGTCCGGAAGTTCGGCGGCCTTCAGAGACCAGTCCCCGGATTGAACGATCACCGCATGAGCGCCTTCGGTTTCGGCCTGAGCCCTGAGGGCTTCAAAAAGGCTGGCAACGGCCAAAATGAGGAGCGCGAAAAGGAAAGTCTTGTTTTTGGAAAGGGCGTGTGGTATCAACTGCAACCGCTTTTCTTTTTTTGAATTGAACTTGAGAGAGCAGTTATGGCTACCCCGTTTCAGACCGTCAAGAATCAGCATGAGAGCAAGGACGCTTTAGTCCAAAAACTGCTCCCGATCCTCACCCGTAAAGCCGAGGAGTCGGAAGCCCAATTCAAGGATCGCCTTTTGCGAGTGAGCAACAAGAAGCTTTTGACGTTGCTCAAGCGCGAAGAAACCCTGAAGGCCAAGTACGGCTCACGCGAAGCTTTAGCGACCGAAATCGTTGAGCGCCGCGCGAACGGCGGCAAGCCCGACATGGATCTTCGCACCAAGCTGCTCGGTTACTCCACCGGCCGCTTGCTCGATATGCGCGCGAACTTGAAGTAAAATTAAGCGGTTGCGCTTACATCCTCCGTGAGACGTCCGGCAGGGCGTCTCCAAATTTCCCCTCTGGGGTGATGCCTTACAATCCTCCGGCTGCATGTTTTAATGCGGTTGAGATGCGGAGGTGCGCCTTGGCAAGCACTTTCAATGTCGGTGACCAGGCTGTCTATCCTGCACAAGGAGTCACCGAAATCTGTGATATTGAAACTTTTGAGTTTTCGGGACAAACCTGTCAGGTTTACGTTCTGCGGTGCCTCGATTCGGAGCAAAAGATTCGTGTGCCCGTAGATAAGGTCGAGCAAGTTGGTTTGCGCAATTTGGTCGACAAAGCCGAAATCAAAGAAGTCAATGAGGTTTTGAAAGCGTCCCATTTCACTGTCGATGAGCTCAACTGGAACCGTCGGCAGCGGATTTATATGGACAAAATCAAAACGGGCAAATTGACTGAAGTGGCAGAAGTGCTTCGAAATCTCCATCTGATGCGCGCAGATAAACAACTTTCTTATGGTGAAAAGCGCGTATACGAGATGGCGATGCAGCTTTTGGTGCAGGAGCTGTCTGTGGCACAGGGCATTGGTGGGGACGAGGTGACCGAGCAGGTTGAGCAGCTGCTCGGTTGACTTGTTGACGCCCGTTCGCAAAGCGGTATATATCAAACGCCTTTGTTTTGCGCGAGGAGTGCTCGTTGTGGCTTGGTTTGATCGATGCGCGCTTGTGTTGATTGCGGGAGGGCTTGTGCCGTTTTTGGGCGGCTGCGGTCCTATTTCTGCAGCAATTGCGATTGCGGATGCTCAGGTTGCGTTAGACGCAGCGGATGGTGCGGGGGCTCAGACATACGCGATTTACGAGTATCGGCGGGCCCAGATGAATTTGCGGCAGGCGCGGCTTGAAGAAGGCTATTCCGAATTTCAGGCTGCAATGGATTTGGCGAAGGAAGCTCAGTCTTTTGCCGAGCAGGCCAAGGATTTGGCGCTGAATCATCCTGTGGAAGAGCCTGTCGCTCCAAAGCCGCAGAAGAAATCCCCGGCACAGCCTTCGCAAAAACAAAAGCCGGGTTCAAAGCCGACGGGAGGACGTTCGCTGTGAAAAGCCGTTCGCTTTGTCGTTGGATCGTCGGTCTGGCAGCTTTGTGCTGTGTGGCAGGCTGTGCAGGGCGCGCTGTGCGTGCAAAGGCCGATAGCATCGAAACCCGCTTAAATGCAGTAGAAAAGCCCGCTTACAAATGCGCTCCTGAGGATTACGCGGTTGCGCGATCCGAGCTTGAATTCACCTATCTCAAGCTCGATCAGGGTGAGTATTTTGAGGCGCAGGAGCATCTCGCTCTGGCCCTGGAAGCTACAGAAAAATCGGAGCTGGTGGCTCCTCGGCCGGAATGCCAGGAAAACAGAGATCGCGACGGAGACGGCATCCTCGATCGCGAAGATCGCTGCCCGGATGATCCCGAAGATTTCGATGGATTCCAGGATAGTGACGGCTGTCCCGATCCCGACAACGACGAAGACGGCATCCTCGATCACGACGATAAATGTCCCAATGATCCTGAGGACTTAGATAACTTTGAGGATGAAGACGGCTGCCCGGATCCCGATAACGATAAAGACAATATCTGCGATTCCTGGGTGAGCGATAAGGGGCTGACTGCGGATTATCCCTCTTGCTCCGGGCGCGATGCCTGTCCCAACGATGCCGAAGATTTCGATGGCTTTGAGGATGAAGACGGCTGTCCCGATCCCGACAACGATCTCGATGGCATTTGCGATCCCTGGGTGAGCGAGCGCGGGTTGAGCGCGCAATATGCCGCCAAATGCAAGGGGATCGATAAATGTCCCAACGAGCCCGAAGATTTCGACGGCGATGAGGATGAGGACGGTTGCCCCGATCTGTATAAATCGATCATCGTTCACGACGATCACATCGAGTTGAAGCAAACGATTTACTTTGCCACCAACAAGGATGTGATTTTGTCGAAGTCGTTTGGCTTATTGAATGAAGTGGCGATGGCGTTGCGCGATCACGCTCAGATTCGCGTCAGCATCGAAGGCCACACCGACAGTAAAGGCAAAGATTCTTACAACAAGAAGCTCTCCCAACGCCGTGCGGAATCGGTCCGGCGTTACCTGATCAACCAGGGCGTCGAGGCTTCGCGCATGGAAGCGATCGGCTACGGCGAAGAGAGACCCATCGAGGATAACCGAACTGCGGAAGGTCGAGCGGCCAACCGTCGTGTCGAATTCATCATCATTAAGTAATATGCGCACGATACTAAACTCATTGATTTTATTAGCGATCAGCGCTTCGTCTTGCTTTGCGCAGTCTCCAGCGGAGCGCAACGTTGCACAATTGCTGGCGAAAGCCGAATCCCTGTACGATGAGTTGGAATTTGAGCAGTCGGAAACTGCATTGCAGCAAGCGGTTAATCTGATCGAGCAACATCAGCTTCAGGATAAGACCGCTGCCAATGTCTATATGAATTATGCGATTGTGCAGCATAATCTCGAAAAAGATCCCAAAGCTGTAGTGGACGCATTCCATAAGGCTCTGCAGATCGATCCTTCGCTCGTGCTGGAAGCCAATGTGAGAACGCCTTCTTTGAGCAAGCTGTTCGATGAAGCTCAGAGACTGGTGGCTCAGAGGACCGACTTTGAGCAAACCAGCGACCGTGATTTGATTCATTATCCGCCCTCACGCCTGATGGTGGGCGAGTCCTTGCCGATTTCGATTACGGTTTCGCGCAAGCTGAATAGCAAAGTATATAGAGCTTATTTATATTTTAAGAACGATACGATGGAAATGACGCAGCAGCTTGAGATGCTTCCCAAAGGGGAACGCGATTTTGAGACGCGCATTCCAAATCGTTACATCGTGGGGCAAAGCTTAAAATATTACATCGCGGTAGAAGATCGTCAGGGCAATCGCCTCGATCAATATGGCTCAGGCAAGAATCCGGTCGTGGTGAGCATCGAAGCCCCTGTGAACAACGACATCCCCATGGGATCCAATTTAGAGGATTTTGTGGGAGAGGGCAGCTCCTCTTCTGGCCGAAAATACATGAATTTCACGCTCAGTTTAGGGACCGGAGTGGGGAGGATCACCGATCGCTCGGAATCGATTCACCAGCATAAGCGTCTGAGCACTGGCCTGGCGCTGGCGCCGTTCCACAGTTTGCTCGAAGTCGACTTTAACGTCACTTCCTGGTTCAGCCTGGGTGCCTTCCTGCGCATGCAGTTCGTGGAATTTGATCACCTCGAGGGTGGCCGGGCGCAGTTTAAGGTGGTCGATCATGCGCCTCACAGTCTCATTTTGCGCGCGGGCGGTGGTATTGGGCATGTGCGCCATATGGTGAGTGTGAAAAGCAAGAATGGAACCGGACCGTCTCTGCTCGATTATTCCCGGGATGGTTCTTTCTGCTACACCCTCGGCGTTTCATACCATTGGGCCTTCTCCGATCTCTTTGCGCTGGTGGTCACGCCCGATTTCTATCACCTGATTGGTGATTCCCCCTCCCAACATGTCGATCTGAACGTCGGCATTCAGGCGAGCTTCTTCTAATCCCACCCGTAAATCTCTAAAACTTTTTTAAAAACAATAAGTTAGAGCGCGAAATGTACGCGTTCAAGCGTGAGTCCGCAGGCAGGGGCCGATGGGCCCGAAGCGGAGCGATCGCGCGCGGCGAGCATTTGTGGAATCTGCTCTGGGCGTAATCGTCCTCTCGCGATTTCGATCAGGGTGCCCGTCAGGTTGCGGATCATATGCTTTAAAAAAGCGGTGCCGCAAAAGGTGAGCGCGTAGAGGCCGGGAATCTGGGGATCGGGCGCGAATGCGATGCGCGTGATCGTGCGGATGCTGGTTTGATGCGTGCCATCGCTGTCGGCAAAGCTTTCAAAATCGTGCGTGCCGATGAGGTAAGGCGTGCTTTCGAGGAGGCGCTCAAAATTGAGGGGCCAAAAGACGCGCCAGGCATATCGATCGATCAGCGGCCAGCGCTCTTTGGAACAATAAAACCTGTAAATATAGGTTTTCCCTAAGCTTTTAAAGCGCGGCACAAAATCGGGCTCGACCTCTCGGGCATCCCGAATGGCAATTTGAGAGGGCAGTCGCTGGTTTAATGCTTTGACGAAGCCTTTTAAACTGATGGGGTGATCGAGGCTGATGGCTGCGGCCTGACCTCGCGCGTGAACGCCTGCGTCCGTGCGGCTTGCGCCGTCAACCTGAATGGGAAAACCGAATTGAGCTTCGAGGGCAGAGGCGAGTTCGCCCTGGATGGTGGTGAGACCGGCCTGCGCTTGCCAGCCGTGGTAGCCGGTGCCGTCATATTCGACGGTGAAGAGGATGCGGCGCATTACATGTCGAGGCCGAGGCCAAAGACCCACATATTGTCGCCCAGACGGAAGGATTTGGAGGAGCCGAAATCGTCGACGTGGGACGATTGATATTCAATGGTAAAATAACTGTTGTTTACGCCCGCGTCGTTGTCAAAATCGCCGGCCATGCCTTCAGCAAAGAAGTCGAGCAGAATATGGATGCCCAGCGTGTAATGCCAGCCCCAGGTGCCGCCCATCGCCTTATTTCCATTTTCAAAACGGGCAGTTTCGGAGTTGCCGTCATTGATGTACCAAAAATAGTAATCCAGTCCTAAACGGGCTACGGGGACCAGAGGAATATAATCCTGCCATTCATCTAAACGATAGCTGACTTCGAGGGCCATGGGAAAAATATGGAACGAGGTCTTGTCGGAAACATCGTCCGTACTGGCCGAAATGCCTGAACCTTCAGCGCTCCAAAAACCGATGCTGCCGCCGAGCGATGCGGTGCCAAAGGCCTGGAAAAAATGCTCCGAAACGGCGACGGAAAACAGCCAGTCGCCATCGTTGCCAAAGATGCGCTCGTAAGGCCCTGATTGACCTTCTGGAATCGAAAACTCTTTATCGATGCCAGGTTGGAATGAAGTAAGCCGCAATTCAACCGAAGTCGAGCGCGGGGTTTCCGTACCAAATCGGTAGGCGTGAGCGGTCGCAGGCAACAGCGCGAATAAAACCAGTAAGTTGAGCCCTGCCAGGCTTTTTCTGCGCAGGCGGCATCGCGCAAGGCCGACCAGGACCAAAGCTGCGATCAGCCATAACGGCGTCCTCGGGCTGAGACCCGGCAAGCTGCTGCATCCACCTTCTTCGCGACCACCACTCTTGGAATAAACCTCTGCAAAATCATCGACTTCGGCAGGGGCAGCGGATGCGCTCGGGCTGTTGGGGCCTCGGTTGCCTGCATTATCGATGGCGGCGTAAACCACTTCATAGGTGGTGTCGTTGCTTAAGCCTTCGATGCGGTGGCTGCTTTCGCCCGTCGAGACCGAGGAGCAATGCGAAAAGTCGCCTCTCAGGCTTTCGTTGCTATCGGAAGCGGCCTTAAAACGCTTTTGAGTTTCAGTGGTTGCGTCTTTTTCTTCGGTTGTGTCGCCGTCTGCTGTGCCCGCGTCTTCGGTGCTGTTCGAGCTGCTTTCTTTATAGCAGACCTCATATTTAGCAATGTCGCTGCCGCTGATGCTGTCAAAGCGCACAGTGATCGCTTCTTCACCGGGGGAAAGCCGGGGGGCGCTGCTCGGGGCGTCCGGGCGGCTGAAATCAAAATGGATTTCCTGAGCAGTGCTGCGCAGTTCGACCGTATTGCTCGAGTCGCTTTCGTTATAATACTCGAGGTAAAAGCGGATTTCGCTGCTTCCGTTTGAGGAATCGCAGATTTGTCCTAAATTCTCCAAGATATCGCTGAGATTGCCGGTATAGCTGATGCTGCTCGTGCTGCCGGACTTGAGGCAACCGCAACCTGCTGTGACCGAGCCGCTGTATTTGGGGCAGGAGTTCAGCGTGTCGCGCGAGCAAGGCTCCTGGCCAATGTCAAACGTCAGCCGCAGCTCATAGCCGCTGTAACTCGAACTGTTGGTAAAGTTGCCTGACAGGTTCAGCTGGCCATCGATGTCGTCAGCACAGTCGTCGATACCGATTTCGGTGATCGAAAAACTGCTTGTCAATTCAAGCTCTGAGGAAGTTTGAGCCCAGGCGCTCTGCGCCAGAAAGCTGCATAAAGCGACGATGGGGAGCGGGCGAGTCAACATGAGGATGAAGTCCTCCGGAACAAATAAAGGCAAAACGCATCAAAACGGCCTTAAAAAGGCGGACCGTTTTCTGATGACGCCAAGTTGTGGGAGCTTATACAAATTACGGGCGCATTTGAAAAGCTTTGGTTTTTCTTCAAAAGGCCCCGCTCTCTTTTCTTTTTTGCAGGCTCAATGTGACAGTCTGTCCGTTTTAGTTGCGCTTAAATGACAAAATGTCAGCCTGAACCAGGGCTTCTGCAATTTGAACGCTGTTGAGGGCGGCGCCTTTGCGGAGGTTGTCGGCGACCACCCAAAAATCGAGTGCGTTCTTGCGGCAGGGATCGCGGCGCAGGCGGCCTACGTAAACGTCGTTTTCACCCGATACATCGCGGGCGGTCGCGTAAGGGTTTTCGCCGTCGAACAATTTGACGCCCGGGAAGGCTCGGAGGGCATCCCTGGCCTGCTCTAAATCCACATCTTTTTCGAATTCCGCATTGACCGAAACGGCGTGGCAGATGAAGACCGGCACGCGCGCGCAGGTGGCGCTCACCTGAAGATCGGGTAACCCCATGATTTTTCTGGGTTCCTGGATCATCTTGCGCTCTTCTTCGCTGATGCCGTCTTCGTAGAAACTCCCAATTTGGGGAATAATGTCGAATGCGAGAATCCTCGGGAATTTTTCGTGCTTAGGCTCTTTGAAGTTGAGGATGTCGACGGTTTGATCCCGCAGTTCGTCCAGGGCGCGCTGGCCGGCTCCCGATGCGGACTGATAGGTTGAGCAGACGACGCGCTTAAGGCCAAAGCAGCGATGCAAAGGTTCGAGCGCGACCACCATCTGAATGGTGGAGCAGTTGGGGTTTGAGATGAGCCCGTGATGCCCTTTTAAGGCTTCGGCGTTCACTTCGGGGATCACCAGAGGTACGTTGGGATCCATGCGGAAGGCGCTCGTGTTGTCGACCACCGTGCAGCCCGCGGCCACAGCGAGGGGCGCAAATTTTTTGCTGACCGCACCGCCCGCCGAAAAGAGGGCCAAATCCACCCCCGCAAAGGAATCCTCTTCGAGGACCTCTACTTCGACGGATTCTCCTTTGAATTCAATATGTTCACCGCGCGAGCGCTCCGATGCCAGAGGGATCAGTTCCGCCACATTGAGGCTCGATTCCTCTAAAATGCTCACCATTTCGCGTCCAACGGCACCGGTTGCACCGACGACCGCAACGACCAATCCATGCTGTTTCATATCGTTCTCCTCAAACTGATCTTTGCATATAGAAACCTTGAATCCAATCGTCAACACAGCAATTTGGGTATGATAAAAAGCTGCTTTTTTGAATGATGAAATCCCGTTGCTTCTGCGCCTGGGGACTGGGCATGCGCACAATCTTTTGATGTGAGGGTGATGAGCATGCGCTTCGTTTTTTTGATGCTGGCCGCGGCTCTGATGGCTTGCGCCGATGAAAAAGAAGAAAAAGAGGATTTTCCGGCTCTGGATGCCCAAAGCGACCTTGCGGCTGACGCATCGGGCATCGATGCTGAAAGATTGGACGTATCGGCTGAAAATGACGTAACCGTAGATGTAACAATTGAAATTGACGCTACAGATGATGCCTCGACAGAGGATTCGGCCGGGGCGACCGACGACGCTCTTTCTGACCTCTGCCTTGCTGTGCGCTGCGAAGCGGGCAAAATCTGCAATTCCGCGACGGGAGACTGTGAGACCGAGCAGGTGCTGCCGGGCGCTGCATGCCAGTCTCAGGATCAATGCGTGGCGGGCAGATGCGTGATCGATGTAGGCTACCCCAATGGCTTTTGCAAAATCACCTGTGAAAACGATGACTTATGCGCAGGCGGCCGCTGCGCTCTCTGGAAGAATGAACAGGTTTGTTTAGAAGCCTGCGGCGATTGCCGTTCAGGCTGGAGCTGCCGGGGCATCACGGAGCAGGGCGAGCCTTATTGCCTCCCTGACTGCCACGTGACGGGCTGCAAGAGGTCAGAAAGATGTGTAAATTCAGGAGCTTGTGAACCAATTCCCGAATGCATTTACGATTGCAGGGAGGGCGAGACCTGCCTGAACCATCGGTGCGTGCGCGCGGACGGCAGTTGCGTGACCGACTATCACTGCGCGGTGGGCGAGACCTGCGATTCCGGGCGATGCGTGCCCGAAGAGATGGCCGATTGCAGCGGTAACAGCGATTGCGACGCGAGGCGACAGATTTGCATCCCCACGACATCCGGCGGAGGCTATTGCCTCTGGCGCTGCGAAAACGACGAGGATTGCCCACTCGATCGTGTATGTACCGAATTTCAATCAGGAAAAGCGTGCTATTATCAATTCTGCGGCGCCTCTCAGAACAACGGCACTTTGTTTTTCGGATGCAATGCGGGATCTCAGGCGCAATGGACGGGCAGCTGCATTCCTTTCAACGATTCCATGGGGTATTGCGCTGAAGCGGGCGATGTTTTGGAAGGCGGGGCCTGCGATGCACAGGTGAAGGGGCGAAGCGAGGCCGATCGCAGGCTCACCTGCGGAGTTGGTTTGCTTTGTCTCGACGATCCCGACGATCCGCTCGATCCGGATTCCAATGGGCATCAGCGCGGCGTTTGCACGCGCATCTGTGATCCCTCTCAACCTTACTGCAGCGGCAACCGCGTTTGCGTGGACTACTCTTCAGAAAACCTAACCTATGGATTTTGTTCAGAAATAGACTGCTCGGTGAGCGAAGATGGCTGCTCAGGTCTCGCGCATTGCAGGCCTTATCGCCTGACTTTGGACGGAGGCCTTTGCGGTTTTGTGGGCACGGTTCGCGAAGGCGGCGGCTGTCAGAGCTCATCGGATTGCGCAGATCACGCCATTTGCGCCAACGCGGGCGATGGTTCGAAATGCATCAGAATTTGTATGGAAAGCAGCGCTGATTGCGATTGCTATCTTGCGGAAGACTGGGCGTTTGGCTTGTGTTTGTAAGGGGTTAGAGTGCTTTTGGTGGAGGGCTGAAAGGAGAGGGATGGCTGAAAGGGGAGGGATCAGTAGGTGATGCCGCCCTTGCCTTTGCCGAAGTTCAGCTGAATGCCGCCCGGCTTTGTCGGCTTGCCGCCACCACCTCTGCCCGTTGTGGTGCGGATCGGCTTCTTGGGACCGGCATCTTTGACTTCTCCGGCATCGCCAGCATCCTCTTCTTCCACTTCGGCATCCTCGGGCTCATCCGGAACGACGGGCACGGGCACCGTAGGCGTGGTCACAACGGTGATGGGGGTTGGCGGCTGAGGCGGTGCCGGCGGTGGAGCCTTCAGGAACCAGACCGCAATCAAAACGGTTGCGCAAACGCACAGCACGCCAAAACAAATGGCGACATAGAGGGCAATATTCTTTTGGGGCGGAGGCGGCGGAGCGGGCGCTGGCTCTGGCGGAGGCGCGGGCTTTTCGTCTTCTTCAGGCAACCCCAGTTCGCGGCGTCGGGCGCGCTCGGCAATGGCGAGGCGTTCCGCTTCTACGGCTTCCTGACGGGCTTTTTCGGCCGCAAGACCGGCTTCCACTTCAGCGCGTTTGGCGGCTTCTTCTTCCTCTTTCGCTTTGCGCTCCGCTTCCTCTTTCGCTTTGCGCTCCGCTTCGATGGCTTCCGCTTCCGCCTGACCTTCGGCGGCGATCATATCGGCAATATCGCCTAAAAGGGCGTCACCCTTACCGCTGAAGGTATTGCTCGCTTTGGGCTCATTGGTTGTTGAACTGCCTGGAGTTGCAGCGCTTTGAGCCTCCTGTGGCAGTGGATCTTCGTTGCTGAAGTCGACGAGATCGTGCAGATCGAGCCCGAGAGAAGAGGCTTTAGAATCGTTGGGAGCGTTCGTTGTGGCCATGATTCCGTCCGACGGCTAATGAGCTGACCGATGATACCGTCTGAGCTTTCAACCGTCAAGCAGCCATCAGAGAACGCAAAAACATAAAACAGTGTAAATCACTTCACTTTACTTTTCGAGCGCGCAGGAATATTGCAGCCATTTTTGAGATCGTGGATACTACGTGCGCTTTTTTTTATGGGCTTCCGTTTTGGGAGGCTCATCGCGAGTGTTTTGAATGGCCGAGAATCAAGAAAAACAGAATGCGCTTTCGAGCGATGAACTTTTAGATCAACTGGCTGCCGAAGTGGGGCTTGGGCATAAAGCAGAGGCGGCGGAAGCGCAAGAAAATGTGCAGGAAAACCGTGAAGCGCGCTCGGCTGATCAGAAATCTGAGAAGAAACGCAAAAAAGCTGCAAGTCAGCAGAAACCTTCTAAAAAAGCTCCAAAACCTGAAGCTGTGCTGACCCAAAAGGAATATTATCAAAAGTCCATCGAGCTGTTGAAGCCCCATGGTGGCGCAGAGGTCGATCTCTCTTCTGTGGCCAGGTCTTCGGGCAAAACGCATGGAGTTTTAAACTTTTTCCTGATCCTTCTGATGCTGGGCGTCGGTGGAGCCGGATTCTATTATTTTTACACGATTTCCAATCAGGAAGCCCTGGATCTGCGCCGTGCGCGCCTCGAAGAACGCAGGCTGACTCAGCTGGAAGAGCAGATGGCCAAGCAAAAGCGCTACGGCATCATGCGCATCGAATCCGATCCGCCGCAGGCTTTGATCTACAAAAATGGCAAGCCCATTGTGGCGCCTAAGCCCGGCGCTCCGGAATGCGTGGACGATGCTTCCTGCTCGGACGGCATGATGTGCGATCTTGAAAGCAAGCATTGCGGTGATCCTGCGAAAACGCCGACCAACATCAGCGATGTCAATATCGTCCAGATCGATAAATATGAATTAAAACTGGCAGGTTACGAAGATTTTGACTTCCACGTCTCGGAGCATCTCTGGACCAAGGATTCTGCGGCGGGAGATTATCGATTGCTCAAGGTCATCGATATGAACGAGTTGCCCTGCGAATATTGGTTCATTTTTGATTCCGCCAAGGGCGAGGAACAAAAATACGAGACCCGCAGGGATTGCGATAAGGCCCATAAGGCTGCAGAAACAGAGCATCTTTCTGTGACCGAATGCACCTGCAAAGCGTTGCCTGAACCTGCCGAAAACGCCGAAACAGCGACTACACCCGCCCCGTAATCGGTCATCCAACCGAGCCAGCTTCTTAACCCACCGTTTTTACAATCAAAATACGCGATAACCTAAAAAGAGCTGCCCGCCAATGGGGAGGCCGAGCGCGTTTTCCTCCGTTTCGTAGCTGTACCAGGCCGCTTCCGCGCGAAGTCCTGTGTAAAGCCGGCTGCCGATGTTGAGCGCGAATCCGAGGGCGAGGCTTGCGCCAATATGAAGGGAGCCTTCCGAGCGCCTGATATCGACGTCGTGGTCGCAAATGCTGGAGGGAATGGGATCGTTTTGTGAAAAATATTTGCAGGCGGCGTTATCGGTGGTGATCACTTTGCCCATCGAGGCCAATTCGAGCCCGATGACGCTGAACAGCCTGAATTTATTAAATAAAATCTGAAAACTGGGACCCAGTGCAAGGCGGAAGGTCTGGATGTCTTGCCTCAAATCTTCTTCGCGATCCCGCGAGCTGTTGAAGAGCCCCAGCCGCAAGTCCAGGCCCACATGCTTGTCCAAAAGCCAGCTTGCGTTCGCTACTATCCCCACATTATTGAACATTTCGACGGGACGCTCAGTGAAAACAAAATCGGCAAAGCCGCCGTCGAGATAGAGATGCTTTTTGCTCTGCTGGGACTTGCGCTTGTAGGTGAAGGGCAGGCAGGTGGCCAGGCGGCTGGCGAGCCGACTCGCGCTGCCAGGTTTTTGGGAAGCTTGGTCAAAGCTGACGCCGGCGGTCGATTGCATGACGATGGAAAGATGCCCGTCCGGCAAAAGGCGGCTGCGCAGCAGAAAGCTTGAAGAAGGCGATCTTGTAGAAAAATCGAGGGGTTCCTCGGGATGATGGGCGAGCTCGCTGCGGATGCGTTCAAAGAGTTCCACCGCTTTGGGGTGATCGTATCCGGCGCGCAATCGTAAGCAGGGATCGACGCTTAAGGCCTCTCGAAATGCGCTTGCAGCGGAGGCCTGATCCCCCAGTTCCAAATAAGCGAGCCCCATGGTGAGCGTGAGTCGGGCCACTTCACGGGGCGCTATGATATGATGTTCGATGGCATAAAAACCGTCGGCCGCATCGCGCAGGCCTTCGATGGCCTCTTCAAGTCGCACTTCGCGGTAATCGGCGTAAGCGCGGTTGGCCAGTTTTTGAATCGCGTCCAGCGAACGCCGATTGGGCTTGTTTTGCTCGATGCTCTGTACGGTCGCTTCGGGCAAAGAAATGTTTAAGTTGCTGTTTTTACTGAATTCTTTCAGAAAATCCGCCCAGAGTGAGAGATCTTCCGGCGGCAGCGCATTGGTGCCTTCCTGCTTTTCTGAGGCCAGGCAGCGCTGATCGATGAGCGGATAAATGATGACGCGCGGGCGCTCTTCGTCGGGCGAAAAGGGCATGCGCAAGCGTTCGATATCGCTCTCCTGAGCCGAAGTAAACGCTGGTAACGTCGCAAAATAAAAGGCGATTTTGAATGCAGAGGGGCAACGCAGAAACATCACTCCTCCTCTTGAATGCAGACGGTGCGCGTGCGGCCAAAAACGGAATGAAAGGTGACCCTGAGGGGCTGTGGATCATCCGAGTTGCATAAAATCTGGCCCGTCAATTCTTCATCATCGCCGTTTAAAACAAAAATACGCTCCTGGCAGAGATCGGTCGGGATGGGGCTGCAGGCGGGATTCTCGCTTTTGGCTTCGGTGGGGCCAGGCAGATCGGGGCGATGGAGCTGAAATCGCAGGTGATTTTCGTGAACGCGGCCGGCTTCGATTAAAAAACAGCCGCATTCGCTGGTGCGCTCGTAACTGTAGCCTTCACCTTGATCGAGATAGCGCACGACCATGCCCGAGAGGCTGTCTCCGTAGCGACCGAGGTGCAGCTCGTAAACATAGCCGTCACCAGCAGAATCGCCGCCTTTTTGCTGCCAGAGTCCCGAATATTCGCGTTCGGGCTGGCAGGCCACCGCATAAAGGAGACAGAAGCTCAATATCACTCGTGCGCGCATCATAACCGGTCATTTTGGCACGATCGGGCGCGTTGGGCGAGTAAGGTTTGGCGAGAGAATGTTTAGAAATGTATATCGAGCTTTTTTAATAAATATTCTGCAGACTTACGATGGATCCCCGCGCTTCGGGCGGCGGCGGAGATGTTGCCGTCGGTCTGCTTCAAAAGCTCGGTCCAGTATTCGCGCTCAAAGTTTTCGATGAGGCGCGCCTTGGCGTCTTTAAAGGGCAGGCTCACGTCGATCGGTGCACCGCTCGCTGCAGGCGCAGTTGTGGTTTCGCCGAATGTGGGAGGCACCAAAAAACGCGTTTCGATGCGATCTTCGGTGGCGAGCACCGCCGCGCGCTCTACAAAATTGCGGAGTTCGCGCACGTTTCCGGGCCAGGCGTAATGCTGAAGCTTGACGATCGTCTCGTAGCCCACCTGGGGCGCCTTGCCTTTGATGTTTTTTAAGAAATGATTGACCAGCAGGGGGATGTCTTCGGTGCGGCGTCGGAGTGGGGGAAGCGCGATGCGCAAAACCGCCAGACGATAATACAAATCCTGCCTAAAGTGACCATCCTCAACTTCCTGCTGCAGATGGCGATTGGTGGCCGCTACGATGCGCGCGTCGACGCGGATGGGGTGATCGCCGCCCACGGGACGGATTTCCCGCTGCTCCAGTGCGCGCAGCAGCTTGGGTTGCAGATCGAGCGGTAACTCCCCGATTTCATCGAGAAAAAGCGTTCCACCCTGCGCGCGTTCAAAGGCACCCTTCCGGCTTTGGGCTGCGCCTGTAAATGCGCCCTTCACATGGCCAAACAGCTCAGATTCTATCAAATTGGGAGCGACCGCAGAGCAATCGAAGACGACCAACGGTCCCCGGCGCTTGGATCCCTGATGGAGGGCGTCGGCCACCAATTCCTTGCCCGTGCCCGTCTCGCCTTCAACCAATATGGTCATGTCGCTTTGGGCGACGCGCTCTAAAACGGCGAAAATCTCTCTCATGGCCGGAGATTGGCCGATCATCGAATAATATTCGCTGGAGCGGCTGAGTTCGATTTCGACCTGTTCCTGGCCTTGCTGATAGAGCAGGATGTCGTTGCCGATGCGCAGGGCAATCTGCGAGGGCAAATAGAGATCTTTGATGCGTAAGTTGTTGATATAAGTGCCGTTTTTGGAATCTTCGTCGATGATGCGGTGCCCCAGGCTGTCGAGTTCGATGCGGGCGTGGATGCGGCTGACCGTCTCGTCATTGAGTTCCAAATCGCATTCCGGGCTGGTGCCGATGCGGATGAGCCTTGCGCGGGTTTTTAAGCTGCGCCCTTTGTCGGGACCTTCGATGACTTCAAGGCTGTATTCGCGTCCGGCCAGCCTTTCGTAGCTCATCGCCAAATGCGTGCGCGTGATTTCATCGTCGCTCATCCCTCAATCTCCAATACCAAGTGCTTGTTTTCATTGGGATTTATGTTGATGCGGGTCGATTTGGTGCCCTTTAAGTGACCGTCGATTTCATGGCGGATTTCGAGCAGATGGGGGCCTGGAGGAATTTCACCCTGATAGAGGCCTTGCGTCAATTTTTGACCATCCAGGTAAATCCAGGCGTAGGCGGGCATCGCGCGAAGGGTGAGCTGGGCCATATGTTGAAGCGTCACATGTTTGTTGCTTCGGTTTCGGGCCGGAATCTGCAGTTTTCGCGGTGCGTAATGGGGCGCCGTCAGCTGGCAGGTTTGCGCCTGATCCGAGACTGCAAGGGTGAGCGGCGTTGGGCCCTGACCTGAAGATCCGCAATCCGCTTGCGCTGCGGGCGTCGATGTGATCGTAAAGCTGCGCTGCTTATGACCTGGCTTCGGCGGGGCTGGCGGCGTTGGTGATGTTGGCGGAGGATCCGGAACGGCGGCATCGGGCGATTCGACCACGGGCGCTAAGAGCTCGAATTGAAAGGCGATTTTATGTTTTTTGCCCGATTCGATTTTGAGCTGCCTGCAGGGTGTGGTCAGCGGTTGAAAGCGCGGATCGCGAAGGAGCACGCAGAGTTCGGCGTAGCTGCCGGCGGTGAGATTGTCGTAAGGCAGTTCGATGGCGCTGCCGTTTAACGTCACGTCGGCCTGAGCATCTGGGGGATCGAAGAGCACCTCTAATGTGGGTCGCCGCTGAAGCTCAAATCGCGGTTGCGCGGTTTTGTGATGTTCGAGATGGATGTCCTGGCATTGACGCTCGTAACCCTCGGCACTGGCACAGATTTCGAGCCATCGATTGGCGGGGTAAGCCTTTTTGGGGGCCCAGTTTTTGCCATCGACGGTGATTTTGGCCTGAGGGATCGCCTGTTCTGGCGTCTCGCTCGATGTGACGGTGGGGTCTAAATAGCCTTCCTGTGGGCGATCGTGAAAGTAAAACAAAAAAGCCAACGCGGTGAGCGCGACCACGACCGTGGTGACGGGCCAAAAGCGGCTTGCCCGAACCACCTGAGGTATTTGAGCTGGCGTAACCTGACTGATTTGTTGAGAAATCGCCGATACGCCGGAAGAATCTCCAGGCGTATTCTGTTGGGCGATTTGCTGCGATTCGAGTCTGAAAAGTCCCGAGCGCCTCGTTACGGCCAAAGATGCAGCCGCGTTTTGTGCCTCTGCTTCGGTTGTTTCTGAAGATGCCGGACGAGCGGGCCTGGTGCTGATCGAAGGCGTTTGCCTGGTCGATGCATTTTGAGCGCTGAGCGCTCCGAGCTCTAAATTAAAGGCGTCGTCGAGCGAAAGGGGCTTTTCGCTGGCGCTTTCAATGAAGCCCTCGGGGAATAATTTTGATGTAAATTCAACCAGTTGCGCTGCTGAAGGCTCTTGATGATTGGTGACCAGATAGGTGAGGATCGCGCGCGAAAAGGCACCGGCGGAGCTGTATCGATCGTCGGGATTGAGCGCGAGCGCGGTATGTAAAATTTGTGCGAGCTCGGGATCGATATCGGGGCAATAATCGTCGATGGGCGGAATGTTGGCTTCGCGGACGAGCTTAAGGGTGGCCACTTCGCTGTCGGCTTCGAAGGGGCGGTGTCCCGAGAGCAGTTCGTAAAGGATGAGGGCGGCCGAGAAGAGATCGCTGCGGGCGTCGAGTTTTTTGCCTTCGGCCTGCTCGGGGCTCATGTAGAGGAATTTGCCCTGAAGGACGCCCGAGACGCTTTCGTGCAGGCAGCCTCGAGCCGATGCGATGCCAAAATCGGTGATTTTAATTTCGCCGCCGGGACCCACCAGGATGTTGGAGGGACTCACATCGCGGTGGACGAGCCCCAAAGGTTGCCCGTTGGCGTCGGTGCGGTGATGGGCGTAATCGAGCCCCGCGCAGACTTCGGTGAGCAGCCAGGCAGCCAAATCCGCAGGCATGGTGCGGTGTTGCGCGAGCATCCGCTTTTGGATCGCGCGCAAATCGCGGCCCGGCAAATATTCCATCACAATAAAGAGTTCGCCCGCCTCCTCGTTCAATTCTTCGACGCGGATGATGTTGCCGTGGTGGAGCTGAACCATCAGGCGCGCTTCGTCGATGAATTTGCGGACAAACTGCGGATCGGCTGCGAGATGCGGTAATATGCGCTTTATGATGACCTGGCGGGAAAAACCTGCTGCACCCTGCAGTTCGGCGACATACACCTCTCCCATTCCCCCTCGGGCGAGGAGGCGTTCCAGGCGATAGCGGCCGAGATGGGTGAGCGTTGTCAGCGGCGGAGGCCCCGACCTTTCATGCGGGGATGCCCCATTTTGGGCTGTAAATTAGGCATCTTGGGCCGTTCGAGGCCGAACTGGTACCAGAGATCGCCGTAGTTCTTCATTTGCAGGGGCTTGTTGTTCTGCAGGAGCTCCAGGTTTTCGGCGAGCACGCTGTCGTTGGGCGCAGCTTCCTTGCCGCGGACCAGCACGTCGATCGCCTCGCTGTTGCGCTTTTCCTGCACCAGAATCCAGGCGTAGATGCTCCACAATACGCCCTCTTTTTTGATGAACCGGGTGACGTCATCGAGGAGTTCGAGGGCTTTGGCAGCGTTTTGGCGACCTTTGTAATAAGCCACCGCGAGCATCGCCCATGCGGGCCATAACGCCTGAAGAAGCTTGGCTTTTTGCCCCTTGACCCTTGATCTTTCGAGATAGGGGATCGCTTCATTGATGGCGGCGTTCTGCTGCAGCGAAATCCAGCGCGTAAAATGCAAAATCCCGATGCGCGCGTTCAACATGGTGCTGACGCCCACCTGCCATTTGGCAAACAGAAAACCAGAGTGAAGGATTTTGATGGCGTTTTCAAAATGGCGTGCGATGTTGGCCTGAGCCTGCTGGGCCTGGGCGGGGGTGGTGGCGCGCTGCGCGATTTGCTGAAGGCCCTGGAGTTCTGCGTCGGCCGCCTGTGTGACCGCTTCGACGCGCTTGGCGATGCGTCGGTTGACCCATACGAATACGAGAACGCCGATGATGAGCCCCGGCAAGACTGTCCAAGCGGCGCTCGCTCCAAACAGCATGGGCACGAAAATGACAAAAAGCATGACCCCAAGGGCCAAAAGTAATGTGTACATCGTTTCCAATTGAAGGCGGCTTGGGCCGTCGTTGATGTTGCGTCTACAGGCTGCCTCGGCGGCCCAAAAAAAGAAGGCGTCATTATCACGACGCGCCTTTTGTGGCAACGGTAGCGGCGGATTTCAAAGGGTTTTGAGCGTTAAACGGAAAGGATTGCAGAGAAAACCAGAGTCGATATGGGTGACGCGATGGCGTTGTCATTTGATGATTTATCATCAAAATTTAAAAATTGAGCTCAGTTGAAGCAAAATGCACAAAAATTCATTCATTTAAATCCGGTCTTTTGAAGGCGAGTCTTGCGAATCTGTGAGCGAGAGGGCATCAATGGGTTCAACAGGTTTGCGGGATGCAGAGATGAAACATCTGTTGTTCGCTTGTTTGGCGTTTTGCCTGGGGTGCGATCCGGATTTGGGGTCTGGGTTTGTGGCGGGCTCTTTGGAACTGCCCCATTGCGATGGGGGCAAAGGGAAGTCCTATACCTGCAAGGATGGGCAAAACGATTGCGAAGCCTTTGATTTAAAAGCAGATTTTTTTGCTCTGGAGCTCTATGAAGATTTGGGCATTTTAAGAATGCAGCATGGCGTGCAGACTCTGGAGCGGAGCGATGCGCTGGTGTTCTCGATAGCCCATCCCTCTCAGGTGACGGCAGGAACGGCGCAAAAAGTGGGGCCCGGGGAGGGCATCCGCGGCAATTTAATGTTGCTTGAACTTTGTGGTGATTCTTCTCAAAACCTATCGCTGCAGGGCGAAATCACGTTTACGCGATGGGGGACCGGCGAAGGCGATCGGGTGGAAGGCGCTTTTTCGGATTTAAAGGTGATCGATGCGCGCGACGAGACTCAGGTATTGGGCAATCTGCACGGTGATTTTCGTTTGAAAATACAAAAAACGAAGCCTTTCCAAAAATTTCCTCATGCGCCTGAAAGTCAGCATTGATGATACGCCCAGCCATACAAAAAAAACCTCAAAAGAATGCGCTGCACAGGGAGGATTCGCTGCAAGAAGGCGATGAATTTTCTTGCGTTTTTGAGCGGTTATCGTTCGGAGGGCAGGTGATCTCGCATGCTCCGGACGGTCGCGTGCTGTTCGCTTCCGGGGCGGCTCCGGGTGATCGGGCCAGGGTGCGGGTGATTGAGGTTAAAAAACGCTTTGTTGTAGCTGAGATAGCCGAATTTGAGGCCTTTGGGAAAGCGCGTCGGGATTGGCCTTGCGCGCATGCCGCAAAATGTGGGGGCTGTCCCTGGGGAATCGCGGATCACGCCCTTCAGCTTCAGGCGCTTCAGGCGCATCTGACGCATCTGTTTAACCATCCTTGTCAAATGCATGCGGTGCCGCCCGTGCAAGGCTGGCGTTCAACAGGGCGATTGCATTGGGATAACGGGCTGTTAGGCTTCTATGAGCAGGGGACGCAGTCGCTGTTTGAAGTGACGGATTGCTTAGCGTTTTCGCCGGTTTTGATGCGGATGTTGCGGGCGTTGCGCGCTCGCTTTTTGCCTGTGCTCAAAGGAAAAGGCGTGCTGCGTCTTACGGCTGCGGCAGAGAGCGATTCGGGAACGATTGCTCTCGAATGCGAAGACTGGCCCACTTATGAGGCGATCTTAGGACGGGCGAATGAGGCCATTTGTGAAGAAATTCACGGCGTGAAGATCTCGGTTGCCGGTCAGGAAACCGCATGCAGTGCGCAGTTTGGTGAGGGGTTCGACGTTTTGGGAGCCCATCACATCATTTCGCCCGCAGGCAGCTTTGTGCAGGCGCATCAGCCGGGCAATGAGCTTTTGGTTCAGACGGTGACCGATGCGGTTCTGCATGCTCAAAAGGAACTGAAATCTTCAAAATTACTGGAGTTATTTGCAGGATCCGGAAATTTTACCTTTCCTTTGGCCGAAGCGGGTTTGCAGGTGACCGCCGTGGAGATCGATGGGGCAGCCGTTCAAAGCCTGCAAAACGAGGCACAAAAACGTGGACTGGCGGTTCATGCGGTTGCGAGCGATGCCACGCAAATGCAGCTGCTGGAACAAAAAATGCTGCTTTTGGATCCGCCGCGCTCAGGGGATCCGAAACTGGAAGCGCGCGTGCGGGAAGCTTTTGAATTGCAAAGGATCTTTTATGTGAGTTGCCATCCGGCTACATTGGCGCGGGATGCTGAGATGCTGGAGCGCTGCGGTTTTCTGTTGACAGATTTGCATCTGTTTGATCTGTTTCCTCAAACGGGGCATGTGGAAACATTTGCTGTGTTCGCGCGCGGACGTAATCCTTTGTCCAATCAGCGAAATCGCTCTAAAAGGTGAGCGATGTTGATGTTTATTCTGCGGCGGGATTTGGTGCGCTTGCTGGTGGGGGCGGCATTTACGCTGTTGTTGCCGCTCCTTTTGCCGCGCGATCCGACTGTGCGCATCTGGGGGCTGGTTGCGGCGAGTCTGATGGTGCCAGGGTTGGTTTTGGGGCGCCGTGAACGCGATGTTCAAGCGGGGCTCGCAGCCATGGATTTTTGCCGAAAAAGCTTTTTATTACGCGTATATGGGCTGATCGGACCTGCGGTGCTGGTGTGGGTGGGAGCCTGGCTGGGATGCGCATTGCTTTGGCGGCCCACCCTGGTGCTTTCATTGTGGGGATTGTTGCTGTTGATTTTGGCCGATTTTTTGGATCGCCAATGCCGCTCCGTCAATGTAGCGGCACTTGTGATATATGTGATCATAACAGCATTTTTAACGTCACCTCTGTGGATTACAATTCAGTTCATTAAGGAGTCTTCCTGCGCTTCTGTGCTCGGTTGGCTGCTGGCGCTCCATCCGGTAGGGGCCATTAAGCTTTCCTGGTCGATCGATTTGGCCAAAGATCCGATCTTTTCACATTTTACATGGGCGGCTGTGTTCGATATGGATTGGCCTTCCTGGGGTTGGGCGATCGCCTTTTACCTGGTGAGCGGCTGCTGTCTGATTGCGGGTTGTTTGCATTGGCAAAAGAGGGCCTCTAGATGCGTTTGGGATTAAATCTCTTTAACCTGTTGATCCTCTTCTGCTTTTTGACGCGCTGGGCTTTGGCTAAAGATGAGACTCAGGTGGTACAGCCGGTGAAACAAATGCCTTTTGGAGATGGCAGCGCGCTTTTGGTGGAGGTTGAAAATCAGCAGGTTTTGACGACTCATCTGGACGTGTTGCCCGATCCCTCCTGGCCCACCGACGAAGGGTTGCAAGTAGAATCCTATGAAAAATCACGCTTTTTGGTGCAATGCGCAGGCGAAGTCTGGCCGAATCTTTGGATAAAGACGGGGCATCGGGCGCTGCCTGTGGAATCGCAGCCCATGCATATGGCGAAGTCTCCTCCGGCGCTCTGGGTCACATCGGCAAATCGGGGAAGAGCGAATTTGGAGAAACTGCTTCACTTCGTTCAGCCTGATTTACCGCTCGAGCATCGCGCGTTGGGTGACGTGCCCGAAAGCTTTGGTGCGCTTAGGTTCGCGCCGTTGATTTTAATCGACTCACAGGATTGGGGACTTTTAACGCCAGATGCCAAAAAATCCTTGAGAGACGCGGTGTTAGCGGGCAGTGTGCTGGTGGTTTCGACGGGGTATGAGAGCGATGAGGATGCGCTTTCGGGGTTGACCCACGTGCGTTTGGGACCTTCCGGACGTCCTGGAGCTGCGTTGGCCCACGCTCTGCCTCGGGTTTCAAGTCGCAGGGAATTGAAACTGCAGGGAGATGCGCGCGCGCTGGTGATGGCGGATGGATTGCCCGTGCTGACGGAAGAGCAGCGCGGTTTGGGGCTTGTTCGCGTGCTGGCGGTGTCTTTGAGCGATTTGATGGATGGGCCGGTTTTGCAAAAGGCGCTGGCACCGCGCGGTCCCTCTTTGGAGAAAGCGCTCAGCTGGTTTGAGCAATTGCCTGTGCCCAGTTCCGTGGGAAGTTCATTTTTCTCGTGGCGCGTGTGGTTTTTTTGTCTCTCTCTGGCAGCTTTGTTGTTTTTTCCTTTGCGCTCGAAAGCGCTGCGATGGTGTTTGCTGGGGCTTTGGGGATTGCTCGCCTTTGTGATTGCGCCCACTGGAAATTTCACCAGGCTGGAAAGGCTGCAAACATTGCAACTCCGCTCAGGACAAGAAAATTTGTATTTTGGAGTTGCGGATGTAAGGTTCTCAAAAGGGGGCGTGCACAGCCTGATGCTCAAGCCTGAGGTGGCGCTTGAAGACAGCGTGCCGGGGGCCTGTACCGTTTGGGGGAAAGATGCCGCCCATGCGCTGTCGAAGCTGGTGATATCGGGGGAACCGGGGACGTTGTTGCGTTTTGCGTTCTTCGCTGTCGTTTCTTCCGATGCGGCAAGAGCCGCAAGTGAAGATTCAAATCAGGCGTTTAATCCCTTTGAGCTGACGCCCAAGATTACGCAGAACGAGCTCTTTCAATGGCCTGCGCTGGAGCAAACTCCCGCGACCGAATTGCCTAAACCGGGCGAATCTGGCTGATTTTTTAAGTAAAATGGAGAATGTTATGCGGCAATGGGCGTTCTGGATTGGCGTTTTTTGTGGGAGCTGCGTAGCGGAGCAAAATCAGGAGCCGGAGCCGGATGGTGGGCTGAACCACGAAGAAGAGGGGGCAGGAGAGGACGCTTGTGCGCATTCAGGTTGCGATCGGGAACATGGTCGATGCCGGGTTTTGCAGGGCGGTGGGATCGCCTGCGATTGCGATGATGGTCTGGAGTTAGGCTCAGACGGCAAAACCTGCGAAGATCTCGATGAATGCGCTTTAGGTCTGGACGCTTGCGATCGAACGCACGGCGATTGCGTCAATTTATGGGGAAGCTATCGGTGCGAATGCCAGGAAGGTTTTGAAATTAAAGATCTTTTTGATTGCGTCAATCTCGATGAATGCGCTTGGGGATTGGATGATTGCGATCGGTTGCACGGCTTTTGCAGTGACCGTGAGGGCAGCTTTGAATGTTTTTGCGATGAAGGCTTTTTACAGGATCCTTTGAGCATTACACCGCATTGCATCGACAGAGATGAATGTGCGGAAGGCATCGATGATTGCGATCGTAAGCATGGAGCCTGTGTGAATCAACCGGGCTCTTATGGCTGTAAATGCAACGAAGGCTTTCAGCTGGGCAAAGACAGCCATCGTTGCGTCGATATCGATGAATGTGCTTTAGAATCAGATGGTTGCGACCATATGAATGGGCGGTGTGTCAATTTAAGAGGAAGCTATGAATGCTTATGCAACGAGGGCCTGGAATGGGATCCTGAGAGACGGCTTTGTGTTGACATCGATGAATGCGCGCTTGCCTATTGTCCGGAACACAGTATTTGCGTGAATCATTTTGGATCTGTGGATTGCCAATGCAAAGCAGGCTTCGAAAAGAAAGGCAATGCCTGCGTAGATATCAATGAATGTCGTTTAAATTCAGATGGTTGCGATCGGGAACGCGGCAACTGTGTGAACACTGAAGGCAGCTTTTACTGCGCATGCATGGCGGGTTTTGAGTTTAACGCCTCGATAGAACGATGTGTCAACATCGATGAATGCGCGCGGGGGCTTGACGACTGCGATCACGAAAACGGACGCTGCGATGACACCGAAGGTGGGTTCGTTTGCCTTTGCAATCAGGGATATCACTTAGAGGATGGTCTCTGTGTTGATCGCGATGAATGCCGCTTAAATCTGGACGACTGCGATCATCTTCATGGATTCTGCGTGAACACGGAAGATGGGTTTGATTGTGCGTGCAATCCGGGCTTTGAACTCAATTCTGCAAACCATCGCTGTGTCAACATCGATGAATGCGCGCGCGGGCTCGACGATTGTGCTGCAAAAAATGGTCGCTGCGTGGATACGGAAGGTGGATTTAACTGCGCTTGCAACAAAGGTTTTCGCATGATGGATATGGGCTGCGAGGATATCGACGAATGCGTGGAGCTGGATGAAGGCGAGCCTTTGCATCACTGTGGAGCGTTTGGACTCTGCTTTAACACATATGGCAGCTATGTATGTGAATGCAGGGATGGCTATCAGGCGGATGTCACAGCGGCTGGTGAAGCCATTTGTGTGCGTGATGGAGAGTAATGGGCAGGGGGTTAACGGCGGGAGCGCCTGCGGAGCAGCATAAATGGAGCGAGTGCGAACAAGAAAAAGGCGCTGGAGTGTTGTCCGGGGAGGCTTGAGCAACCGTCATCGCTTCCTGCTCCCTGTCGATCGTCTATGGAAGCATCGCTGACAGAAGCATCGCCGTTCCCTTTGCCAGGGGTTGTGCCTGGATTTTGATAAGGCACACAGCCTGTTTCGGTGGCTTGCTCGCCAATCTTGCAGCAGGAGCCTTTGTAGCACCCTCTGTCTCCGCAGGATTCGAGCTTACGGGAGGGCTTGTCGCAGGTGTTTAATGTATAGACATCGCTGCCCTGGCAGATGCGCTGATCGGATTCGGGGCATTTGCAGTCGTCGCTGTCGGGCATGCAGACGCCGTCCTGGCAGTTGTAGCCTTCCGGGCAGTTGATCTGGCATTGGGCGAGGCAAAAACGTCCGGTCTGGGTTTCGGTGCAGCTGTAACCTTCCACGCAGTCATCGTCGCATTGATAGCAGCTGGGGGGAACGCAGCGCGTATCGATGCAGTCGTGACTCTGAGGGCATTCTGAGGCGTTGTGGCAGCAGTTCTTACGGGGAACGGCGCCATGGTTGGGCAGGCATTTTCCAGAGACGCAATGGCCCTCTTCGCATGCGTCGGTCTGGCAGGCTGTTTGCGCTTCTGGATAATGATAGCTGCATAAGCCATTTCCAAGACATTGACCGGTTTGACATTCGTTGTTTTGGCAACCGATGAACGCGCAATCGCAGAGATCGCCTCGTCCGTTTTGGTTTCGATCCTCTTGATCCGGATTGGGCGTCTGGGGACAGTTGTCTATTTCGTCTGCGATTCCGTCGTCATCGCTGTCGAGGTGATCTACGATCGTGAGTTTTAAGGGCAAAATGAGCTTCGGGTTGCGCGGACTGTTGGTAGAGATATGCAATTGGTTTGTGTAAACGCCTTCTGGCAATTGGTTGGCATTGACGGAGAGTGTGATTCGGGTGCCATTCTGAGGACTGAGTTTCTGGGTACCGTTGGGGGCTGTGATAAAGCCTGCTTTTTGGGCGATATAAATGGATGCGGGGAAATATTCGGGGGGTTGAATCGTTAAGCTATGGTCTGCATGGGCGCTTTGAAAACCGATGATGGCTTGCGGAGATGGTAAGTTCTTGTAATTAAAGTGGATTTGTCCTTTTTTGCTGATAACGATCTGGAATGTGAATGGGCCACTGCCATCTTCGCCTGGGACGTGATCCCATGTGACAACAAAATTTGATTCATCACTGCCGTAATACACAGATCCGCTGCTTTCGGGCGTCAGGTTCATGTAATGAGCGGCGATGATGGGACTGGGCATTGCGCTATCCTCAATGGAATGAGCTTCAATAAAGCCCTCTGGGATTTTTGAAGCAAAAGAAAGATAGCCGTCCGCGCCGATCGTGAGATTCAAGTATTTGACACCGTAAAAAGCAATGTTGCTTTCGAGTGAGATGACTTTGGTGCGCGTTGTGCGCGAGAAGGGAATGGTGCGTTTATTTGCAGGCTCAATCCATTCGGTGGCGATTTCATGATCGTCGGTGGTGGCGTAGCGGTAACCGTAGCTGTCATCGCCTTTGCCCCAATGTGGGATGAGTGAATAGCTGAGCTCGCGGTTACCTGTATTTTGAATCCAAATGTTTACATCCTGATGGGGCTCAGGCGTAATTTCTGTTGGGAGAGACAGAGTTGCCTGAAGTTCGATGGGAGTGGCGATGGCTAAGCTGTAACCCATGGGAATATCCAGATCCTGATCGCAGGGTACAGTCTGATTGATTTTGGATGAGTGATAATCCGGATGAGAAACGACCAGATTGTATTCGCCGTCATCGATGTATTGAATGACAAAGCGACCACTGTCATCGCTTTGAGTCTGACCTCTCTTCGTGCCTTGCCAGGCAATGGTGGCATTGGCAATATCGTTCTGTGTTTCTTCGTCCCAGATATGTCCGCTGATCGCATTGCCGCAAAGGATAGATATCTTGCGTGTCCAGGTTTGATTGTCTGATGTAAAGGTGATTAAAAAGGGAATGTTTTCACGGTTTTGGCAGTGATCAAAGGCTACAAGAAACTGGCCGCTGGATTCTTCCTGCGCTTCAAAGCTGTCGAATGAGACGGATGCGTTTAAGATGCGCACGCCTGTAAACGCGGAAGTGAGGGTTGCGATGGTGGTGCCTGTGGCCTGATCTCCGAAGTTTTTGGCTGTAAAATTGAGAGCGAGCGTTTCTCCGGGGCTGGGAAGCTGATTACCGTTGCCCTGTGTGTTGCCGCCTTCACTGTCATTCCAGCTGAGCTGCGATGTGTTGATGTAAGGACCGTCGGCGGGGTCAAACACAAGGGATGTTTCGACAGGAATGATGTTATGACCGGTGGCTACGAGGCTGAACTCGCCGGGAATGACCAGATCACTGGTCTGAAGGGTGACTTCGCCCTGGGCGTTGGTGTAGGCTGAGGTTGCAAAGTTCCCTGAATGAAGGGCAATCAATGCGTTGGCGACGGGGCCGTCTTCTGTGGTGAGCGTGAAAGAGATTTGCGGCAGACCGATGATCGGTGCTTCATGCCTTTCGAGCGTCGCGCGCCTGGGGTTTTGGGTCCAGATTTGCAGCGAAGGATCGCCTAAAAGATTATATTCCTCGCGCACATAGTTGATGAGCGGCAGGGTGGCGGAGTAAGAGTACTCGTAGGTTTCTGCAAATTCTGCAAACAGGTTTTCTGCAAAATCGGTGACGATCCCTGTCGTGTCGTAGGCTTCTTCAGAGGGCCAGTTGTAGCCTAGAAAATAGTTGCCAGATGTGGTGTTGCGGAGTTCGGGCATGATGGCTGCCCAGAGGCCCCTTGCGAGCAAATCGTCCCACCCCCAGAGCGAGTAGTTGGAGGATGCCCAGGAGGCGACGCCTCCTCCAGGAGCTTTGAACCAGGTTTCGCTGAAGCAGTCGCCTTTGTTGTTGTATTGAAACTGGCCGCATTCGCAGGCGTTGGTGACGACAAAGGGGTAAGCGCCTCTGTCGGGGAGAGAATTCACAAATTCGTTGTCGACGGGAACGCAGTGCCAGCCGCCATGGGCGCCGTGGCCCGAGTAATTGATGAGCGCCTGACCTTGTTGAATGGCCAATTGCGCGATATCGAGCGCTTCGGTTTCGCCCACTTCAGCTTTGTAAGCGGTGGTGATTTCGTGGTTGATCGTCTCAAAAGCGGGGGTAATCCATTCGTAGGTATGCTGAGCTTCGGCATCTACATCGTCGGAAGCCACCCAAAGGGAGCGATGATACCAGGCTGCATCGGGGTTTTCAGGCTTTTCGTAGGCGAGGGTTTTGTGAACGACGGTTTGCAATTCTTTTGCGTTGTGAACCGAAAAACGTCCGATGTGGAATTCAGGGAGTTGATCCTCTTCAAAATGGGCGTCATCGGCATCCATGGTGCCATAGAACTGATCGGCTGCCTGCCCGTCATGATCGTCGTTACTCCATAAATCGTCGTCATCGTCGTCGCAGTCGGCAGTGCCATTCCAATAGGGGATATGTTCCACATCGCCTACGAGCAGTACGTAAGTGGGGATGCCTTTTTGGGGATCGGGTGACTCGTAAAGCTCGCGCAGCCGGGCTTTGATTTCTTCCTTGGTCTGGCCGATCTCGCTGGTGCGCAACACCGTGACTTTAAAGCCTTTTTTCTGCTTCCACTCGATCAGAGGGGTGAGAATGGGCTCAAAACCCTGATTGTTGTGATCGGCTACGACCACCACATAATGGATGGGCGTCGATGGCAATGTGCCTTTTTGGCCAAGCAGACGGTTGACCCCGAGGATGGTGGAGTTCACTTCGCGCGTGAATCCGGGGAGCGTTTTGCGCAGGGTTCTGGCGGTCTCGTTCCAACGGGGATCTTCAGTGGTGACCGTTATTTTTTGATGGCGATACAGCGTGAGGGTCTGAGCCTGTGGATCGTAAATCGTGGGCGAGATCTCGATGAGCACATGGCGCACGCCGCGCATCTTTTCTTCGTTCAGGATGCGGACGCCCTGACCATCTCCCGTGGTGGTCTGGTAGCTTGCGGCGTTGTAAGCGGTGGGCGCGGGCGCCCGGTTTTTGAGGCGCGGGCGCTGGGCTGGAGCGAGCGGATGATCGAGCGGGAGGGTGATCGGATCGCTGCCTTCGGAAGTGACGTGAACGGCGCCGCCATAAGGCACTGCGATGCGCTTTCGGAGAACGGGCAGTTTGGGAGCGCCTAGATACCCATGGGTGCCGCCGCCGCTGAAGCGGGCCTGCGTGAATTCGCCCAGTTCATTGGTGATCGTCTCAAGCCAAACTCCATCCAGATCCGCTTCGATTACGGTGCCGCCGGTGGTCGTGTTGAGCGAAAAAACGATGTTTTTTTCAGGCGTTCCCTGATTGCTGAGCGGGTGAAAATGGGGCGTTGCACTGACGGGCAGGAGCCATAGGAGGCTCGAAAGGCCAAAAGCGAGAGTCGAAAACTGCATAAAAAGCCTCGCGAAAAGAATGCCCGTTGGTGAAGGCAAATCGGGCTCAAAAATTCCTTTACTATGCAAAATCGTCTGGAAAAGCGAGCGTCAATGCGGATTCGATACAAAAACGGTGAATCGGTCACATCGTGCTTTTGGGGGGGCATTACGGGCCTTGTTCTGTTATAAGGCGCGGCCTTGGAGATGAAAAAGGGCGCAGAAATGGGCGGATTTGAGCTGGTTCTGATTGGGGTGGGGCTTTCGATGGATGCGTTTGCGGTGTCGCTGGGGGCGGGCGTGATGCCGTCGGGGCGCAGGATGGGCGCGAAGCTGCGGATGGCGGGCGCTTTCGGGCTGTTTCAGGCGGTGATGCCGATCCTGGGCTGGGCGCTCGGTCGCAGTTTTGTTCAATATATTCAATCCTTTGACCATTGGGTGGCCTTCGGCTTGCTCGGATATATTGGCGGCAAAATGATCTATGAAGGCCTGAAGGGCGGCGAAGAAAATCTGAAGGATGATTTATTTTCGTTCAAGAATCTGCTGATTCTGGCGGTTGCGACGAGCATCGACGCGCTGGCGGTGGGGCTCAGCTTTGCGATGATCGAGATTTCCGTTTGGGGCGCAGCGGCGCTCATCGGGGTGATCACCTTTGTTCTCTCGATGGTTGCGCTGTTTCTGGCGGGCAGGCTCGGCGAAAAATTTGGGGGAAAGATGGAGATTCTGGGCGGGCTGGTGCTCTGCGGGATCGGGCTCAAGATTCTGCTGGAGCATACGGTATGGGCTTAGTCTGGATTGATATAAAATCTACTCAAACGGCCAGAAGACCTGGGGGAGCTTTCCTTTTTGAAACAGGCTCAGCAGATCCATCGAGATGGCGATCGCCCAATGCAGGCAGACGCCGCCCCAAAGTGAGCGATATTTCATGGCTAAACTGCCCAGCGCGATGCCCGCCAGGATGGCGCCCAGGCTTTCGGAGAGCGTCTTCTGAAAATGCAGCATGCAGTAGGGGATGACCGCAAAAAACACTGCGCCGTAGCCGATGAAGGGGCGAAGGCCTTGCAGCAGAAAGGCCCTGAAAAAGAATTCGAGCGCAAAAAACTGAACGCCGTAAAGGAGTTCCCAGGCGATGAGGTCGAACCAGGAACGCTGCGCGTGGGGATAAAAGGGATAAATCTGCTGGTAAGCGGGCTGGAAGGAGACGATCACGACGGGCAGGATGACCACCAGAAAAAGCAGCCCATAGGTCCATGCGTGACGCGCAAATCCAGAGAACCCAAGGTAAAAATCGCGCAGCTTGCGGCCGGTCAGCTTTAAATAAAGGGCGGGCAGAAGCACGTATCCGATGAGGCAAAAGCCGACCCAGTGGGTTAAACTCAGCAAATAATAAAAAGGATGACTTCTTGGAGAGGCGACGTAGAGATCGCCCACGGGACGGCGCAGGGCATCGGCAAACCAGTCGTAAAAAACCTGTTCTGCGCCTCCAAACTGCATGATCGCGAGCCCCACCGCGCCTACGGCGATGAGACCCACTTCGAACCAGCCCAAATGTCCGTTTCCGCGATCTTCCGGAATGAAGCGATCACGCACGAACTCCGCGATTTTATTCGTAAAATTCATGAATTCTTCCTTCGTGTGCGCGCGTTATAACAAATCTTGCAGGCTTGCGGGAGGCGTTTGGGGCGGCTTAGGAATGAAGATCGGACGCCTTTGGTTATGGGGCGCGAATGTGTTTTATGGTCACAGAGGCTCGACATCTTGCACTTCGTGTTCACAATGCCGTCATTTCCGCGGGGCGGGCGGTTGCCGAAAATGGGCTGCTGTGCTAGCTTCCCGCGATTTTTTGAGGCTTTGGGCAAGCTGCGCCGCTCAGGGCTCCATTGAACTGCATAAAAAGAGGGCGAAGTGCGCCAATCCTATAAAACCGGGTTCGTTTGGCTGATTCTTCTGGGCTGCTTTTTGGCTTTTTACCAATTCATGCCGGGCTCAAACGTCCAGGAGAGCGAAAAAAGCTGGGATCAATTTGTGGATTTGGTCGATCGCGGCGAAGTCCAGTCCCTCACCGTCGACGGCTCCGAAATCCACGGCGTCTTGAAAGAAGGCGGCGCGAAGTTCACCGTATACGGCCCCATCGGCGAGGATTTTCAAAGGGAACTGGCTCAAAAGGCTAAAAACGATCCCAAGTTTACCTTTAAATATGAGCCTGCAGAAAAGGACTCCATCTGGCAGCGCATCCTCGTCTCGTGGCTGCCCATGCTGATCCTGCTGGTGATTTTCTTCTTATTTATGAGGCAGTTACAGGGCACCAACACCAAGGCGATGAGCTTTGGCAAGAGCCGCGCGCGCCTTTTAAACGAGAACACCAAGAAGGTCACCTTCGACGACATCGCCGGCGTTGAGGAAGCCAAGGAAGAGCTCGAAGAGATCGTCCTCTTTTTGAAAAATCCTAAGAAATTCACAAGGTTAGGTGGAAGAATTCCGAAGGGCGTGCTGCTCATGGGGCCTCCTGGAACCGGTAAGACGCTGCTCGCGCGCGGCGTTGCGGGTGAAGCGGGGGTGCCTTTCTTCAGCATCTCGGGTTCCGACTTTGTGGAGATGTTCGTGGG
>DBWM01000055.1:72117-76272 GCA_002309015.1 Myxococcales bacterium UBA1238 | reverse complement strand
GACGAGATCGATGCGGTGGGCCGGCATCGCGGAGCGGGCTTAGGCGGCGGTCACGACGAGCGCGAGCAGACGTTAAACCAGCTTTTGGTTGAGATGGACGGCTTTGAATCCAACGAAGGCGTGATTTTGATCGCGGCCACCAACCGTCCCGATGTGCTCGATCCCGCTCTGATGCGCCCCGGACGCTTCGATCGCCGCGTGGTGGTCAGCAATCCCGATGTGCGCGGGCGCGAACAGATTCTGCAGGTGCATGTGGGCCGCGTGCCGCTGGCGGGCGATGTGGAATTGAACGTGATCGCCCGGGGTACGCCGGGATTCAGCGGCGCCGATCTCGAAAACCTGGTGAACGAAGCGGCTCTTCTGGCGGCGAGACGCGGTGCGGATCGCGTGGATATGAGCGATTTTGAGGCGGCCAAAGATAAGGTGATGATGGGCGCCGAACGCCGCAGCCTGGTGATGTCGGAGGAGGAACGCAAAAATACGGCTTATCATGAGGCGGGGCATACGCTGGTGGCGCGCCTGCTGCCGGGGACCGATCCCGTCCATAAGGTGACGATCGTGCCTCGCGGTCGCGCGCTGGGCCTCACCATGCAGCTGCCTTCGGAAGATCGCCTTTCGATGAACCGCAGTTACGCCCAAAAGCGCCTGGCTATTCTGATGGGCGGTCGCGTGGCCGAAGAGGTGACCTTCAACGAGATGACCAACGGCGCGAGCAACGACATCGATCAGGCGACCCGGCTGGCGCGCGCGATGGTGTGCGAATGGGGTATGAGCGACAAGCTCGGACCTTTGGCGTTCGGCAAGCAGGAAGAGCAGATCTTTTTGGGCCGAGAACTTGCGCAACATCGCGATTATTCAGAAGAAACAGCGATCGAAATCGATGCGGAAGTGCGCCGTCTGGTGAAGGAAGGCTACGATCTGGCGCGCAAGCTTCTGACCGAACATTTTGCGACGCTGAAGGCGATCGCCGAGGCTTTGATCGCGCGCGAAACCCTGGAGTCAGAGGATGTGGATCTGCTCATTCGCGGTGAAACGCTGCCTCCCCAAAGCGCGCGGGAAACGACCCATAAAGAGCCCAAAAAGCATTATCTAACCGATCATCTGGACGAAGCTTTGCAGCTGGGTTGACGCATGCTGTGGCGTTTTGGAGATCGCGCGCTGGAGCTGACCGGGGATCCGCCGGCCATTGCGGGCATTTTAAATCTGACGCCGGATTCCTTTTCGGATGGCGGGGCGCTGTGCGGCGAAAGCGGCGAGCCTTCGGTGGAGCTTGCGGTTGAAAGAGCGCTCCGCCTGGCTCGCGAGGGTGCGCAACTCCTCGATTTAGGGGCGGAATCGACGCGGCCCGGTTTTGAACCTGTACCCGCTGAGCTCGAAAAAGCGCGCCTGCTGCCGGCTCTTTGCGCGATCCGCAGGCAGATCGATTTGCCGATCTCCATCGACAGCACCAAACCCGCAGTTTTAAAGGCGGCGCTTCAGGCGGGGGCGGAGATCGTCAACGACGTCAACGGGCTCGCTTCCGACGAGATCTGTCGCCTGATCGCGGAATCGGGGGCTGGAGTGATCGCGATGCAAAATGGACGCCTCCGGCCCATCGACGCCTCGAATCCCGTGGAATCGACGCTTGAAGCCCTGGGGGAGATCGCCCAAAAGGCGGAGCGCTTTGGGATCGCGCGCGATCGCATCTGCCTCGATCCCGGCATCGGTTTTACGCCGTCGCTGGAATGCGATCTGGCGATCTGCGCGCATTGCGATCGGTTGCATGCATTGGGCTATCCCATTTTAATAGGGCCGTCCCGCAAGCGATGGATTGCGGCACAGACCCAAAAAGGGACGCGGCAGAACGATTTTGGGACAGCTGCTGCGGCCGTATGGATGGCACAGGCGGGGATCGAAATTTTGCGCCTGCATTTGGTGGGAGAGATGCGCGATTCGATTGCAGTCGCGCGGGCGCTGTACAAAAATCGTGAGGCGTCTCGCTGCGCTTCGGGAGAGCGCTCATGACACAGGAACCGCTCAACTGGCTGATCCCCTTTGTAGACGGGATCGTCGTCTATTATGTGATCTATCGCCTGCTGTTGCTCATCAAGGGGACGCGGGCGATCCCGAGTTTGATCGGACTTGCGACGATCATGCTCGCCTATATTTTTACCAAAGAAAACTTCCTGGGCCTCTTCGCCTGCAACTGGCTGCTGAGCCAGCTGGTCGATAACTTCCTGATCGTGCTCGTGATTTTGTTTCAGTCCGACATCCGGCGGGCGCTGGCTGCGGTGGGCGATGTGCCGCTTCTGAATCAAAGATTTCGTTCGAGCGAAGATTCGCAGGTGATCGATGAGCTGGTGAAGGCGACCTCGATGCTGGCCGAAAAGAAGATCGGCGCCCTGATCGCGATCGAGCGGCGCGGATCGCTGATGCCTTATCTGCGCGACGAGACGGTGCGCCTGAACGCGCGCCTCACCAAAGAGCTCCTCTACACGATCTTCATTCCCGAATGTCAGAATCCTTTGCACGACGGGGCGGTTTACGTGCGCGATGGCCGCATCCAGGCGGCGGCGGTGTTTTTGCCGATGACCGTCAATCCTTCGGTCGATCTCACTTACGGGACCCGTCACCGCGCGGCTTTGGGGCTGGTGGAGGAGACGGACGCGGTGGTGCTCGTGGTGAGCGAGGAGCGCGGGGTGGTTTCGGTGGCCTGCGACGGGAAGATCATGCCCTGCGGATCGCCTTCCGAGGTGCGCCAGCATTTAAGCGAGTTGCTGCTCGCCCAGCCGGTTTCGCGCCTGTTCAGCCTGGGATCCCTGCAATTGCTGTCGCCCTCAAACCGTGGGGACGCCAAGAAGCGTAACAAGAAGAAAGCGGCCAAGGAGTGAGATGATGCTCGAAAGTCTGCGCCGCCTTTTTACCGTCAACATCGGCTTCAAGATCACCGCGCTGCTGATCGCTCTGGGCATCACGCATATGAAATACGAGGACAACTCCTCGACGGTGACGGCGGAGCTGACGGTTTCGCCCATTCTGCCCAAAGATCAGGTGCTGATGACGCAGCCCGTGGAGCGGGTGACGGTGACCATCGAGGGCAAATACACCGATCTGCGCAAGATCGACACCAAGTCCCTCGGCAACCTGGAGCCCAACCTGACGGGGATTCACGGGCAGTTTAATTTTCAGGCCAACGGCATCAAGCTGCCTGCGGGGTTGCGCGTCACCAAGATCGAGCCGCCCATGATGTGGGTCATCTTCGAGCCTCTCAAAACCCGCGACGTGCCCATCGAGGCGACGTTTGTGGGGGAGCCGATCAGCGGGTACCGGCTGATCAACGACAGCGTGACGCCGGCTTCGCTGACCGTGAGCGGGGCGGCTTCGGTGGTGGACGCGATGCAGCATGTGCAGACGGAGCGCATCACGCTGGTGGGCCGCAAGGAGAGCAGCAAGTTCAACGTGCAGCTCGCAGCGCCGCCGGAATTCGTCACCTATGTGAACCCTGCGCCCTCGTATGAGGTGACCATCGACATCGAGGAGATTCGGGGCACGCGCGCGCTGACCGATCGGCCCATCGAGATCCGGCTTGAGGGCGAAGACGAGGATGCGGACGATTACGAAACCTTCCCGGAGACCGTTTATGTGACTCTGGCGGGCCCCATGCGCCAGCTCGAGACGGTCCAGCGCGATTTGGTGCGGCCTTACATCGATCTCTCGTCGCAGGCGGCGAAGCGTCAGGCGATGCGCAAGAAGGGGGTTCGCGTGGCGGTGGACGTGCCGGCGGGTCTCACTGTGACCGAGATCAAGCCCGACGCCGTTCGCGTGTTTCGCCGCGAGCCCAAAGAAAAAGCCGATGAAGGTCAGGATGCGAACGTAAAGGATGCGCGCACGGAAACGCCCGGCGTCGATTCCCAGGAAAATGCACCTGAACCCGATGCCTCCGCGCCTCAGCCCAGGCTCGAACACGAACATCCCCACCGCCGAGCCGTTCATAAATCGCCTGAACCCGATGCCGGTGAGCCCTGATCCGCCCGCCTTCCGCCTCCCGATGAGGGGGCGTTTTTTGAGCCAAACGTTTGTTTTAAGAAGAATACCCCGTAGAAGGGTAACCCTGGACGCTCCAGGGCAGGTTTATCCGCCGTAGAAAGGGAACCCCGGACGCTCCAGGGTGGTTTT
>DBWM01000055.1:33603-71998 GCA_002309015.1 Myxococcales bacterium UBA1238 | reverse complement strand
CAGGGTGGTTTTATCCGCCGTAGAAAAGTAACCCCGGACGCTCCAGAGCGGTTTTTCCGGGTGGCAGAGAGCGTTTGTGAAGTTTGGCCCCGGGATTCACCGCGTTCCTGAGAACAGCCTTTTTTAAAAAAGCAAGTTTTTGTCCTTTTCAGATGGCCGATCATCGATGACCCCGCGAGATGATTCCCTTTTTTGATGACTTCATTTTTTTCATTTGTCCCTTGTTTCGCGGCGCATGGTGATGTTGAATCGCGCGTCTTTACATGGCCGGCTGCGGGTAGTCGAGTGAGCTTAAAAGATTTCTTTCATAGAATTACGGGCAGTTCGCGCGTCGTCGAGGCGACTTCGGATGAGTTGCAGCGCGAATCTGAAGATCGGGGCGGATCCTTTGGGCTTGGGCCTTTTACGTTTCCGGGCGATCGGCCGCTGGAGGCGTTTTCGCCGGTGGTCGAGAGTCCTGAGGCGAGGGCAGAGGCGTTGCGGCAGGAGCGCGGCGGGCTTCGGGTGGCTTCCCGCGATGTGGGGCTCTGTCTGGTGCCGTCGCTTGGGGAGCGCGCGCTGGTGTATCGCCTGGGGGCGGGGCTTCGTTCGGCGGAGCAGCCGGATTTGGCCATCGATCTCTGGCGGGCGAGCCTCGAACTTCAGCCCGACGACGCGATGGGCTGGTTCTATCTGGGGCAACTGCTGCTTCAGCGGGGCGAGCGGACTGAGGCGGAGGATGCGTTTAAGAACGCGCAGCAATGCGATCCTCAAAATGGAATCGCGGTCGGCATGATCGCTTACATCGCCACCCTGCGCGAGGACTGGACGTCGGCGGTCCGCCTCTACCAGGATGCGGTCTCGCTTTGCCCGCAAAACCCGCAACTCCTGCAGGCTCTGGCGATCACCCAGAGCAACGCGGGGCTTGAATCGGACGCGATCATCACCAAACGGCGGCTTGCGGCCCTCATGTAAGCGCTGCCTCATCCCTTTTCCTCTAAGGCGATCTCCATGGAACGAGCGCAAATCGATGCCCAACTGGCACAGGCGGCGGAATGTTTTCGGCGGGGCGAACTGGAGACCGCCGAATCGCTCTATGCCCAGGCGTTTGAGGAATATCAGCGCCATAATTTTCCCGAAGGCAGCCTGGCCATCACGTTTAATCGCCTGCTCGTGGCGCTCGAGCGCGGGGAGAGGGCGCAGGTTCACAATCACCTGGAATCCATCGCGTCTCAGCTCGGGGATGTGCCTTCGACGCCCTGGGTGAGCGAGCTTTGCGAAAACCTGATCCGCCTTCTGGGCCAGCCGATCCCGGGGATCCTGCAGTCGACCATCGATGAGACGGTGATGGCGGCGCGCATGCGTATCGAGGAGCCCCAGAGCGCGATGACTTCGGATCTGGATGCGAGCGCGTTTCAGAATCCGATGCCGTTCGAGGCGCTCTGCCCGGGAGATGCGGCGTTAGCGGTGATGGCGTCGATGCTTTCTCCCTCGGCGCCCGAATGGCTGCGCGAGGTGCGGCGATCGATCGGCCCTTCGGTGACGCTGCCTCAACCCATCCTGCGCCAGCTGGATGAGCCTTCGAATTCGCCGGAGCAGCAATATCAGCGCCTGGTGGATGCCTTCGACTGGGCGGTGGGGACGAGCCCTTACGGTGCGGCGGCGATTCAGATGGAGCTCGCGCAGCTGGAGAGCAAGCCGTTGCATCAGCGGCTGTCGTTTGCGGTGGATTCCCCCCTGGAGCGGCGGGCCCTCGATGGCTGTCTGTTGCATACGCGCGTGGCGAAGGCGCTCGATGTCGTGGGTGGAGCCGAGGAGCTGATGCGCGGTCAGTGGCTGGCGGTGCGCAAACTGGCGAACGATTGGTTGCATCAGGCCGGGACGCGCATCGCGAGGGGCGGTCGTCAGCGGTACGATGCGGAGCGGCGGGCGGAGCTGGTGCTTTGTCTGGCGCAGGCGGAGCTGTCGATCTCTCCGGCGTCTTCGTTTGCGACGGCGCGGGAGCGGGGGATTCAAAAGGCGCTCGATCTTTTGGCGGAGTCGGTGGAGCAGGCGGAGCTGCACGGGATCGATCGGGCGTTGTTGAGCGCGCGGGTTTTAAAAATGGGTGCGCTCTGTGCCGAAATGGCGTTGCAGACCGACCGGGCGCGTCGCCTTTACGAGGAAGCGCTTCAGGCGGCCTTGCCGGGCTTCAGTTTCAAGGCGGATTTCTTTGCGCGCTCGCGAGTGCTGGAGGAGCTGTTCGATACGCTGCCCGAAGGCGCATTTGTGGTGGCGGTCGAGGCGCTTCTGGGGATTTGCCGCATCGATAAATCGACCGCTGCTCTCGAGCAGGGCGATCAAATCCTCGCATCCTGCCGGTCGCGAATCCGTCACGATGTTTTCTCAAGGCTTCAGTTTCACATGGCGCTCTGCCGGGTGCTTCTGGGCGAGCCTGAATCGGGGATCCGGGCGCTCGGGGTTGCGTCGATCCTCAATCAAAGCGAGCCTCTGGCCCTTGCGCATTGTTTAACCGGGTTTGAACGCCTGCGTCCGGCGATCGCGGAGCATCTTTCCACCTCTACGGCGATCGATCAGTTCGACTGGGCGCTCCGTTGTGCGCTTGCGGCGCCGAAGTCGGCGATGCGTTCCGCTGTCGCGATGGCTGCGGGGATGGCGTACGCCCTCGAGGGGGAGGGATTGTCGCCTGCGGACTGCAGTTCGGCGCTGCTGAAGGCGGCATCGGCGCTTGCAGAGACGGGGCGCGGCATGGGCGGAGGCGAGTGGGATGTCTACCTGCTCTATTTCGACATGTTCCGAACCTACAGTGCGGAGGCGGCGGCGGCTCATCTCATCAAGGCACCCGGGATTTTTGGCTCCGTAGCGAACGAGATCAGCGCGGCGATTTGCGATGCGCTGCGCCGTCAGAAGGCGGTGCTCGAATGGCTGCCCGAGGAAACAGGCCTGCAAAAGCTCGATCTCGATTGGGCGCGCCGGGTGATCAAGTCTCAAAGCCTCGCTTCGCTGGAGCTGCCTCTGCAGGTTGCAGGTTCTTGTGAGACGGCGGCGGTTCGGGCTGCGCGGGGCCTGGCGCCGGGCGAGATCCGCGTCGCGTTTACGGTGTTTCCGCAATGGACAGCGGTGCATCTTTCGGGGCTCGATTTGCCTTGCAAGGGCTATGCCCTCGAGCTCACGAGCGCGCAGCTCGACGATGTGATCTGCGAGTTGCTTTCCGCCCTTTCGGAATCGCGTCTGCAGGAAGCCGCGCTCCGATCCAACCAGCTGTTTGACGCCTTGTGCGCGCCCTATTTTGTGGATCTGCACGGTGTACGCCTCGTGACCTTCGTGCCCGACGGTCCCCTGTTGAAGTTGCCTTTCGGTGTGCTCGGTCGGGGGCAGACCCTCTGCGACATCTTCGATATGGCGGTGGCGCTCGAAGCCCAGCCGCTGCTTCCGGGTCCTGGTCCAACCCCGCTGGCCCGATGCGCGATTTTAGGGGACGCCGATGCCAACACGCTCGACTTCGGCACGCTGATTTACCCCGAAGCTTTCGAAGAGATCCGCTTCTTCCAGCCGAGCGAAGTCGAAGATGACGAGCAGCTGCGCGAAGCCTGCAACGATCAGCATCTCGTCGTCTTGTTTGGAGACTGGATCGAGCAAAACGGGGAGCCCCATTACATGCTGCATCATCGCCCCGTGCCGGTCCGGAAGCTTGCGGAATGCCTGGCCCTCGGAGGCGTCTCCTGCGCGATCGTCATGGGCCCCCTGCAGGGCGAACTCGGCCGCCGCGCGATCCGCCATTTGCTTTCGGGTGTCCGCACCGCCGTCCTCGCCTGCCACCGTGCAGTCGAAAACCACCAACCCCTCACCATGCGATTCCTCCCCGGCATCTCGCACAAGCGGGAACTCATGGAGTTCTACGCCATCTTCGGCGGATCAAGGCGCGGTGCAGCCCAGACGGGCAGCGAAATCGACTTCTGGTCCAGCTTCGAGCTTTACGTCGCCGCCGAATGAAGGGGCGCTTTTAAAAAGCGCCTTGGGCAGGGTGCGCGTTGTAAGGGCGCATATTGAAGGTGCCGTAGGCGGGGGCTTTTTTGTAAAGCTGCATCGCGAAGTCGCCGCGATCTGAATGAACATTGCAGAGCTACGGAGCTCGTCCCGAAAAAGGGAAGGGGAGTATGCAGATCTGCAAATTGAAGTTGCAGCCGTCGGGATCAAACTTGCAGGCCTGCAAAACCGCTCCCAAACTTTCAGGATTCAAAAAACAGGCCTGCAAAACCGCTCCCGAACTTTCAGGATTTGTCATGCAGTCCTGCATCATCAATTTCCGAAAGTCGGCATTCATCTTGCAAACCTGCAAATTCAAATTCCGCCAGTCAGCATTCATTTTGAAGACCTGCAAATGCGATCCCGAATGCTGCAGATCAACTTTGAAGCCCCGCAACAAGACTCCTCATGAATCCGGAGCTCCCATGCAGCCCCGCAACAAGACTCCCCAATAATCCGGAGCTCCCATGCAGCCCCGCAACAAGATTCCTCATGAATCCGGAGCTCCCATGCAGCCCCGCAACAAGATTCCCTATGAATCCGGAGCTCCCATGCAGCCCCGCAACAAGCCCCCCAAGAATCCGGATGCCCCAGGCGACTCCCCATACCCACCCCCAACCATTCAGATCTCCCATAGGGGCCCAGCCCTCCGGCCGAGCGCAGCGAGGGCGGACCTGGGCCCATACGAGATCTTCGATCCTAAACGCCGCGATCCCCAATGATCGCCCGAGGGTCCGAGGGCGGGCCATCCGCTTTCAACCATTCAAATCTGTCAACCCGCCCCCTGCATGGCTGTGGCATTCTCGGTAACCATATGAAATCACGGGTATAATCGGAATATGTTCGAATAAAATATTGATGATTGTAGAATTAAATAACCAAATTTTGACTGAAAACTTGGTTGCTGAAGCATCCGAATCTTGATGCTGTAGTACTCGGATGAGGCCACTTCTTGCTGTCAGAAACTTTGCTCATTCGATAACCCTGCTTAATTGCTCATTTCGATAACCCTGCTTAATTTCGAGAGAAACTAGAATGCGACAGCTGTGGGAATGAGGACATAGCTTTAGTATTTACACATGAATGGTTAGACTGTTATTGTTTTTTAGATATTGGCTTTGGAAGGAGACTCCGATGCGGTTTTGTGTCATAAGTTGGATAATTTTGGGTGGACTCATATTTGTTTTGACTGGTTGCGAATTAGGCGATGAGCCCGATGGGGGTATTGATGGCTCATGGCGTGACAATCCTGATCATGTCGTCGATAGTGGGATGATGATTGATCTCAAGTTTGCTATCTATGAAGGTCTTCTTGAGCCGTACAGTAGTCGAGAAGCAGATCCTTTGGAAAACGAGCGAGAAGAATATGTGGATGATTGGGATAGAGCTATCGATGATGATTTGAATCGATCGAATGAAATTTTTTGTATTGATTCCTACCAATTTGATGAAACTCCATTCGGGAATACGGCATGTCACATTCATTTATCGAGATCCAAGTCATTGGAGATGTTCACAAATGATTTGATCAGTCCAAGTTTTGATGGTCAGGTTACTCCTGAGTTGTTTCCCTACTTCTTTAACCCATCAGACCGAGGTTATGCGCTCGCAAATTTTATGGTTGTCAAGGAGATCGATGCTTGTCCTCGATGGAATAAATTGACCAATTATAAGCTGCAAACTCAGACTTTTGTAAAGGGATGTACGATTCCGGATTACGGAGGTTCATTACTTCGAAGCCGAGCGATCGGCTCAAGTCAGAACATAATCGGTCATGAGATCGGCCATTTTTTTATTAAGCCTGAGTTAGAAGGAAGACCGGATGCTATTATAGATAACAATGGACATGTTCCATGTGATAAACAACTCGACTTAAGAGAGGGAAATCACTATGTTGCAAATGAGTGGACGTATATGACGGGCTGTGTAACGAACAGTAAATCTCGCGATACCGTTGTTTATTTCCCTGTTTGTGATTTCTTTACCACATCGACCACTTCAATCAATATGAAAAAAGCGGGAGGAGAATGCATCAAAGTACAAACCGAGGTCGAGCGAATTTGCACAGAACCCCATCACATGCCTTCCTACACCGCGAAGACGGCGAGCTGTTTTGAGTCCATTAACCATTAAATGAGAGGAAGTTTACAATGGCGCCTTTCTTTTTCGCTTTGATCCTGCTGCTTTCTCCTGTGCATCGGGAAGAAGGAAAAGTCGATGTCTGGCCTTTTACCGAGGAGCAGTTTCAGATGCTTTTAAGTGATGCGTTTGAACATAGCTTTGATCCTCAGATCCGGAAAAAGATGCAAATAGAGACATGGGAACAGATGCATGACTTCATTTATGCATTGATCGAGAGCGACTATACAAAGATTGTGCAAAATACGGTCGCCAATGCGGGATTTTTTCATAAGATCGCTTACCAGCTTCTGGGACTTCATGGAACGATCGAAGATGCAGAAGATCTTTATCGGCTTGTTCAGAATTTGTCTTTCATGAAAGGAACACCAATCGACTATGAATCTGCAAAGTTCGGTATGATTCGAGGTCTTGGCTTTTTTTTGATGCGGGATCATTATTTTCCACAGGAGAATCGCGTATTGATGCAAGAGATCGAGGATTATCTTTTCTATTGCAGCGACTGGGCAACTCCGTCTTGCTGGCCTGTTGATTTAGGGATAACTGAAGAAGAATATGGAAGGCCTTTTCGGGAAATGGAACGTCAACCTTATCGAATGAGAGCTGATGAAGCGATTTCGTATGGTTTAAGTCAGAAAGCGATCGATCGTTGTCAGCATTGGCTTGAGACGGGAACTTTCTTTGATATGAAGTATCAGGCGAAACTTTGTCTGTCGAATATGGAAGAAACCAGGAAGCTGGCTGAAAAAATCATGCCCTATTTAAAGCCAGTCCTTTCCTATAAGGAGATGATGAAAACTTCGGGGGCTGACGGATCTGGTGTGATCGAGCAGAATTCCAAAATGAAACCGCGCCGTCCTCTGCCCAATGTGTTGAATCGAGTTCCGCCTTTGCGAATCGATCTTCCCTTTAACTTTGGAAAAGCCCCCTCTCAGCCTAAGCCTTAAAGGCGAGCTGCAGAACTATAATTATTCCTCTTTCTCCATCTCTCCACTCCAACAACCCCCCACCTTAAAAGTTCCCTCCAAGCCCGAAGCCCACATATTCGGGTTTCGCGTCGCTGGCGATGGGGTAGGCGCCCCACACGAAGCCTTCCACGGCTTCATTGAAGAGGCTTAACGTCAGCATGAGGCCTGCGGAGCTGTCGATTTCTTTGTAGAGATCCATGAATTGGTCGGCGACGGTGGCGACGCCTCCGAAGGGCACGATGGCATTGCGCCTTCCGAAGGGCAGGGGGATGCGGAGCTCGCTTAAAAGGGTCATCGCCTGCTGTCCGCCCAGGCGTTCGGTGATGTCACCGCTGACGATGTCGAAGCCGAAGGCTTTGGATGCATAGCCGCGGAGCTTGGGTGAGATGCGCTGATGGGGCAGAAGCGGGCGATCATCGCGGGACCAGGCCATCTGGATCTGGCCGCTCAGGCCCAAAACCACGTGCTGGCCGTTGCGTTTGGTCCAGAGCGGGAGTTTGGTGCTCGCTTCACCTTCGGCCTGCACGTAAAGCAGATCGTCACCGGTCACCGCCCAGGCGCTCGAGCCCGATCCGCTGAGTTCAATGCCCAGGTACGGAATACGCTCATCGTCGCGGCGGACCAGATCGAGCAAAAGCTCGCCGCCTGCACCGAGCGTTAAGGTGTTCCCCAGGGTGAGCGGTAAGGGCGTATCGACCTTTGCAGAGCTGGAAGTCCAGTCGAGCTCGAAGAGGGGGAGCAGAATGATGGCGCCCTGAAGGAGTTTCAGGCCTACGCCCATCTCCGTGTGATACCACTGCTCACTGTAGAGATCGTTGCTGTCGAGATAGCGGTCGAGATCGAAGCGCGCGATCGCGTAGCGGCCCAAATAAGGGTTCTCCCAAAGCAGGGACTGGTGGTTCGGCTGGATGTATGAGGTGATGCTTTGCCCGCTTCCGCGGAATGCGCGGCCCACTTCCAGATCGTCAAAACTCGAGGGCCAGCGTTCGACGGCCAGATTGCGGAGCGTCAGTTTCTGTTTCACCACGTCGAAACCGAAGGGGTTGGTCTCCTCGAGCTTAAAATGCACGAAGATGACGCCCGGTGAAGGCCCGGGAACGAGTTCCACCTTGGCGCGCTTGAACAATCCACTCCTGAGCATCGCCTGCAGGCTCAGATCGACCGCGCTTTGCTTGTATTTATCGCCCTCCTGGATCGCGAGCATCTGGCGGAGGATGCGTTCATCGGTCACCTTATGGCCGCTGAACCAGATTTTGGCGATGCGCACGTCTTCCCGGTTCTGGATGGCGAACGAGATGGAGACCTGCCGCGCTTTGCCCTTGCCCATGCGGCGGCGTTCGAAGACCTGAATCTGGGGATCCGGATAGCCGTTGTCTCTTAAGTAGGCCGCAATGCGCTCTTTCGATTCGTCGACCTGGTTTCCGCAGAAGGGTTCGCCTTCCTGCAGCGGCAGGGTTTGCAGGATTTCGTATGGCACGTGGAGTCCCGCCACCTGGATGCGGCCCGTTTTGGCTTTAAAACCGGTCTCCACCAAAAAGCGGATTTGAACATCGCGCAGGCCTTCGGGACCCGCATTGGGCAGCACGGTCTCTCTCAGCGTGACTTTCGCGCGCGGATAACCGAGGGCGCATTGTGCACGCCTGATCGTTCGGGTGTCTTTGGCGAGGGATTCTTCCGACAGGGGGGCTTCATCGCCGGGCTTGATGTTGAGTTGCCGTTTGAGGGCCTGCAAATCGAAGTCCGAAAGCGTGGTGCCGATGATGTCGACCTGCGAGATGCGGTACAGCGGGCCGCGATCGACGATGTAGGTGAGATCGATGAGTCCCGATTGTTCCTCTTTTTTAAAGTCGACCTGCACATCCACATCGCGATAGCCGCGGTTTTTATAAAACGACCGGATGATCGCGCGATCGAAGGTTGTAAACGCGGGATGAAAGCGTTGTCCGAGCTGATGAAAGAAGGGGCGTTGTCGCCCTTCGATGCGCTTGATGAGATCGACGCTGTCGGGGGTCTCGTTGGGGTCTTCCTTCATGCGCACCCAGATTTGGGCGACGCGTAAGACTTCCGGCTGATTGCGGATCAGAAAATCGGCGACGCGCCTGTCGTCCTGCAATTCTTCCCGCTGCTGTTCCAGTTCGAGGGATCCGACGCCCTCGAGAGATTCCAGTTTGTGGAAGAGTTCCTCGATGATTTCAGGCTCAAAGGGATGACCGCGCAGATCGTCCATCCAGGTGGCAATCTTGGATGCGGATTTTTCGGGCATCGATTCGGTGGCCAGCGATTCGATGTAGAGCGGAGCGAGATCGCCTTTTGCAGGCTCAAAAGCCAGGATCCCGCGGGGCAGAACGCAGAGGACAAGCGCGCAGAGGGCGTACAGGAGAATGGAAAGCTTCATTGCAGGGCCTCACGATGCAGGGCGCGCGCAAGGGGTGAAAGATGCAGAGGTGAATCGGGCATTGCAGGCTGTGTGAAACGAAGGATGCAGGCCTTCAAAACTGAAATGATCCGTTCGGGACGAGCAATGCAGGCCTGAAGGATGCGTTGCAGCATTTTGGATCGGGTTATGCAGACGTGAATGATGGATCCTGAATGGCGGGATTTGAAGATGCAGGCTTGAAGATCGATTTTTGACGGAGTGAAACGCATGATGCAGGCGTGATCGATGAATCCCGAAAGTTGCGGACGCAGTTTGCAGGCCTGCATGGGCGATCCCGATGATTTGGAAGCCAGAATTTTGCGCTGCATGGGCCGATCCTACGAAAAAAATGCGCTCCAACAGGGTTACATCACAAATTCTTGTTGCGCAAAAATCAAAATGCACGCAAGGTAATCGCGATCCTGCGGTCCAAAAACCGCTTTGTTTGGCTTCACACTGTACTTTGGCTTTGGAGAATCGGCCATGCAAAAGCTCACCACCCGTCACGCAGTTCAGGTTCACTTCGATGCAATGCGGTTTTTATGCATTCAGCTCGCCGTTTATCCCGATTTAAAGGAGATGCTCGACGAAGCGACGGCGCTGATCGAGGAGCTCAAGTCTGCAGAGGGCGCTTACCAGCAGAGCAAATTCTACCGGATGAGCGACACGGCCAAGATCACCTATCTCGATAAGATGCTGGGCAAGGTGGTCAGCAAGATCGCGCGCGCGGTGCGGGTTTTGGTGGATGGCAATTTAAAGTCGCCCGTCTACGTCACGCTGTTTACAAAGGCGCCTTCCACGGCCATGCGCGGCGGGGTCTCCGAAGATCAGAAGCGATTCATCTCCAACATCATCTACCAGGTCGAAAACAACGATGTTTACGACTCCCTGCGCCCCGAACTCCCTGCTTTAAAGGCGCAAAACGAAGCGCTGCTCGCTGCGGTCGCCTCCCGCGAAGCCAAACAGGACGCTGAATCCCGCGCGCTGACGGCCCGCAACCTCGCAACGGAGCATATCCGCGCCTTCTACAACCTCCTGCCGTCCCGCCTGAACATTCACTTCCAGGGGCAGGAAGCTTTGGTCGACTCCTTCTTCTACGCCGTGCCCAAGACCCGGAACGCGAAGAAAGACGAAGGCGGATCCGAAGAGGAGTGATCCTTCATGCAGGTCTGAAAATTCGACCTGCAGCGTTCGGGATCCTTCATGCAGGTCTGCAAAATGAATCCCGAAATTTTGGAACGCGCCCTGTAGATATGCAGGGCGTTTTTTGTTGAGTCGGGATCGAACTTTCAGGCCTGCAAATCAAATCCCGATGGGTTGAAATCAGGGATTTACACCTTCATCTTCGTTCCCGAACTCTGCATCTTCATTTTGCGGGTCTGCATCCTCATCCCCGACATCCGCATCTTCGTCCTGAGGCTCTGCATCCTCATCCCCGGGCACTGCATCTTCGTCCTGAGGCTCTGCATCTTCATCCCCGGCATCGGTATCCGCGTCCTGACGGGCCTGCATCTTCATCCCCGGTATCGGCATCCTCGTCTTCCGGGCCTGCAAATTCGGGGACGCATTTGTAATAGGCGCAGATGTAGGTCTGATCTTCGGATTGCGGGCAGTCCTGATCGAGATAGCATTCATGCACGCAGATGCCGTTTCTGCAGACCAGGTTTTTGTCGCAGTCCAAATTGAAATCGCAGCGCTCGTAAAGCGAATTGCCGGTCGTACAACCGCAGATCAAAAGGGCGAAAACAAAGGTGAGATGTCGCATGGGCCACTCCGGAAAGGCGGGATTCGATACACCAAGCCGCCATTGCAGTCCAGACCGGCGAGCGCCGATGTTGCAGATGGATGTTTTTTTTGCGGGTCCGGCGCAATGCCCGATGCGCATCTGTAAGAAAAGGGCGCATCGTGCAGCAAAAGTCTTGCAACGATGTAAACAGGCGGACTAAACGCAGGGGTTTTTTGAGCGGACAGGTTTACGGCCCATGAACAAACCGTAAACCTAAAGATGCGGCGTGCAGAAAAGACCTGTGGCAGCCTGCAGCAAATTTGAAAGCTTTGGGGACGCGATCGGAACCGTAAAAAACGCTGATGCAGCGCTGCATGAAAAAAGCGCCCCATTCCGGGCCCCGTTTGGGCTTTTACAACGCTGATGAACGACGAGAAGAATTCTTTTGGACAGCGCGTGGCGAAGAGTTTGGAGCAGCTGCTCGGCGATTTGGCGGTCTCCTCGTTTAAGCGCCCCTGGCTGACCTTGTTTTTGCTGACCTGCTTTACGCTCTTTGCGGGTCATTTTGCGTTCACGCTGCATCTCGACTCGGATTTCAGCCGGCTGCTTCCCAAAAATGCGCCCAGCGTCAAGGCTTTGGAAGAGTTGGAATCGCGCACGGGGGGCATCGGGACCGTTACGGTTTTGCTGAAAGGCGAGGATCCGGCCGTATTGGCTGATGCGGCCCAGGCGATCTCCAAAAAGCTGGCCGCCCTGCCCGAAATGCGCTCGGTGGAAGATCGTTTGCCCATCGACTTCTTTAAAGATCGCGCGCTGTGGTTCATGGAGACGGCCCAGCTGAAAGAGATCGCGGAGCGGATGCGGGCGCGGCAGCAATACGAAAAGCGTCACCAGATGCCGATGTGGATCGATCTGGCCCAAACGCCGCCTCCCGATTTGGGGTTGAGCGCGATCCTCGACCGCACGATGGAGCGCTTCGGATCCTGGGGCGTTTTTGAGAAGGCCATGACGCGTCCCGAAGGGGAGGATCGCCTCGTGGGACGCTTCGCGAGCAAAGACGGCCATACGGTGGTGCTCTTTGCAAAGCCCACGGCGCGCGCTTCGGATTTGGCGTTCGACGAGCAGATCATCGCGGAGGTCCGCAAGCTTTTGGATTCCGAATTGCAGGCCTTCCCGAACGTGAGCGCAAAGATTGCGGGTCGCTATGCGCAGCGGATCGAGCAACAGGCGGCGCTGCGGAACGATTTGACCACGGCGCTTTCCTGGGCCGTCGCGGGGCTTTTGCTCTATTTATTCTTTCATTTCAGGCGCATGGGCGCGGCGATTCAGGTTTTGCTTCCGCTTTGCCTTTCGCTCTGCTGGACATTCGGCCTGACAGCTTTTTGGTTCGACGGCTTAAACCTGTTGACGGGCATGGTCGCGGCGATCCTGCTCGGGCTCGGACTGGATCACGGCATTCACCTGCTCGGCCGCTTTGAATCCGAATGGGCCGGAGGCAAGACACCTGTCGACGCGATCCGCTGTGCCTTTGGGCGCACGGGGCGCGCTGTGCTCGCGGCGGGGATCACGACGGTTGCAGGGTTTTTGGGCCTCGCGTTTTCGGATTTCAGGGCGTTTCACGAGTTTGGTGTGGTGGCGGCCGTGGGCTGTACGGGCGTGGTGCTCGCTTACGTGCTCACCCTTCCGGCCCTCTGTGCGCTGGTGGGCCGCAATCGGCGCGCGTTAAAGCCGACGCCGATCTCGCCGTATTTTACCCGGTTACCCATCAACGCGCCGCTGGTGTTCTGGATGACCGTGCTGCCGGCTTTGTTTTTGATGGCTCAGTCGGGGGATGAGCGCTTTGAGTCCGAGTTTGCGGTGCTCGAAGATGCCCAGTTGCCGACCGCGAAACTCGACGCCGAAGTGGTCGCCCTGCTCGGTTACACCCAGACGCCCATCGCGGTTCTGGCTCACAGCAAAGAAGAGGAGCAGCGCTTCTCCGAAATCCTGCGCCGGCTTCAGAAGGAATCCAAAGAGATCGATTTCGTGCTCGCCCTCTCGGATCTGGTCCCTGAGATCGATGATCCCAAAAAAGAGGCGATGGCGGCCGTAAAGCAGGCTGCGGAGCTTTTGCCCGAGGCGCAGCTTTCGGAGTTGGAGCGGAGTCAGCTTCACGCTTTTCGCGAGATGGCCGAAGTCCCGCCCTTTACGCGCGAGTCCCTGCCCCTTGCGGTGCGCGATCGCTTTTTGTCGCAGCAGGCGCTGCCGGATGAGCCGGGGATTCTGCTGATCTTTCCCAATATCTCCCAGAGCAACGGTCTGGAGGTGAGCGCGCTGACGGCCCGTTTGCGCGACGCTTTGGGGGGACGCAAGGCGCCGATTGCAGGCGAGGCGCTCGTTCTGGCCGACGTGTATTCCGAGGTGAAACGCGAAGCCCCTTCGGTCCTTTTGCTGACGTTCTTTTTGGTGCTCGCGGTCCTTTGCCTCTCGATGGGCAGGGTTTCCTCTGCGCTCCTGCCGCTTCTGACGGCGGTCTGCACGCTGTTCGTCTCGATGGGGGCGAGCGCGCTGCGGGGCGATGCGTTGAACTACATCAACATCGTGATGATCCCCGTGCTTTTTGGGGTGAGCGTCGATGGCGCCGTGCATCTGATGCTGCGGTTTGAGCAGGACGGCGAGGTGGTGGCTCTGGGCGATTCGGGGCGGGCGGTCACGGGGGCGCTGGTCACCACGATCCTGGGCTTTGGTCCGCTCTGTTTTGCAAGCCATCCCGGCTTAAGTTCCCTCGGTCGCCTGGCGGTCTTAGGGCTTACCTGCAATCTCATCCTCTGCATCCTGACGGTCTCCTCGTTCCTCGCGCTCCGTGCGCAATCTCAGGACGCCGTCTATGTGGGGAGGGGCTTCTTTACCACCCAGAGCGAATGGCAATCGGGGGAATCCAAGCGGTTCTCGAAGTTTTTGCGCCTTTGCGCGACGGTTTGCCTTGCGGGGTTCTCGCCGAAGGCACCGAAGATCCTGGGCGCCCTCATGGCTTTGCCCCTGGCTTACCTGCTCGCGTTTCTGGAACCCTGGATTCGGGCCGCAGTCCTGGCTGTGATCTTTGGATTCGGGCTGTGGATTGCGCAGCTTTACCTGGGGCGGCACAGGGATCGCGATACGCCGGAGCTGGTGATCGATGAGATGGTGGGTTGCCTCATCGCCTGCGCCTTTTTGCCGTATCAAAGCTTCTGGCCCCTTCTGGCTTTTGGCGGATTCTGTCTGTTCAACCGTCTGAAGCCCTGGCCCGTGAGCCTGATCGCAGAGAAGATCAGGGGGGGACTGGGGGTCATGCTCGACGATCTGGTGGCGGGCGTGCTTTGTGGCCTGATCCTTCGGGCGATTTACATGGGGTTCTGAAAGGCGTACGCCATGCGCAATCTTCAACTGCTCGGTCTGATCGTTTCACTCAGTCTGGGATTGAGCGCAGAGGCCTGGTCTGCGCCCGCAAAAAAGCCTGCGGCGGCGGCCAGAAAGAAGGCTTCAAAGAAGGCACCAGCTCCTGCGCCCACGCCTTTTGAGCGCGCCTCAAAGCGGACCGAGGAACTGTTTTCTGCGTTCAGGGGGGTCAGGCAGGGTGAGCTTTCGGATGCAGAGAAAGCCGAGCAGGATGCGCTTTGGAAGAAGCTCGACGGCTTCTTTTTGTGGGATCAGATCGTTTCGGATGCGCTCGGTGAGCATCGGGCGGCGCTTTCGGAAGAGCAGCAGCAGCGTTACGCGGATCTCTTTCAAAAGCTGTTGCGCAGGTCGACTTACAGCCGGATGGGGGATTGGCTGGGGGATGCGGCGACTGAGCTTCTGCCCGGGGCAGAGGGGGCAGAGGGGGGCGGCCTTCCTCTGTGGGTTCAGGTGAAGGTTCAATGGGCATCCGGGAGGGAGCCTGTGACGATCGGGTTTCTTTGGTGCGCTGCGGAAAAAGCAGAGCGGATTTGCGGCGTCACTGTGAATGGGGATTCGGTGGTGAAAGATTATGAAGCGCAGATCGGGCGCATGCTGGCCGATCTGGGGCCTCAGGGTTTTTTGGAAAAACTGCAGGCCCGCCTGGATGCGGACGCTTTGTAGGGCGTGGATTTTGCCAGCTTGCAGGTTGGGCATGGGGCAGGGGACGCAGGGATGGGCGGATGATGGGCAGAGAATTCAACGGATTTTTTGAGATGTGCATATTGGGCGGCTTTGGGATGAGCCGGAGTCGGCCTCGTTTTTTAACCCTGTAGAAAGGATCATGAGATGAAGATTGGTGTTCTCTGTGCTGTTGCAGCGTTGTTCGCGCTTTCGGCCTGCGATGACGATGACAATGACGATCCCGGAAATGATGCCGGGCTCGTCGATGCTGAGGTCAAGGACGGGGAAGCCGACGCCCAGGAAGATTCTTCGACGGTGATCGAGAAGGATGAGACGCCGCCTACGATCGAATTCGATCGTCCCGGACGCGGCGAGATGATGACGGGGGATGTGAAGGTCAAGGTCCGGGCTGAGGACAATGTGGGCGTGGCCCGGGTCGTCCTGGAATCCGATGGTGAGACGCTCGCAACCCTGACCGAGGCGCCCTATGAATGGACCTGGGAAATGGGGGATCGCATCAATGGTCCCTACAAGATCAAAGCGACGGCCTACGATGCAGCGGGCCTGAGCGCCTCGGCCGAGACCAAGTTTAATTACGAAAAAACCTGCAGCGAAAACTGCCCTCCGCGGAACATCTCGTTCGTGGCCCCTGCGGCCAACAGCAAGATCTGCAGCACCATGGATATCCTCGCGGAATCCAAACAGAATCAGGGTCTGAAGAGCATCGCCTATTTCGCCAACGGCAAGGATTTGGGGAAGGCCACCGAGTTCCCATGGTTCGTGACGCTGGAATTCAATCAGCTGACCGAGGGCCCGGCTGTTTTGCGCGCAGAGCTGACCGATGTGAACGACAAGACCGCGGCTCACGAGATCGATGTCACGATTGCGAAGGATGATGACTGCAACGAGGCACCCATCGTCGAGATCGGATATCTCGAAGAAGGCGCCACCGTTTCGGGGAATTATTATCTGCATGCGCGCGCCTTCGACGACAGGGATGAAGTCATGCGCGTCGATTTCTATCTGGATGGCCAGCTCTTGAAAGAGATGCTCAAAGAACCCTATCGCTTTGAGTGGGACAGCACGACCGTCGCAGACGGGGAGCATACGCTTTGGGTGCGCGCAGAGGATCGCGATCACCATATCAGCTTCGACAAGCGCAGCTTTAAGGTGGATCAATCCTTCGTACCCGCGGATCCGCCTGCAGAAGAGCCCACGGAAAAGTGATCGGGCCGGTGTTTTTGCAAAGCGTGAAAAGGAATGCATGCCATGCAGTTCTTGATCGGTGACATTGGTGGGACCAACAGCCGTTTGGCCCTGATCGAAGATGGCAAAACCGTTGCTCGCCGCACTGTGCCGAGCGTGCCCGACGAGCCTCTGTTGCCAAAGGTTCAAGCCTTTTTGCAGGCCAACGAGGGTCAGATTCAGGCGGCCTGCCTTGCGGTGGCCGGTCCTGTGCGCCTGGGGAAGGTGAATCTCCCGGCGCTGGGCTGGTCCCTCGACGAGGCGGACTGGAAGGAAACCCTCGGCGTACCCGTCAGGTTCATCAACGATTTTACGGCGGTCGCGCTGGCGGTCCCCCATCTGGAGCCCAAAGATCTGGTCGAGATCGGCGGGGATGGCCAATATGCCGACTTGCCGATCGCGGTGTTAGGTGCGGGAACCGGTCTCGGCGAGGCGATCCTGGTGCCGCAGGATGGCGGGAAATATCAGGTGCTGCCCACAGAGGGCGGTCACAGCGCCTTTGCCCCCCAGGATGCGCAGCAATGCGAGCTGCTCGAGACCCTGAGACCCCGCTACGACGGCTTTGTTTGCTGCGAACATGTGATCAGCGGTCGCGGCATCGTCTCGATTTACGAGTATCTGCGCGGTGATGAGCCCCGCCATCCGGTGGTGGAGCGGGGAGATGCGGCGGCGGCCATCAGCCGTCTGGCTCTGGAGCATGCCTGTCCCATCTGCGAAGCCGCGCTCAGCCTGTTTGCTCAGATGTACGGCGCCGAGGCCTCCAACCTCGCCCTCAAATGCTGGGCAGGCGCCGTCTACGTAGCCGGCAACATCGCCCAAAAGAACCTGGAGTTCATCCGGCAGAGCTTCCGCAAGGGCTTCGTGGCCAAGGGCTACTACCGCGAATGGTTAAACACGCTCCCCATCCGCGTGATCATGCACCCCGATCCCGGCCTGCTCGGCGCCCAATACGCCGCCGAAGCGATGATCCAATAAGGGATCCACGGCTTCACCGCAAAGCCTCCCGCCTTTAAACTTCCTGCCTCAAGCCTCGATCACAAGTTCCACAGGCTGCATACACCGCATTCAAGCCTCGATCGCGGGTTCCAACGATGGTTTTGGTGGCGATCTGCGTCTGAATGGGGTATTTTTGTATATCGGAGTCAATGAATTTTTGAGGGTGGGGATATTTTTAAACCTTGGCCCGCATGATCAAGCTTCGATCCTGTTTTCCATCCACCGCAGACCTCAAGAAAGAGGCCTCGGTCATGAAGGAAGTTGACGTGGATGGTGTAAATAGGGTACATCCTCACGATGATTGCATCTCTCAAACGATGGAGTAAAACCACATGCCTCAGGTGATCCCTCCTGAAAATACGACGCGTGCGGCGGCTTACGCCCTTTGGATGAAGGCGCCCAATCCGATGGTCACCCTGGTGAAGACGTTTGACGTCACGCGACTCGTGAAACTGAGCAAAAGGCGGCAGCTCAAATTCAATTTGCTGCTTTGCTACTGCATCGGGAAGGCGGCATCAAAGGTGAAGGAGTTCTTTCTTTTGCCTGTGGGGCAGGATCTCGTGCAATACGAGCAGCTGGCGGTCAACCTGATCGTCAGGAACAAGACCGGCGAGGTGAGCTCCTGCGATCTGCTTTATACGGATGATCTCGAAGCCTTTGCGCGCGATTACCTGAAATATACGGCTGAGGTCGCTGAATCCTGCAAGGATCGCGATCTCTCAGGCGACTGCATGGTGATCGGAAGCTCCGCCATCGTCGAGACAGAGATCGACAGCGCTGTGGGCATTTACAGCGGCTTCTTCAATAACCCCTTCCTCATCTGGGGCAGATACAAAAAGCGCTGGTTTAAATACAGTCTGCCGATCTCTTTCCAGTTTCATCACACCCAAATGGACGGTGCCCACGCGGGACGCTTTTTAGCCCTCTTGCAGGAGGCGATCGATCGGTTAAAATGATCCGGTGTTTTGGGGGGAAGTGATGAAGACTGAAAGCTTTTTTGCAAGCGATCGCAGGCTGCACTGGCTGGAAGCCCTGAGAAACTGTGACTGGAGCGCTGCAAGGTTTCTCTGTAAACTGATCGACGAGCAGATCTTCTTTGAAACCCTGGGCGAGCATTCGCAATTGTTGCTGCTTACCGAAGGCGACGCGCTCATCGCATTCTGCACCTATACCGATCGCGACGATATTCCGGAGACCGATCTCACCCCCTGGATCGGCTTCGTCTACGTGTTTCCTCAATATCGCGGCCACAGATACATCGGGATCCTGTTTCAGGAAATCGAGCGCCAGGCCCGGGAAGCCCTGATCCCGAAGCTCTACCTCTCGACGGAGCATGTGGGACTCTACGAAAAATACGGCTTTCAGTTTGAATCGATGATGACCGACATGCGGGGCGATCCATCAAGGATCTATTCCAAAGCGATCCCAGCGCGCGATTGAGGATGGAACGGAAGGCAACCCAAGAGGAGAAAATGATGGCGTTCGATTTTAAGAAGGCCTTTAAGGCCTATTACCAGCCCAAAACGCAGCCCGAAATCGTGAACCTGCCCGCTGTAAACTACATCTCGGTGCGCGGAAGCGGGGATCCCAATCTGGAAGACGGCGACTATCAAAAAGCGGTCAGCGTCCTCTATGCGGTGGCCTATACGATCAAGATGAGCAAGATGGGCAGCCAGCCGCTCGAGGGCTATTTTGACTTTGTGGTGCCACCCCTCGAGGGATTCTGGTGGCAGGATGGGGTTACGGGCATCGACTACGCGCATAAAGCAGCCTTCAACTGGATCTCGGTCATCCGCCTCCCCGAGTTTGTGACCCCGCAGGTTTTTGCATGGGCGGTGGATGCCGCATCCCAAAGGAAGAAGATCGACTGCTCCTGCGCAAAGTTTCTGACGGTGGAAGAGGGCCTTTGCGTGCAGATGATGCATACGGGATCCTACGACGCCGAGCCTGAGACCGTGAGCGCGATGGATCGCTTTGCGATCGATAACGGCTACGCCCTCGATTTGAACGAACAGCGCCTGCATCACGAGATCTATCTCTCCGATCCGCGAAAGACCGCGCCCGAGAAGCTCAAAACCGTAATCCGCCATCCCATCAAAAAAGCATGACAACTTCAAAACGACCCGATCCGACGAAGCTTCACCCCATCGAAGGCTACGCAAACGAGATTTACGTCAAGCCTTCCCTCACGAACCCGGCCATCATCGTAGGCGACTTTACCTATATCGCCGACTCGGAATTCGAGCGCCATGTGACCCATCTCTACCCGTGGAACGGCGACCGACTGATCATCGGCAGGTTCTGTCAGATTGCCTCCGGCGTAGAATTCGTGATGAACGGGGCCAACCACCAGATGAACGCGGTGAGTACCTTTCCTTTCTTTACCCTCGAAGGCTGGGATGCAAAGCCGCCTGCCCCGAAAGACCTGCCCCTTAAAGGGGATACAGTGATCGAAAACGACGTCTGGATCGGTCAGAATGCGGTGATCCTGCCCGGCGTTCATGTGGGCAACGGCGCGATCATCGGTGCCAACGCTGTGGTTTCCCGCGATGTGCCCGCATATACGGTGGTGGCCGGCAATCCCGCCCGCGCGATCCGAAAGCGGTTTGACGATGAGCTGATCGATCTCCTGGAACGCTTTGCCTGGTGGGATAAAACGATCGATGAGATCAACGCGCTCATCCCCTGGCTCACTTGCAGCGATCTCGGGAAAGTGCGCGCGGAGCTCAAAAGGCGGCTTGGCTGAGGGCTGGAGACTGCGGAATCCGAGGCGTGATCGGGGGGATGATTTTACAGAGACTTAGTCGTCAAACAAAAACCAGATGTGGATTGGCGTAAGGGCAGCTCCACCTACGTAGGTCCAGTTGCCCGCATTGCGCAGGCTGTGGTGATCGGTGGCTTCCCCGATGGTGGCCATGATCAGACCTGACGTGGTTGCAAGAACGCCGAGCCATGCGCAAATCTTTCCCATCATTTTCTCGCTTGGGAGTATCAGGAGTGCATCGAGATACGGCAAGATCAGGGTATTCGGGTAAAGGATGATGTTGCTGACGTCCCTCAGGGTCTCGTGATGGGTGACATGTCCCACGATCGCGGTCGTCAAAGGGATGGCCGTAAGCAGGAGGTAACCGTAGATGACAAAATTGACGGGACCGGCAGGCGCTTCTAGGGCGACATCGTTCAGGCTGTATAACCCCTGAGGCGATGGGGAGATCTGAAGATCGAATGCCGGCAGGCGTGAGGCAGGCTCAAGGAGGTTCGGCTGTGAGAGCAGACGCCCCGGGGCAGGGGGGTCACCGATGCCCAAAAAGGGACTCTTCGGCAGCGCGGAAGCCGGCGGGATTGCGAGCAGGAGACTGAGCGCCAGAGCGGACAGAAAGCGGGTATGCGCGTTTTTTAACATGGGCCGTCGATTCCGTTACGCAAAAAACTTACGTATGAATTTGCGCTTTTACAGTGGAATGGATGGAGATGCAACCGCTTGAGGTTTAAGGTGGGCGTCTGATGCGGATACAAAAAAAGCCCACCGATTGCTCGATGGGCTTTTTCTGGAAAGGATGTCTCAAAACAACGTGCGGAAGGGGGGGGTCGAACCCCCACGCCCGTAATTAGGCACAAGGACCTGAACCTTGCGCGTCTGCCAATTCCGCCACTTCCGCAGAAGGCGAGGACGCTTTTACTCGCCTCGATTTTGGATGTCAAGCTTTTTTTTTGCGTGCGCGTTTTTCTTTGGCGGTTGCCGCTTGCCGTTCCGCAGAACTCGTTGCAATATCGACTTCGCTTTTGGAAGGAGATTCTGATGCTCGGCTGCAAATACGGAACCCACCGCGTTCTCGAGCCCGCAGGCGCCATGCCGCAGGCCGCCCAAAAACTCAACAACGACATGTCGGTCGTCTACGACAACGAAATTCTGGTCGACGTGATCGCGCTCAACATCGATTCGGCGAGCTTTACGCAAATCGAAGAGGAGGCGGGCGGCGATGTGGAGAAGATTGGCGCCAAAATCCTCGAGATCGTGGCGGCGCGCGGAAAGCAGCAAAACCCCGTGACCGGATCCGGCGGCATGCTGATCGGCCGGGTGGCCAAAATCGGTTCGGCGCTGCAGGATCGCGATCTGAAAGTGGGCGACAAGATTGCAACCCTGGTCTCGCTTTCGCTGACGCCGTTAAAGATCGAGCGCATCGTCGCGATCCATCCCGCCATCGATCGCGTGGAGATCGTGGGGCAGGCGATCCTGTTTGAGAGCGGCCTTTACGCCAAATTGCCCGAAGATATGGACGAACGCCTTGCGCTCGCGGCTTTGGATGTGGCGGGGGCTCCGGCGCAGGTGGCCAAGCTGGTGAAACCCGGCGACCACGTGTTGATTTTGGGCGCCGGCGGAAAATCGGGCCTGCTCTGCCTTTACGAAGCGATGAAGCGCGTGGGCCCCACCGGCCGCGTGGTCGCCAACATCCATTCCGAGCGCAGCCGCAAGGTGATCGAAGAGCTGCATCTGGCCCACGAAGTGGTCGTCGCCGATGCCACAAAGCCCGTGGAGTTCATGCGCAGCGTCCTGGCCGCCAACGGAGGTCAGGAATTCGACGTCAGCATCTGCTGCGTCAACATCCAGGGCGCCGAAATGGCGAGCATTCTGCCGGTCCGCGACGACGGCGTCGTGTATTTCTTCTCGATGGCCACAAGTTTTACGCGCGCAGCTTTGGGCGCCGAGGGCGTGGGCAAAGATGTCACGATGGTCATCGGCAACGGTTACACCAAGGGGCACGCCGAAATCACGCTGTGGGAGCTTCGCGAAAATCCCGGATTGCGCGCGCTGTTTGAAAAAAACTATGTGAAAGGCTGAGTTGCAATGGCTGTGGAATTCCCCAAACTGAAGCTCGATCGCTCGATGGCGCTTTTTGAAGAGGCGCAGCGGCTCTCCCCCGGCGGCGTCATGGGCATCCGCCGTCCTTACAACTTTGTGCAGGGCGAATATCCCATCTTCATCGATCACGGCTACGGCGGGCACATCGTCGACGTCGACGGCAACGATTACATCGACATGCTCTGCGCTTACGGCCCCATCATCCTGGGTTACAACGAACCCGAAATCAACGCGGCGGTCAAAGAGCAGATCGACCAAAAAGGCTTTTGTTTCAGCCTGGTTCAGGAAGTGCAAAACCGCCTGGAACAGCGCATCATCGATCTCGTGCCCTGCGCCGAGCAGGTGATTCTGGTCAAGACCGGATCCGACGCGACGAGCCTGGCGGTCCGCATTGCGCGCGGATACACCGATAAAAAATACATTTTGCGCTGCGGCTATCACGGCTGGCACGACTGGTGCGTTGAAGGACACGGCGGCGTGCCCGAAGAGACGATCGCGCTCACCGAGGGCTTTGAATACGGTAACCTCGCGGATTTAGAAGAAAAACTGAATCACCATCCGGGCGAAGTGGCGGGCGTCATCATCACGCCGGTGGGCCATCCGGGCGCAAAGCCGCTCATCGAGCCGCCCAAGGGGTATCTCGAAGCGGTCCGGGATCTCGCGCACAAGCACAGCGCCGTCCTGATCTTTGACGAGATCCGCACGGGATTCCGCGCTGCATTGGGGGGCGCTCAGCAGCGTTACGGCGTAACCCCGGATTTGGGCACTTTTGGCAAGGCCCTGGCCAACGGATACGCGATTTCTTGCGTGGCAGGAAAGCGCGAGATCATGAGCGTCTGCGAAAAGAAGGTGTTCGTCTCCTCCACCTTCTTCCCGAACAGCCTCGAAATGGTGGCCGCCTTAAAATGCCTCGAAATCCTTGAGCGCGAGGACGTGCAAAACAGAATCTGGGAGCGAGGCACAAGATTTCTTCAAAGATTACGCGAGATTGTGGCGCAGTCGGGGTGCCCTGCAACCGTCAGCGGCATTCCGCCCATGCCCTTTGTCACCTTCGATAAAGCGCCCGAAGACGGCGACAAGATTTACCGCGCGCGCCGCGAATATTTTTACACCCAAACGATTCGCCGCGGCCTCTTCATTCAGCCCTATCACCATTGGTACATCGCTTACCGTCACACCGAGGCCGATCTCGAAAAAGCGCTCTGGGCGATTCAGGAAGCCCTCGAACTGACCATGAAGAAATACCCCATCGGGGCGCATTAAAGAAGGTGTAACATGCTGAAAAATAAAGTGATTCTGACTTGTGCGCCGACGGGGGCTGAGACCACTCGCGCCGAGCATCCGGGCCTGCCGTTTACCCCTGAAGAGGTGGCCGAGACCGCAGTGGCTGCGCGCGAAGCGGGGGCGGGGATCCTGCATCTTCACGTGCGCGACGAAAACGGCATTTCGACCCAAAATCCCGAGACTTTCCGCAAGGTGATCGACGCCGTTCGCAAGCAGACCGACATCGTGATCGAGATTTCGACCGGCGGCGCCGTGGGCGATACCCCCGAAGACCGCCTGCGCCCCGTCTTTGAAGTGATGCCCGAAATGGCTTCTCTCGACTGCGGTTCTGTCAATTTTGGCAACGAATACATCGTCAACACGCTGCCCATGATGCGCGAATTTGCGACAGCCTTCGAAAAATGCCACGTGCAGCCCACGCTCGAATGCTTCGATCCGGGTCAAATCGCTTCTTCGAGGCAGCTCATCAAAGAAGGTCTTTTAAAGCCGCCGTTTTTCTACGGACTGGCCTTCAACATTCGCGGCGCCATGCCCTACAGCCAGGCGTCCGTCGATGCGATGTTGCGCCAACTGCCCGAAGATGCGGATTTTACGCTGGTGGGCATCGGTCGCGCGCAGCTGCCTTGCCAATATCTGTCGCTCGCCATCGGCGGTCAGCTGAGGGTGGGGTTTGAAGACAATATCTATTATCACAAGGGCGTTTTGGCCGAAAACAACGCGCAGCTGGTGGCCCGCGCGACGCGCCTGATCCGCGAAGCGGGCATGGAACCCGCAACCCCCGCCGAAATCCGCGAATATTTTAAGCTCAGCAACTATTGAGCGATGCTGTTTGAGCCCTTCCCCTGCATTTCTGCATTCAAAAATCGCGTCCTCTTTGTGACAGGACCTTCAAAAAACACAGGCAAAACCACCTGTTTGAATTACCTGGCGATGCAGGCGCGAAGGGCGCATCTGACGCCGGCGCTGATGTCGGTGGGCATCGACGGCGATCGGCAGCTTTCGCAAAAGCCCGCCATCTCGATGACTCCAGGCGACTGCGCGCTTTCGGGGGAACAGCTCCTGCGGATGTCGGGGATCTTTCCGGAATTATTGGAGATTTTACCCGATCGATCGGCTTTTGGGCGCCTTTGTCTGGCGCGGGCGCAGCGCTCGGGATCGGTCGTTCTGGTGAGCCCCGAAGGCAATGCGGGCGTGATGCGGGCGGTCGAAAAAGCGCGCGAGCATGCGGATTTGGTGCTTGTGGACGGCGCGATCAACCGCATGACGCAGATCACTTCCTGGCCGGATGCGGCGTTTTTGTATGTGGTGCGGGCAGATACGTCCCATTTTGAAGCCGCCGTGCATCAAATCGAGCATCTCCATCTGCTGCTCTCCTGTCCGCTGATCGATTCGACGCCGGGGATCGCGTGCGATGAACCTCTGACGAAGGCTCGGGCGGGCCTGCTCCCTCAAAACGATGAACCCATCGATCTGTTGGATTTTACAAAGGTTTTTCTTCAGTTGGGTGAGCTCAAGGCGCTCTTGAAGCGGCGGGCGATCCGCGTCAGACATCGCATTTCCTGTGCAGGCATCGTGCTTTGGCTGCGCGGTCTTTCGCGGGCGCGCGTGCAGCAGGCTTTGCCCGATTCGCTTTCGGTGCCTGTTTTTGCCAATCCTTACGAGATTTAAAAACATGGACTGCAGTTCACAAGCGATCGCTGGCCCAAAGATGGATGTGAAGGAAGCCTGGGCGTTTGCCCGGCTGGATGCGTTCTGGCAGCTGGATGCGCCCTACAGCGCCGCTGCAAAAGAGGATTGGGATCAAAAGAAAATCTACTGTGATTCTGCACAGTTGGATGCGATTTATGATGCGGTCGACTGTCTGCGCGAGGCGATGGATCAGCTGGAAGAAGTCGCGCGCGATCGCCTGATCTTTCACCTCAAACGCCTGCCGCCTTTGCCCGATGCGCCTTCCGAATGCTTTGAGATGGCTGAGATTCTGCAGGTGAAGCGCTTTTTGTATCACGCCCACGCGCTCTTAAAACTGCTGCCTGAACGAGCCCAAAACTTCTTTCAGATTCGATCGGTCGGAGCCGATTTATGGTCGCGCCTGGCGCTTGGGGGCATGACCGAATCGTTTTATGTGGCCGACGACTATCACGAAGAACTGCCCGAAATCCGGAGTAAAATCAAAGAGATAGATGCGCAGATTGAAAAGATGCGAGAGGCGGCCCGGGCAGAGCTCGCTTCGTTGGGGCTCGATCTTGCGCATCAGGATTTTGCGGTTGCAGAGATCGCGATCGCCCAAAAATTGCTTCAAAATTCAAGAATTGTAACGGTTGAGCCCTTCGATGCCGAGCGGAGTCTGGTGCGCCTGGCCGAACAGCCCGAGGGGCTTTTGCTGCGAGCGAAGCGTGCGGCGTTGATCGAGCGCGAATCCCAGCTTGAGTCGCAGGTTTTAAAGCAGCTCTCGAAAGAAATCTCGTGTGTTTTAGAGGAGTTACGTAAATTCGAGCAGAAACTTTCGGCCTTTGACTGCGCTTTTTGCAGGGCGCGTTTTGCGGAGCGGTTTTTGTTGGTGCGCCCCCGGTTGCAGGCGCAGGCGCCGCATTTTGAGGAAGCGCGCTTTTACCCCTGCATGCAGGATTGCCAAAAGCTGCAGCTCGACTACAAGCCGCTCTCCTGGAATCTCGATCGCTCGGTGCACGTGCTCTTCGGCTCCAACATGGGCGGCAAGACGACGGCGCTGCAAACCGTGATTTTTCTTCAGCTTTTGGCGCAATCGGGGCTCTATGTACCGGCGCGGTTTTTTGAGACCCGCGTCTATCGCCATTGCCGTTACGTGGGCGCCCTGACGGGGGATTCCTGGACGGGATTATCGGGATTCGGCTGTGAAATTCATGGGTTGGTGAACGCATGGCCCGAATTTGAGGAGGGGGCGCTCGTGGTGTTCGACGAATTTGCGCGCACGACGAGCTCGCGGGAGGCGGAAGCGCTGCTCTCGGCCCTCACCGAAGGCCTCTCGGAATACCCCCGCTCGACGTTCATTTTTTCTACGCATTTCAAGGGGTTAGAACGAAACGAGCGGGCTTCATTCTGGCGGACCGAAGGCCTCGATCGCGCGGCGCTGGATGCGGTTCAGTCGAGCGATCTTTCGGAGCGACTGCGGGCGATCAACCGCTGCATGCGTTACGGCATCGTGCGGGAAGAAGGCGAGCTTCGGGAGAGCGACGCGTTGAGGATCGCGCAGGTTTTAGGGCTTCCACAAGAGATCGTGGATCGCGCGCAGCGGGCTTTAACCAAATAGGCTCATTTGCGGATCGCCCGCGGCTTTTTGGGGGAGTTGAAACGCGGGTTGCTTGCCGGCGCCTCGGCGGGGCGGTACGGCGATTTGGGCGGCGATGAGCGCTTTTAAGGCGGGGCCTCCGAGCGGACAGCGTTCGAGCTCGCAGATGGGCCAGAGGCGATGCTCCAGGTAATGGCCGCCGTGTGGTTTTCCCGTTGCGGGGTAGAGGGTGAGCGTCCATTCGCGGTGGGTAAAAACATGGGTGATTTGCCACGAAACCTGCGGATTGCAGGTGAGCCCGAGTTGTTCTAATTGCGCGGGATCATTGCAGTTTTCGATGCTCGGCAGTTCCCATAAGCCCTGAAGCAGGCCGTGGTGCGGGCGCTGTGCAAGCCAGATGCTTTCGCCTTCGATGACAAGTCCTGAGACCACAAAGACTTTTTGGCGTTCGGGGCGAACTTTGGGGTGAGGCAGGATCTCTTGCAGGCCCTGCGCAAACGCTTCGCAGTCCGCTTTCCAGGGGCATTGGTCGCATTTGGGCGATTTGGGGGTGCAGACCGTGGCGCCCAAATCCATCATCGCCTGATTGAAGGCGCTCGCCTGGCCAAAAGCGCAAAAGGCGTTGGCCAGGGGTTGCAGGCGCGCGTTCAGGGCGGGGGTTTGCGGTTCGTCGATCGCCTTTAATCGCGTCAGCACGCGGACCACATTGCCGTCCACGACGCCCACCGGCTGATCGAACGCGATCGATGAGATCGCTGCGGCGGTGTAGGGACCGATCCCCGGGATCGTCTGTAATGTTTCAAAATCGCTTGGGATTTTGCCGCCAAAGGCTTCGATGACGCGCTTTGCGCCCTTCTGCAGATTGCGCGCGCGCTGGTAGTAACCGAGGCCCGCCCAGCATTCCAGAAGCTCCTGTTCGTCAGCTGCGGCCAGGGCTTCGGGCGTGGGAAAATGTTCAATGAATCTCGCGAAATAGCCGATCACCGAATCGACGCGCGTCTGCTGGAGCATGATCTCTGAAATCCAAACATGCCAGGGCGTGGGATCCTCGCGCCAGGGCAGATGCCGCCGGTTTTGCGCGTACCATTCGATGAGTTTTGTGTGTAGTTTTTGAAAGGGCATGCCGAAAGCATGGTGCATCTCTGCGGAGAGATCGAGGATTCAGAGCAGGACGAATCCAATTTGAGCTTGATTGTTGAAAAACATCGGTGTCATGTAGCGCGTTTGTTTGTGAGATAAGCTCAGGGTGAGGCGATGAATCAGCTCGAATTCAGGCCCCATGCCAGCGCGATGCTGGTCCGATTTGGCTTTTTTTTGCGCGCCATTGCGCGTTTCTTTTTTTCGCGGATTGCGGTCTCAGAGGAATCGATCGAGCGTGCCCAAAATGCGGCCCGGGAGGGACAGATCCTTTATGTGAGCCGGACTTGCAGCAGCATCGACTACCTCTTTTTTAATCACCTGCTCTTAAAATTTGCGCTTCCGCTGAGCGTGTTCGCCAACGGCATCAATCTTTCGTGGTTTCACGGCTGGGCCTTTGCCTGGCGGCAGTGCTGGGGGCGTCTGACGGGGCGTCTCAAGCCGCAGCTGCTGGCCGATGCGTTCGAAGAAAAGCTTAAGAATCAGGAAGATGCTGCATTTTTGTTTATGAAGCCCGATGCGGAGCATTCGGTTGGGGCTTCGGTGTTTGAGCGGCTGATCGAGCTGCAGAAGCGCAGCGAAAAACCGATCCTGCTGCTGCCTCAGACGATCATCTGGCGGCGCGATCCGGCGGTTTCTCAGATTTACGGGGCGTTCGGCGAGCTCGATACCCGTGGAACCCTGCGAAAACTTTGGTCTTTTTGGCGGCATTACAAAGAAGCGACGGTGAAGATCGGCGAGCCGATCCATCTGCAGCGTTTTTTGGCCGAACATGAAGGCTTGGACGAGCATGTGGTGGCGCGCAAGCTGATGCGCATTTTGCTCGTTCATTTCAGCCACGAAGCGCTCTCGATCCGCGGACCTGCCCTGAAGCCGGCTGCATTGCTGGATCGCGAAATTATCGAATCGCCGCAGTTTCAGGCCGATATGCGCAAGGCGGGGTGCGAGGAACAGCTCGACGAGGAGCGGGCGCTGGCGCGTTCAAAACGCTATCTGAAGGAGATCGGCTCGGCCTGGAGCTTCGACATGGTGCGCTTTGTGGCCTGGCTGCTCGATCGCCTGTTTCGTCACGTCTTTCAGGGCGTGGAGTTCGACGAGGAGGGGCTCGGGCGCGTCATCGAAGCGGCCAAACAGATTCGCTCGGCACCGCTGGTTTTGGTGCCGAGTCACAAGAGCCATACCGATTATCTGGTGCTCTCCTGGGCGATGCTGCGAAACGGTTTCATCCCACCTCACGTGGCGGCGGGCGCAAATCTGTCGTTTTTCCCCGTAGGCTGGCTGCTTCGCCGCGGTGGCGCCTTCTTTTTACGGCGCTCGTTTGTGGGCATTCCGCTCTATAAGGTGGTCTTCAAGCATTACCTCTGGAAGCTGGTCAAAGAAGGCTATCCCGTTGAATTCTTTATCGAAGGTGGCCGGAGCCGCACGGGAAAACTCCTGCCGCCCAAGCTCGGCATGCTGTCGATGCTGCTCGAAGGCATCCGTCGGGGCGAGTTTGCGGATTTGCAGTTTGTGCCCATCAACCTGAGTTACGAGCGCGTGATCGAGACGGGCGCTTATCGGCGCGAGCTTTTGGGGGGCAAAAAACAGGCGGAGTCGGTGGGCGGCGTGGTCAAGGCGAGCAAGGTGCTCCGTTCGCGCTATGGGCGCATTTACATTCACTTTGAAGCGCCGGTGCGGCTTTCGGACTGGCTGCGCGAGCAGGGCAATTGCGATCTGCGCGAGGCGTCGGATGCGGAGTTTCGTTTCAAAACGACGGCGCTGGGCAATACCCTGATGGATCGCATCGCGGCGGCGGCGGTGGTGACGCCTTCGGCGCTGGTGGGCACGGTGCTTTTGAGCCACAGCATGCGGGGACTGACGGGAGCGCAGCTGAGGAAGCGCGCGGGGTTTTGGATCGCTTTGCTGCAGCGCCGTCACATGCGGCTTTCGCGCTCGCTCGAGCATATCCTTTCGCAGCAAAGCAATTACGTGCAGGAATCCCTGCAAAAATCCCCCGAAGAGGGTGAGGTGGCGCTGGGCGAAACGTTGCGTCCGCTGCTCGACGAGGCGCTTTTGCTGCTGCGGCGCCTGATTCAGACTTCGGCGCAGGGCGATCTCGTGATCTATTCGGTGTCCGATAAATCGCGGCTCGAGATGGATTATTACCGGAATCAGCTGCTCGGCTGCCTGGCGGGCGAGGCGCTTCTGGCGACGTCGATTGCGGCTCTGGGGCAAAAGAGCAAGCGCGCCAAATGGATGCCGGATGCGGTGCAGCTTTTGCGCTTAATGAAAAACGAGTTCGTCTATTTTGAAGCGCAGCCCTACGAAAAGCGCGTGCAGGCGCTGGTCGAGATTTGGATCGAAGAGGGGCGGGGCCAGCTTTTGGGCGATGGCGAGATTTTGTGGAAGGATTCGACGTTTTTTGAGCGCCTGCGGGCTTCGGTGCTGCATCTGCTGGAGGGGTATTCGGTGGCGCTGGCGGCGTTTTCGATGCTGAAGGAGCGTCCGCTCGAAAAAGAGGCGTTTTTGGCCCAGGCCCACGAGCAGGCCGAGAAAATGTTGAAAGATGGCCAGATTCGCTGCGCGGAGGCGACTTCTACGGCCATTTTGAAGAATGCGCTCGATGCGTTCGCAAGCGAGGGGCTGGTGACGCTCAGTTCCGAGATGCAGGGGCGGAAGCGCGTGACGCGATGCGCGCTGGGCAGCGATTTTTTGAATCAAAAGAAGGCGTGGAAGGCGGCGCTGATGCGCTGGCGCAACGTTGCGGAAGAAGAAGAGGAGGACGAGGCGCCGAAGATGTTGAAGATCCTGCAGACGGGCGAGGTGGCGCTGCCTACGGGGTTGTTCGCCACGGTGACCAGCGATACGCATTTGCAGGTGGTGGAAGAATCGAGGGGTGAGGTGAAGGCGGATCAGGGGCAGGGCGGATCGCCGGGGGGCGGGGCTTCCTGAGATTCCGGGGCCGGTGCATTTTCGGGATCTTCGGGCTTTGGCGCTGCGGGCGCTTCTTTTGCGGCGGGGGCCTTTAAGCCGAGGAGGCGCTCCAGGGTTTTCCAGAGCGGTTCGATGCCGAGGCCCGTCTCCGAAGACCAGAGGATCACCTTTTTGGGCGAGATCCCGAGTTTTTGGGCGATGCGCTGCACGGCGGGGGCGCGGTTTGAGCTCGAAAGCTTGTCGGCTTTGGTCGCGATGGGGACGACGGTATGTCCGTTCTGGAGCGAGATCTGCATGATCTCCTGCTCGAAGGCCTCGGGATCGCGGCGGATGTCGATGAGCAGCAGCACGACGCGCAGCCTCGAGCGGACCTCGAGATATCGGCCGATCATCGTCTCCCAGTTCGCTTTCATCGCGTAGGGCACCTTGGCGTAGCCGTAGCCGGGCAGATCGCAGAGCATGAACGCGTCGTTGATTTGGAAGAAGTTTAAAAGCTGCGTGCGCCCGGGGGTGTTGCTCACCTTGGCGAGGCGTTTGCGGTTGGTGAAGCAGTTGATGAGGCTCGATTTGCCGACGTTCGAGCGCCCCGCGATGGCGACTTCGGGCAGAGACGAAGCGGGATAATGCTCCGGGGCCGTCGCGCTTTTGATAAACTGCACATTTTTAATAAACGGATTGCCGCTCACGGTTTCATTCCCTTAAAAATGGGGCTCGATCGGGGAAGCCTTTGCTGGAATCTGCGGGGTGCGCGTTAAGGATGCTCGATCAGATCGAGGCTTTGGCGAAGCGCGGCGTATTCGGGCGACCATTCATCGCCGGAGGCGTTTCGCATGCAGAAGACGGTATGAATCGCATTCTGGGGAGCGCTTTTTTGAAGCGTGGCCACAAAAAGGCTGTAGGTGGGGGCGGCGTTTGGGCGCGGGCAGATTTGAACCTGTTCCAGGATCCGGAGTCCGGCGTCGTTTAAGGCCCGTTCGGCGCGCGCTTCGCCCTGTCCGTCCATCAGCAGAACCGTCCGGCCGTCTTCTTTTAAATGCTTCGCTGCGCAGAGCGCGTAATCTTCAATGCCGCCGCGCAATTCAAAGCGACCTGCAGCGCGCTCGGGATCTTTGGGCATGATCCCGGTTCCAAGCGGCATGAACGGCGGGGCGCCCAGAATCAAATCGAAGGGCGGCTCCTGTGCGAGGGTTTTCGAATCGCGCAAATCTTCGAGGATCGGCAGGTATTGATGCTCAAAGTGATTTAAAGCGGCGTTTCTTCGGGCGAGCAGATGGGCGCTCAGCACCGCTTCCAGGCCGATGACGCGCTCCAGTTGCGGGAACACGCTCAGGCAGAGCAGGGCGACGGTGCCTTTGCCCGATCCCAAATCGAGGGCGCGCTTCGCGTTCGGGCAGGCTTTGAGTCCAAATCCCGCGAGGAGCACGTCGTCGGAAGTCGCTTTATGGCCGTGCTGATGCTGGATCAAATAGAGGCGACGGCTTAAGGGATCGAGGGTCTCGTCTTGGCGGGAGAGGGTTTCGGTGGATTCGGCGGTCATAGGCGTGATCAGAGATCGAAGAAATCTTTGCTGCTGCCCTGATTCTGGCCCTGGGCGAAGTCGATGAGCGAGTTGAAGATGCCCACGTAGCTGGCGTAGCGGCTCTTGCTGATTTCCTGTCTCGCTACGGCGGCTTTGATGGCGCAGCCGGGCTCGGTGTCGTGACGACAGTTGCCGAACTTGCACTGAGCTTCCAGCTCAAGTATGTCGGCAAAGGTCTCCTCGAGCCCGCCGTCTACGCCGGCAAGGCCGATTTCGCGCATGCCGGGCGTGTCGATTATCGTCACGCCCCCGCTAAGGTCAATAAGCTGCCTGTGAGTGGTCGTATGGCGACCTTCGCCATCGTCCTCACGAATCGCAGCGGTCTTCATGACCTCACGGCCCGCCAGCGCATTAATGAGCGTAGACTTGCCGGCACCCGACGAGCCAAGCAGGCATATCGAAACACCGGGCACAAGATACTCTCTGAGTTCGTCGAGCCCCCACCCCATGGTGGCGGACACCGCATGCACCTTGAGCCCGGGCGAAATCGTCTCAGCCTCGGCCACATACGAATATGCATCCTCCACAAGGTCCATCTTCGTAAGAATCACCACCGGCGTCACGCCGCCCTCAAGAGCCACGCTCACATATCTGGCAATTCTGTTATAGCTGTAATCCTCATTAAGCGAAGTCACGATGAACACGAGGTCTGCGTTGCTCACCATATACTGGTCGGTCGCGGTCTTGGCCTGATCCGGACGCTTCAGCACGCTCGTACGCTTGCACACCGACGTAATCACCGACTCTCCCCAAGGATTCAGTTCAAAGGTCACATAGTCTCCTACAATCGGGAGCTCTTCCGCTGCCTTCTCGTAAAAGAAGCCCTTAAGCTTGGCCGGAATCTCCGATTCCCAGAACTTAATCGTATAAAAATTCTTCTTAACCGATGCAATTCTTCCGAGTCTAAACTCATGAAGCGGCTGACACTTAAGCTCCAAAGGCTTCATGTAAGGGAACTTTTTATTAAACTCCGAAACTGCCTCTTCATCCTCGCAATTTGCGAAAAAAGAAGCCTCTTCAAACCTTCCGTGAACCTCTGAAAAGCCCGAATTTAAAGGCAATGCCATGAATGGATCATAGTTTTGACCGTTAGAGTCAAAAATGCCATAACATGCGCAATTTTTAAACCCGAACTTAGGATAATACCCCGGTTCACCAAAAATAACCACTCCCGGATACCCTGCCTCACGCGCAAGCTCAAGCGTCTCCTCAAGCAGTCTCTTACCAACTCCCCTGTCATACCACAAAGGATCCACGCAAAGCGGGCCGAAGGTTAACACTTCATGCTCAACATCTCCGTCCACAACTTTGGCGCGCGTATAATAGATGGCTCCGATTATCTCTCCGTCAACCTCCGCCACGCGACTTATCTCCGGCACGTACTCGTGCGTATCCCTAATCATATGCACCAGATAATGCTCAAAGCATCCGGACCTGTACACGTTCCAAAAGGCTCGCATAGTCATTAGTTCTGTTTTGTAATAATCTTCTTTTGTTTCCTGTCTGATAATAATGCTCACTGTCTTAATCTCCGTTTCTGTTAAAATAATTTCTTACCGAAGACCTGCAGCCGCAATGACGCGTTCAACGCGAAAAAGATAAAAAAGACGCAAAAAGGCCGTGGACATTACACCACGGCCGTAAAAACGCAAACTCGAATTAGAATCCGAAAGCCGAGGTCTTCGCACTGTTAAAAACTTTTTCAATTGTCATCGCAGTCATAAAAATACCTCGCTTTCTTAATTGATATCTAAATACTACCAAGGCACTCACGCCTTGTCAACAATTTTACGTGACAATTTTCGTGTCACACCACTGATACGCTATTCTGGGCGATCCGTTCTTAAGATAAATAATCCCGCATCGCTTGAAGCCATTCTTTTCCATAATGCTTTGCATTACCCTATTATCGTGATGCGTATCCGCTCGCACACTCGACACAAACTGCCTGCAATAGTCAAAAGCACACTTAAAGATTCCCTTAACCGTACCATCGCCGGCCAGCCTGTGAATTGTCACATAAGGCTCGTCATTAAGCCAAGTGCCATCCTCAATATAACCATAAGTCGGGTCTTCCCCCGGGCACAAAGCAAAGACTCCGTGTATAACACCATCCTCACAGATAACATGGCAAATACCGTTCTCTATATCTTCCCTGATCTGCTCTTCCCGCGGGTTGAAATGGCCCCACTGATTGGGATTGCCGGTACTTATCATAAAGTCCTGCGCAATTCTGTATATCGGCATGATTACTTCAAAATCTGCCGGTAAAGCTTTTCGCACACTAAGCATTTTTTCTTTGACCGACCCTATAAATATTTCACATTATTCTCGAGGAAGTACTTTTCACCTGTATAAGGATCTTCTTTTTCCTCTGACAGGCCCTCGAATACGTAACCGCAAGCCTTCTGCAACTCTCGTGAAGCCACATTACCCTGTCTGTTACTCGAAACAAGTTTCACGGCACCTTCACTTCTCGCAGCCTCTTCAAGCGCCTCCATGATTTCTCGTCCGTAGCCCTTGCGCACATAGTCGGGCCCGAGAGCTACCCCGCTGATTTCAAAAGAATCCGCCTCGCAAGGCACCATATTCGCCCATCCGATAGCCTCATCTGTCGCCTTAAGGTACACGGTAAGAGCATACTTGGTCTTACGCTGCCACTCTAAGGCATTGCGCATACGATTCTGCGCTTCCTCTTCCGAGTCAGTCGCTTCCCACAGCATATATTCTGCGGTCTCAGCATGGCGCCACACATTATCGTACAGTGCCTTCCAGTCTGTCATAACCGACTTCTTAAGAATTAAATGCTCTGTCTCAAGACGAAGGTTCGAATAATCGTTGATTATCTTACCCATATAATACTCATCCACGTATCGTCCGTTTACAAGCATCGACTTGGGACAAATGCCCTCGACCTGAAAGCCGCTCTTTAAATACAGGTTCTTGGCACCTACGTTCTCGCACTCGACCGTGAGACTCAGCCGCACAATACCGTTTACCTCCGCCCAATTATCAAGATGCTTAAAGAAATCCGTCCCGATTCCCAGACCCCTGTAAGCCTTGCGAATTCCGACCACAATGTATGCGGTATGCTTCATACGGTTGCAATTTCCTCTTTGTGCCCATATAAAGCCCACTATCTCATCCTTATCAACCGCCACCAGTACCAAATCGCCTACGGCCACAGCTCCTTCGATACGCGCACGCATCGTACTGCCGCTGCCGCCTTTCTCCGTACGCTCGCCGGGCTCATACATCATGTATTCGGTTTCTTCGTCCAGAAGGCACATCATGCCAAAGAAATTCTCCGCATCATCGGGAGTAATCGGTCTGATAGTGATATCCATGCAGTCTCCTCAGCTTATAAAGCAATCAGCGCAAGCACTCCGTACATGGCAAGTCCTAAGCTTGCCGCGCAGCAGCTCGGCGCATCTATGAATATTTTAAGCTTTGTTGCTCTGAAAGCAAAGCCCAAAAGCTGAAATACCACAGGATTAAGAATCATACACCACAAAGGCGCATTGATAACGCCTGTTATAATCATCACAACCACCGCAATTGCGGGCACAATCACAAGCATCGAATACAGTGTAAAAAACGGCACATAGATGTGTCTGAACGATGCTTCGACAGTCTCAACCGCAAGCTCTGTATCCGCCTTAGCCGTAATTGTCTTAAATACCGTAGGCTGAACGCAAAGGAAAGTGTGAATCATAAAGCCGCCCATCGCGCCGCACAAGAAGATTATCATGAAGACAGTTGCAAGTGTCTTGTGACCAACCGCCACCTCCTGCATCAAAGCCACGAATCCGCAAGTGTACATCGGCACCGCAAACATCGCAAGTATTACGGACCACACAAATCTCCAGTGTGCCATCACAGCCCATTTGCTCTCTACCGTGCCGCCTCCGAGCTTCTTGTTGTCCGCTCCTTTTAGGTCGAGCAACAAATCGGCGCAAGCGCACAGCAAGCCGCCGACAATTCCTATAATTGCAAGTATCTTAGTCATTTTCTTTGTCCCCTTTGTCGATTATTCCCCCGAAACACTATCTGTGAATATAGACCCTCGTAGGCTCAGGTTCGCCATCGCCCTGCGCCTGACAGAAATACTCCCAACCGTATCTCTCGTAAAAAGAAGTATGGTCGGTAACCAGGTACAACGGTGAAATACCGTGAGCCTTCATATCTTCAACCACCAGATTTAAAAGCTTACCCGCAATACCCTTAGAGCGGTACTCTTCGTCTGTGTAAACCGCGCAGACATTGGGCGCAAGATCCTTTCTGTCGTGGAAATCGTTCTCAATCACTCCGAGACCGCCCACAATCTTGTCGCCGGCAAGGCACACATACCAGCCATACTCGGTCCCACCCGAGAGGTAGTCGTCCATGCACTCAAGATAAGCCTCTTTGGGCACTCCCCAGTTCTTATGAAACCATTCTGCCGCCTCGTCCTTAAGTTCCGGACGTTCACGCAAAATCACATATTTTAATTCGCTCATAAAGCCTCCAATCTTCTGTCTATCAATTGATACAGCCACTCTTCGTAAGGAGTGAATCTGTACCCTGTCGCCTCCGCCTTGTCGGTGTTGTAGCTGTCGGTATCCGTAAGCCCGTTGTAGGGAGCCTCGTCACCATCATCGCTCATAACAGCCTTCAAGCCGGTCTTCTTCTCTATATACTCGATAATATCGCCTATTCTAACCGCGCCCCGCGAGCAGCCGTTCACGGGTCCGCTCACAAAATGATCCGCAAGATAAGCTATGAATTCGCCCGCGTTCTTTTGCCATATAAACGCCATCGACTTGTCGTAGTCATCCACGTGCATCGGCTTCTGCTCCTTGATATGTGTGATATAGAAGTCGAGCCTGCCGGTGTAGTCATTGTCGCCCATTACAATCGGGTATCTGACAAAAGAAACCTTCTCGGGCGCCATGAACTCAAGCACCGCCCTCTCGGCATTGCGCTTGGTCTCGCTGTAGTCGGGGAGTCTTCCTTCCCACTTAAGTTCAAAGTCTTCTGTCTTGAACTCGTCTTCTTTAATCTCCGCATGCTCGACAGTGTAAACCGAGCATGTAGACATCTGTATGTATCTGTCGCAGGTTACGTTCTCAAGAAGCGCTTTCACGTCAAGCGAGCCGTATGCAACCTTATCGATTATCACATCGTAGTGTCTTCCGCCTATAGCCGCCTTGACACTCTCAGAATCCATTCTGTCCATAGCCACATATTTTACGTCATCATTAAACTCAGGATGTGAATTACCTCTGGTCGCTATGGTCACATCATGGCCCGCAGCCAGCAATGCATTTACCATCGGGATACCGAAGAACCTCGTTCCGCCTACTACAAGTATTTTCATAACATATACCTCTCTCTCACTTAATAATATACTACAATCGCCGATTCGCAGATAGCCCCGCCACGTTATGATATCGTATGTTATTTTATGTTACTGTTCGCTTGCGCTGCCAAGGAGTTTTCCCGGCACAAAAGTAACTGCATTCGGCCCGGTCCCAGTTGCATATTTATTTAATCCTAATTTAATTATGTAAATGATTTCTCATAGTAACAAAAGTCCGTCCAGCCCGTATTTTCGGCGTATGCGCAATAACGTCGAGATACTTTTTCTTGACCGTATCAAAGTCCTTTGTAAGTTTTAACATATACCAATTCCCCTGTTCTTTTCCTCCGAATACATCATATCGCAGCAAAAGAAAAGAACCTGCATCACACAGATTTAGGTTCCTTTTACACTGAATCAAATTACAAATCTTTGATAAAGAA
>DBWM01000055.1:11989-33598 GCA_002309015.1 Myxococcales bacterium UBA1238 | reverse complement strand
GACTTCCGCCGGTCTCTCAATCTCGCGATAGTCGCTCTTCTCATATATGTGAATGGCTGCCTGCAAGTTATCATGAGTCTCGAGATAAGACTTACTGAATCCCGCCTGTCTCATCGCCTCTTCAACATACTCTATAAGCTTATATCCGAGGCCTGCGCCCTTCACAGAATCGTCCAAATACAGTTTCTGAAGCTCCGCAGTGTCCGAGGATGAGAGGAATCTTGCAAAACCGATTCCGCCTACAACTTTTCCTTCTTTTGTATATACATAATAACGCGCGTCATCTTTCCCGTAAATATCACTAAAACGATCTAATGCCTCGTCAAAGTACGCTGTTCCCGGGATTGCCAGGCCGGCGTCTTCAAGGTTCTTACGTATGATGGCAGCTATCGCCGCGTTGTCTGCGGAAGTAATCTCTCTTATCATGGCCGGTCCTTTCACTCCGTATCAGTGCGTTCTGCAAGTTCTGTTAAGTTCATAGGCCGCATACTCATGGTCAAACTCATATCCGAACTTCTCAGATAAACGCACCGAGCCCATATTTTGAGCATCCCAGCTGGGGTACAGACCATCCTTAAGGCAATCAAGAATCAATTCCGCGCAAGCCACACTTGCAAGTCCTTTACGACGCTCTTCCGCAACCGTATCAACCTCAATCTCAATGCCTTCACGATAGCTTGTATAGGACGATGCACCCGAAACAATGCGACCGTCTTTCATGATAACCATTCCGCGGCCGAGCTTCAGATATCTTTCTTTTGACTCAAAAGAAGACACAAAGTCCGCCGTAACAGGGTCGGCGATGCACATATCATAGATTTCTGAATCAATCTTGCGAAGTTCGTAGCCATCCGCCAGGCCATCCACAATCTCCTGCAATCGAGCCTTGTCAAACTTCGTATCCTTCTTAATCGCGAAGCGCGTAACCTTCTTGGCATTCGGATGACAATCTTCTATAAGTCTCGCCCAGTCATCATTCTGCGGTGTCATAATTGCAAAGCCTTTGGGCACTCCCAGTACCAATTCACGCTCAGGCTCACCCGCCACAAATGCAAAACATCCGACATACGCCATCGCAGCCTTAGGCGCAACAGTATCCGTCACAAAGACTTTACCCATAACTTTCTGCAAACACGAATATATCAAGGTCTCTTTCCAGCCCTCGAAAATCGGTTCTGCAAGTTTCGTATCAGTTAATTCATATACCATGATATTTTCCCTTCAAATTTCTGAAAGTAAGCCCAAGGGAGCACTAATGCCCCCTGTGCTTGTCTTTCTTTTTAAGCTGTTTGAGCTCAAACATGCGCTTTTCTTCGGCATATTTCCTCTCCCGGCATGTAACCTTGCGTTCCGCCTTGCCGGCTTCCTGCTGCAGTTTGATAGCCTGCTNNCCCCTGTTGGGACTTGGTTCCTATACCGGCATTCCGCGTCTGCTTTCTGACAGCCCGCAGCATGCTCTTCGGATTCTTGTGAATTCCCTTAGCAGCAGTCAAAACACCGGGACTGAACTTGAGTTTAAAAAAGTTCTTCTCAAAAAAATCGTTCACTTCCCGCTCCGTCGGCTCCGCTCCGAAAGTAACCTTCGCTACCGAAAGCCGTCCCTCTTCGATGCGCTCATACACACCTATCCAGAACGGATCTTCAAAGCAAACCGTCAGCTTGCCGCTCACTATGCTCATATTAATCCCTCCTTCTGACTAAATGAGCAAAGAACGGACAACCCGGNNCCGGAGGGGCAGGTTACTTACCCTGATAATCAGGACGGCCGGGCTACCTACCGGCTCTGGAGCGCAGCCAAAGAAAGCGCTCGTTGCGTTTTTATCTTTGCATTTATATCAAGCCTCTCGGCATGATAACGTTTTTCTTTTACTTCATAAGGCTGTTAAGCCCTTCAAGTATCGACCCGCATGCCCACGGCATCAGTGCGAACCACGTAGATGCCACGCTGCCGTCGGGGTAGTGTTCCGTAAGAAGTCCTTCGCTGTGGCAGAATCGTTCCGACATCCAGCCGGTCTTACCATAATCAAATTCCCCGTCATACGAGTTATGACACTGACAACTCCACAGCACCGTATCGTTGAAACGCTCAGCAACATACGCATCGTCGCGCTGTCCCAGATAGTACTCCATCTCGCCTATTACTGACGATGACATCGGGTGAATATGCGGATTGGTAACAGATGTTATGCTTCCTCCGCAGCTAGACCAACCTACCTTACTAAGCGGCGGAACCTTAATCGGTGAGTTATAGCAGAACTTAAACGTGAACTCGTAGTAAAGTGCATCTCTCATGTGATCGAGAAGCACTTCCTCGCCCGTCATCGCATGCAGATACCTCACCGCTCTTATATAGCTTAAGATTCCCTCGGAATCGATATTCTTGTCTATATCCAAAGGCCCGCCGTAGCACTCCTCATGGCGGATATATGCCTCATGATACCATTTCTCGCTCGCACGAAGCCCGTCCAGATACTTCTTCTCGCCCGTGAGGTAGCTATAGTAAGCCGCAGCCGCCATACACCACGCACCGGAAAAAGAATCATACGCAAGACCCGCCGCCGTCTTATCAGAGAATATATATGGATACTCTCCGTCAGCGTTGCGGCTCTGCTCGGTTATCTCAATCACCTTGCCGGCATATTCAAGCCAGTTATCGTGCGTCGTACCCGCTTTCTTTTCCCACTCGTAAGCTCGCAAAAGAAGGTACGTTGACTGTCCCACAAGATACGCCGCATGGCCGGGAGTCGGCTGCTTATCGTACCACCAGCCCTTATTGCTCCACACTCCGCTCTGCTCAGCGGTGAAAGGAAGCCCGTTCGCCGGATTGATACAAGTCGCCACAATATGCTCTATGCTGTCAAGCGCCTGCGCTCGCATGGTCTCATCCCCAAGGCTGTGAGCCGACATAAGCATGGGCACCGTCGCCGAGAGTCCGTTGGTCCATGAAATCGACGGAAGCACCCTGTATTCGAAACCCTTACCGTAGTCAAACACGAACCCCGAATACGTATGAAGGTCCGCAAGCCACGCATCCTGCTTTATAGCCGTCGCCATATCCTTAATCGTGCCAAGAGGCGTGCACTTTTCGCGGGGCTGCTCGTGGAAAAGATTGTACACCTCCACCAACGCCTCATGAATTCCGCGCTCATCCTCCGCCGCATAATCGTAGCAATGCAGCGTCACAGTGACCTTCTCGCCCTTTTTGAGCCTGAAACAATTCTCACCAAGTGCCGCACGCTCCCTCTGCTTGTGCGAGTCTATAAAAAGAAAGGGCGCATTCTCATACCCAATCGTATACCAGACTTCACGCTCCTCGAGCGAGCAGCCGTAGCCCGCATACTGCAGGAAATCGCCTGTCTTGCCCGGATACCACTCTATTGCCGTTTCGTCCCCGCCACGAAGGAAATGNNCGAAGCCGCAAAGCCCCTCACACGTCCGCCTTCATAAGCCAATGCACAAGGATGCGACAATCTGTCCCCTCGCACTATCCACCACGGGCTCGCCGGGAAGTTATCCTCAAGACGTAACCTTGGAGTAAGACTATCTGTCTTAAGCGGTGACTCTCCCCTGTTGGTTCCGTACATAAATCCGGGCAAATAGAAACGCGGCGAGCCGCTCCCTACAGGCATTCCGACACGAATAACACCCTCGAAATCATCAACAGCCGTTACTGTAACTGACAGTTTTCTTGCAACGCTATCGCTCTCTGCCTCACTGATATCGGCCCGAAGTCCGACCGCAGCAAAATCATCATAGATTTCCGCTCCGCCTTTCGTTCTAGCCTTAAAGATCAATTGAGAAGTAATCTCACCGCTCATATTAAGTTCCACCTTATTTTTTAAGATTCTGAAGAGCCTCTTCATTACCCTTAATTATAGCGCCGAGTTTCTCGCAAGTCATCATTTCTGCGCATTTTCCGCAAGTTTCGTAATCCTTGACCATAGCGCACTGTCTGATATTGCACATGCTCTCACAGTAAGGCGTCTTGGGTCCCTGAATCCGGCAGCCGACGCAGTTAATCATCTCGGGTGTAATCGTGACTCCGTTAAGCGTAGACCATTCTTTGGCCACCTTTTCACGTAAGTTGTTGTCGTAGTTAACTGTAGCGATTCTCGCCTCGCAGGCTTCACAATCAAGACCGCAGTATGCAATGTAATCGTTCATATACTTCCTCCTCAAATGTGTTTTCACACATATCATTCTAAGGCAGTTTCACGCGGATTCGCGTCTTACACGGATGTACACACGCTTTACACTTCTTTGGCCTTGAAGCTTACAAACAAATACCAGCCGAGCACCGCATTGAACCCCGTTGCCGAGAACACGCTGAAACGCTCCGCCACTCCCATATACTGCGAAGGAACGGCATTAATGCCGATGGCACCGATAAACATCATTGCAAGCGCCACAGCAGCCCAGACGNNGCCGATACCCTTCGGAGCCTTTCTACGGCACCATGCTACGATTATCACAGCCAAAGAAACAATCGAGAGAAGTACCACCAGTGCGGTGACTACGATGTGCATAACTTCCTGAAACGAAGCAATTTCTTTGCCTGCGTCGTCAAGCGGGAACATAGCGTAGCCCACGCCCGATACCCAGTTCATGAGGGTAAAAAGATAGACGCCCACTCGGAAAATCTTCGCGCCGAACTTATTGTCAGCAAGCCATATGCACGCGCAAGTGGAACTTACAATACCGCACTTACCGTAAAGAGCGGAGAGTTGCCCCCACAGTTGCTTGGAAGGCGCCGTCTTCGCCGATAAGTCGCTTACCGCCTGCGCCATCCACTTGTAGCCCGGGTAGGCCAGCGGAGAGAATACCACTGCCGCCGTATATGAAATAAGGGATACGATTCCCAAAAGTCCGATATAATTAATCAGTTTTTTATTCACGATAAAATTCCTCNNCTCCTAAATCACTATTTCCAAGGTCTGACCTTGCCAAGCCAGCCGTTAGCCTTCCAGTAGTTAAAATCTATGTACTCAGGATTGCTTTTCCCGAGAGCGGTCTGGAGCATGCGTACCACGTAGAACTTCGACTTGGTGACTATATTCGCGTGCGCCCGCTTACTGTAATCGACGCTTGTAAGTTTTCGTGCAAGCTTCTTAACCGAGCCCGTCATTTCGCTGCGTTTCTTATCCGGAAGCCTGTCCCACTCGATTTCGCTCATAAGTTTGAAGCTACGAACCCTGATATCGCTTACTCCCCACCAGGAAAGACTGTCCTTAATGTCCTTAGCCGCCGATTTGCCGCCGCCTCCAAGGCACTGAGTAATAATAACCGCACGCTTTCCAAACATTTCGGGCGCCGGTCTGTGGGGCATCCACCTGTATGCAAAATGGTCAAGGAACGCCTTCATTGCACCGGTAGTGTGGAATACATACGCCGGCGAGCTAAACACCAGCAGATCCGCCTCACGCATAGCCTTGTCAATCTTCTGTATATACTCTGCTTCCCTGCACAAATTCGGGTCTTTGCTTACGCATATCGCGCAACCTCTGCAGAACGCCGGACAGTCCTTTGGAAAATAAAACTCTGTTATCTCTGCGCTGTCCCTGAACTCCTCAAGAAACGCTTCCTTAAGTCTGTATGTAACGCCTTTTTTCTCCGTGGCGCAAAAACTTACGATTTTCATCCGATACTCCTTCCATAAATCTTGTCAAACTGCCTTAAATGCGCATCCAACAACTTCAAACACTCCTCTTCCCTCGCTGGATCCCTGTCGCACACCGTGAGGAGCAGATATATCGGCGCATAGAAATGAAGCGTCATCACCTGCACATTGTCCGTACTCAGAACTCCGCTTGCCACCATCAATCCGAACAGCATCCCCTGATACGACAGCGGATCGTCGTAATACTGCTTCATATAAACCTCCGCCAGCTCCTTGTCATGGAACTGCTCAATCGTAAGCATCTTCCTAAACCGCTTAGTATAATCATCATGCAGATAGTACAAAAAAAGATTCTTTCCAAGCTCAATCATCTGCTCTTCGCTAATCCCCTTGTATATCCCTGCATCCATCGTTGGGTCTGTACCGGAAATATTAAGCGCCCCGGCTTCCTTAACAAACCGCTCGTTCATCTCCTCGATAATCGCATCAAATATCGCCTGCTTGCTCTTATAATGCTTGTAAAGTGACGGTGCCTTAATCCCCACTCTCTCTGCGATATCTCCCACAAAAACGTTGGCGTAACCCTTCTCTGAAAACAGTGTCAATGCTTCATCAAGAATTCTGTGTTTGGTGTCCATGGCAGTTCCTTTCTTTGGCTATGCGCCACGCGATATGGCTCGTCCTTAGTGCTCTGGCCCCTTTGGCGCAGTTGGCTAATCCTGATTAGCCACATTATAGGCTAATTGCGATTAGCCGTCAAGTACTTTTTCTTTTTCCTGCCAAAGAAACCCTTTTTCTACCCTTCCGGGAGCATTTTTAATATCATTGAAGGCTCATTTGAAATATGGCAGTCAGCTCTTTACTAGTTAGTCACATAATTGTGCGATACGAATGTTATGTAAACCGCATTGTAATAATCTCGACTCAGTCACTCGCTCCTATCTGAGACATTTTCCCACATTTCTATACCGGTCATTTTCATTTGACCTCGCAAGAAATTGCGACCAATGGATAAAACCCTCATTTTTCAAAATTTAGTCATTGTTTTTTTGAATTTTGGTTAACATAAATCAATTGTTGTCTCGTTTTCAACCCCCACATAATCCGCTTTCGCATCATTTTACTAGCATTTCTCCTGTAAATGAAATGAAGGGACGGATAAAAACCGCGATTTTGCCATTTTTAGTCATTGTTTTCAAAATTGGCTTCTTTTTCCGCCGCAAAAGCTCCTGCTTCTCCATGCCGAAGCACCAAACTCGCATGCACATGCCCAACAAAAAAGCCCCGGCGTCCTCCATCCGGACGCCAAGGCCACATAAACACCTTATAAAATTGTACCTAATCCCACATTTCTTCCAGATACCGCGCCACTCCGTCCTCATCGTTGGAGCCTGCGACCGCATCCGCAACAGCCTTAACGCAATCTAAAGCGTTACTCACTGCAACACCCCTCCCGCATAGGCGAATCGGCTCCACATCATCATTATCGTCCCCGAAATAAACAGCCTCGGAAGGCGATATTCCGAATGCCCCGAGCATCTCATTGATACCATTCCACTTAGTCGCCTCGGCACTCATAACCTGCATAAGCTTGCCGTCCGCCACGGAACAGTACACATCCGCAGGCATCTTCACCGGCAATTTATCAAGCGGAATTGTGGGATGACTCACAATAATCTTGTACACCCTATGCGCCAAAGAAACCGCGCCTAAATCCTTCTCAACCTTCGGCTCCCACAACGGAATATCCACATTTGAATAAATTCCGTCATCCGTCTCAAGCGATATCACTGCGCCGTCAACCGAAGCCAACTGCTCAAGAATTCCCGCCGCACTCGCCCCGGCAATAGCGTCCTCAAACACCTCCGAAGGCGTAATCGTCCTCGCCCCGTTAAGCGTCGTCCACGCCTGAAAATCAACCACCTTAAGATAGTCTGTAATCGCCCTCTCCGGCCTAGCCGTCGCCACAAGCAGCAACACTCCGCGCTCCCGAAGCCCGCGCAACACCCGCACCGAGTACTCCGAAATCGTCTTATCCGTCCGAAGCAACGTCCTATCCAGATCCACAATAACCGCCCTATACACCATACCCTCCATCACACATTCTCCGGATTATAACAAATCACACTGTCTTTCTGCTGATAATGCTTACCCGGCACCTTCTTAAATAGATGCACCTTGCCCACTCCGCCGAACCACTCATAAGGCTTATCATCCGCCGTCTCACCGGCCGCAATCTCCGCGCAGCCCTCGCGCAGACACCTAAGAAGCGATATATCATCATAATCCTGCGCATGCCCATGCAAGATAATGTCAGCCCGCTCCTCTAAGAACATCACCTTATCGAGCTCCTTCACATACTCGGAAATCGGCAGACACCCATCCAACTGCATCCACAGATGATGGTTAATCGAATCTCCCGCAAAAAGAACGCGGTCCTCCTTAAGAAGCAACACGATTCCTCCCGGCGTATGTCCCGGCAAGTCGTAAATCTCAAGCGTCCTGCTCCCAAGGTCCACCACGTCACCGCCGTGAATATCCTTAAAAGGTGGCATCGACACACCGTCAGCCTTCGTCCCCTCTATAAACTCCGGCGACTCCGTGAATAGCTTAGATACCGGTATATCTTTAAGGTTCATATACGCCTCGTCAAAGAACACGTTGCCGCAGATATGGTCCCCGTGCCCATGCGTATTTATTACCACCAAAGGCTTATCCGTAAGCCCTCTCACGATATCATAGAGATTATTCTCTCCGCACATCGTATCAATAACAGCCGCTTTTTTATCCCCGACCACCAGATAACCCGTCGCCGAATGCCCCTCATCAAGAAGGTAAATCCCCGGCTTAATCTCCTTAACATACGTTTCGATATCTCCCATAATCATAACCCTCCCAATCTATTTTTTCCTGCAAATATACAGCAGATGGTTCGTATCACCAAGCAACTCTCTCTTTTCGCACACCGACAGATACCACTTGGCAAAAGAATCAAAATCGTCATCCGACATTGCCAGCTCGCCGTGCTCTTCAAGCGCCTCCAGCTGTCCGTCTACGCCCGTGACTGTAATCTTCTCAACAGGCTTCTCTGTGAAAAGCTCCTCAAATTCAACTATATCGTAACCCGTAAACAACTGCTCCTTGAAGTGCTTAACCTTGTAATCTTCCGTGAAGTTCTCCATAATACCATCATTCCAGTTGCCGTATAAGTAGTTCGCAAACATTATTCCGTACACCGACAGGAACGCATAAAGAATCACTCCGCCCGGCTTAGTCACGCGAATAGCCTCGTCAATAGCCTTATGCACGTCTGCTGCCTCATAAAGGTGATACATCGGTCCGAAGCACAATGTCACGTCAAAAGAAGCATCCTTAAGCATCTCCAGATTCGTGCCGTCGCCCTGAAATGTGTGCAAGTTCTCTATTCCCTTGCCGTTTTCTTTGAGCACCGATAAGTTGCAGTCGAAAAGTTCAACCGCAGTTACATCCATGCCTTCCCGAGCCAGCGCAATCGAATATCGTCCGGTACCCGCGCCGATTTCCAGCACTTTGGAATCCTTGCCCGCGAATCGATGAATGTACTCCATCGTCGTACGATACTCAAGCTGTCCCGCTCTTCGCCCCGTAAGCCTCTTATCCTCACTTACCCGCGCGTAAAAGCCGCCTACGATTTCCTGTCTTGTACTCATAAATTTCCCTCTCTAACCCACAAGACCTTATCAATACGCGCTTGATAAGGTCTTTGTTTTATATGAGTATATGTGTCGATTAAATCACTGTCAACTATCTTTATAGTTTAATCTTCAGTGTCTCTGATAATTTCTTTTAACCGCTCCCAGTCATAAATCTTAATCACGTCGTCGCACTCGGGCTGCGGAAAATCACTTGCGCCCCTATACCAGATAGGATACAACCCGGCGCTTCTGGAGCCGTATACGTCGCAAAGCAGATTGTCGCCGACATACCAGACATCCTCCGGCTTTAGCTGCGCCTTCTCAAGCGCAAGATTGAATATATGAGGGCTCGGCTTTCTGAATAAGTAGTCGCTTGTAGGTATAATAAATTCAAAATGATTGTTGGGGAGCAGCCTGTTGATTCTTTCTTTGACCACATCTCCGTCATACGTAATGTTGCTAAGAACCGCAGTCCTGATGCCTTCTTTCCACAAGAATTCAAGCAGCTCCGGCGCCCCCTTCGTAGGGTCTCCGGGCGAAGCAGCGTCCCAGAATATCCGGTCGATTTCCGCCGAGGTCAGATTAATCTTAATGCCCATAAACTCGTAAAGATAGCTCGTAAACGCATGATTCGGAATTTCCGTCAGCATCTTGTGTCTCGTAACAGGATTGAACCTTCCAATCTCCTTATTAAGCTCATCAGCCTTGGCCTGCACCTCTTCCGGCGTGTAATTATATCGGTTCTCCACCGCATGCTCCATCACGGCCCTGGTGCCCTCAAGCCCGCTAAACAGCCTCTCCGCCACCAGCGTCTGCCCGTAGTCGAAGATAATCATTTTCGGTTTTTTCATGTACGCCGTACCCCCTTTATACCTTTTATCCAGCCTGCGAAGGGCATTGTATGAACGATTCGAATCCTGTGCAGACATCTTCAAGCCCGTATCCGATGATATTGTCAAAAGAATCCTTCTCGAGTAAAAATCTCACGAACTGAGCCCCCAGATAGTATCCCACGTCGCCGTAGCCTTCAAAGCTCACCCAGTCGCCGAAGTACCGCTGGTTCTCGCGCGTCATAGTATCCAGATCCGCGGCAAAAGAATTCTTTATGAGTCCCGCATGACTGTCGCACCAGGCCTTCCAGCCGTTCACGTCCTGATGGAAATACCCGGCATCTCCGAGCACTTCCTGCTCAAACACCATCGCAACGCCTTCTCTAAACAACTGCCACAAAAAATGTTCCCGAGGTGACTCATTCTCGATGTAGAGCTTACCGTATTGCGCCTGATACACGTGCCCGAGCTCATGTACTATAAGCCCGTTCATGGAATCGATATCGCACCAGTCAAGCTCAATAATCTTCTCTATTCCAAGGAGAACCTTCGTCCTCCCGTTTATCTCAATTACCCAGCCGGCACCGTTGCAAAGACCAAGATACAGCACTATGTCCGCATCTACCGTCTTGCCAAAACATTCCTGTACTCGCTCATCCAGATGCTCGGTAACACCTTTAAACGAGCTTATGGCCTTATCAAATCTTTCTTTGGCCGTCTGCGCCTCATTCAAAACAGGCAAGTAGTCATTCTCCCAAGTATAGCCCGCCTGCAAGCATTCTTGCATATCTTGCGAACAGACTTCTCGGGCCCCGAGAACCCACTTATCCATGTAGGCTTCCCAAGCGGCCATGTCAAAAATGCCGGACTCAAAAATCTTTGATATATCCCCCGATGTATCAATAATATCCATGCCCATATACCCCTTGTATATCTATCGCTTCACCGACATCTCCCCCGCAATATTCATAGAATAATAATCCCGAATCTCCGCCTGATCCGTGGTCATGCCGAGAATCCACATAAGCTTCGTAAGCGCGGCTTCGCTGGTCATATCGTGAGCCTCCAACGCACCGATTTCCAACGCGCGGCGTCCGGTTTCATATACGTCCATCTTCGTGCCTTCGTATCTGCACTGAGTGCCGACAGCGACTGTCATGCCGCCCTGAATAAGTTTGTCGAGTGCCTCGATAAAATCATGCTTGATAAAAGGCATGCCACCGATTCCGTATGCCTCGATGTAAAGGCCTCTGTATCCGCTCGCAGCGATAGATTCGAGGATGTCTCGGTGAATACCCGGGAACATCTTAATCATGGTAACCTTCTCCGAATACTTGTCGGAAAGCTTGAAAATACCGCTTCTCTCGGGAACCGCACGCGTATCGATCTTCATGCCGAGCGAACTGATGGTGGCAATATTCGGATAGTTGATACTCTCAAAAGCGTCGAAACTAAGCGACCTAACCTTGGACGCTCTGCAACCAAGCATTACCTTTCTGTTGAATGCCACAAACACTCCGGGAATCCCGCTTGCCGCCATATGAATCGCGCAACGGCAGTTTTCCATAGCGTCTGCCACAGGGTTGATAATAGACAGCTGAGAGCCCGTAATAACCACAGGAATATTAATATTCCTAAGCATGTAAGAAAGCATGGACGATGTATAAGCTAACGTATCGGTACCGTGAATCACCACAATACCGTCGTAATTATTCCTAAGCTCACTTATATGCTGAGCCATCACGCTCCAGTCCTCGGGGAAAATATTCGCGCTGTCAAGCGAACAAAAATCCTCTATCTCTATCTCGATGTCACCCGACACCATTTGCAACTCTTCCTGCATATCGCGCACAGAAAGTCCCGGCTTAAGTCCCTCGCCCTTTTTAACGGCCGATAACGTACCGCCGGTATTGATAATCAGTATCTTCTTACTCACGTATTTCTCCTAAATTTACTCCTGTCTTTCCCACCTGTAAGTGCTGAAGGTCATACAGTTAGTCATATCAAACATATCAAGTTCTTCAACATAGAAGCCTACATACAAAACCGGCTGTTTCTTGTTTTCGGTAATGTTTCCCGAATCGTCATGAATATATTCAATATTGAATACCATTGCACAGAAATCATTCCTATCAACAGAATAAAGCTTATCTCCGGGATTCTGATAAGAAAGCCCGGTAGCAAGAGCGTAGCCTTCTTGCGCCCTATTAATCATAAGTTCAACTTCTTCTCTCGTGATTCCGTAAAAGGTCATCTCATCGACTTTATCAACGGCATCGTCACCCATATAAACTTCGTAAGTTCCGCCCGAATACAATCCGTCTTTATTGTCCGCGAATACATATATCTTAAAGTTCTCAGTATCCGTCATATCCAGAAGTGAGCCTGTATTGGCATCGTAAAAGCAAGAGTTCACATTCACCGTTTTGGAAGTCACTCCGCCCTCAACCGTCGTTTTTGTAACCGCACCGGTCTCCTCATTAATCGTAACAGTATCCGTAATGTCGCGCACATCCATGGGCAGTTTGCGATCCTTTGTGTACACTCCGACAATCGCTATCATATATTTAATGTCAGGAATTAGGAGTACATCTGCTTCAGCATAAGCCAAGTCATCCTTTGTCACTGTAATCCGTCCGACATAGGCATCTCGTCCGTCTGCCATTGTATACGGCACTATAGGTTTTAAGCCCTTTGGATCGAGGGTTTTGCCCGAATCCATTAATTCACTCAACAGTTTTTTAAAATACTCTTCAACATCACTGCTCATCGTATCATCGTATAGTGCAAGCAATGAATACTGGGTATATCCGTCCGAATGAACGAATGTAACATCTGCTCTTTCATCGTCGATTTCCGTCCAATCGCTACCCACCTTAAAAGTCAGATTACCATATGTATACTCTTTGGTAAGAACATCTCCCTGCAAGGCAGTGTTATCGTTACTTCCTATAACCTCAACATTCTTACCCGATGCAGGCGCCATGGCCCTGATACCAAAAAGAACACCTGCCCCGATGATGACGGCCACGCAAACACCCGCGATAATCCACATTATCGCACCATTTCTCTTTTTGTACCTCATATTACCTCCATAAATCAATTTCCCCAAATTGATGTAACTTTATGCGACGATTATAGCATACGCAGGTAATTCTATGTACACAAATATTCCCCAAACTCACAAAATAACGAAAAACCCCCAAGAACAATACGCTCTTGGGGGATATAAGGTTCTGCGAGTATTACGCCGAATCCAAGCCCTCTCATCACTGCCAGCTCATGCTCAGGCGCTCGGTAATCTTCTCGGCGCTCTTGGTGATTGCAAGGCCTTCCTGCCCGGTTTCTTTGAGGCATGAAGGAAGCAGTCTTCCGATACGGTTCATGGATTCGATGACCTCATCGGGCTCTATAGCACTTCGTACGCCTGCCATAGCCATCTGGGAATAAACTACGGCATTAACTGCACCTGCGGCATTTCTCTTGATGCAGGGGACCTCTACAAGGCCCGCTACGGGGTCGCAGGTAAGTCCGAGCATATTCTTAAGGGTAAGCGCTGCGGCATGCACAATCTCTTCGTTGCCGCCGCCTTCAAGGTACGCAAGAGCGCCCGCAGCCATGGCGCCGGCGCTTCCTATCTCAGCCTGGCATCCGCCTTCGGCGCCGGAAATGCTTGCACTTGTAGCTATTACCTCACCGATACCGCCCGCAACATACAAGGCTTCTATTATTCTTTCACGCTCAACATTTTTGTGCTTAATATATGTCAAAAGAACTGCAGGAATGACGCCGCAGGAACCCGCTGTAGGCATAGCGACAATCCTCTTCATGCAGGCGTTGGACTCGCCCATCTTAACGGCCTTTTCGATAACTTCAAGAATGAATCCGTCAATAAGCGAATTGCCCTTCATCCTGAAGGCCTCTATCTTGCCGCCGTCTCCGCCCGCCATTCCGCTTGCGGAGCGAATCGACGCATCATACTTGGCATCGGCTTCGGTTATGGTATCAAGCATTGAGCCCATGGTCTTCATGGACTCTTCTCTTGTGACACCGCGCTCTTTCATATCGTCTTCCAAAATTACCTGCCAGAAGGGAATCTTTCGGTCTTCCGAAATTGCGGTTATCTCAGACAGCTTCTTAAAACTCATTTTCTCCCTCCTCGATCAGACTGTAATACGTAACTTTGTTGACTCCGTCCAGGTTCTTAAGCCACTCAAGATACTTTCCGGGCACTTCCTGGTCGCACTCAATTACCATAACCGCGTTACCGCCTCTGCCCGCGCGATAAAGCTGCATGGTCGCTATATTGACCGATTTTTCTGCCAGCATACCCGTGACTTCAGCCACATGACCCGGCTGATCCTGATTGTGCACGATAAGCGTAGGAAAGTCTCCCGAAAAGTTGGCATCAAGACCATCAATCTTTGCAATATTTATGAGCGAACCGCCTACAGACTCTCCTACGATGGAAAGCTGCCTTCCGTTTTCGCCCACAAGCTTAATCTCTACCGAATTGGGATGCGCATCCTTAATATCGGCCTTGCCGAAACGCACTTTAATACCTTTTTCTTTGGCTATCTTAAGACTGTTTGGAATATTGTCATCGTCCATTTTCATGCCAAGGATTCCCGCCACCAGCGCCGCATCGGTGCCATGCCCCTTACCCGTGGCCAGAAAAGAACCGTACAGTCCGATGTCCGCAGACACAACATTCTCGCCCAAAAGGCGCCTTGCCACATAGCCGATTTTAACCGCACCGGCAGTGTGCGAACTCGACGGTTCCACCATTACCGGCCCGATAATGTCAAATAAATTCATGATTCTTTATGATGAGCGACTCACCATATCTCCTTCTCTAACTTCTCTCTTCAAAGAAAAAGAATCCATATCCCAAAGATATGGACCCCTTTGTCATTTACAATATTATTATCAGGCAAGACCGTTGTCAAGTGAATGTATGGAAGTCACGATGCCTTCAGCGAAAGAACGGCTCTCTTAAGCTGCTCAAGCGCTTTTTCAACCACGGAACGAGGGCAGGCGATGTTAAATCTTTCAAAGCCCTCTCCGACTTTACCAAACATTGCGCCGCTGTCAAGCCACAGGCCGGCTCGGTTTACTATCAAATCTTCAAGCTCATGCTCCGAAAGTCCAAGCTCTCTGAAATCCACCCACAAAAGGTAAGTTCCCTCGGTCTTGATAAGGTGAAGCATCGGTAACTCGCGCTCCAAAAAATCGTTAAAATACTTTATATTTCCCTGCAGATACTCTTTAAGCTCACCAAGCCACTTATCTCCGTGGGTATACGCGGCCTCGCAGGCAAAAAGTGCCATGGTATTAAGCTGGCTGTATCCTGTCGCGGCAATACTTTTTTTAAGCGCAAACCTCAGTCTGCGATTGGGAACAAATATGTTGGAAGCCTGCAGGCCCGCAAGGTTAAAAGTTTTACTCGGTGCCGTACAGGTAATGCTTCTTTCGGCAAAAGCAGGGTCCAGCGACGCGAACACGGTATGCTTGTTACCCTCCCACACAAAGTCGCTGTGAATCTCGTCCGACGCCACGATTACGTCATGCGCCACGCAGATTTCACCGATTCGGCGAAGCTCCCATTCCTTCCACACACGTCCCACAGGATTGTGAGGGCTGCAGAGGATGAAAAGCTTTACGTGCTCTTCTATAATCTTTCTTTCGAAATCATCAAAGTCTATTTCGTAGTGGTCGCCCTTAAGAGCCAAGGGGCTATCCACCAACTTTCTTCCGTTATCGACTATTACCTCACTGAAAGGGTAGTAAACGGGCTGCTGAATCAGTACCGCCTCGCCTTCCTTGGTAAAGGCTCTGATGGCTGCCGAAAGCGCGAATACCACTCCGGGCGTTTTAATCATCCATTCTTTTCGCGGCTCCCATTCAAAGTGTGTACGATACCAGCCGGCAACGCTTTCGTAATACGCGTCGTCCGATTCGGTATAGCCGAATACTCCATGGTCCACCACGCCGCGAAGGCTCTCAAGAATCTCGGGTGCGGTAGGAAAATCCATATCCGCCACCCACATGGAAATCAGGCCTTCTTTCTTGCCCCTTGCCGTGGCGAAATCATATTTTAAGCACTTAGTGCCCTTTCTGTCCGTAATCTTATCAAAATCATATCCCATTAATCTGTCTCCCTATCCGCCTAATCTGCCAGTGCCTGCTCAAGGTCACCGATAATGTCGTTCACATTCTCGATACCCACAGACAGTCTCAAAAACTTCTCATTGATGCCCAAAAGCTCCCTTTGCTCCTTGGGCAGTTCACGGTGTGTCTGAATCATCGGATAGGTAATCAAACTTTCCACACCGCCAAGACTTTCAGCGAAAATCACCAGCTTAACCTTGTGAAGCGCATCTAACGCAGTCTTCTCCGTATCGGTTTCAAAAGAAATCATCGCGCCATAACCGGCGTAATAGACCTTTTTAACCTTCTTGTGTTTCTTAATCCATTCCGCTATCACCTTGGCATTTTCCGACTGTCTCTCCATGCGAAGAGCAAGCGTCTTAATACCGCGAAGAACAAGGAATGAATCGATTGGTGCAAGCGTAGGACCGAAGCTCATACAAAGGTAACGGATTCTTTCGGCAAGGTCCTTACGCTCCTTAGAGGTGCAGATAAAGCCTGCACAGGTATCGTTGTGACCTGCAAGATACTTGGTGCCGCTGTGTACCACAATATCGGCACCAAGCTCAAGCGGCCTTTGAAAGTAAGGAGTTAAGAATGTATTGTCTACAATCAGCAGCAGATTGTATTCATCGGCAAGTTTTTTGATTTCGCGAAGGTCTGTAACCTTCATGGTCGGATTACTGGGTGTTTCGATGTAAAGCGCCCTTGTATTCGGACGAATGGCCTCACGAACCGCAGCGATATCCCCGGTATCCACATAGTCAAATGACACTTGGCGCTTCGGTGCGATTTCCCCGAAGATTCTTACCGCTCCGCCATACAGGTCATATGTGCATATCACATGATCTCCTGCGGTAAAAAGCTCCAGGACAAGCGCTATGGCCGCCATGCCGGTAGCCGTAGCCACACAGTCGCCCGCGCCTTCCAAAGAGGCGAGAGTATCCTCAAGCTCCCTTCTTGTAGGATTACTTCCGCGACTGTACGTGAAAGTATCCTTCGTAGGATGCTCTCCTATCTCTCTGTGTGCAAATGTAGCCGTCTGATAAATCGGAACGCTTACCGCTCCGTGAGGATGTCCGTTTACAATGTCTGTCACGTAGTGACAACATCGGGTCTCTATATCGTAACTCGTATCCGCCATTTTCTTTCTCCTTTTTATACCCCAATGTAATTCTTTTATTCAGATGCTTTCTTATCCCAGGAGTACGTGGGATTAAGTGTAACGCTGCGCCCACCCGAGGCTTCCACGGTCGTTCCTGTCATAAAAGAAGCCCTGTCGCTTGATAAAAACACTATCGGTGCGGCAATTTCTTCCGATCGTGCCGCTCTGTTTAAAAGTGTTTCGCTCGTCGTATATGCAAGCTCTGCCGGGTCTAAATGTTCCCGCACAAGCGGTGTGTCCGTAAATCCCGGCATAACGCAGTTAACGCGTACACCGTAGGCCGCATACTCGCCTGCGAAGGTCTGTGAAAGGCTTCTTACCGCCGCCTTCATGGGACCGTAGATGGATGCTCTTCCGGAGGTTGCGCATCTTGCGGCAAGTGAGCTTACATTCACTATGCTGCCGCCTCTGTCCTTCATGTATCTGAACGCCGCCTGGCATCCGAACACCGCAGACCTGAAATTCACTGTGTAGTGTTTGTCTATTTCCTCTCCGGAATACTGAGCTTTCTTTCTTGCAAAAGAAGAACCTACGTTGTTAACCCATGCATCGATAGCCCCGAAGTGCTCGACCACACGGTCCGCGAAGCCATACACTGCTTCTTCCTCGGTAACATCGATTGCCTCGGCATAGACTTCTCCGAATTTGGAAAGTTCTTTAACCGCCTTGTCGAGGTTGGCCTTATCTCTTGCACAGATTGCAACTTTGGCGCCTTCTTCGAGGAAGGTCTTCGCTGTAGCGTAACCTATTCCTTTGCTGCCGCCGGTTACGACGGCAACTTTATCTTTTAAACCTAAGTCCATGACTATGCTCCGAATTCTTCAGCCGCCTCACGTACCCACTTTAAATGCTCGATGGGGGTGTCGCGGGGAATGGTGCAGTCTGCGCCTAGGATAACACCTCTTGTGCCTGCTGTGCTTAAAATCTTCTTGGCTTCGGCCTGAATCTGTTCTTTGGTGCCTTTATAAAGAACTCCGTCTGCAGTGTTGACAAATCCGCCTACAACGGCACGACCTCCGAAGATTTTCTTGCCTTCTTCAAGTGATACGCGCTCTACGCCTGCTGCCCAGTTGATAACCTTTACAGGGTAATCTGCGTATGTTGTAAGGTCGTTTCTTCTGCCGTCGAATCCGCAGATGTGAAGCATGCTGTTATCGCTTACTGACTTAGCCGCTTCAAGAACTGCGATTTCAGCGGGTGCGATAACCTTCAAGTATTCGCTCTTGCTGATTCCGTTGAAGTTGCCGACACTGAAGTAGATACCGTCTGTTCCGCCTTCTTTGATTACTCTCTCGGCAAGAATCTTGATGTCCTCGGCGATGGTAAGTAATGCTTCTTTTAACGCTTCAGCATCTTCGTTGTAAAGCTTCACGATACTGTCGAAGGTAAATGCAGAAATTCCAATATTAAGGTATGTTGCGGGTGAGAAAACGTTGTAGATGGTGACAATATCGTTGCCGTACTTGGAGGTAATGTTCTTAACATGCGCCACCTGATCGTCAATCCACTTAAGAGTCTCGGACTTGCCTGCCTTGATCTTCTTTAAATCAGCTGCCGTCTTGATAGGCTCATCGGGAAGTCCCGGGTAGTTAAAGAAGCCGTCGCTCATAATCTTTACGTAATCGGGGTCCCAGTCCTCAATGAACTTAACATGGCCCTTATAGTTTATCTTTACTATTTCGTCGCTCTGCGGTGCCGATTCATCCTTGGCATAATGGAACCAGAAGCCTACCGGCACGCGGTCGGTTTTTTCGTTGTTAAAAGCTTTTAAAACAAGGTCTCTCTTGGATGACATATTTTTTCTCCTTATCGAATTTCCGTATATTTTTTCTCTTTGGCGGCCTTTTGGAAGCCTTCCACAATTCTGACTGCCTCGATGCCGTCTTCGCCGGTAACATCTACAGGTGTGTTATTAAGAATGCTTAAAGCAAAACGCTCGTGAAGGTCAGTAAATTCCAAAACGCCCTGCTCGTGAGACGATTCAAAATCAAAGTACTGTGTGGTTCGGTCGCTTAATTTAAGTACCACGTCATGACCTTCAGCAAATGTAATAATGGCTCCCTTTGTACCAATAAGGGTTGTGGAGCGGTCTTCTCCGTGGAAGCTTAATTTGGATGCTATTAAAGTTCCCACAACACCGTTTTCAAACTGAAGGATGCCTGTCACATGGTCATTGGTTTCTCTGATATCGCCCTCTATCGTCTCGGAAAGAAGTCTGTCTACCTGCGCGTAAACGCCCTTAACTTCCGAACCCACAAGCCAGCGTATGAGATCGGCTCTGTGAACGCTGATGTTAAAAAGTGCATCCATCCAGCCGGGATATTTCCTTCCCGCCAAAACGTCGGGTTCGTTGTTGCCAAGAACCGTGCGCGCCGTAATAAGTTTGCCTATGGCTCCGCTTTCAAGAAGTTCTTTGGCCTTTGCGTGCTGGGGGTAGAAACGCTGTACGTGTAAGAGTTCAAACTTAAGGCCTGATTCTTTGGCCGCTTCGTTAATCTCTTCAGCCTCCTTAACGGATAAGGTCATGGGCTTCTCCAAAAGAACATGCTTGCCATGCTTTAAGGCTGCAATGGCGGGTTCCGCATGTCTGTCCGGCGGGGTACTTATCAAAACAGCATCCACATTTTCATCAAACAAAACCTCATCAAAGCTCTCATATGCTTTTACGCCATACTTTTGAGCAACAGCCTTGGTGGACTCGGGATGAAGGTTCAGTACTCCATAGAAATTGGTGTGTTCTCCCTGTAAAAGAGCGGGTATGTGTCTTCTTGCGGCTATCTCGCCGGCACCGATTATGACTATGTTTACTTTACTCATAACTGCCTCCGTACTCTTTAGGTGCCCGGATATAATTCATCAATGACGTCTTTGAGTACATTGAATCTGAAGTCCGAAAGCGCTGTGGGAAGCGAGCAACCGGGTGCGATGATTAATCTGTTGGCAGGAACCGATGCAACAGCGTCTTTAACGTTCTTTCTGATTTGTTCGGTCAGTTCTTCTCTTGTGGGGAAAGAAAAGCCGTTCTCGCGGTCGATACCGCCGATTAATATCTTGTTGGTCTTTCTTGCCGCATCGGAAAGAGATACGTTTGTAACCGTTGACTGCCAGTTGAATGCTTCAAAAGGAAAATCAAGGAATTTATCAAAATACAGATTTGAGTCGCCGTGAATATGAAGGATATTAAACCATGTCTTGCCGATAGCGGGCTCAAAGCCTTCAAGGTCGCTCTTAATGGCAAACTCATCATATTCTTCGGGTGTAATCTGTGAATCGTTGGCAAACTGTGTGGAGTAGAAGATTCCGTCGACGCCTGCGTTGGCATATGCTTCGACAATGTCGCGGGTTACTTCGGTAAGGACTTTAAGGCCTTCTTTGAGGTCGTCGCCGTATTCTCTTACAAGGGGAATGAAACGGGCGGGATCCTGGAATCCGTTATAAAGTTCCTGCGCATAGGTGAGTGGCGAAAAAACGGTTGCCACTACCGGAACCTTGCCGTCATAGTGTTCTTTAAGACGCTTGGCAACTTCTACTTCTCTTGCTACCGCGCCGGTATGGATATCTACTTTCTTAAGGTTTCTGAACTCCTTGGGGCTGTTAATGTATCTGACTAATGTGGTGGGGAATTCGATTCCGTCTCTTGACCAGCGAATCTTGGCGCCGTACTGCTCCTGAATGTGGATACCGTTGGCCATTATTTTGATAAAGTCCCACTGATTTCTTTCCTGAAATGCTATGTGAGCCTTAACGGAATCGCTTACCACTCTGTCGTCAGCGTGGAAGTGCTTCCATACGCTTGCGCCGGGGCGGTCTACCTCGCGGCCTTCCACCATAGCTTTTATTCTCTCATAAGGTGTAAATTCTTTAGCCATAACTCTTATGTTCCTTTCTCACGGGTAATTAAATAGAGTAGTTGAAATCGGGTAAGATTCGCATCAGGAATTCTCTGGTGCGCTCTTCCTTGGGGGTGGTAAAGATTTCTTTGGGTGTGCCTTCTTCTACGACTACGCCGCCGTCCATGAATACGACTTTGGTGGCTACGTCCTGAGCGAACTTCATCTCGTGGGTTACCACAATCATCGTGGTGCCTTCTCCCGCCAGGTCTCTCATAATCTTAAGGACTTCGCCTACAAGCTCGGGGTCGAGGGCGGATGTGGGTTCATCAAAAAGAATGAT
>DBWM01000055.1:2040-11953 GCA_002309015.1 Myxococcales bacterium UBA1238 | reverse complement strand
AGCTGTACGGGGTAGGAATCGTATTTGTCCGAAAGACCTACCTTGTCGAGGGCTTTCTTGGCAATCTCTACTGCTTCGGCCTTGGGAACCTTTCTTCCTACCGTAAGGCCTTCCGTTACGTTCTGAAGGGCTGTCTTATTGGCAAATAAGTTGTAGTTCTGAAATACGAAAGCCGATTTCTTGCGAACCTTTTCGATTGTCTTTCCGGAAGCATGTGACAAATCGGTGTGGATGCCGTCGAAGTCAAGCTCGCCGCCGTCTGCTTTTTCCAGAAAGTCGATGCAGCGAAGAAGCGTTGTTTTGCCGGAGCCCGAAGGTCCGAGAATTACAACTACGTCGCCTTTATTTACTTCCAGGTCAACTTTCTTAAGTACCTGATTTTCTTTAAACGCTTTGCTTACGTTTTTAACACTAAATAACATTTTAAGTTCCTCCGTTATACGGCCAGTCTCTTCTTGTATGCCGACAATTGATGCTCAATCAGTGCAAAAAGAAGCTGCACTACGGTACATACAATAATGTAAATCAATGCAATCATGAGGTATGCCTCGATGTAATAGTATCCGGCGGCCGCCTTCATCTTGGATATTGCGGTAATCTCCTGCACTGCCATTAAGAAGGCAAGAGATGTGTTCTTTATAAGTCCGATTACCGTGTTACAAAGGTTCGGAAGTGCCGCAACAAGCGCCTGCGGAATGATTATCCTTCTGTAAGCCTGTCTCTTGGTAAGGCCTACCGTCATGGCTGCTTCCATCTGTCCATGTCCGACCGTGCCGAGAGCCGATCTGAAAAGTTCAGTAAGAACAGCTATGTTATTAAGCGAAAAAACTATGATGGCATAGACGATTTTGTTCATTTTAAAGACGTTTACGGAAAGTCCGAAAACATCTTTGATTAAGTGATTGAGTGTCGAGGGAAGCAGGCTGTATATGAAGAGTATCTGCAACACTATCGGCGTCCCTCGTATGAATGATACGTATGCGGTAACGAATTTGCTTGATACTTTCTTGTTCTCAAGTTTGGACAATGCCATGGCAAAAGCAATCGGTATGGAAACAAGAAGGGTAAGTATCGTTATTAACAGTGTCTTCGGTACGCCCCCAAGCGATGCAATGAAGGTTTCCCTCATAAATTCAGTGTTTAATTTCATGGGTAATTCCTTTCTTTATGCAACGGATGTGGCGTGTTTCTTTCCTTTGGAAAGATTCTTTTCAAGCTTACCGAAGATTAATTCGATTACAAATGTGAGTGCCCAGTAGATGATGGCCATTCCAAGGTATGTTTCAAGTGTGTAGGATCCTTGGTTTCTTCCTATAAGCAGGTTGCCCTCGCCCATGACATCAATGAGGCCGATGGAGTATGCCAGCGCGCCTTCTTTCATGAGGTTGACAAGCATGTTCGAAAAGTTCGGTAATGCGTGAACCGCCGCCTGCGGAAGGATGATTCTGTAAAAGGCCTGGAACTCGGAGAGGCCGCTACATACAGCGGCTTCTCTCTGTCCGGGGTCGACTGCAAGGTATGCAGCCCTGAACACTTCGCCAAGATTAGAAGCAAAGAGTATTGAGAAAGCTGTGATTACGAATACTCCCTTGCTAAAGTTGTTAATGTTGATTCCGAATTGAAGAAGCAGCGCCGGCACACCGTAATACACGATAAACAGCATTATGATTGAGGGGACGCATCTTGTGAGGTATGTATAAACCTCAGCAATCGCTCTCGGCACTATTCTTCTTTTTATTTTCGCCTTGGCCAAAAGAATACCGATTGCCCCGCCGAAAATTACGGTTCCAAGCATCATAAGGAGCGTAACTCCGATGTATGGAAACAGTTGAACCAAAACTGTAAAAACGTATGACGGATGAAATGGATGCATAGCAGTTACTCCTTCAAGTTAATGTATTCCGCTAAGCTTCCGGATTACAGTTCGTCGCCGATCTGGTATCCTTCGGGAACGAGGTCGTATACGTTGAAGCCGAAATACTTATCCTGAAGTTCTGCAAGTGTGCCGTTCTCAAGGAGCTTCTCCCATGCTTCGTCATAAGCCTTTGCAAGCTCGTCTTCGCCGAGGGTGAATAAAGGATAGGTAGGAATTGCTTCGTAAGGAACATAGGAAAGCTGGTCTGCGTACTGATGATATTCACCGTCTTCAGCTTCTACGATTGCGCCGAAAGCAGTCTGGATTACGAATGCTGCGTCGTATCTTCCTTCAAGTACCCACTGATACTGCTCGGAGTTGGAGAAGTTGTCTGCGGGCTCTAAGATAATCTGATGATCGGGGTTGTTCTTGTTGTAGTTCTCAATGATGGTGTACTGCGCGTTCTGAGGTGCGAGGGGTACAAGCAAGCCTGAGAAGTCTGCGAATGACTGCATATCCTTAATCTGGTCTGCGTTCTCTGTTCTGAATGCGATACCTGTTACGGATGCTGCGATGTAGTGCTCAGGGAAGAGGTACTTAGTGGAACGATCCTCTGTCCACCATGCGCCCTTGGTACCAATCTGGTACTTACCGGTCTGAACACCGATTAAAAGGTCACTGTCGTCGCCTGTTGCTTCAAATACGAACTCGTACTGGGGAAGGAGTTCATCAACTGCCTTAAGTACTGCTACTTCGTAACCATCGCTCTCGCCTTCTGCGGTAAGTACGTTGTAAGGCCAGGATGCTGCGGAGTGAGATACTACGATTTTTCTAACGCCCTCTGTTCCTTCTTCAGAAGCTTCGGTAGATACTTCTGTGGATTCTGCGATAACTTCTGTTGAACCTGAGTTACTTGCTGCCTGCTTGGTATCGGAAGCCTTTCCGCATCCTGTTAATACCACGCTTGCAAGTACTGTAGCTGCCAAAAACTTTTTGATAATTGATTTTTTCATGATTCTTAATCCTCTCTGTTCTGTGTTATTTTTCCTAAAAAAGTGCAAAAAAATAGTCTGCGCTCTCGCAGACACCTTAAAAATGCATATTAACAATAATCCTTCTTACGGATCACAAGGTAACTGATTTGAGACGTTTATCTCCGAGTTTATTCGATTGATTAATACAGCAACGCATGCCACAACACATACCATACATTCGTCTCATAGTCATTGTCTTCATCTTTTCTTCTTCCTTTCTGTAGATTTGATGGCGGCTGTATCAACCGCTGTGTGGGTGATTGCCTCACCCGTTGGACTTATAATACACTTGTACTCCGAGTTTGAAAATTCTGTAAAATTAATCCTCGGCGATAAATTGCGGTTATCACCGAGGATGTCTGTTTGTTACGTAGTTTTCTTTCTATATCTCACGAAATCTCTGCAGGTCGTTTACGTATTCCTGACCGTACTTGGACAGTTCTGCGCCGCTTCTCGTAATGTAGCCGATTATAAGCGGGTCTTCTTCTTTAAGCTTGATGGCCGTAAGACCTTGGAGTATCACGTCGTCTCCCGAAAGCATACCGGAGCCTATGGAGTAGCCGTTTAGCTCCGCCAGAATCTCCATGGTGGTGGCTCTGTCGTCCGAGCGAATCAGCTTCTCAAAGTCATAATCCGCCATAGCCTCTTCCGTTAAATAGAAATTGCTGTCGTCGCTCTGATCGAAGGCTACGCAGGGAAACTTCTTTAATTCTTCAAGCGAAACAACGTCTCTGCCGGCATACGGGTGGTCCTTCCACACATACGCGTATGCAGCACGGGTCATAAGCGGCACAAAGTCGAGCTGATACTCCTTCAAAAGTTTTTTAAGCACAGCTTCATTGGCGCTCGAATACGACACTATTCCGACCTCGCTCTTCATATCCCTCACATGCTCCAGCACATCTCTGGTCTTCGTCTCATGTATCGAAAAAAGAAACTTCTCCGGGCTGAACTTTCTGATCACCTCGGTAAAAGAACGTATCGCGAAATTATAATGCTGCGTCGATACCGAGAATCGCTCTCTGTTTCTGTTGGCCGATAAATATCTGTCCTCAAGTATTGCGTACTGTCCCACCGACTTTTTGGCATAGACAATAAACTCGCGTCCTTCGGGAGTAAGCGAAATACCTTTATTTGTCCTGTTAAATATGTGGATACCAAGTTCCTCTTCCAGTTCTCTGATGCTTGCAGATAATGCAGGCTGCGTTACAAAAAGCCTGGTAGCGGCCTCACGCATGGATGACGATGCCGCAACTTCGAGAACATATTTAAGCTGATTGATATTCATGGATAGTGCCCTCTGTTCGCCGGTGATTAATTTTTCTTATTATATATTCTTTTACCTATTATATCAATAGGTAATTGTGCAGGTCTTTTTGGAGCACCAAAAAGAGGTGTCATATCGACACCTCAAATCTTTTTTAAGCCGTTCTTTCTGATATCGTCAAGTTCCGAAGCCGTCAGGCAGCCCGATTGATACAGGCGAAGGTACTCCTTGGAAACATCCGAGTCAAAGATTAGTACGTCGTCTGAATTTATGGTCACATCTACACCGTTTCGGTAGAGCTCGGCGATGGGATGGTCCTTCAAATCCTGCACCCGTCCGAGTAGATAATTGCTGGTCGGCGTGATATTCAGACGTATCTTATTATCTGCCAAGAAGCGGACTACCGAAGGTTCTGTCGCCACTGCGATTCCGTGCTGCACTTCGTCGAGCTCCAGGCACTCCACAGCCCTGCGTACATCCTCTGCTGTTCCCCATTCTCCCACATGAGCCTTAAGTCTGAGTCCTTCGGCCTTATCGCGTCTGTAGATGGGTATGAAGTTCTCTATGGGTTGCGCAAGCTCGTCACCATATAGGTCTATAGAATAAAACGCCTTACATCCCCAAAAGTGCGACAGGCAGTCTTCCAAATACGCTATATCGCAATGTCGCGACATACCTATCTGAAGCCTGAGCTCAATCTCCGGCGCAATCTCCTTATGAGCGGATTCAAACGCCTCTGCCAGTTCCTCAATATTTCCACCAAAGAAAGCGCCCAGCCCCCACACATCTTCACCGATTTCGAGGATAGTAACGCCGTCTTCTTTGGCCTGAGTAAAGGTAGCCTTTATAAGCAACCTGCGACCTTCGGGCGAATCAAAGTAATTACCTATATTCTGCCCATTCCACGCATGCATATCATCCATGGAATGCAGCGGCTCTGTAATCGGGCGAATATCTCTGCCCGTCTGTTCTTTCAAATAATTCCGGCTTCCGCCGAGCACAAAGTGATTGTGCAAATCAGCCTTGGGGCACTCACGAAGAGCCTCAAGGTTCCCCTGTTCCAATGCATCTGTAAAGTTCATATATATTTCCAATCTTAGAGTTCTTTAGTCCTTAACACGCTAATGCAGCTCGCACAGCTCGTCTTCTTTAATATATCCGAGTTCATACAGGCTGATTTTGAGCTCCTTTTTATCACGGCTTACCTTCTCTGCCGTGCGTATGTCACCGGCTATCCGTGGTTTAACAAAAGTGGTCAGTAAAATCACAACCAGACAAATACCATTAATAAGGCCGTCCATATACGTGGGGCGTTTCTTTATCGAAAATGCTATAAGCGCCGACCAAGCGCTTAACATTACCGTTATGGCAGCGGCGTACCGAAATACCTTAAACGCTTTTCTGAAAAACATTTCTGCTGTCGAAATAAGCACCAGTATGCCACCTATAGTCAGGAATATAGATGTAAAATCCGCAGTTTTTAACTTCTGCCTAAACATGCCGTCAGGAAAGGGGAATGCTCTCCACAGCAGTGAAATGCCCACTATTGCCGTAATTACAGCTCCAATGTAAAGAAGCACTGCTTTCACGCGACGTTTTTTCTCCCTTATAACGGTGAATTGCTTAACCTTGGCAGGACGCGCACGATAGTATGCTACAGTTTTCAGAACCTCCGGTGAGATTCCCTGTTTGCGAGCCTTTTTCAGTTCTTTTTCCAAAGACTCGGGATTCTCGCTGAAATACAGTTCATGCCCCACCTGCATATGGTAGATCTCTCGCTCCCTCTTTTCAATCCAGTGTGCCACCGGCACGCCAAGCCCGACCAAAAGTGCGGTAAGTATCGGAAGCCACCAGATACCGGTATACCGTATTATTAAATATCCGATAACCGTTATTGCAGGAACGATAGTGCCGATTAAAAATCCCTCACCCGTAGCAATCAGATATCCCGGATAGTATCTTTTCCTCCTCTTAAGACAACTGTTTGCGCCCATGTTAAACCTCCCGTAAGTCCCAACTCATATAAGTACTTTTCTGTGATTATATCACATCAATCTGCTAAAGTGCAAAAAACCCACTTGTTATAAGTGGGTAAGTTGCCGTGCAAGCGCACTCTGATATTCTTTTTCTTCGTCTATAAGCTGCTCTTTGTATCTATCCAGCTCTTCGGAAGACAACGTATACGAGCCCAGCCACTTAAGGTGACTCACAGCCGCTTCAGTCTTAAGCGTGACTTGTGTATACTTAGGTCCCACCAAAAGAAGCTGCATCGCCTCCTTAGGCTCTAAGAATCCGCCGGTGGTGATGCCGAGCGTGTTAAATATCGTATCGTTGGCTATGGGGCCGATGATTACGTCTGCCGTAAGCTTGTCCGGCTTAAGGTTGCGATTACCATAAATGTATTCAAACCACTCGGCGTCTCGTTCAAAACGCTTTATAGTCAGGGCTTCGGTGTCCAGTTCGTATTTATTAACTATAGATTCTGCGTCTTTGGCGCTTCTCGCCCAGCGCTTGGCAAATTCCTCATCGGAGGTGGTATAGAAGCCCTGCCCGAAATCCGCATTCTTACGCCCATGGTGAATGTCAGGTTCTTTTATGATTTCAAATCCTGCGTGATAAAGAATCATGCCTGCGCCCTCCTACGAATTATTATAATATAATCCGTATTAACCGCTTATCTGTTTCTGAGAATGAATATCCTTCTCTTTTCGGTCGTTTCTCCCGGCTAAATGCTCCGTGCGCACCTCTCTAAGCTTCTCTGCCGGAGCCGGCTACTTCCGGTCGTTTTCGGGGTTCAGTTCCTTTGCTTTATTTACTCCTCATTCTTTTCTCTTGTGTATACAGTTCCCGTTTCCGTCCACTGCGGAATAATCTGCTGTCCCAGAAGCCTTATGGAATCTTCTTCAAAGAATTTAAGAATCGTAGGAATTCCCTCTACAAAGAATTCATCCTGTGATTTGGGCGACAGGTGTCTTTGTACACCCTCAGGGTCTTTCATCACGTTGTCTTTAATCGCAAAAGAAAGCCCATGCTCCGCGCTTACGAAAGTTCCTTCTTTGGCCTTATATGCAGGCACCTCAACGCGCGGGATTTCAAGGAGTCCCAACATCTCGTCTTCGTAGGCTCTCCAATTGTTTGCAGATATTTCAATCTTTCTTTTATCAAACTTCAGCGTTTCAAATAAACTTTCGGCTGATTTGGCGTAATCCTTTAAGAAATCATAGAATGCCGTAACATCCTTTTGTTTGCTTTGGTAATACGGCTGTCCTTTATCACGCTCCCATGTAGACACCAGGTCCTGCTCTCCGCGTTGCTCCTTCATGAATGCAATGGAATCCTCTGTATGTTCGCGGTACAAATAAATGAGCAAAGGATTCAGCGGTTCTATGCACTCCGCGATTTTACTTACGAATTCCTCAAGCCTTTCGTATGATGCTGCCTTAAGCAAATACGTAAAAATCTGATACTGAAAAAAGCTGCTGTCTAAAATGAAAATCGTGTCTTCATCTTCCGCAGCATTCCTAACAAATGCCTTCCACTTCTCCAGTGCCTGAAATTCATAGCAGTCAAGCGAAGTCGGAAAAGCATCATATTTCAAGAGCTCCTGATACCATGCCAGCTCTGTTGCATCCTGCGCTCTTCTGCCCACAGTCTCTTGATCAATTCCCACGGTAGTCTCACGAACCTCTGCCACCTCATCAAGAAGCGCTGCGACTTCGGGATATTTCTTTTTAAAATCCCGGTATTCTTCTTTGGTCATACAGCTTTCCGTGAAAAACAAGACCGGATGTGGCTGCGAAACCTCATGAATCCAGCGAACCTTCTTGCCGCCAAGTATAAGCTGTTCATATAGTTTAAAGGAATTTGTCGATTTGCCCGTTCCCGGGAGCCCCTCCAACATTATTAATCTGTTTTTCATTTTAACCCCATAAGTTTTGATTTGTTATCGTTCATAAAACCCGAATTTAATATCGTTATGTCCATAATTATAACACACATATTCGGTCAAAAGAAAAACCCTCGCTGTATTCCAATCGAGGGTTGGTTTTTGGCTTGTGTTATCTCTTTGAGAACGATTAATGCTTCGAAAGTGCCGTATTTTCAGCATTTTCAATTCAAGTTGCTGTTTACCTGTTGTGTACGGTAGAAAGCTCAGGACCTTTGTTCTTATCATTACTTGTTTGTTAGAAAAGCTGTTATTTCTTCTTGGGTTGGCATTACAGAAAGTGCACCTTTTCTGGTGGTTATAATAGATGCCGCAGCGTTTGCAAACGACAGGCATTCAAATAATCCGTCCTTTGTCAGATTATCAAGTCCGTTTCTGTGGATGTAATCTATGGCACAGGCACAGAAGGTATCGCCTGCTCCTGTAGTCTCTATAGTAGCAGGATTTCTGTACCCGTCTTTTTTGATCACCATATCTTTGTAAAGAGCTATACTTCCTTCAGGTCCAAGTGTGGCAAACACGATTGGAATACCAAAGTCTCTCTTTATTTTCCTTGCTCCTGCCTCTATATCCTTAAGGCCTGTAAAAAGCTCAATCTCATTATCTGAAATTTTCAGGATATCACAGTTTTCAAAGCCATATTTCATAGCATCTATTGCATCGTCTACGTTCTTCCATAAAGGTTCTCTGTAATTTGGATCAAAAGATATGACTGCTCCGCTCTCTTTAGCTATTGTAACAGCTCTGACAGTTGCCTCTTTTGCAGGTTCGTCTGTCATTGACAGTGTTCCAAGATGAAATACATCTGCATTCCTGATAAGATCAGCATTCTTCTCAACATCCTCTGCTGTCAGCATCATGTCTGCTCCGGGCTTTCTGTAAAAAGAAAAATCTCTGTCTCCATTTGGAAGCTTGTTTACAAATGCAAGGGTAGTATTTACCTCCTCGTCAAAGACAAGTCCGGTAGAGTCTATACCCTGCTTTTCAATTCTCTCTTTTAACATTCTCCCAAAAAAGTCGTTTCCAACCTTGCCGATAAAAGCTGTGCTGTTGCCTAAATTCTGAAGCATTGACAGCACATTACAGGGTGCTCCGCCNNGGATTAGCCTCAAATAAAGGATTTCCCTGGTTGCTGTCTCCGCTTCCTGTAAAATCAATAAGCAACTCCCCCAGCGCAACTACATCTTTTTTCATAAGTTATTTCCTCTCAAGCTCATACATAGTAACATCCATAAGAAGTTCTCCAACTGCCTTAAAACTGATACCTTCAGCTCTGACATCTGTAAGGATTACCATAGACATTACCTGCTGTCCATTATTGATGAAGAGCTCCATGCTGTATCTGTCAAGAACAAGTCTAAATGAAATCTCACCCTTATTTCCTGCAACCTTACATCTTCTCTGATGAACAATGGCTCTTCTGCTTCCTGAATGCTTTCTGTCTATCTTAACAATATTGTCAACAGGATCATATTCAATCGTTGAATAAGCCTTGCCATTATCAGCAAAACGAATTTCAAATTTTTTATATGAAAGTTCTGCCTGTGTAGATCTGACTCTTACTGTCATATCTACGCATCTGCCCTCAATACTTGAAAGTGAAGCACTATCAGAAATAAGTACATTCTGTCTGCTGATTCTTTTGCCGTAATAATTCTCTATCTCTCTGGCAGGCCACTGAATAAGTCTGTTATCCTTAATAGTTATTTCCCTTGGAATACTCATCTGGCCAAACCATGGGAAGTCATCGCGCCTGATTCCGCATGTATCCCAGTTCTGCATCCAGCCGATCATGACTCTTCGTCCATCAG
>DBWM01000055.1:0-1893 GCA_002309015.1 Myxococcales bacterium UBA1238 | reverse complement strand
CACTCCCACATTACACCGAATCTGTGGTTGTTCTTGATAACAGTCTTATCATAGGACCAGTTAATACCGTCATCACTTACAAACTGTAATATCTGTCCATCGATATCCTCAGTTTTATTGCCAACTACTATGTAATATTTGCCATTTTCACGCCATACCTTAGGGTCTCTGAAGTCATATTTGCCGGCGCCCTCAGGAAGCATAGTACTGTCAATTACAGGATTATTGGCATACTTCTCATAATCCTTGCCGTCACCAAAAGCAACACACTGGGTCTGAACCTCTCTGATATTGCCATCTTCATCTTCCATTTTCTGAACTCCTGTGTACACCAGAAGTTGTCTGCCATCTTCCATTTCAATGGCACTACCTGAAAAGCAACCGTTCTTGTCATATTCCATATCAGGAGCTATAGCAGCAGGATAATATTCCCATGTGATCAGATCCTTACTAACCGCATGTCCCCAGTGCATAGGTCCCCATACTGTCTCATATGGATAATACTGGTAAAAGAGATGGTATTCACCCTTATAAAGGCTAAAACCGTTAGGATCATTCATCCATCCACATCTTGGTGTCAGATGAAAAAGAGGCCTCATTTCAGGGACAATCATCTTTTCCTTTTTCTCTTCATATTCACGTGCCTTGTTTAACTTATCACTCATTTCTATCCTCACTTACCGTAAATCATTACATTTTCTGCCAAAGCATCTGTAAGCTCAATTTCCCAATCCGCTCCCACAGCTGCATAAATTCTGTTTGACAGAGCTTTTATTCCATCTGCATAAATAACTACAATATCTTTTTCAACCACAACATCTATATGATATTTGGTTCCGCTTTCCAGCCTGATCGGCTGATTGTTAGGAAAAGCATTAAAAGATATATTATCATCCTGATTGTCGATGCTAAGCTTGTATTCTTCTCCGCTCTCAGGATTACTAAACACCAGGTCCATTCTGCCGGCTTCTTCCATATCAAGGTCAAAAGAGAGGTGACAAGTTTCCGGCACCTTCCCTAGATCCAGCGCATTATTTTCAGAAGTGGAATTTAACAGTTCTTTTGTGAAATATTCATTATATTGATCAGGCATGCATACCCCAAGTCTGCCGTCTGATAATTGTCTAAGTTCATATACCAGGACACTTCCTGCCCATGTATACTTCAGGCTGTCTTTTTCTCTTTTTTTGCGGTCCAGAAAGCCTATAAGATACCTCTTACCCTTGTATTCACAAGACTTGGCTGCATAGAAGCCATCCCCATCGAAAGTATCAATCTCCTCTTTTTCCCATGGTCCAAAGAAATTATCCGAAACTCTGTAATAGACCACGTTGTTCCAACTAAATACCAGATAATACTTATTTCCCATTTGGAAAACATCCGGGCATTCCATAAAATACAGATCCCGACTGGTATAGAAATCTCCCTTAAAAGTCCAGTTCTCTAAATCCTGTGACTCGTAATATACTATAGCGCTCTCGTTTTCTTTTCTTGCTCCCACAAGCATCAGATAGCCATCATCGGTTCTGTAAACCTGCGGATCACGAAAATCGTTTGTACTATACCCTTTTGGTGCATGAATAATATTGTCATAGTCTTTGGTAAAGCTTTTGTTATCTTTACTTGTAGCATGTAACACACATTCTTTATCTAGTCCATATGTGTCGTAGTAATCATTATGTCCTGTGTAGAAACAGTGATAGTTTCCCTGTTCATCCCTGATAAAAGAACCGGTTCCTACTGCGAGATCCTGTATTTCTGAATCCTCTGCAAAAGGAAGAACTTCTCCTTTATCCTCAAAGCTTAAAAAATCCTTGGTATAAAAACGGTGAATGGGATGATAGCCCACACCGTTATGATCTGTTTCATATAAATAATTCAGATATACTCCAT
>DBWM01000049.1:23509-24928 GCA_002309015.1 Myxococcales bacterium UBA1238 | reverse complement strand
TCGATCGCCTGCTCCGCCTGCGGCGCAGGATCCGCTTCTGCGAGGCTCGGAGCTGAGAATGAAAGGCATGCGACGCATGCGGCGAGGAGTCTGAATGGGGTAGTCATCGTTCGTTCCTTTTTGGGTTTCTGACGTATGCTGTCCGTCAACCTGCGATCTCGTATGCGAAAGGCGCTCTATGCTGACCGATGATGCGGTATTTCACGCCGGAAATTTGCGATCACCTGCTGATCAATCTTCTTTTGCAGGGTTGCAAAACGCGATCACCTGATAGGGGACTCGTTCTATACAGGCTGTATGAGCGCGATCCTCTGTATGCGATCTCACGTTTCACCTCGGAAACTTGCGATCAGCTGTCAACTGATCGCGATCGTATGGGCTGTACGGGCTCGATCTCCTGACTGCGATCGTAAATTTCACCTCAGAAAGTTGCAGTCTATCGTTAACTGATCGCGATCGTATGGGGTATACAGGCTCGATCACCTGACTGCAGATCGCAGATTTCTTGACTGCAGGGCGCAATCTACTGGCAGGTGACGCTTTGTATACAGCGTTCACTTTGCAACGGCCTTTTGAAGGAGCGCTTTGATCTCGTCGGTTTTGGCCAAATCGAGGGCGGTCTTGCCTTCGTTGTTCTTTGCATTGACGTCTGCACCTGAGGCGAGCAGGGCTTTGACTGCGTTTACATGACCCTTTTTCGCAGCCAGAGCCAATACGGTATCGCCCGTGGTCGGCAATCTTACGTCAACTTTGGCGCCAGAGGTGATGAGCAATTGGATCACCTCCTCATGACCGGCGTTCGTTGCAAGCAGCAATGCGCTGCCACCAAAAACGAGTTGTGCGTTTGGATCGGCGCCGGCGGCAAGCAGCGCTTTCACCGCTTCCACGGATCCATGGCTCGAAGCAGCCATCAATGGGGTAGCGCCCATCGCGCCTGTTTGATTGGGATCGGCACCACCGGCGAGGAGCGCCTTCACCGCTTCCACATGACCCTTATCTGCAGCGGCAATCAATGCGCTTTCCATCCATGCCTCGTTGCTGCCCTTCGAATGGATGTCTGCTACCTTTCCCTTGGCGTTGGGATCGGCGCCGGCGGCAAGCAGCGCACTGATGGTATTCGCGTTTCCTTGGCGCGCAGCCTGCATCAGGGATGCGTTCAGCTCGGTCTGCTTTGCAGCGGCTCCCTGTGACGGTGGGGGAGATGCGGGTTCGGCGTTTGCGTTTGATGCGAAGAGGACGAGCAGAAGCATTTTTGAGAAGAGGTTCATCGTTCATCTCCTTTGGCTCCGGCCTTGCGGAGGAGTGCTTTGATTTCATCGTTACTGGTATAATCGAGGGCCGTCTTGTTGATCTCAGCTCGGTCCTGGATCTCTGCGGTATTTCTCTCATTGGAATCGGCGCCGGCATCGAGCAGCGCTT
>DBWM01000049.1:15956-23427 GCA_002309015.1 Myxococcales bacterium UBA1238 | reverse complement strand
TCGAGCAGCGCTTTGACCATCTCTGCTTCACCCCGTGTGGCGGCCAGAAACAACGCGGTGAAGCCGCCCTCACGTCGGAAGTTGGGGTCGGCACCGGCGGCGAGCAGCGCCTTCACCGCATCTGTATGGCCGTTGTTTGCCGCATACAGCAATGCGGTATAGTCGACATGGTCCTTTGCATGGACGTCAGCTGTGCCTCCTCCTTTTGCAGCGAGCTGTAAGGCGGTTTCGCCCCGCCGTCCCTTCGCGTTCACATCGGCGCCGGCTTTGATCAGCGCTTCGATTTCCTCCGCGTTGCCTTCGCGCGCCGCCCGATGCAGGGCCGCATCGATCTCTGACAAGACCGCAACGGGTTCGTTTTTTTGGAATACTGGGCATGCCGTCGATGCTGTGGAAATGGCGATCCCTGCGAGCAGGGGGAGTAGAAGCGTCTTCATCGGGCGTCTCACCTGGCGCCCGCCGCACGGAGGAGCGCTCTGATCTCATTGTTACTGGCGAAATCGAGGGCGGTTTTGTTCTTCGCATCTTCGGAGAAGGCGCGCGCATTGTCTTCGGCGTTCACTTCGGCACCGGCGGCGAGGAGCGCTTTGACCGCTTCCGCAGAGCCTGTGCGCGCTGCTTCCATCAATGCGGTGGGTTGTGAAAAGTCTCTTGCGTTTGGAGAGGCACCGGCATCGAGGAGCGCTTTCAACATCTCCTCGAACCAGGGCTTCCGGTTTTTGATGACAAGAATCACCGCGGTCCAGCCGCTGCTGTTCCTCGCGTTGGGGTCGGCACCGGCATCGAGGAGCGCTTTCAACGCATCCCGATGTCCGTCCTTGACCGCATAGATCAATGCGGTATCGCCGGCTGAGTCCTTTGCATGGACGTCAGCCCCCGCAGCGATGAGCGCCTGGATGACATGCGTATGCCCTTCATCTACAGCGAAATGTAATGCATCTACAGCGAAATGTAATGCGGTTTTGTCCCGCACGTTCTTTGCGTTGGGATCGGCACCGGCATCGAGGAGCGCTTTCACCTCATAGGCATGTCCGTTGTAAGCAGCAGACATCAATGCGGTTTCGTTGTTGTATTTGCTCTTTGCATTGGGATCGGCACCGGCATCGAGGAGCGAAAGGACCGCATCTGTTCGTCCGTTTCCTGCCGCGAGGAACAATGGGGTTTCGCCGTCTTCGTCCTTCGCGTTCACATCGGCACCGGCGGCGATCAGCGCCCGGATCGCATCTGTACGCCCTTCTCTTGCTGCGAGATGCAATGCGGTTTCGCCCAGCGCACCTTTTGCATTCACATGGGCACCGGCAGCGAGAAGCGCTTCGATGTCCTCCACATGGCCATTGCGCGCCGCCTGATGCAGATCCGCATCGAGCTTCGGCAAGACCACAGCGGGTTGTCGGGGCGTTCTGTGGTGGATGGGGCATGCCGTCGATGCTGTGGGCATTGCGATCCCTGCGAGCAGGGCGAGTAAAAGCGTCGTTGAGAAGCGTTTCATCGGTCGTCTCCTTTGAGGCGCAAGAGGGTGGGGCAGGGGTCACCGAACACCGATCCGCAAAATGGCCTTAAACGAACATCGCGCGCCTTTATTCAGTCATTCCGTTGCGGATCTTCAAATTTTCTTTGGCTGCGGCTGATCGGAGGAGCTCTTTGATATCCTTCGTTTGAGCGTAATCGAGGGCGGTCTTGCCGGCGTTGTCCTTCGCGTTGACGTCGGCGCCGGCATCTATCAATGCCCTGACCATCCAGCCGATCCTCCAGGCCGGTGCATCTAAGGCTGCGATGAGCATCAATGCGGTTTCACCTTTGTTGTTCCTGACGTTGGGATCGGCGCCGGCCTGAAGCAGGGGCTTGAGGCTGTATTTTTCTTTGGCTACAGCCCAGATCAAGGGGGTGTTGCCGTCGTCATCCTTTGCATTGACGTCGAGACCGGCCTGCACCAGAGCCTGCACATTTTTGATTTCGCTGCTTCCGTTGGCGCCCACGAAATGAAGCGCGGTCCTTCCCTTGAGATCTTTGGCGTGAACGTCGGCACCGGCTTTGATCAGGAACTGGAGCATGTCTGGCTTCACAAACTCATTGGCCGCAGCCCAGAGCAGGACGTTCCAGCCCTGGTTGTCCCTGGCGTTCACATCGGCGCCGGCTTTGATCAGCGCTTCTGCAACATGCTGCTTCAGCTCCATCTGGGGCTTCATCACCTCCATCAGAGCGGTCCAGCCTTTGTCGTTCTTCGCGTTCACATCAGCGCCGGCCTGGAGCAGCGCTTCGATCGCCGGCATTTGACCAAAGCGTGCGGCGAACATCAGCGCGGTTCGTCCCTCGTCATCTCTGGCATGGATGTCGGCGCCGGCGTCGATCAGCAGCTGTGTGACGGGGCCCGCTTCATAATGGAAGACGGATTTCATCAATGCGGTCTCGCCCTGGTTGTCCTTGGCGTTCAGATCTGCTCCGGCTTCGATCAGCGCTTTGGCCATGACCGCGTCTTCTTTTTCGGCGGCCTGAATGAGGGCGGTCCATCCCTTGCTGTCCTTTGCGTTGACGTCGGCGCCCGAAGCGATCAACGCCTTGACGATGTTGATCTTCCCATTGTTTGCAGCATCGCTCAGGACGGATGAATGGGCTTTCCTGAGGTTTAACCTACCGGATTGGAGCAGGAATTTGACGAGATCCGTATAGCCTTTTAAGGCTGCGATCTCGAGGGCGGTCTTTCCGATGGCATTTTTGGCCTTCGGATTGGCGCCGGATGCGATCAGCAGCTTCACGGAATCGAGATATCCGCCCGACGCAGCCTCCGTCATCGCCCGATCATAGGCGGTTTTGTCGCCCGAATGAGGGATCAGCTGCTTCAGGATATCAAAACATCCATCCCGGGCGGCCAGGATCAGCGCGGTCTCCCCGTCATGATCCTCTGCATTGACCTCTATGCCGGCGGCGATCAGGGCTTTGACGATCTCCGGATCTGAGTTGGATGAAGGCGAGAGCGCATGGTGAAGAGCGGTCCGGCCATCGCTGTCCTTCGCCTTGACGTTCGCTTTGGCTTCGAGCAGGGCTTTGACCGATTCCGCATCCCCGCGCTCAGAGGCGACCATCAGCGCGGTCAGAGATTTGGCTTTGGCGTTCGGGTTTGCTCTCTTTGCGAGCATCGCTTTGACGAGTCTCGCATCCGAAAGCCCGACCGCCTTTAGAAACTCCTGATCGCTGAACCGGGCGCCGGCATCGATCAGGAGCTTTGCCGTCTTCGCAGCCCCCAAATGCTCTTCTTCCGACGGATCTTCCTGATTGGACCCGTCGTATTCATCCTCATCAGAGGAGCGATCGACGTAAGCCTTCCTCGAAAGCGCATTCTGCAGCGGAGTCGCCCCCTCTTTGTTCCGCTCGTCGACGTTTGCTTTGGCGGCGAGCAGGCTTTGGATCATCTCCGCATTGTTCAGGTTTGCTGCATGATGGAGCGCGGTCGCACCGAATTGATCCTTTGCTTTGGGATCAGCCTTCGCCTGCAGCAGAAGTTTGACCGCTTCCAGATGGTTCCCCCTTGCAGCGAGGGGCAGAGCGGCCGTTTGATGGGCCTTTACATTGACGTTTGCACCGGCGGAAAGGAGGATCTGCAAGATCTCAACGTTCCCACCCCGGGCCGCATCGAGCAGGGGCGGAAAGGATTTGTCGTTGACCTTCGCCCCAGCCGCGAGCAGCGCTTTGACCATGGCGGCATTTCCATTGCCGGCTGCCATGTTTAAAGCCGTCCCTTCCTTCGTCCGGGCATCGATCTTGGCCTTCGCTTTAAGCAAAGCCTTCACTGAATCCAGGCTTCCGCTTTCTACAGCCGCGATCAGGGCGGTTTCGCCGCGTTTTGTCTTGTGGTTGACATCTGCCTTCGCATCGATCAGTGCGCGGACGGACGCAGTATCGCCCGCGCGGGCAGCCAGAATGAGCGGGGTTTCGCCTGTCTTCAGGTGAACATTGAGCTTTGCACCGGCCGAAATCAGGGCTTTGACGGCCTCTGAATGGCCGTTCTCTGCAGCGTAAAGGAGGGCTGTGCCCTGTTCTGCATCTTTCTGGTTGACGTCTGCGCCTGCCAAAATCAGCGCTTTGACCGATTCCGCGTTCCCATTCTCTGCTGCGAGATGGAGAGCGGTCTTCTGGCTGTCCTCTTCGACCATATCCGCAGGAGCACCGGCCTCGAGCAGGACTTTAACCATCTCCTGATCACCGTGCTCGGCCGCTTCCATGAGTAAAATCTCGCGATCGGACTTTTCCTCATTCCATTTGGCGCCCGCTTTGAGCAGGACCCGGAGCGTCTCCGCATCGGCGGAATTGTTGAGCGCCCTGATGGGGGTCCGGCCAAACTTGTTTTGGGCGTTCGGATCGGCCCCTGCATCGAGCAGAAGTTTCACCAGACCGGCTTTACCGCAGCCTAAGATGAGCGCGGTATCCTCATTCCTGTCCCGGGCGTTCACATCGGCACCGGCCTTGAGCAGCAATCGGACGGCCCCCCGGTTTCCATAACTTGCGGCGGTCATCAATGGGGTCCGCCCGTCTTGATCTTTCGCGTTGGGATCAGCGCCTGCGGCGAGCAGAGCCTTCGTCGCCTCAGCGTTTTTGGCGTAAAGGATGAGCGCGGTCCGGTCTTTGTAATCCTTCGCATGGACGTCCGCGCCGACTTTGATGAGCGCGCTCACGCTCTTTGCATGCTTCGTCAGGAAGAGACCGTTGTTTGCATTCGAGAGGAGCGCGGTTTCCCCATACTTATCCTTGATGTTCGGATCCGCACCGGTGTTTAGGAGCGCCGAAACCGATTCGGGGCTTTGCTCTGCAGCGAAGAAGAGAGCCGTTTTTCCTCTTGAAGTCCTTTGATTCAGATCTGCACCGGCAGCGATCAGCGCTTTGACCGTCTCGGGATGGTCGTTTTGGGCCGCCAGCATGAGGGCTGTCTTTTCATCGCTGTCTATGTTCCCGGGATCTGCTTTGGCTTTTAAGAGCGCCTTCACGTTCTCCGTTTGACCCTTCGAGGCTGCTTTGATCAGGGGCGTCTCCCCCCGGTCGTCCTTTGCGTCGATCTCAGCTCCGGCATCGATCAATGCCTGAACGATCTCCGCCTCCCGCCATGCAGAAGCCTGGAGCAGGGCGGTCCGATCATGGTTGTCCCGGGCGTTCGGATCGGCACCGGCGTTGAGGAGCGCCTTGACCGACGCCAAAGACCGGGCTTTGAACGCGGCGCATTCCGAATCTTTGCAATGGGAGGGATCGAGCAGGTCGGAGGCGAAGATCAGAGCGGTCTCGTTCGAGCGATTTCGCGCATCGGGATCGGCTCCGCCAGAAAGCAAAGCTTTCAACACATCAGGCAAAGCGAGCTCCGCCGCATGCATCAGGGCTGTTCTCTGTCCCTGATCCCGCCCGTCGGGATCGGCACCGGCCTTGAGGAGGCGCTGGACGATCTCTTCCGAATGGGCCCAGTGCAATGCGGGCCTGTGATCGAGTCGTGCGTTCGGATCAGCCCCCGAATCGAGCAGCTGCTTCACCTTTTCCCCGTCCGAAATGAGCACGGCCTTGACGAGGGAGAGATCTTTGCTGTCGTCCTCACTGTAGATTTGGGCGCCCGAATCGAGCAGGAGCCGGACGAGATCCTGATCCCCCGCCCAGGAGGCAGAGATCAGCGCATCGGCGTGCTGATCCCCTTTGAGATCAGCGCCGGCTTCGATCAGTGCACGCGCGACATCCCTGTTTCCATGTTGAGCTGCCCGCTCGAGGGAAGTCCTGTTCCCGAAGTCCGCATCGTTGGGGTTGGCACCCGATTTGAGCAAAGCTTTGACGATTTCGGTCTTGACCGCCGAGGGCGCGCCATTGGATGCGAGCATCAGGGCGGTCTCTCCTTCGAGATTGCGCAGAGAGACATCGGCACCGGCGTTGAGCAAGGCTTTGACGATCTCAAGATGCGCCTCGGAGGGGTCTTCGAGCACCGCCATCATCAAAGCGGTCTTCGGATCATGGTCGCAGTCGGCCTCACAGTCGGGACGCAGCACACCCCGCTGGTTCACATCCGCGCCCGAAGCGATCAAAGCTTTGACCGCTTCGTCATGCCCCGCAAGCGTAGCCGCGATCAGGTTTTGGTCATCGATCTCGCTCTCCTCGAACTTCTCTTCCGTCAGGTCATCCTGAAAGAGTTCAGGGTCGTCCTGATCGTTCCGGGCCTCCGGTTCAGCGGCTTTCGCCTCTGCAATCAACGCGATCGGAGCCTTTGCCGCAGTCTCTTGAGTCTTCGGATCTGCAGATGGGTCTGCTTTTTTGGGCTTTTCCAAAGATGGATCGGTCTGTCCGGCAGCCTTTTGAGGCATTTCCTCTGTTCCCTTCGGGACATCGGGGACCGGTTCAGGCTTTGAGCAACCCGCTGTCATTGCCAAAGAGGCGAGCAAGAGGTTTAAGGGTAAAGTCTTCATGCAAGATCTCCCGGGCTTCTGCGCCCTTTTTATCGCCGCAAAGTTAAAGCAGAATGCCGTGGTACAAAAGCCGATTGTATCGCGCGTCTTGATTCAGTTGAGGCTCTGAAAAAGCTCATTGGGCGCCCGCTTTGCGGAGGAGCGCTTTGAGTTCATCCGTTTTGGCGTAATCGAGAGCGGTCTTTCCGGCGTTGTCCTTCGCGTTCACATCGGCACCGGCTTTGAGCAGCGCTTCTATTACCGGCATTTGACCAAAGCTGATGGCGTAAGTCAGAGCGGTCCATCCCTCGTCATCTCTGGCATGGATGTCGGCGCCGGCGTCGAGCAGCAGTTGCGTGACGGGCCCCGCATCATAATGGAAGCCGGATCTCATCAACGCGTTCTCGCCCTTGTTGCCCTTGGCGTTCAGATCTGCCCCTGCTGCGATCAGCGCTTTGACCATTTCCGCGTTTTCCTGATCCGCGGCCCGGATGAGGGCGGTCCATCCCTTGCTGTCTTTGGCGTTGACGTCGATGCCCGAAGCGCTCTGGGTTCCATTTTTTGCAGCATCGCTCAGGACGGAAGGACGGCCTTTTTTATGGTTTGTGAGCTCCGGATTGGAGAGGAATCTGACGAGATCCGCACGTCCCTTTGAGGCTGCGAGTTCGAGAGCGGTCTTTCCTTCCTTATTTTTGGCATTCGGATCGGCGCCGGATGCGATCAGAAGCTTCAAAACATCAACATAACCATCCCGGGCGGCCAGGATCAGCGCGGTCTCCCCGTTTTGGTCCTCTGCATTGACATCTATGCCGGCCGAAATCAGGGCTTTGATGATCTCCGGATCGGACTTGGACGAAGGCGAAAGCGCATGGTGGAGCGCGGTCCGGCCATCNNTTGACGTTGGCTTTGGCTTCGAGCAGGGCTTTAACGGATTCCGCATCCCCGCGCTCAGAGACGACCATCAGCGCGGTCTCCCCGTTTGGGAACTCTGCATTGACATCGATGCCGGCTTTGATCAGGGCTTTGACGATTTCCGGATCGGACTTGGACGAAGGCGAAAGGGCATGGTG
>DBWM01000049.1:15739-15915 GCA_002309015.1 Myxococcales bacterium UBA1238 | reverse complement strand
TTGACGTTGGCTTTGGCTTCGAGCAGAGCTTTGACGGTTTCCGCATCCCCGCGCTCAGAGGTGATCATCAGCGCGGTCTCCCCGTATGGGAACTCTGCATGGGCATCGATGCCGGCTTTGAGCAGGGCTTTGACGATTTCCGGATTGTAGTTGGACGAAGGCGAAAGGGCATGGTG
>DBWM01000049.1:0-15726 GCA_002309015.1 Myxococcales bacterium UBA1238 | reverse complement strand
GGCCATCGCGGTCCTTCGCGTTGACGCTTGCTTTGGCTTCGAGCAGGGCTTTGACGGATTCCGCATCCCCGCGCTCAGAGGCGATCATCAGCGCGGTCACAGATTGGGATTGGGCGTTCGGGTTTGCTTTCTTTGCGAGCATCGCTTTGACGAGTTCCGCATCCGGGAGCCAGACCGCACTTAAAAATTCCTTGTCGCTGAACCGGGCGCCGGCATCGATCAAAAGCTTTGCCGCCTTCGCTGCACCGGCGGAATTCCTCAAAAGCGCATTCTGCAGCCCTTTATTCAGTTCATTGACGTTTGCACCGGCGGAAAGGAGGATTTGAAGGACTTCAACGTTCCCACTCTGGGCCGCATCGATGAAGGATTTGTTGTTCACCTTCGCCCCGGCTTCGAGCAGCGCTTTGACCATGGCGGCATTTCCATTGCTGACTGCAATGTTTAAAATCGTCCCTTCCTTCGTCCGGGCATCGATCTTTGCCTTTGCCTTGAGCAGAGCCTTCACTGCATCCAGGCTTCCGCTTTCTACAGCCGCGATCAGGGCGGTTTCGCCGCGCCTGGTTTTGTAGTTGACGTCAGCCCTCGCATCGATCAGTGCAAGGACGCTCTCTTGATCGCCCTTGCGAACAGCCAGAATGAGCGGGGTTTCGCCCGACTTCAGGTGAACGTTGAGCTTTGCGCCGGCTTTGATCAGGGCTTTGACGGCCTCTGAATGGCCGCCCTCTGCGGCGTAAAGCAGGGCAGTGCTCTGTTCTGCATCCTTTCGGTTGACGTCTGCGCCTGCCGCAATCAGCGCTTTGACCGATTCCGCGTTCCCTTTCTTTGCTGCGAGATGGAGAGCGGTCATCAGGTCGTCCTCGTCGAACGTATCCGGATGAGCACCGGCCTCGAGCAGCGCTCTGACGATGGCGACATTTCCTCTTTCGGCTGCAATGGTTAAGGCCGTCCTACTTTCATATCGGGCATTGACATTTGCACCGGCCTCGAGCAGAGCCTTCACTGCCTCCAAGTTCCCGTTTTCTACAGCCACGATCAGGACGGTCCGGCCGCTATACTCGTTTTGCCAGTTCGGGTTGGCCCCTGCATCGAGCAGGATCTTCACTGCCTCCGGGCTTCCCTCTACTACAGCCCTGATCAGGGCGTTCCGATACTTGCTTGGGGCGTTCGGGTTGGCCCCTGCATCGAGCAGAAGTTTCACCAGGTCGGCCTTGCCGCAGCTTACGTCGAGCGCGTTATACTCAAGGTTAGCCTGGGCATTCACATCGACACCGGCCTCAAGCAGCAATCGGACGGCCCCCCGGTTCTGAGCATCTGCGGCAGTCATCAAAGGGGTCCACCCGTCTTGATCTTTCGCGTTGGGATCCGCGCCTGCTGCGAGCAGAGCCTTCGTCGCCTCAGCGTTTAGGGCAAGACGGATGAGCGGAGTCCGGCCCATGAAGCCCCTCGCGTTGACGTCGGCGCCGGCTTTGATCAGCGCTTTGACGATCTTTCCACGCTTCGTATTGGGTGCATAATACGCCGAGAAAAGGGCTGCTGTTTTCTGGGTGGCACCGGCCGAAAGGAGCGCCGAAATCGATTCGGGGCTGTTCTGTACAGCCAATTGGAGAGGGTCGAGTGAACTCCAAAAAGTACTTGTCTGATTGACATCAGCACCGGCAGCGATCAGCGCTTTGACCATCTCCGGATGGTTGTTTTTGGTCGCCAGCATGAGGGCTGTCATTCGGCTACTGCTACCTCCGTAGCCTATGATCCCGGGATCTGCTTTGGCTTTTAAGAGCGCTTTCACTTTCTCCGTTTGTCCCTGCGAGGCTGCCTTGATCAGCGGCGTATCACCCCCGTCATCCTTGATGTCGATCTCGGATCCGGCATCGATCAATGCCTGAACGATCTCCACATCCCGCCATTCTACAGCCTTGAGCAGGGCGGTCTGATGATGGTTGTCAAGGGCGTTCGGATCAGCTCCGGCCTTGAGGAGCAACCTGATCGACTCGAAAGACCGGGCTTTGAACGCGGCGCATTCCGAATCTTTGCAAAGGGAGGGATCGAGCTGGCCGGAGGCGAAGAGCAGAGCGGTCTCGTTCGAGCGGTTTCGCGCATCGGGATCGGCTCCGGCCGAAAGCAAAGCCTTCAGGACTTCAGGCAGAGCGAGCTTCGCCGCATGCATCAGGGCTGTTCCCTGCTCCCGATCGCGACCGTCGGGATCGGCACCGGCCGAAAGGAGGCGCTGGACGATCTCTTCCGAATAAGCCCAGTGCAATGCGGGCCTGCGATCGAGGCTGGCGTTCGGATCGGCGCCCGAATCGAGCAGCATTTTGACCATTTCCGCATCCGAAAGGATCACGGCCTTGACGAGGGAGAGATCTTTGCTGTCGTCCTCCCTGTAGATCCGGACGCCCGAATCGAGCAGGAGGCGGACGAGATCCTGATTTCCCGCCCATGAGGCAGAGATCAGCGCATCTAAGCCCTGATTCCCTTTGAGATCAGCGCCGGCTTCGATCAGAGCACGCGCGACCTCCAGGTTTCCATGTTGAGCTGCCCGCAAGAGCGAAGTCCTGTTCCCGAAGTCCGAAGCGTTGGGATTGGCACCAAATTTGAGCAAAGCTTTGACGATTTCGGTTCTGACCGCCGAGGGCGCACCATCTGATGCGAACATCAGGGCGCTTTCCCTTTTGAGATTGCGCGCTTCGGCATCGGCACCGGCATTCAGCAAGGTTCTGACGATCTCAAAATGCGCCTCGGTCGGATCTTCGAGCACCGCTATCATTAATGGGGTCTTCGGATCCTTGTCGCAATCGTCACAGTGCGGATGAAGGACGCCCCACTGGTTCACATCAGCGCCCGAAGCGATCAAAGCTTTGACCTCTTCGACATGCCCCGCATGCGTGATCCAGAGCAGATTTGGGCCATCGGTCCCCATCCCATACCCATAGTCGCTCCCCGTACAATGCACTTCTGTCAGATCATCCTGAAAGAGTTCAGGGTCGTCCTGATCGCTCCCGTCCTCTGGTTCAGCTGCTTTCGCATCTGCAATCAGCGAAAGCGGGGACTTGACCGCAGTCTCATTTGCTTTCGGATCAGCAGATGGGTCTGCCTTTTTGTTTTTTCCCAAAGATGAATCGGTCTGTTCGGCGGTCTTTTGAGGCATTTCCTCTACCGTCTTCGGGGTAACGGGAACCGGTTTGGGCTGTGAACAAGCCGTCAGGGCCAAGGAAGCGATCAAGAGGGGCAAAACTTTCATTCCAAATCTCCCGGGCGTTCTGCGCTTTTTTATCGTTGCAAAGTTAAAGCAGAATGCCGTGGAACAAAAGCCGATTGTGAGGATTTAAGACCGCTTGCCCGGTTATTCGGCTGCTCACGCTTGCAAAAAGCCTCTCAATGACTTAAACCCGCAGCTCTTTTGCTCTTTGTAACCCTGGAAATCCTGGAGAATTCCATGCGAAATCGTCACCTTCTTTTGATCTTCTCTGCGATCGCCGCGCTCAGCCTTTCGGCCTGCGACGACGATGATCTCGATGCAACCACCGATGGGGCCGCCGACTCAGACGGTTCTACAGGCGATGCGGGCCCTGGCAAAGACGGCGGGGCAGGGGATAGCGGCAACGCGGATTCCAGCGTCGATGGCGGAACTGCAGACGGCGGAGAAGCGGATTCCGGCGAAGACGGCGGCGATGCGGATGGCGGTGACGCGGGATCCGATGGTGCCGTCGTAGCGACCTGTGCGATCGCCTGTGCGAATTTCAATGATTGCAGCGCAGCCTGCAGCCAAAACCTGGTCGAACTCTGCCTCACCGCATGTGAGGAGTCGCAGGCCGCAGCCTTAAACGCGATCGAGAATTGCAGCGATGCGATCTCACTTCTCGATCTGGCCGCACAATGCGCCTTCCACGTCGATTTGGGCGAGACTTGCGATGCAAACCATCTCTGCAGTTCTCCTGCGGAATGCATGGACGGAACCTGCAGGCAACATGTGGAGCTCGGCGACGCGTGCGACGACAACCATCTTTGCACCGATCCTGCGGAATGCGTCGACGGCCACTGCCGGCAGTACGTCGGTTTGAACCAAAACTGCGATGACGACCATCTTTGCAGCGAAGGGTATTGCTTCTCGGGCACTTGCCATCCGTACGTCGAGGCTGGCGGGGACTGCGATGCGAATCAGCTCTGCGGGGACGGCCTCGGATGTCACCTGGGCGTCTGCAAAACCCTGGTCGCGGCCAAGGCGACCTGCGATGAGGATCACATCTGTGCGGGTCAGCTCCGATGCATCGAAGGCCTCTGCAAACGGCCCGCCGGGTATCTCTATGGCAAATGCAGCAGCAGCGACGAATGCATCACGGGCATCTGCCAGCAAGACATTCATGGCAACGGTCCTTACTGCCTTGTGGACATCGGTGAATCCTCGACCTCTACTGCAGCCTGCGTGACTTATAATTATAATTTCAATACAGGCCGTTGCGCCATGCCCATTGGCGGCGCTTGTTCCCAGGACGCAGACTGTGACAGCCATGCATTCTGCATGGATGGAACCTGCAAACGAAAGTTCGCTTCAGACGGAGACCTCTGCAACGACAGCTCTGAATGCGCGACCGGCGCTTCATGCCAAAAGAATCGTGAAGGCAACGGCCCCTACTGCTACCTCGACGGTGGCCAGGCAACCACAAATGCCTTCAACTGCGCTTCATGGGAGACCTACAACGACAACGGCACCCAAAAATGCAAATCTCTTCTGGGCGGCGATTGCAACTCAAATGCCAATCTCTGCGTAGAGAGCTGCGACAACGGGACCTGCAAAAAACTCGGATCGCGATTCAATTGCAGCAGCAATGACGAATGCGCGACCGGCGCTTCATGCCGGAAGAATAGTAGCGACAATGGCCCCTACTGCCTTCTCAGCGCGGGACATGAAACCAAATATTCCTACAACTGCGTATCCGGAGCGGCTTATGAAGAGAACGGTGTGAGAATATGCAGTGCTCTCCCGGGCAGCGATTGTTCCCAGAATCCTCAAATCTGCGCTGGCGTCTGTGATGAAGACGGGATCTGCAAGAAACTCGGTTTAGGCAGCGGTATTTGCAGCAGCAACGACGAATGCCCCACCGGCGCTTCATGCCAAGAGAATCGATACGGCTACGGCCCGTACTGCCTCCTCGAAGGAGGTCAGGCAACGGAAGATGCCTACAACTGCGCTTCCTATGAGGTCTACAACGACAACGGCACCCAAAAATGCAAATATCTCACGGGCGGCGATTGCAACACAGAGCCCAGTCTTTGCTCAGGGCGTTGCGAAGGTGGAACCTGCAAGCGGCTCGGTTCAGACTACGGTTACTGCAGCAGCAGCGACGAATGCCCCACCGGCGCTTCCTGCCAAGAGGACAGATACGGCAACGGCCCCTACTGCTTCCTCGACGGTGGCCAGAAAACGGAACAAGGCTACCTCTGCGCTTCCAGGAACACCTACAGGAGCAACGGCACCGACAAATGCACATCTCTTCTGGGCGGCGATTGCAACACAGAGCCCAGTCTTTGTGCCGGGCGCTGCGAAGGCGGAACCTGCAAGCGGCTCGGTGAATCCAGCGGTTACTGCAGCAGCAACGACGAATGCGCGGCCGGCGCTTCATGCCAAAGGGATAGTTTCGGCGAGGGTCCCTACTGCCTCCTTGACGGCGGCCAGGAAACCACAGATGACGACAACTGCGCTTCCTCGTACACCTACAACGACAACGGCACCAGGCGATGCCAATATCTTACGGGCGGTGATTGCTCCCAAAATGTAAATATCTGCCGGGGCGTCTGTGAAAACGGGACCTGCAAGCTTTTCGGTCACGGCATTTGCAGCGACAGCTCCGAATGCGCGACCGGCTCATCCTGCGTCGACGACGACGGCTACCCCAACTGCTTCCGCGATGACGGCGAATTCACCAATGATTACTCCTATTGCGCATCCCACGTGTCGCATCTGGACAACGGGATCCCGGTCTGCGGCTCTGCGGAGTGAGATCTCTGCGCTGCGATCGCGTCTTACATGCCCCAAAATGTGAGATCTTCACGCCTTTTCTCCCGCTTGCAAAACCCCTCTCAAAGACTTAAACCCGCATCGCTTTTACGCTTTGTAATCCAGGAGCGTTCCATGCGAAATCGTCAGCTTCTTTTGATCTTCTCTGCGATCGCCGCGCTCAGCCTTTCGGCCTGCGACGACGATGATCTCGATGCAACCACCGATGGCGCCGCCGAATCAGACGGCTCGGCAGGCGATGCGGGCCCTGGCAAAGACGGCGGGGCAGGGGACAGCGGCAACGCGGATTCCAGTGTCGATGGCGGTAACGTCGATGGTGGTAACGTCGATGGCGGTGACGTCGATGGTGGTGACGCGGACGGCGGCGATGCGGGACCCGATGGTGCCGTCTTCGCGACCTGCGAGATCGCCTGTGAGAATTTCAAAGATTGCAGCGCAGCCTGCAGCCAAAACCTGGCGGAACTCTGTCTCGGCGCATGTCAGGAGTCCCAGGCCGCAGCCTTAAACGCGATTGGGAATTGCAGCGAGGCGATCGCAGCTCTCGATCTGGCCACCCAATGCGCCTTCCACGTCGATTTGGGCGAGACTTGCGATGCAAACCATCTCTGCACCGATCCTGCGGAATGCATCGAGGATCACTGCAGGCAGCAGAACATCGCCCTCGGCAACGAATGCGGTACGTATCAAACCTGCGAAGACGGGCTCGATTGCGTCGACGATCACTGCAGGCAGTACGTGGCGCTCGGCGATGATTGCGACGACGACCATCTCTGCACGGCGCCTGCGACCTGCATCGAGGATCACTGTCGGCAGTATGTGGAGCTGGGCAACGCGTGCAACGAGAACAACCTCTGCACCGCGCCTGCCTCATGCATCGACGATCACTGCAAGGAATACGTCGGTCTGGGCGAGACCTGTAACGACTCCTATGCCTGCCAGAGCCCTACAAAATGTGACAGCGACAGCCTCTGCAAGCACATCCTCGGCGCAACCTGCGATTCGACCCCATCCTGCTTGTCCGGCCTTGAATGTGCCGGCGGTCAATGTCTGGAACCGGGCATCGGCGAAAGCTGTGACGAAACGCATCCTTGCCAGGGAAGCCTTCAATGCGAATTCGGCCGATGCAAAGCCTTCGTCGCCGCCAACTCCTATTGCGACGAGAAACATGTCTGCTCGGGCCCGCTTCAATGCAGCGAGGGGCAATGCAAGCGGCCCGCCGGTTACCTGAGCGGTGAATGCAGCAGCAGCGACGAATGCCTCGAGGGCATCTGCCAGAAAGACGCTTACGGTGACGGTCGCTATTGCTTCCTGAGCGTCGGCGAATCCACAAGCTCGGCGGTCGCCTGCGTTTCTCACTCGGAGCGGAACAACCTCTGCGCCCTTCCGTTCGGTGGCGATTGCACTCAGGACGAAGACTGCGGCCGGGAGGCATCCTGCGTTGAGGGGAGCTGCAAAAAAACACTCGGTTATAGCGAGATAAGCGAGAACAAATGCAACGACAGCTCCGAATGCCCGGCCGGCGCTTCGTGCCAAAAGACCCTCTATGGCTATGGCCCCTTCTGCCACGTCGACGGCGGCCAGGTAACCACGGATGTCTGGTCCTGCGTCTCTTGGAGGACTTATGAAGAGGACGGCGCAGAGCGGTGCAAATACCTCTCGGGCGGCGATTGCTCCGAACATCCTGAGATCTGCGCAGGGGCCTGCGAAGACGGAACCTGCAAAAAACTCGGCCCAAACAGCGGCATTTGCAGCGACAGCTCCGAATGCGCGGCCGGCGCGACCTGCCAAAAGCGTTACGACGGCCAAGGCCCCTGGTGTCTCCTCGGCGGCGGCCAGGAAACGGCTGATAGCTTGAACTGCACCTCCGTTGATTCCTACTACGACAACAACGGCAAAGAACGGTGCAAATACACCGAGGGCGGTGATTGCTCCGTTCTTTCTAAGATCTGCGCAGGCGTCTGCGAAGGCGGAACCTGCAAAAAACTCGCTTCACTCAGCGGCTACTGCAGCGAAAGCACCGAATGCTCAACCGGCGCGACCTGCCAAAAGAATCGATTCGGCGAAGGCCCTTACTGCCTTCTCGATGGCGGTGAACAAACCACATCTGACGGCCGCTGCGCCTCCGGTGAGACCTACGAAGAGGGCGGCGTACAACGTTGCAAATACTATACGGGCGGCAGTTGCACCGATCATCCTGAGATCTGCACAGGTGTCTGCGAAGAGGGCAGCTGCAAACGGCTCGATACAGTCAGCGGCATTTGCAGCGACAGCACCGAATGCGCGACCGGCGCTTCCTGCCAAAAGAATAAATACGGCAACGGCCCCTGGTGCTTCTACGACGACGGTTATGCAACCACAGAGAGCTGGATTTGCGCCTCCGGTGCGACCTACGACGATGACGGCACGATACGTTGCAAATCTCTCCTGGGCGGCGATTGCTCCGAAAATTCGAATGTCTGCGGAGGGGTCTGCGAAGAGAGCATCTGCAAGCGGCTCGGTTCGGACGGAGGCATTTGCAGCGACAACACCGAATGCGCGACCGGCACTTTGTGCCAAAAGGATTACTACGGCCAAGGCCCCTGGTGCCTCTACGACGGCGGCCAGGAAGCGAGCCGCAACTGCGCCTCCGGTGAGACCTACGACGATCACGGCACAGAACGGTGCAAATCTCTTCCTGGGGCAGATTGCGCCCGAGATCCCCAGAGCTGTGTGGGCCTCTGCGAAAACGGCGTCTGCAAACGAACGCCCGGCTACAGCGGAGAAATCTGCAACGACAACTCCGAATGCCCGACCGGCACTTTGTGCCAGTTGGATCAAAATGGCCTCGGTCCCTACTGCCTGCTCGCGGACGGCGAATTCACCGCAGGTCCCGGGGACTGCGCATCTTACGTGTCGCATCTGGACAACGGGATCCCGGTCTGCGGCTCTGCGGAGTGAGATCTCCACGCTGCGATCGCGTCTTACATGCCCCCAAATGTGAGATCTCTGCGCTGCGATCTCGTCTTACACCCCCCACATTGTGAGATCTCCATACCGCGATCGCGTCTTACACCCCCCCAAAGGCGAGATCTCCGCGCCGCGATCGCGTCTTACACCCCCCCAAAGGTGAGATCTCCGCGCTGCGATCGCGTCTTACATCCCCCCAAAGGCGCTTTGATCAACCTGCGATCGCGTTTTACATGCCCCTAAAGGCGCTTTGATCAACCTGCGATCGCGTTTTACATGCCCCTAATGACGCTTTGATCAACCTGCGATCGCAAGTTTTTGAAAAAAACGGCTTAAAAATGAGAATGATTGGGAGAATTTTGCTTGCAGATGCGCGCTTTGTTGGGTAGGTTTCGCGCAAAACTCAATGGAGAATGAACCATGACCGTTAAAGTAGAAGCCCTCGCCCTCCGCAGCAACCGATCCTCCTCCATCGTCGACTACATGAAAGAGGTGACCGATGCGGTCGCCGAGTCCGGTGCAGTGGATGGGAGCGCGCTGAATGCGGCGTTTGAGGCCTATCGCGACAGCTGCCGCGAAAAATCGGCGCAGTTTGGGGAGACCACCCGCGAGATCGATCAAAATGCCGACCGCTTTTGGCGCGGCACAAGGGCGCAACTCAAACTCAGCGCCACCCATCCCGACGAGGAAACCCGCGTTGCGGCCCAGGAAATCTTAGAGAAGTTTGAAATGACGCCGGATCCGACGCGGCTCAAATATAAAGACGAATACGGCGCCCTCGAAATCCTGCTGCCCAAGCTGGAGGCGTTCGGCGAACAAAAGCTCCGCGCGGCCCTCGTCTGGGGTTGGATCCGGGCGCTCCGGGGCGCGTACGAGGCCTTTCGTGAGATTTCGGCGACCAAGACGCAGGCGGTCCTCGACAACGAATTCGGCCGCACCAGGCGCCTCCGCGACGAGCTGGTCGACGTTTACAACGATTTCATCGATCGCCTGAACGCCAGGAACCTGTTGGATCCCAACCCCGAAAGGGAAGAGCTCGCCCGGCGCATCAATGCGCTGATTTTGCGGTTCCGGCAGAGCGAAAAGGCGGGTGGCAAAAAGAAGCCCGCCGAAGAGTAACCCGCATCCCGGCTGCCCCAAAGAAGGTCCTCACGCCTTTTCTCCCGCTTGCAAAACCCCTCCCGATGACTTAAATCCGCATCTCTTTTACTGTTTGTAACCCTGGAGCGTTCCATGCGAAATCGTCAGTTTCTTTTGATCTTCTCTGCGATCGCCGCGCTCAGCCTTTCGGCCTGCGATGACGATGATCTCGATGCAAACACCGATGCAACCTCCGATGGGGCCGCAGGCTCAGGCGGATCAGCAGGCGCCGCCGGCGAAGACAGCGGGGCAGGGGACAGCGGCAACGCGGATTCCGGAGAAGACGGCGGAGCTGCAGATGGAGGAGAAGCGGATTCCGGAGAAGACGGCGGTGCTGCGGATGGGGGCGATACGGATGGTGGCGATACGGATGGTGGCGATACGGATGGGGGCGATACGGATGGCGGTGATACGGATGGCGGCGATACGGATGGAGGCGACGCAGATGGGGGAGAAGTAGATTCCGGAGAAGACGGCGGTGCTGCGGACGGCGGCAATGCGGATTCCGGCGAAGATGGTTCTGTCGTGCCTTCCTGTGCGACGGCCTGTGCAAAGTTCAATGATTGCAGCGCAGCCTGCAGCCAAAACCTGGTCGAACTCTGCCTCACTGCATGTGAGGAATCGCAGGCCGCAGCCTTAAACGCGATCGAGCAATGCGGCGAGGCGATCACGGCCCTCGATCTCGTTGCGCAATGCGCCTTCCACGTCGATTTGGGCGAGACCTGCGATGCGAACCACCTTTGCAACAGCCCTGCGGAATGCATGGACGGGACCTGCAGGCAACATGTCGGGGTGGGCGAGACTTGCGATGACGACAACCTTTGCAGCAGCCCTGCAGAATGCGTCGACGGAGCCTGCAGGCAACAGGTCGATGTGGGCGAGGACTGCGATGCGAACCGTCTTTGCGGAAGCGGCGTCGCATGTCACCAGGGCGTCTGCAAAACCCTGGTCGGTATCAACGCGACCTGCGACGAGGAGCACATCTGTGCGGGTCTGCTCCAATGCAGCGGCAGAAGCTGCAAGCGGCCTGGCGGGTATCTCTATGGCGAATGCAGCAGCAGCGACGAATGCCTCACGGGCACCTGCCAGCAAGACTCTTATGGCAACGGCCCTTACTGCCTTTTGAACATCGGTGATACCACGCACTCTGCGGAAACCTGCGTTTCTTATGCAGCCAGCGATGGCGGCCTCTGCGCCATGCCCTTTGGCGGCGCTTGTTCCCGGGATCTAGACTGTGACTCCCATGCGTCCTGCGTTGCTGGAACCTGCAAACGAAAGCTCTCTTCAGACGGAAATCTCTGCTACGACAGCACGGAATGCCCCACCGGCGCTTCCTGCCAAAAGAATCGATACGGCGACGGCCCCTGGTGTCTCCTCGACGGCGGCGAGGTCACCACGGATGCCTCCCACTGCGCCTCCTATGAGACCTACGACGACAACGGCACCACCAAATGCAAATCTCTTGTGGGTGGCAATTGCGCCTCAAATGCAAATCTCTGCACAGGGCGCTGCGAAGGCGGGACCTGCAAACGGCTCGGTCGGGATGGAGGCCTCTGCAGCGACAACGACGAATGCGCGGCCGGCACTTCATGCCAAAAGGCGAAATACGGCCGCGGCCCCTATTGTCTTCTCGAAGGCGGACAGAGAACCGCAGGTGACTACAACTGCGCATCCGGCTTGACTTATGAAGTGAACGGCGTGACCAAATGCAGGGCTCTCCTTGGCAGCGATTGCTCCCAGAATCCTCAATTCTGCCCTGACGCCTGCGATGAAGACGGGATCTGCAAGAAACTCGGTTCAGACAGTGGCGAATGCAGCAGCAACGACGAATGCCCGACCGGCGCTTCATGCCAAATGGATAGGGAAGGCCGCGGCCCCTTCTGCCTCCTCGACGGCGGACAGAAAACCTCAGATTCCAGCCACTGCGCATCCCTCTCGACCTATGAAGAGAACGGCGTGACCAAATGCAAGGCGCTTCCAGGTAGCGATTGCTTCCAGAATCCTCAAATCTGCGCAGGCGCCTGCGAAGACGGGATCTGCAAGAAACTCGGTTCAGTCAGCGGCGTCTGCAGCAGCAACGACGAATGCGCGACCGGCGCTTCATGCCAAATGGATAGGGAAGGCCGCAGCCCCTTCTGCCTCCTCGACGGCGGTCAGGAAACAGAATCTGGCGACAACTGCGTTTCCTCTTCGACTTACAGAGAGGGCAGTATCCGGAGATGCACATATCTCTCGGGCGGCAACTGCTCCGAACATTCTTCTATATGCGCAGGGAGCTGCAAAGACGGGACCTGCAGACGGCTCGGTTCAAACATGGGCATTTGCAGTAACAGTTCCGAATGCGTGACCGGCGCTTCATGCCAAATGGATTGGGAAGGCCGCGGCCCCTTCTGCCTCCTCGACAGCGGTCAGGAAACGATGTTTGATTCCTACTGCGCTTCCGGTGCAATCTACGAAGCAAACGGCACCGGTTACTGCAAATCTCTTCTGGGCGGCAATTGCTCCTCGAATCCGGATCTCTGCACAGGGCGCTGCGACGACGGGATCTGCAAGAAACTTGATTCACTCAGCGGTTACTGCAGCGATGACGACGAATGCGCGGCCGGCGCTTCATGCCAAAAGGATATCTCCGGCTACGGCCCCTACTGCCTCCTCAACGGCGGCCAGGAAACCACAGATTACAGGCACTGTGCATCCACGGACATCTACTACGACGACAACGGCAAAGAAAGATGCACAACTTACCTGGGCGGCGATTGCACCTCAAATCCAAAACTCTGCACAGGGCGCTGCGACGACGGAACCTGCAAACGGTTCGGGTCGAGCAGCGGCGAATGCAGCAGCAACGACGAATGCGCGGCCGGCGCTTCATGCCAAAGGGATAGATACGGCAGCGGCCCCTATTGCCTCCTTGACGGCGGTCAGGAATCCTCAGATTTCCAAAGCTGCGCTTCCTCGAAACGCTACTTCGATGGTGGCTGGAGATGCGCATATCTCACGGGCGGTGATTGCTCCAAAAATATAAATATCTGTCAGGACGTCTGCGAAAACGGGACCTGCAAGCTCTTATCGAGCGGTTTTTGCAGCGACAGCTCCGACTGCGCGCTCGGTGCATTCTGCGGTGGCGGCGAAGACTACCCCTACTGCTTCCTCGATGACGGCACATTCATCTCTAGCAACGCCCGCTGCGCCTCCGGCGAGTCGCATCTGGACAACGGCCTCCCGGTCTGCGGCCCCGCGGAGTAACCCGCATCCCGACTGCCCCCAAGCCCTCCTTTGCTCCTGCTTGCAAAAATCCCCCCGATGGCTTACTCACGCGCCTCTTTTGCGCTTTTTGGAGCGTTCCATGCGAAATCGTCACCTTCTTTTGATCTTCTCTGCGGTAGCCGCGCTTAGCCTTTCGGCCTGCGACGACGACGATCACGATGCAACCACCGATGCCAACACCGACTCTGACGGCTCGGCAAGCGATGCGGGCCCCGGCAAAGATGGCGGGGCAGGGGATGCAGGTGATGGGGGATCCAACGAAGACGGCGGAGCAGGGGATGCAGGCGTCGATGGCGGCGACGCAGACGGCGGAGATGCGGGATCCGATGGTGCCGTCTTCGCGACCTGCGAGATCGCCTGTGCGAATTTCAGCGATTGCAGCGAAGCCTGCAGCCAAAACCTGGCGGAACTCTGCCTCGGCGCATGTCAGGAATCTCAGGCCGCAGCCTTAAACTTGCTCGAAAATTGCGGCGAGGCGATCACGGCCCTCGATCTGGCCGCTCAATGCGCCTTCCATGTCGATTTGGGCGAGACCTGCGATGCGAACCATCTCTGCACCGATCCTGCGGAATGCGTCGACGGCCACTGCCGGCAGTATGTCGGTTTGAACCAAAACTGCGATGACGACCATCTTTGCAGCAACGGGTATTGTTTCTCGGGCATTTGCCATCCGTACGCCGAGGTTGGCGGGGACTGCGATGCGCATCAGCTTTGCGGGGAAGGCCTCGGATGTCACCTGGGCATCTGCAAAACCCTGGTCTCTGCCAAAGGGAGCTGCGACGCAGATCACATCTGTGCGGGTCTGCTCCGATGCATCGAAGGCCTCTGCAAACGGCCTGCCGGGTATCTCTATGGCGAATGCAGCAGCAGCGACGAATGCATCGAGGGCATCTGCCAGAAAGACATTCATGGCAACGGTCCTTACTGCCTTTTGAACATCGGTGACAACACGAACTCTGCAGAAGCCTGCGTTTCTTATGCTTATCGTGATTACGGCCTCTGCGCCATGCCCATTGGCGGTGCTTGTTCGCAGGACGAAGACTGTGATCGCTCTGCATCCTGCGAAGGTGGAACCTGCAAACACACGCTCGCTTCATACAAAATCTACTGCAACGACAGCTCTGAATGCCCGACCGGCGCTTCATGCCAAATGAATAAATACGGCGACGGCCCCTACTGCTTCATCGACGACGGCCAGGCAACCCCTCATTACAGCGACTGCGCTTCCCTTGATTCCTACAACGACAACGGCACCGAAAAATGCAAATACATCACAGGCGGAGATTGCTCCTCAAATGCCAATCTCTGCGCAGGGATCTGCGACAACGGGACCTGCAAAAAACTCGGTTATAGAGGAGGCTCCTGTAGCGACAACGACGAATGCGCGACGGGCGCCTCATGCCAAAGGCCCATCTACTACCAGGGCACCTGGTGCTTTTTCAATGCGGGACATGAAACTGCAGATAAGAACGACTGCGCATCCGGATCGACTTATGAAGAGAACGGCGTGACCAAATGCAGGGCTCTTCCAGGCAGCGATTGCTCCCAGAATCCTCAAATCTGTCCTGGCGCCTGCGAAGACGGGATCTGCAAGAAACTCGGTGCTTTCAGCGGTGCTTGCAGCAGCAACGACGAATGCCCCACCGGCGCTTCATGCCAAAAGGATTACCACGGCAACGGCCCCTGGTGCCTCCTCGACGGCGGTCAGGAAACGACAGATGAGGAAAGGGAAGATGACTACAGATGCGCTTCCCATTCGGTTTACGAAGAGAGCGGCATCACAAAATGCACCTATCTCACGGGCGGCGATTGCACGCAGAACAGCTGTGCAGGCGTCTGCGAAGGCGGAACCTGTAAACGGCTCGGCACAGACAATGGCATTTGCAGTCACAATGCCGAATGCGCGACCGGCGCTTCATGCCAAATGACCATCTACAACCAGGGGCCCTGGTGCCTCCTCAACGGTGGCCAGGCAACGGAAGATGCCGACAAATGCGCTTCCTATGCGGTCTACAACGACAACGGCACCGACAAATGCACCTCTCTTCTGGGCGGCGATTGCAACTCAGATCCCAGTCTTTGCGCCGGGCGCTGCGAAGGCGGAACCTGCAAGCGGCTCGGTCGCTACAGCGGTTACTGCAGCAGCAACGACGAATGCGCGGCCGGCGCTTCATGCCAAAAGGATATCTCCGGCAACGGCCCCTACTGCCTCCTCGACGGCGGCCTGGCAACCACGGATTCCGACCTCTGCGCTTCCAGGAACGCCTACAACGACAACGGCACCGACAAATGCACCATTTTTCTGGGCGGCGATTGCAACTCAGATTCCAGTCGTTGCGCCGGGCGCTGCGAAGGCGGAA
>DBWM01000062.1:21814-21941 GCA_002309015.1 Myxococcales bacterium UBA1238 | reverse complement strand
ATCTGGGCCCCTCAAACGATCTCCCTGCCATCACGCCGCTTCCACTCACCAACCCCCATGGGTCCAGGGGGCGACCCATAAACGCCTTCTCCTCACCAGCCTCCAAAGAGCCCCCTGGGCGGCCGGG
>DBWM01000062.1:15306-21743 GCA_002309015.1 Myxococcales bacterium UBA1238 | reverse complement strand
TGCGAACCGAGATCGAGTAAATCAAAGTAAAGCAACGAGGAAAAAAGAACCCTATCACCAAACCCTGGAACATAAAAGCTGCCCATGCTTAAGGGCCCCCCACCCGCAAACGGCGCCCCTTATCTCCCTGCAAACGCGATCGAGGAAATCAAAGTAAAGCAACGAGGAAAAAGAAGCATAAAAAAATTTAATCCTCTCTACAAAAAATCCTTTACAACCCCTTCCCCCATCATATACCCTCAAAACCACCAACTGGAACGAAGTTCCCCCCAAAAGAAAGGCCCCCCAAAAATGCTCGAGCTCCTCCAAATTCAGCCGTACAACCTGGTCCCCGAAACGCATAACGCGGTTTACAGCTTCTGCGCCTTCATCGCTGCCCTCGCGGACGCGCGCCTCAGCGCCGAAGAATCCAAACTCGCAGAGCCTTTAAAGACCGCCGTCAAGGCCTTCAAAAACGAACTCGACACGGTGGCCAAGCGCCACGGTACGACCATCCGTCAGGCCGACAATGCGGTCGATAACTGCTATATGGCGATGAACTACATCATCAAGGGGCAGCTTCTGCATTACGATCCGCAGGTTCAGGCGGCGACGGCGAAGGTAGCCGAAATCTTTAAGAGCTTCGAATGCCCCACGCGCCTCACTTATAAGAAGGGCTACGGCATTTACGACCGCCTGATGACCGCCCTCAAGGCGCTGCCGGCGGAGGTTTTGCGCGATTCAGGGATGGACGGCTGGGTGAATGTGCTCGAACAGCGCATCCAGGCCTTCCTTGCAGCGCAGCAAGAGAAGCTGAACGCCCAGAATGAGGTCGATCGCGCGTCGGTCTGCAAGGCCCGCGAAGCGCTCATCGATGCTTACGTTTATTTGACGATGCAGCTCAACGCGCGGCTCATCCTCTCGCCTTCCGAAACCATCCAGGACGCGGTGCAGGAATGGAATCTCTACATCGATCAGCAGCGCAGCCTCGCCAAAGCCGCCGCGACCCGCAAGAAGAAGGCCGCTCAAAAGGCCGCAGGATCCAAGTCCGATAAGGCTGAAGCCGAATCCACCGTCGATGTACCCGCCTCCGCATTGTCCGATGACGGCGATGACGACGATTTCGACGACGAGGCCGAAGAGTAAGGCGCGATCCCAGCTTTCAAAAAGCGCCTTCCCCGCCCAAAAAGCGCAGCTTTCCTCCCCTGCCGCTGCCCTACTCCCAAGAAATGCGATCATGAAAACCGTAAGCATCGTGCTCTTCAACATCACAGACGGGCATGGCACCGATCGGGCCGTCTCGCAACTCGCCAACCTGCTCGCCGCCTCCGGAGACTACCATGTCAACGTGCTGAGCTGCCTCTCAAGGCCCGAAGATCGCTCGTATTTTGAGCTGCACCCGGCGGTCACCCTCTACAATCTGGGCTTTACGCTCAAAACCAAGCTCGATTATTTCGGGATCATCCACCGCATCGCTCAAATCTGCCGCCAGACGCAAACGAACTTCGTTCTCGGCACGACTCACGCCTTAAACAGCATCCTGATCGGCGTCCGCATGCGGCTTCTGAAGCGGATCGCCTGCGAGCATATGAATTACGATGCGGCCCCCCTCTACAGTCGCGCGATTCGGCGCATCGCCTATGCCAAACTCGACGCCCTGGTGCTCCTGACCGAGAGCGATCGCGCGCATTACCGCTTCCATCCCAAAACCTTCGTCATTCCCAACGCGATCCCCACTCAAACGGCGGGCGCGAACCTGAAAACTCCTGTGTTTCTGGCCATCGGCCGCTATACCGAGCAAAAAGGCTTCGATCTGCTGATCGAGGCGTTTGCAAAACTGCATCCTGCCGCACCGCAATGGCAGCTCCGCATCGTGGGATCCGGCGAAGATGAACCGAAATACAGATCCCTCATCCAAAAATATGGCCTCGAAGCAGCCGTAACCCTCGTCCCGCCCACAAAACAGATCGCTGAAGAATATCTTCACGCCGGCATTTACGTGCTCTCGTCGCGCTGGGAAGGTTTTGGGCTCGTGCTCGCTGAAGCCAAGTCCTTTGGCCTGCCGTCGGTCGCCTTCAATTGCAAAGAGGGCCCCGCCGATATTCTGCACGACGGCATCGATGGCTATCTGGTGCCCCCAAACGACGTCAACGCCCTCGCAAACCGCATGGCGCAGCTTGCAAACGATGAAACGCTCCGCATTCAAATGGGGATGGCCGCAAAGCAGGATGCCGTGCGCTACGCTCCCGAAACGATCTTCCAAAAATGGGATGCGCTGTTTCGCAACTTCTGAGGGGAAGGCTGCGGAAAGAGAGCGATGAGGCGCCTATGCGGTGCGGAGGGTCGTTGAAGGTTTGAAAGGAGGAAGCCTTACGGCGGGATGGCGGGATGAAAGCCGGTCAGGGACGCTTACTTGATGAAGTTTAAGCAGCTCGGGAACTCGTTTCGGGTGCCGTTGCAAAAGCCGCGGGAATGTTTGACACCGCCGCTGCCTTCGCTGTGCGGCTTGAGGTCACCCGTAATGTCGGGGAAGCGGCCAAGCGAAGTATCAGCGCTCGGCTGACCGTCGTAGGATACAAAGTCGAGCAGCCGCTCACCTGTACCACTTGCAGGCTCATAGTTCAGCTTAAAGGTGAGGTATCCGCTGTTTGTGAGCGATTTCATCGTGCTCGTAGTCGCCGATTGAATGTCGGTGATCACTTCGCCATTGATTTCAATGCCCACGCCGCGACGCACGACAAAGGCTTGACCGCGACCGATGCAGCCCTTTGAAAGCTCAAAACGGAGATCCAAATCCGTGTTCTGAGACACCTGCGTCGTAGAGCTCGTGTTGCCGTAGAGTTTGATGCCTTTGAGTAAAAGATCGTGACCGCTCGTGTTGACGAGCTCGACCCATTCATCCTCTGCCTTGCCCAAAGCGGTCATCTTGACGCTGATCTCGTTGATGGTCAAATCACCCCCCATGGTCGGAGGCGTGCAGGACGAAGTGCAACCGCAGGTTCCATCGCCGTTGCAGACGGGCGTCTCATAATCTTCTTCGCAGCTGCATTGCTCCACTGAGTCGCACGCGCAACCGCATTCCCCACCGTTGCAAACGGGCGTTAATCCGTTATCGCAACTGCATTGGCTCGCCTGATTGCAGACACAACTGCATTCCCCACCGTTGCAGACGGGCGTCTTTCCATCCTCACAGCTGCATTGCTCTGCAGAGCGGCAAGAGCATTCGCATTGATTCTCGTTGCAGGACGGCATCTGGTCGCCGCATGTGGCTGCGCAATCATTGTCGGTGGCGCAGGCGACGCATTCGCAGATCTCTCCGATGCAGGCGTTGGCGGGTTTCAGCAGATCGGAGCAGTTGAGCGAACAATCGTTGTCGTTATCGCATGTGCAGGGATCGATGCCGGTCGCCTCACAACCGCTCGCAAACGTCTCCTGGGTGCTGCAAAGCGCGGGGGTGGAGGTGAGACACGAGAAGATATCGGTCGAAAGCCTGGCGTTGCCGGTCCGATCGGGAGAACGGGTAACCGAAGAGCTCGCATTGTTGTACATCTCCTTCGAAATCGCCCATTCATCGATGAGTTCACCCTGCTCACCGCCCATACGCAGCTCCAGCCGGGCTTGATCCGCGTTTACGGAGTTGATCAGGCCCAGATTCACGCCTTCCGCTTCCTGAACGCTGCAGCCCTCGCCCGACCAGATCCAGTCAGAGCGATCGCTCTTGGAGTAAATCGCGACCGCAGCCCCCGCTTTGAGCCAACCTTCTTTAAAGGTGAGCCGCTTGGTCAAATCGCCGTTGCCCTTGCTCGAAAGCAGGACCAGTCCTTTCAGCGAAAGATCGCGGTTCGAGTTGTTGACGAGCTCGATGAATTCGGGTGACTGCGCGTTGACTTCGTTGATCACGATCTCTTTCGAACTCGAAACGTCGCCCGCGCTGACGGGAGCGGTGCAGACGTCGCATTCCGCGTTGGCGGCGCAGAAGCACAGGCCGGAATCAGAGCAGCAGGGGTATTCGCCCTCTTTGCTGCATTCACAATCCTGGGCGGAGCTGCACGAACAGCCGCATTCGCCGTTGCTGCAGATCGGTGAACCTTTATCGCAATGGCAATCCGAGTTTTCGAGGCAGGCCACGCATTCGCATCTCTGAATCTCCAGAACGCACATGTTGCGGGGCGTCTTGTTGTTCTTGCAGTCCGGATCGAGGCATTCATCGTTGTTTGCGCATTGGCAGGCACAGGCTCTCAAATCCGATTCGCAGACGGGCGAACCGGCATTGCATTTACAATCTTCAGCGGTGTCGCATTCGCAGCTGCAAACGTGATCCCTGCAGTAAGGCTTGCCTTCGGTGGCCCCGCATTTGCAGTCATTCGCTTCCACGCATTCCACGCATTCGCAGGCATGCGTGCCGGCATTGCAAAGGTTGCGGGTCATCTTGCCGGTGCAGATGGAGTCCAGACATTCGCTGTCCGCCTCGCAGACGCAGGGATCCTTGGCGGGAGAGGTATTGCAGCCCAAACTGAATGCCTGGCCGTTGCTGCAGGTGCCGGGGGTCATGTATTTGCAGTGGAGCACCGAGTCGGAACGCTTGAATTCGTTGCCCGTAACGTCGGGGGAGCGGGTCACCGAGGCGTTGTTGTCGAGGTAAAGCCCCTTGGAGATCTTCATCTCGTCGACCACAAGGCCTTCGTCGCTGCCGTTATCGATGCGCAGCTGAACGGTCACTTCGCTTACATAGGTGTCGAAGCTGTCCAGGAATCCGAGAGAGATGTGCTTTTGTTCATCGGAGCTGCAGACGCCTGCCTTCGACCAGGCCCAGTCCTTGCCTGAGAAGATCGCGACCGCTTCGAGGGCATCCAGCCAGCCGTCCGACAAGGTCTTGCGCTTTGCCAGGTTGCCTTGCTTGTCGCTCGAATAGAAGGTCAGGCCCTTGAGCGCGACGCGGTGATCGGTGGTGTTGACGAGCTCAATGAATTCAGGCGCCTTGGCACGAAGCTCGTTGATCACGATTTGGCCCGCAGCGCTGACGGGAACCGCGTCCGCAGGAAGATCGCCGCAACCGGTGACGATCTCTTCTTTGGTGCAGGATTCGCTCTTGCTGCAGAAGCAGGTGTGCGTCTCTTTATCGCAGCAGCCGTATTTCTTGCTGTCGTCGCACTGGCAGTTGGCGTCGGTCTCGCATTTGGGCTCCACGCAGCCGTCTTCGAATTCACCGCCGTTCATGCATTTGGCGGGAGAAGAGATGCTGCCGGTGGGAGAAACATCCGCATGCCTGGACACCAGGTTGCCCAAATCCGGGTTGCGGGTTGCGGAAGATCCCGAAAAGAGCGCTTTCGCCCCTTCAAAAGACGAGATCACGGTGCCGTCACGGCCGCTCAGAAGGAACTTCACGGTTTCAGACGAGGGCGAATCGACGAACCCGAGCTTGGTGGTGCCGTCTTCTTCCGACTTCAGCGCCTTGCCTGAGCGCGACCAGATCCAGGGATTCGGCGCATCCTTCGCAGCCACGCCCGCATCGGGATCCACGGCTTCGGCTTCACCCTGGGAGGTAATCGCGACGGCGCCCTTGGGACCGAGGCATCCGGTCTTCAGCTTCACATCCTTGGTGCCGCCATTGTTCGTATATGAGGTGATCGTGAGGCCACCGAGCCCCAGGGATTCGGAGGTGGTGTTGACGATTTCAATGAATTCAGGCTTTTTGATTTTGACTTCGTTGATGACGAGCTCGCCGGGCTTGGCCACCCTGCAGCTTCCGCAGCTGCAAACGCCCTGCTCGGTACAGACCGCGCCCGATCCGGCTTCGTCGCCGCATTCGCAGGAGCGACAGTCGCTCGCCTTGGTGCAGGTGGTCTTCTCGACCGTACAGGTGCTCGCACCAGAGTCATCGTCGTCGTCAGCGCAGCCAAAAAAGGGAATCGCAAGGAGAGAAAGAAGCGCGAAAGAAAGCTTTTTCATGAGGGAACCTTTCACCTTGGTCCAAACTTCCGGGAATATATCGCAACTTGCACGCTTTAAGCGACAGAGAAACGAACGGAGCGGGCAGAAAATCTCAAATATTGATTTTGGGGCTGGAATGGGGAGGGAAAGGTTTGGGGAGGCTCAGGCGCGCTTGCGGCGGCGCAAACCGAACAGCGCAATCAGCGGGAGGGCGCCCAAAAATCCAGAACTCCGGCCCGGCTGCGCGCTGCATCCGTCATCGCCGTCATCGTCGTCGCTCTCTTCATCGCCCGCATCGGCGCCCGGGGTGACATTGCCCGCATCCTGACCAGAAGCCGCATCGCCCGCATCGCTGCTGCCCGCATCCTGAGTTGCAGGCTCGCCCGAACCGCCGCTGCTTCCACCGTCGCCTGTACCCGCATCCTGACCGGAAGCCGCATCTTCGCCGGAATCCTGAGCAGCTCCGCCATCTTCCGCAGCTCCTCCGTCCACAGCTCCGCTGTCTTCCGCAGCTCCCGCATCCAAAG
>DBWM01000062.1:0-15233 GCA_002309015.1 Myxococcales bacterium UBA1238 | reverse complement strand
CCGCCATCCACTGCGCCGCCGTCTTCAGCAGCGCCTCCATCCACTGCACCGCCGTCTTCAGCAGCGCCTCCGTCCAAAGCGCCTCCGTCCACATCGCCCGCGTCGACGCATTCGGCCTCGCCGCTTTCTGTGGAACAAACCTCACCTGCACCGCAGGACCATTTCACGAGGCCGTCCACATTGTGCGACTCGGGGTTCCAGTCGCAGTAGACCAGCTGGTTGCCTTCGCAGCTGCCCGCCTTCGTCACATCGCCGCAGGGTTGAAAATCTGCGGTGGGATAGCAGCCTTCGCCGATTTCATTGGAGATCGGGCCGCATTTCACGTCGCAGTCTTCGGTCTCAAGGTGATCGCCCGTCTCGATCAGCTCGCCGTCGACCATTTGGGTGTCGGTGACGCAGCGCTTCAGGGTGTCGCCGTCGCATTTCGCCTCGGCCGTCACGTCGCCGCAAGGCGGAGCGTTGTCGGGATCGTAGCAACCATTGCCGAACCGCTCCGAGAGCTTTCCGCATTTCCAGGTTGCGCCGTAACTCGTGCAGTCGATCCGATTGACCATGCCGTTTGCGCAGACCAAAAGGATGTTGCCGTCGCATTCCGCCTCAGAAGGGCATTCATCGGCCCAGACCTGCTGAGCCATCAAACAAGCTAAAACGAACAGACTCGCGCGCATCGTCAAAAACCTTTCGTATGGGCGCCAGTTGCGCCCGCAATGCGCCCGCAGGGTACAGGGATCGCCCCGGGGTTTAAAGCCCTGACCGCCCCGCCAGAGCGGGTGATCCGGCCCAAGACGCCCAAGGTGACCCTACCTTTGGCCCTGCCTAAACCCTATGACTCAAGATCCTGGGTCTGCCCTGGCCTTGCCTAAACCCCATGACTCAAGATCCTGGGTCTGCCCTGGCCTTGCCTAAACCCCATGACTCAAGATCCTGGGCCTACCCTGGCCTTGCCTAAACCCCATGACTCAAGATCCTGGGTCCGGATCGCGCGTCATGACGTCAAGAGGCTTTATGATGGTTTTAAAAGGCGGGAATGAGGGAAGGCGGGCTTACTTGTTGACCTGGAACCTGGTGCAGCCGTCTTTGAAGTAAGCGACGATCTGGCGGGCGGCGGCGATGCCGGCGTTGATGTTGGCTTCGGCGGTCTGGGCGCCCATCTTCTTCGGCGTGGCAAAGAAGCGGCCTTCAAACGCCTTGAACGCGTCGATCGCGTCGGGCGCGACGTCGGTCAGATACATGAGATCGGTGCGCTCGGCCATGAGAGCGGCCAGGCCATCCTCGTCGATGACCTCTTTGCGCGCAGTGTTGACCAGAATGCCGCCCTTCTTCATCTTGCCCACGAGATCCTTGCCGATGCTCTTCTTGGTTTCGGGCGTGGCGGGGATGTGAAGGCTGACGATGTCGCAGGTTTCAAAAAGATCGCTGGGCTTTGCAACCGCGTGGACGCCGGCGGCCTCGATCGCGTCTGCGGGGCAGAAGGCGTCGAAGGCGTAAACCTCCATGCCAAAGCCCTTGGCGATGCGCGCGACGTTGCGGCTCACGTTACCGAACGCCAACAGGCCCAGCTTCTTGCCCAGAAGCTCGGTGCCCGCAGCGCCGGTGTAGAACTTGCGGATCCCGTAAACGAGCATACCGAACACGAGTTCGGCCACGGCGTTGGCGTTTTGCCCGGGCGTGTTCATCACGACCACCTTGTGAGCGGTCGCCGCATCGAGATCGACGTTGTCGTAGCCGGCACCCGCGCGCACGCAAATCTTGAGCTGCTTCGCCGCATCCAGAACCTCGGCGGTCACCTTGTCGGAACGGATGATCATCGCGTCCGCATCGGCCACAGCCGCAAGCAACTGAGATTTGTCGGTATATTTTTCGAGCAAAACCAGCTCGTGACCCGCAGCCTCGACCTCTTTCCGAATCCCGTCCACCGCCACCGGAGCAAAAGGCTTTTCCGTCGCAACCAGAATTTTCATCTCGCACCCTCAATCTGGGCCGCGCCCGAACCCGATGGCTCATTCCACCGCGCCCGCGCAACCCGCAAAAGCGACCACAGTTATAAAGCCCGCCCATCGCGAAGGTAAACCCCATTGAAGACCAAACGCCCTCTGCCCGAAGCAACCCAGGGATGCACCCTGGATGTAACCCTCGCGATTACACAAAAAAACACCGACGAGGACTGCAGAAAGGCGTATATAGACCCGCGCGTTTGCCTTTGCTGAAGGGTACAGGCATTGCTCAAATTTTGACCACGCCCGGGGAGGAGTGTGATGTACGGCTTCAAATTCTGCAATCGACTGACTTTGAGTCTCCTTGCCCTGCTCGCCCCCGGCTGCCTCCCTCAGGTGGATCCGATCCCCGAATCGGATGAAGCACATCAGCCGCCTGCGGATCAGCGACCCGAAGCGGGTCCTGCCGAAAACCAGGATGCATCCCCTGCCGATGCGACTGCGGACGCTGGCCCCGACTCTGACGGCGGCCCCAACCCTGACGGAGGCCCCAACCCTGACGGAGGACCCAATCCCGATGGCGGCCCCAACACCGACGGCGGACCTAATCCCGACGGCGGACCTAATCCCGACGGCGGACCGGCCCAGGGCGGACATCTGGGCGATGAATGCGTAGAATCCTTAAATAACTGCCAGCCGGGATTGACCTGCGATGACGAGATCTGCAAGCAACTCGCCCTCACCATCGGCAGCTCATGCGACGATTCGCTGCGCCTCTGCGATCTCTCCTCAAACTATTTCTGCATCGAAGGGACCTGCAAAAAGCTGGGCGAGCTCGGAGACGGCTGCAACGACCAGCTTTACATCTGCCAGGATCCTCTCACCTGCAAAGACAACAAATGCCAAAGCATCGGCGAGCTCGGCGATACCTGCGATAAAGCCCGCTCTCTGATTTGCGAAGACGATCTCACCTGCAAGGACGGGCGCTGCAAATCCGAAGGCGCACTCGGCGAAGAATGCGACGACCTCAGACTCTGTGAAGGCGAGCTCGTCTGCAAAGACAACCGGTGCAAATCCCTCGGCGGAAGCGGCGATGACTGCGACGATGACCTCTGGCTTTGCGAAGAGAGGCTCATTTGCAAAAACAACCAATGCATATACATCGAGGGACTCGGCGAAGAATGCGACGATGAACTCAGAGTTTGCGCAGGCGATCTCATTTGCGACAACCACCAGTGTAAACAGCGCCTGGAGCTCAATGCAAACTGCGGCGTGAGCGATTACAGCGCCTGCCCTCCGAACATGCAATGCGCCCATTCCTGCGTGGATTGTACAGAAACGCCCACCTGTCTCCTGCTCGGTGGTGAAATCACCACCCGATCTGAAGATTGTGTGAGCAAAAGCATTTACCAAGTCAATGGCACGACAAGATGCAAGCATTTATCCGGCGGCACATGCCGTTCAAACGATGAATGCAGCGTTTACTCACAATGTTATGGCGATACATGCAAGATAACGCTCTCCACTGATCATCATGGGTATATCCCACACTGCGAAAAAGACTCTGATTGCATTGCAGGCGTTTGCGCCATTGGCCCCATGCATTCACAAAAGCTTTGCTACCTGGATTACGGTGAGGATGCCTCATCTTATGCAGAGATCTGCAACGCCAGTCCGGTTTCTGGCTGTTGCCTCAGTGGCTACACAAACTCTGCAGGCCTTTGTCGATCTCAATTTGGAGGCGACTGTTCTCTAAACCCCGATGTCTGTTTCGCCGATTGCTGTGTAAACGGCAGATGTAAACGCCCGCTTGGAACCAGAGGTGGCATCTGTGGCGATACCTCAGAATGCAAATCAGGTGAATGTCAAACCTACACAACAACACCAAGAGAAGGTCCCTATTGCCTTCTGAACGACGGCGACCAAACAACAAGTTCGAATTATTGTGCAAGTAAAACCAGCCATGTAGAGATATTGACCGGCCAGGTTTGTGGAAGCCTGCTGAACCATTAAGCCCCCTTAAGTTACCCCCTTTTTGAAGAAGTGACAGGCCTTGAAAAAAATCTATTCCACATTGGAAGAAGCCCAAAAGGCGGCGGAGCGCTTCTTTAAGAAGGAAGAGATCCGCCTGATCCCCCGATATTTAAAGATGTATCGCGGCTATGTGCTCATGGAGGAAGATGAAGAGATCGAAGATGTCGCTCCCCTGCCCCGAATCGCGCCAGCTGTACAAACAAAGCAACGGAAGGATGAGATCCATTACCAGCACCGGGAGACCTTCCTGAAGAGCTTAAAGCAAAAGAAATATGAGACCAAGAAGGAAGCATCTAAGGCTGCTGAGAGCGAGAGACTGCACGAGGGGGATGCCTATTACGAACAATATCTGCAGGAAGAAGCGCTCTATCGCCTCGAAGCCTTCGAGGTAGAGGAACAACTCTTTGAACCGCTGTTCTTAAAGGTCGAGCGGGAAAAGGAAGCGGAGCAGAGGGCCAGAGAGAAAGCTGCAAAGCTTGAGCAGGAAAAGGAAGAAGCCTTTCAGCAGTTTGTTGCAGCCTTTGAGCGCAAGAGGGGCATTCAAAAGAAGCCACAGATGCGACCTGTTGTGAGCGAGAGTTGCTTCCAGAAGCAGGATCCATGCATCGCTTACGAGAGCAGGGAGGCAGCAGAAAAAGCCGCAGGTCCGCTGCAGGAGGCGTATTACTGCCCAAAATGCGAGAAATACCATCTCTCCCTGCCCGATGGCCGACGACTGGAATGCCTCGGTATCTGCAACTGTACCGACCGCTCAGGCAACCGCAAGGAACTCTACAAGACGAGACTCGAAGCCTTAAAACATCTGAGGCAACACAAAGGAAAGAAGGGTCAGGAGCTCGAGATCTATCTCTGCCCCCAGGGATATGGGTTCCATCTCACATCGAGGAAGGCATAGGATCGAATCAGGGGCAGACCCTTCCCCATCACTCTGCATCAGACTACGCCAAAAACTGCGCTTTATGATCCCAGTCTGGCCGCAGCAGCAGCGCGCTCTGCACAGATCTTTTTCCAGCTTGGAAGCTTCGCCATGCGCTCTTTGAACTCAGCCATCAGCTGAGGGATTGCGATCCCCTGGGGACAGGCAGCCGCACAGGCGCCGCAACCGATGCAGGCAGTTGGTTGTTTCTCTTCGGGCAGTGATTCGAGGCGCATGGCTACAGTAAAGTTTGTCCCAAAACGAGCATCGTTCAATGAATTCAGCAGCATCGGAATATCGAGCCCCTGTGGGCATCCATCGCAGCAATATCTGCAACCCGTACAGGGAATGAGCGACTGAAGCTCATCCACGATGTCAGAAAGCATCTTTTGCTCAGCATCGGTTAATGGTTGGTGGGTTGAAAACGTTTCGATGTTATCGATCATCTGATTCATGTCAGACATGCCGCTTAAGATCATCGTCACATTGGGAAGCTGCTGCAACCATCGAAAAGCAAAGGAGGCATCAGTGACATTTGGACGCAGGGCGTTTAACCGCTGATGCTGGCTCTCATTGAGCTGAGCCAGCCGACCACCGCGCACAGGCTCCATGACCCAGACAGGGATCCCTCGATCTGTTAAGAGATCATAGCGCGCTTTTGCTTTCTGAAGTGTCCAGTCGAGGTAATTCAGCTGAATCTGACAGAATTCCACCCTGTCGCCGGCATAGTCGAGGAACGATCGCAGGGTTTCAAACTCAGCATGGCTTGAAAAGCCCAAATGCCTGATGCGACCTGCCTCTTTTTGTGAGACGAAATAGTCCAGAATGCCCCATCGCTCGCTGGTATAGATGTCATAACAGGATTCGGTTACATTGTGCAGCAGGTAATAATCAAAGTATTCCACGCCGCATTTCTTCAGCTGATGTTCAAATACTTCTGCCGGGTTGTATGCATTTGCATATTGATGTCCGGGATATTTGGTCGCAAGTCTGAAGGATGAGCGTGGATATTTTGAAAGCACATGCCCCGTCACTATCTCAGACATACCTCCATGATAGGGATAAGCTGTATCGAAGTAATTAATCCCATGATCGATCGCATAGGCGACCATCTTTGAAACCAGCGCCTCATCGATCTGACCATCAGGCAAAGTGGGCAGGCGCATCATGCCAAATCCCAGTGCCGATAAGCGATCCTCTTTAAAAGATTTATAGAACATGACCGATCCTTTCCAAAGCCCCTGAAGCTTTAATCCGCTTCAAAACATTCTGCATGATGTTTAAAGGATACGCAGAGTTTTGGCAATCCCCTCTTTCAAAAAGCTCCATCTGAGCGATCGTTCAAAACAAATGCGCAGGTCAAACGCGCAGAACAGATGCATCCGATCGCGATACCGATCAACAAAGCAAAAGCGTGGGATCTCATCAGCTGGCACACTTGTTTTCAGACTGTCCTGCGCTTGTTGAAAGCAGTCCCAAAAAAGGGATCGCAGATGATCTTCGAGTGATCTTTTTAAGGATGATCTTAGGATCCTTCCAGGTTCAAATTGGGCTTGATCAGCAGCAGTACCTGAACAGATCACTTCATGGAGGTGATCGGATCAAGAGCGCATACTGAACAGCTCAGTTGAAGAAGGGGATCGGATCGATGGTCACAGGTGATCGTATCCCTTCCTTAAAGTGATGCGATCACTTGTTTTTTATTGAGGCTTCTTTTGAGGGATCGTGCAGTACCCATCGGGTAAATCGGAGGGAGCAATGGGACCATCTGATGGGGCGAGCTGGCGGGCATCGCCGTTTACAATCTCCAGGACCGCCGTCTGACCACCGTAGCTTTGTCCCAGCCCTACGTCGATGACGAGCAATCTCCCCTGGCATCTGGAGTAAATCCCTTTCTTTTGAGGTGTATGCCCCACCACCATGCGGCAGGCCCCAAAGTGATCGAGGATCGCATCAATTTTGGGGCAGGTTGAGGCCTCATCCTCACGCACGAGCGTCCTGTTCCAGACAGGGCCCTCACTCTGCAGCAGAGGAGATCCGGAGTTTACGGGGGTGGCCTTCAATGCCTTCTTCATCTCGCTGTTGATGGTCTGCAGATCAGATGCGGCGAGTTCCTGCGAGAGGCCTGCATGCATGAATAAAGTATCGCCTTCTATGGCCAGAGCGGGCAGATCGGTCAGCCATGCATAACTCTCCCCTCCCGGCGTATAGTCGGCCTTCCTCGCCTCCAGGGTGCCATAAGTTTTGAGCTCTTCAGGGTTCACATAGCGCCAGTCCCCCTGCAGGTTCATCACCTCGTGATTCCCAAGCAGGTTGACGACTTTCCCCCCTTTGGCCGCTGCATCCTTTGAAAGCGCCCTGAAGAGCTGCATCACCTCGAGGCTTTGTGCGCCCCTGTCCACCATATCGCCCGTCTGCACCAGGACGCTGTTCCCACCAATCCAGGCCCCCGCATCGTCGATGAGCCCCGCAAGCTTTAAGGCCCTTTTGGTCTGGGCCAGATCCCCGTGCAGATCTCCAATGGCCACAATGCGGCTCTGATCCTGCCCCTTTTTTAAAGCGATCGCTTCTGTTTTGGACTTTGATCGCAGCTCCTCCGCGTTCGGCTCAGAGGAACAGGCGCAAAGAAACGCCAATGTGAGCCAAAAGTATCGCTTCATTTGATCTCCTCCATCTCATCACTCCCCTCAACGCCTGCAATCTGCAGCGCCACACGATAGGCCTCTTTGCGCTTACAACCGCATCTTGCCGCCGCTTCCTTCGCAGCCCTCGAGACCGTATATCCCCCCTGTAACAACATACGCACGCAGCTTTCGATGCTCTCTGTGGTTGCAGGCGCCTCTTCTGGACATCCCCCTATGAGCAGGACCCGCTCCCCCAATGGATTACCGGGATCGTCACAGAGTTGCTTTAATGTGCCCCTTCGGAACTCCTCATGGATCTTCGTGAGCTCCCTGGCCAGAACAGCCGGGCGATCTGATCCCAGCACCTCGGCGCAAAGCGGCATGAAATCCCCCATCTGATGCGGCGATACGTAAAAGATGAGCGTCTCTTCCGCCTCTTTGAGATCGATCAGCATCTGCCTTGCTTCGCCCTGTTTCGTTGAAGGAAACCCGATGAACCGAAAGCGATCCGTCGGCAATCCCGAAGCGCAGAGGGCTGTGATCGCCGCACATGGCCCCGGTATGGGCACTACCTGCCCCCCCTGCTCCGATATGGCCCGAACCAGCTTAAACCCGGGATCGCTGATACAGGGGGTGCCCGCATCGGTGATCAACGCCAGGCTCTGACCTTCTTCCAGCCACGAAAGGATCTGTGGCACGCGCTCAGTCTCATTGTATTCGTGAAGCGACACCAGATGTTTTGAAGGCAGATTGAGCAGTTCCAGCAAATGACCGCTCCTCCTCGTGTCTTCGCACAATACAGCATCCGCCTCTCGCAGGATCCTCATCGCCCGCAGGGTGATGTCTTCCAGATTCCCCAAAGGAACTGCAACCAGATATAATGGCATCTATCGACTCCCAATCTGCAATCTTATGCAAACAACAGATCCTTCATTTATTCTTAAGCCTCTCCAGAGCTTCTTTAGCATCCTGATTCCCCTGCCTTGCAGCTTTGGTATACCATTCGCGGGCCCTGTCAGGATTCTTTGCAATGCCCTGCCCCTCTTCATAAATCACACCCATCATGACCTGAGCGAGGATGTGACCTTGCTTTGCCGCTTTTTCTGCCCATTCCCGCGCCTTTACGTAGTCCTGCGCAACGCCGGTCCCATCATAATACATGGCACCCATCATGGCCTGCGCGTCAGGAAAATCCTGTTTTGCAGCCTTCAAAAACCATTCGTACGCCTTGGCATAATCCTGATCTACGCCTTTGCCCGCGTAATAGAATCCGCCATACGACAACTGGGCTGCGGCGTAACCCTGCTTCGCCGCCTTTTCAAACCAGTCGCGGGCCGTGATGTCATCCTGTTCGACCCCAAGGCCCTTCTGATAAAGGTAACCCACCATCCCCTGCGCGGGGGCGTAATCCTGGCCGGCCGCTTTCAGAAACCATTCGCGCGCCTTTACATAATCCTGTTTGACGCCTTGTCCTTTTTGATACATGAACCCGAGCGCCATCTGTGACTGAGCGAACCCCTGCTTTGCGGCTTTCTCATACCATTCGCGCGCTTTGGCGTAGTCCTGTTTGACGCCATTCCCATTCAGATACAGGGATCCCAGATTATGCTGCGCCATACTGAAGCCTTGCTTTGCGGCTTTCTCATACCATTCCCGCGCTTTGGCGTAATCCTGTGCGACGCCTTTGCCATCGCCATAGAGCACCCCGAGGCTGTTTTGCGCGGAGGCATCACCTTGCTTTGCTGCCTTTTCATACCATTCACGCGCTCTCTTGAAACTCTTCTCCAGGACTTCCCCCTCTTTATGCATGTCGCCCAGAATCTTCTGAGCGCCCGCATGCCCCTTAAGGGCGGCCGGCTGCAAATAAGAGAGCGCTTTGTTCAGATCCTTCTTAAATCCGCTGCCTTCGTAATACAGCATGCCCGTCTGATAGAGCTCTTCGGGCGAAGAGGCCGAAGGCGAAACCTGAGCGGGTTCCTGAGGCGTAACCTTTTGAGCATACGCTTCTTTTGCCTGACTTAACGTGATCGCCTGCGGGTTTAAAAGCTGCGGATGCTGGCTTCGGACGTTGAGTTCCTTTAAAAACCGCGCCACAAAAGCGTGGGCCTCGCTGAGATCGATTTGACCATCTTTTTGAGCGTTTTCGCCGTCGGCCCAGCCGCGAAGCGCACCCAGAACCGCATATGTAAAGGCGCCATGCTTTGCATCTTCAATGGGCCCGGAAAGCTCGCCCAAACTTGCGGAAGTCCAGATGGTGGTATGGGATTTTGAAGGGATCGAGAGCGCTGCGGGCGCGGCAAAGCGCGATCCCAGAGGCTTATGGCATGCGTCGATGACAAAGAGCGCGTTCTTCGCCTGAGACTGATCGGCCATCTTCTGCAGTTCTGGCAAAGAAATCATTCTTTTGGCCTGAATGCGCGGATCCTGCGGCAAATCTGAGGGCAAAAGCACCTGATCCTGGGTCTCCGGCGATGCGGCCGCGTGACCTGCATAATAAAACCAAAGAAGACCGCCCTTTGATTCATCGGCGGCATCCTGCAGCGCGAGCTCGATTTCATCCTTGGTGGGATTCTTCAGACGATGGATCTTCGCCTTTGACAGCCCGCGCGTTTGCTGCAAAAACTCAAAAAACGCATCCGCATCCCGATCCGCGTAGGGCACATCGTAAGCTGGACCCAAATGCGGATAATGCTCGATGCCGATCACGACCGCCGCATCCTTAGGCGATTTCTGACTCGTCTGAACCGGCGCATCGACGGAGGGTAATGGAGCCGCAACTGCCTGAGATGCAAACAAAAATGCCAGAAGCTGAGCGCGAGGGTGAAACATCGGAAGACCCTTTCATCACCGAAAGCGAGCGTTCGCCCGCCGCCATTCAGCCTCAACTGAAGCATCCTTTAAAAGCTGAATCAAGCTTGACGGAGGGTTTTGTTGAAAGGATCCCTCGTGAGACAGAAACAAGCCGATTGAGGATGAATCGTTGGCCACATGTGATCGCGCCAGGATCCCCTGGACGGTGAATGGCCTCTATTGCAATGCAGCGGCTTTCTCACGCCATTCGCGGGCTTTCGCTTCGTCTTTTTCGATGATCTCCCCCGTTTCATAAAGCTGCGCCAGCTGAGCAGCTGCTATCAGATTCCCTAACGCAGCGGCTTTCTCAAACCATTCGACCGCCTTTTGGCCATTCTGCTCGAGACCAAAGCCACCTCGTTTATAAAAGTATCCGTTGTCAAGCATGGCAGAGATTGCTTCCCTTTTTGCAAGTCGTCCTTTGTCATTCACCCGCGCCGCAATTTTCTCATTCCATTCTACAGCTTTTGCATGATTCTCTTTAACGCCCCAAACGTCTCCATATCCATAACATTTGGCAATCTTTATCTGAGCTTGCTGATGTCCCTGAACGGCCGCTTTCTCATACCAATCACAGGCTTTTTCTGCTGGTTTCAGCGTTTCATCCTGTTTTGAATCGGCGTTTCCAGGGCCATCATATCCTTCAAAAAAGTAACAGCCGCCAAGCTCATATTGTGCTTCGACATGGCCCTGATTTGCGGCTTTCTCATACCATTCACAGGCTTTTAAAGGCACCTTATCCTTTCCCTTTCCCTCAACCAGCCTGTACATCCGGCCGAGCATGTATTGCCCTTCGGGATCCCCTTTTTCTGCGGCTTTCCCAAACCATTCGATCGCCTTGGGATCATTCGGCGCAGCGCACATCAATTTTTGATCCCATCTCCATGCCCTGTTGTTCAAATACGGCTCAAAACCATCTGGTATGTTGTAGCAACCCCCTTTGCCGGTGGAAATCCGGCCCTCCGCATAGAGATACCCAAGCTCGACCATCGAGGGTACATGACCCTGCGCTGCCGCTTTTTCGTAAGAATCCCGCGCCTTGATAAAATCTTCCTTATTTTTTGCAGACTTGAACGACTGATTGCCCTGTTCGTAGAGTTCCTCTGCGGTGAGCGGTTTGGAGCAACCCTAGAGCATCATCAAAAGGCTAAAAGCTGTGATCAGTGAACGAACCATCGAAGCATCCTTTCCTACTTGCGAAGCTGCCGATGCTCGCAAATCACAACCAGATAAAGCATATAGCGAAACTAAAATCAAGCTTTCGTTCGTTTTAAAAGCATAAAAATCTTCCGCCTGAAGGCCTCGCATTTTTGGAACCAGCAGGTTAGGCTCCTGCCCCGCGTGAGGCAGGCCGGGAGAGGCGGCGATGAAGACGCCAAACCGGTCAATTGAATTCTTTCGGAGGCATAAAGATGGCATCCAATCAGGAGTATCCTGATTATATTCTGGAACAATTGTCTGAAGCGAGCGATGTGACCTACAGGCCGATGATGGGCGAATATATTCTCTATTTTCGAGGCAAGATTGTAGGCGGCATTTACGACGATCGCTTCCTGGTCAAGACAACCCCATCCGCTCTAAAGATGATGCCCAATGCCGAGAAGGAAATCCCCTACGAAGGCGCCAAAAGCATGATACTCGTCGATCGGGTGGAAAACCGCAGCTTTTTAAAGGATCTACTGGAAGCGATGTACGATGAGCTGCCCGCATCAAAGAAGAGATAGCAACGGCCTTTTCTGATCCCATCGACTTCATCATGCTCAACTGATCAGCATGAAATGATTTCTGACCTCAGCATCACATGTTTCAGCCTGGTGATGAAGTCATGATATGTACCGGTCAAAGCCTTTCTTTCAGGCCTCAATTCTATGATGCGTCGATGAAGATGGAGTGATCCTTTCGCCTTCTTTGTTTGATGCTCAGCGTTAATATGATCCCATCGATGAGATAAACCATTTCTCGTTCAGGACGATTCGTTTATGCAAAAAGATTGAATCTATCCTCATCAAAGTATAATATGATCGTACCGTGGCAAATTGGAGTGAAGCGAAGCGGATCAGCTGTTTTTAGGGAGAGATAAAAGGTTTGGCACCGGACATATAGCGGGAGCAGTCAGATCATAAGATCTACCATCTCCCATGAAGAACGAAACCACCGGGGGTGAGATTGAAGCTATAAGAAGTCTCCTTGATATCAAAAGACATCAGCCACGGCGCCACGCTGCCGGCCAGAAGCATACCCCCCAGGATATATAGGATGATGTCGCCTCCATGCTCCGACCATTCGTTATCCATAAAATAGCCCCCCGCAACGCTCGCCCCGCCTACAAGGGTCAACCCCACCGCCACTTTCAGCAGGGCAGGATCCCACTGAACCTCGGTCTTTTTCAGAGGCTCCGGCGCGCGCGTCGCCTGCTTCTCTTCGCGATCTTCCTTTGAAGCCTTGGTCTGCATCTCTTTTTTCGAAGAGATTGCGGGCTCCGCTTCGCTGACTTTGGACGACAACCGGTCACTCGCTGCCGAAAGCAGCCTGGGCGTCTGTTCGCGAATCCCATGCTCCCTTAAGAACCGATTCACAAAAGCCTGCGCCTCATCCGTCGTAACCGATCCGTCCTTCTGCCCGTCGAGCTCGCCGTCGGCCCAACCGCGCAGGGCACCAAGCGCCGCATAAGTAAACGCACCGTGACCCGCCTGCTCGATGGGACCCGATTTCTCGCCTTCCGATGCGGCCGTCCAAAGGACGATCGGTTTTGAGTTCGCCTGAAGGGTCATGGTGACCGGGGCCGCAAACCGTTTACCCAGCGCAATGCTGCAGGCATCGATCACGAAGACCGCCCGCTCCACATCCGATTGATCGACCAACTTTTGAAGCGCGTTGATCGCGAGCGCGTGATTCGCCATCAACTGCTCGTCCATCGGGACCTCGGCCCCCAGAATCAGCTGATCGTGATCCTGCGGCGAAGAGACGCCGTGACCCGCAAAGTAAAACCAGAGCGTCCCGCCCTTCGCTTCTTTGAGCGCGCGATCGAACGCCCTTTGAATTTGCTCGGTCGAGGCATTTTTCTCCTGAAGGCGATGGATGTTGGCCAGCGGAACCCCTCGGGTATACGTCAGAAACGCCTGAAAGCCGTCGCCATCACTGCTCGCATAGGGCACCGCATACTGAGCATCGAGCATCGGGTAATTCTCGATCGAGACGACGACCGCCGCATCGTTGACCGATTTCAGTCCCGTCCTCAAAGGCCGGTTGACCTCAGGGAAATTCGTCTCCGCAACGGCCATCTCCGCTGCGCTCACGCCCAAAGCCGCGCATATCAAAAATGATGCTCGCAAACTCACCTCAGCCGACCTCCCAAAAAAGCTCCCAGGAACCGCGCAACGCTCAACTGCATTCGCGGACGCCTGATCGGGGTTCCTTTAAATCGCTCATTTTATGCTCAGCGCAGGCATAAAAAAAAGGCGGCTCTGTTGCCAAAGCCGCCTTCTGATTCACGCTTTGCTGCGATCAGGGTTCATCAGCGTCGAGATCTTCCTCGTCGTCATCTTCATCCAAAGCATCGGTCTCGATGTTCAGATTGCGATAGCCCACCAGGCCCGTACCGGCCGGGATCAGACGACCCATGATGACGTTTTCTTTGAGCCCGCGCAGGTAGTCGGTCTTTCCGGAAAGCGCCGCCTCGGTGAGCACCTTGGTGGTTTCCTGGAAGGAGGACGCTGCAATGAAGGACTCGGTCGAAAGAGACGCCTTGGTGATACCGAGCAACAGAGGCTCTGCCACGGCAGGCTGCCCCCCTTGCGCCAGTACGCGCTCGTTCTCTTCCTCGAACACCCATTTTTCTTCCTGCGCATCGACCAGGAAGCGCGTATCGCCGGCTTCCTTGATCTTCACGCGGCGCAGCATCTGGCGAACGATGGTTTCGATGTGCTTGTCGTTGATGCGCACACCCTGGAGGCGGTAGACCTCCTGGATCTCGTCCACCATGTATTTGGCCAGCTCCTTCTCACCGAGCACTTTCAAAATGTCGTGCGGGTTCGAGGCGCCTTCCATCAACGCTTCACCGGCTTTCACGCGGTCGCCCTGACGGACAGCCAGGCTGCGGCCTTTGGGAATCAGGTATTCCTTGGGCTCGCCGACCTCGGGCTTGACGATCACCTTGCGCTTGCCCTTGGTGTCTTTGCCGAACTCGACCCAGCCGTCGATGTCGGAAAGGATCGACTGCTCCTTGGGCTTGCGGGCTTCGAAGAGCTCGGCCACGCGGGGCAGACCGCCGGTGATGTCCTTGGTCTTGGCCTGGGCGCGCGGGGTCTTGGCGATGGCGGCGCCGGCCGCGATCTCCTGTCCCTTCTTGACCTCGACGAAGGCGCCGGCGGGGAGGGAGAAGGTGGCGATGACCTTCTTGGTGTTCTCGCGGTCGCGGATGAGGATCTGGGGGTGGTCCTCGCCGCGGTGCTCGTTGACGACGGTGGAGGTCAGGCCGGTCTGCGGGTCCTCGATGTCGTGGACGGTGACGCCCGGGATGAAGTCCTTGTAGTCGACGATGCCGGCCTTGTCGGTGAGAATCGGCACGTTGTAGGGGTCCCACTTGAGGATGGAGGTGCCCTTCTTGACGACGTCGCCGTCCTTGAAGGCGATCTGCGCGCCGAGCTGGATGTCCTTGTGGAGTTCGAGCTCGCGGCCGTCCTTGCCGTAGATGCCGATCATGCCGTTCTTGTTGAGGACGATCTGGTCGCCGTTGGGGCCTTCGACGGCGTTGATGTCGCGGTAGCGCAGGATACCGTCGTTCTTGATGACGATTTCCGGCTGGACGAAGGTGCTGGACGCGGTGCCACCGACGTGGAACGTACGCATGGTCAGCTGCGTGCCGGGCTCGCCGAT
>DBWM01000004.1:7030-157341 GCA_002309015.1 Myxococcales bacterium UBA1238 | reverse complement strand
TCATGGGGGCGTGAATTGAAACATTTCTAACAGCTTGGCAAGAGTTCCCCCCCCTGTCGCCTCCTTCATGGGGGCGTGAATTGAAACCACAAGGTTTGATGAACTGGCACCTGGCACCTCGCCCTACATAAATCGATACAGTTCGATGCATCCGCTTTGTGGAGTTTCACGCCCGCATAACTCCTTTAAAATGTATCTTGCCTTGAACGATATATTTTGAAGCATTCACATCCCAAACCCTCACAAAATCGACTTGAATCCAAAACGAATCGATGCTATCAATTTCGGAGTTTGTTTTGAGGTGATGCTCGATGAAATGGTTTTGGTCGCTTTTATTGTTTTGTGCGGGATGTCATTCGGGGATTCCGGCGCCGCCGCCGATGCCGGATACGGGGACTTTGCTGTCTGACTACGTGCATCCGACCGGGAATCTCAAGAATCTGGATACGGCCACGCTGGTTTCGAAGCTTCTCGCTCAGGTGCAGACGCTCGATCGCCTTCAGGGGCTTTACGGGCTTGTCACCGATCTCGATCAAAGGGCGTCGGAAGAGGAGGAGGACGATGACTACGACGACGATGACTACGACGACGATGACTACGACGACGATGACTATGATGACGACGACTATGATGACGACGACTATGAATATAAGTCGCTGAATGAGGGCCTCGCCGTTCGGGAGCAGGCGATGGAGGGGTTCGAAGATTCGCTGGGCGTCGATGTCGCGGCGAAGGGCTGGATCAAGGTCCAATGGATTTGCCCGGGCGATGACAACAACAAGGTCGACAAAAGCAAAGGATACATCGAACTTTATCTCGTCGCCCCCGATTTTAAACTCGACGACATGGATAAATACAGCGAGAAGCTCTCCAAAGTGCACGGTTACGGCGTCATGCGCGACTGCGCGCTCGCCCTCGGCGATGGGGAGCGGCGATATGATGGCGATTTTGCTATCTTTTTTGTCAAAGATTACGACCATAAAAAAGCCACCCTCTTTTACGTCTCGCTCGTCGAATCGGATGGTCGCTCACAGACCGAGTTTCAGGGCGATTTTGAAGCGTTGTCGGATGGCTGGCGGATGCGCTATCTCGATAGCTCGGGATCGCTTCTTTTTGGCCTTCAGGGCAATGAGAACATCGAAGTGATCGATCGCAATGGTCGCTGGAACTGCAGCATCCAGGGCAATCGCTGTCAATCCGTCGGAGGACAGTCGCTGTGAAAAAACAACTGGCAACCCTCATGTTATGCGCGGCTGGATCTGCAAATGCAGCGATCACCCCGGATTCGCCGATCATCGATGACACCGCCTACATCCTCCATCACCGCGAATATATGGTCGGCTTTCTGGAGGTCGGGGTGGGGCTCTTCGACCGCGTGCAGATCACATCCTGGACCCTCCCATGGCTCATCGGCGCTCAATCCCTCGCCATCAAAGCCCTGGTCTACGAGTGGAACGATCTCTCCTTTGCGCTCGAACTCGGGCTCTTTCACTTCAAGTCCAAAGATTTCAGCAATCAGCCCATCTGGGCCTGGCCTTCGAATCTCGCCGTCAGCTGGCGGGCGACCGAATCGCTGACTGCAAGCCTGATGCTCTTTTACAACACGATCAGCCTCGATTTGACCGGAGACTGGGCAGAAGACAGCAACTATCAGGGGGAGGGGCGATTGACCACGATCTCACTCTTTCCCACATTGGAATGGCGGCTCAGCGATCATTTCGCCCTCCTGCTCTCGGCCGGCATTCTGCTCGATCAATGGTTTGAAGCGGCCACCAACTCTGAGCAGCAGATCGATGACCGCACCCGCATGTGGGTTTACGGCAAGGGCACATTGGATACGAACATCAGCGGCGATTTCTTTGGGAAGTTCGGCTTCCTCTGGAGCGGCGATGTCTTCAACCTCAGGCTCGAGGTTTCGATGGGCGATTACATGCTCCCCGGCTTCCGCGTCTTTAATCCCGCAAGCAGGATTAATGGCATGGACGTGGTCCACAAGATCCCGATCCCTTCATTGGATCTCTTCTGGCGCTGGTAAAAAGATTACAGATCGATGCGCGCGTGGGCCTTCAGGCTGAGCTTGATCGCCTGGTAATAGGTCATCTTTAAATCCGGATGGTATTCTTCCCGGAGCTTTTCTTCATAGAAGCTGATCGCGTGCAGCAGGCGGGGAATGGGATATTCCACCTTAAAGGGGGGAGTGGGGGAGCCCTGCTTGAAGTTGAAGGCCTGCACCGCTACGAGCTCGGCGGCCTGATAGATCTGCATGGGATCGCCCTGCAGGAGCAGGCGCATAAAATGGCGCGAAAGCCTCGAGGGCAACTCCGTATCTCCCGCCAGAAAGCGCGGATAGAAGCAGCGGCTGTAGAGGATGAACGCATCCGAAAGGCTGGGCACCTTGGAGTTCGACATGCTGATGCGATCCTGCAGGCGTGCACCCAAAATGGCTTCAAATTCGCGACCTTCCTTCAGCGCCGCTTCATATTGACGGAGCTGCGGATTGTCTTGCGGAAGGGGCGCCTGGGGGGATTTGTGCGTTGCCTGGGGTGGTTGCTGCGATGTCTGCGGTTGCTGTGAGGCCTGGGGCGGAGTTGCCTGAGGGACTGCCTGCGAACCGCCCTGAAAGATCGCGCGGATGCGATCCGCCATCGGTCGCTCCTCTGACTCTGAAGACACGCCCGAAGAGGTCGCTGAAGGGGCTGCAGGGGGTGCAGGGGATTCCGCTACAGGGGGAGCCGGCGCTTCTGTCGGACTCTGTTCCGGTTGCGTCTTAGGGAGGTTGTCTTCCTGGGCGCCTTCTGAGGCCGGATAAAGGATGCACGGCGAGCCTGCCTGATCGCTCTGATCCCCCGCCGATTGATTGAAGTAATCGAAGAGGGCCTGAAAACCCGCATCCTCTTCCATATAGAGCTCACGCTCACTGGCCGCAGAAGACTGGATGGCGGTCTTGTAGGCATGCTCCAGCTTTTCAGGGGAACTCGATTCGCTGCGGGATTGTTCGGAGGCCTGGGCTTCCTGCGCTTTTTGGGCTTCCCGCGCTTTTTGAGCCCGCGCCTGCAGGCGTGCGCGCATCTGTTCCGTCAGCTCCTGGATCCGCGCTTCACGCGCTGCCCGATCGCTCTCGCTGACGTTCCCCCTGTTTTCTGCTGAGGCTGCCTGCTGCGCTTTGAGCCATTCGATCATGGCAGAGAGCCGCTGCTGCGCCTGTGATGTCTTTTCGGACTGCGACGTCCGCCCCCCACGGGGATTCGAATCGGAGGCGTCGAGGCTTTCGGCCATCTTTTTGACAAAGTTGATCGCTTTTTCAAACCACGAGAGCAGCTCGTTCCCCGTTTTAGGGGGATCCTTCTTAGGGGGATCCTTTTTGGGTTCGTCCGCCTTCGGTTGCGTCGTCGAGCGGGGATTCGGCGTTTTGCTCTCGCCCCCGCCTTGGCTCTCCGCTTTCCCAAACGTCAGCTCAAAGTAATGCGTCAGCATGTGATACGCATCCTGCGTGGATTCGGGAAACGTGACACGATGGAGCGCCTCCTGATGCGTTTGCAGCGCAGAAGCGATCGCCTTCAAATCGAATTCGATGTGAAACGGCAGCGAATCGGGCTCATACCGCTGTTCGATCTCGCGTTGCGCGCAGGCGAGTCCCACCGCCTGGCGAAGCGATTCGGGCGTGCCCTCTTCGATCATCTGCTGAACATGGGCCTTCAGTCGGTCCGGGAGCGCGCGATCTCCTTTGATGTAGAGCGGATAGAAGCATTGCGTAAACAGCGCATCCGGATCGCTGCAGCTCTGCTCGTAACTGTCTCCGGTCGATATGCGGCGTGAAGAGGTGAGTCCCAAAATGCATTGATATTCAAAGCCTTGCTCAACCTCCTCCCGATAGCGATCGCGCAGATGGCGATCATCTGGAATTTGATAGCGTGCCATGGGCGGATCCTTCGGGGCGGTTACTTCCAGTGCCGGGTGATGAACTCTTCCACTTCGGGGATGCCGCCCTGCAGGATGAGGTAGCCGTTGTGCGGTTCGCGCGGTGTGATTTCGCCGGCGATGGGGGTGAGCATGATGCGCTTGACTTCCTCCACGTCGTCGGTTTGACCGAGCGCCCAGCCGAGCTTCATGTAGGCCACCTCGGGGAGCATATTGGCCGCGGGAACGACGCCCAACTCCATGATTTCACGACCGGTTTCGTACACATACATCTGCACGTAACCCCAGAGGGTCTGCACCGTCATAAAGACGGCGATGCCCTTTTCGCAGGCGCGCTTCAGGGCGGGGTAGAGCGGCTTGTTCACATGACCGAGTCCGGTGCCCGCAATCACGATCCCGCGATAGCCGTTGTCGACCAGCGCGTCGATGATGTCGGGCTTCATGCTGGGGTAGTAATAGACGATCGCCACGCGATCATCGAAGCTGTCCACCAGTTTGAACTGCTTGTCGTTGCGGCGGTGCCGGTAATCCTGCCTGAAGGGGGTCACACCGGTCGCATCCACCTTGGCCAAAGGAATGTCGCCGATGGTTCTGAAGGTGGAGCGGTAGCTCGAATGCATCTTGCGGACGCGCGTGCCCCGGTGCAGCAGGCCGTATTGATCGGAGGTGGGGCCAAACATGCAGACCATCACCTCGGCGATGTCGGAGGTGGCGGCGGTGCGCGTCGCGTTGATCAGGTTCATGGCGGCGTCGGACGAAGGGCGATCTGATGATCGCTGGGATCCCACCATCACGATGGGGCAGGGCGGATTTTGCACCATGAAGCTCAGCACTGCGGCCGTGTGGTGCATCGTGTCGGTGCCATGTCCGATGACGATGCCCGAGACGCCTTTTTCGATCTCCCGGGCGATCGCGCGTGCGGTCCCGATCCATTGCTCGGGGCCCATGTTTTCAGAAAAGACGCCGTAAATCTTTTCGGTCTCGAGGTTGCAGATGTCGGCGAGCTCGGGCACCGAGCCGTAAAGTTCGCTCGGCGAAAACGCGGGGATCACGGCGCCGGTTCTGTAGTCGAGACGGCTTGCGATGGTGCCGCCGGTGCCGATCAGCTTGACGCGCGGCTTTTGGGGATCGCTCGGAAACTGCTTCGCGGGGATTTGGTAATGCGCCTGCTTGTGCCCGTGGACGGCGATGTTGCGGATGCTGTCGTAGCGGAGGCCCACGTTGTAGCCGGTGGCGAGCTTGAGCACCAGGTGATTGGCGTCCGCAGTTTCGCTTCGCGGCAGAATTAAGCCTTCAAAATCGCCATGTTCCGTCTCTACTGTGACCTCGCTCCAGACCGCTGCGTCAAAACGTTGCAAGACATCGAGCGTGGGCGATCGATAGCCGTCGTTCATTGTGCATCTCCTAAAACTGCGGTGCGGATCGCTTCGGCCATCGCGCGACCTTCGTATTTTCCACGGTTTTGCGGCATCAGTTCGCCCATCCAGTAGCGCATGCGGGCTTCGGGATCTGCGCTGTTCGGTCCAAAGCGGTGCGCGATCATCTGCCTCGACAACGCGATGATTTCATTCGACGGCTGCTCGGCTTTGGGACATTCGGCATCCGAAAACTGCCACAGCGCCTCAAAATGGATCTCGCCCAAAGCGACGCGCTGCAGGCGGCCTACCCATAAAATGAGGTGATCGAGATCGCGGGCGCCGCTGCAGGGCCGATCGAGCAAAAGCGAGGCGATCTTGGTGGCCGAAAGGCTGGGGAACTGATCGCACAATGCGCGGAAGAGATCGAAGGCGGGACTCCGGCTCAGGCGCTCGGCCAGGTTTTCGGTGACGTGATGCTCGCGGGCGTAACGCATGCGCTCCCAGGGCGGCGTCGGCAGGTTTTCGGTGACCCGTTTGATGCGCGCAGGATCGATCGCGATCGGCGGCAGATCGGTGTCGGGATACATGCGCTCGGGACCGGGCAAAATGCGTTCAAATCCCGTGGTTCCGTCTTTGAGCGCCTGGCGGGTCTCTTCGGGCACGCCCTTGAGCGCCTCCCTCGCGCGGATCATCACCTCTTTGCAGGCGGTCTCCACATCTTCCGCGCGGCCCCACACCAAGAGGATCGGCGTATGCGCTCCCGCCTGCATCAAATGTGCGATTTTCGACCATTCCGCCGACGAAATTCCGGATCCCAGGGTGGTCGAAGCGATCACGTTCGGCAGCGTGTCGATGCAGGCGATCACGCGGATGCGATCCGAAAACTCCTTTAAAAACAAGGTGTGCGGCTGCGTCTTGACTTCGAGCAGGCCGTCAAATCCCGGAAGCGCGATCGCTTTGACCTGCGCGCCCTGCAGGATCGCCTGGCGAATGAAGAGGCAGTCCGTGTTCCTGAGGATCGAGGTCACATTTTGCGAGCGATCCTTCAATTGATCTTCGGTGACCCCGCGTTCCCGGAGGACTTCGGCCAGGGCGAGCAGGGTGCGCTGCCTTAAGGCTTCGGAATGCACCAGCCTGGGGATCGCCTTAATGGAGGGGACGCCCTTGATTTCGATGCGCGTGCCGCCGGTGATCGAGACGTTGACGTCCTGGCGGGCCGCGCCGGCACCCGTGCGTACCAGATGGGTGAGTCGCACCAGATAGCGCAGCTGATTGGCCACCGCCGCCGCTTCCTCGGGCGTATGCATGTTGGGGCCGGTGACGGTTTCGATGAGCGGCATGCCCAGGCGATCGGTGCGGTAGACGCGCGTATGCCCGTGATCGCTCACTTCGCGGCAGGAATCCTCTTCAAGGCCGAGCTGGCGAATGTGGATTTTGCGGTCGGGATCGCTTTCGGTGGCAAAGGGGATCTCGCCGTCGATGCCGACGATGGTGGTGCGCTGAAATCCCGTGGGGATCGAGCCGTCGAGATATTGCTTGCGCGCAATATGCAGTTCGTCGACGCATTTTAAGTTGAGCAGCCTGGCGATGGCGAGGGCGCAGTCGAGCGCTTCGGGATCGAGCTCAAACGGCGGCGCGTCGTCCATCTCGTAAGTGCAGACCGATTCGCTCTTCAGCTGATAAATGATTTGCTTTTTGGTCTTAAACTCCATCAGCGCGGTGCCGTCGTATTCGCCCATTTCGGAGAGGGTGGGGCGCATGTGGCGCAGGATTTCGGCATCATGGTGATGGCAATCGTAAAGCCCCGCAGGACAACGACAAAACAGCTTTCGGCGGGTGAGCAGTTGCTGATGGATTTCGAGACCCACCTTGAGGCCCAGGGCGCGGTAATCGTCGTCCGAAAACGCACCGTATTCGGGCACCGGCAGGTTGAGTCGGGGATCTTCAATATGAGGTTGCTGCATACAGACTCCAGGCAAAAACCGCGCCATTGTGCGCTTGAAATCCGGCCAGGGCTAGAGCCTTGTTAAGCGCGCATCAAAAGCCTTGTTCCAAAACACTGCATCGGCGATACTCCGGCTTTCTTTGTCTGGAGATCGTTATGGCGATTGAACGCACGTTTACGATGGTCAAGCCCGACGGCACCGCGCGTCAGCTGACCGGTGAGATTGTCAGGCGCTTTGCCGATGCCGGTTTAAAGCTGGTCGGTCTGCGCATGGTTCAGCCCGATGGCTGGGATGCCCGCGAGTTTTATGCCGAGCACAAGGGTAAGGATTTTTATGACGGCCTGGTCGAATATATGACCTCCGGTCCCGTGGTCGCCTGCGTCCTCGAAGGCGAAAATGCGGTCAAAGCGCTGCGCAGTCTTGCGGGCGCAACCAACCCTGCCAAGGCCGACAAAGGCACGATTCGCGGCGATTTCGGCCTCGAACTGCCCAAAAACACGATTCACGGATCCGACAGCCCCGCGAGCGCCGAACGTGAAATCTCCTTCTTCTTTAAGCCCTCAGATCTCGTGAAGTGACGGGCGTGCGATGACGCTCTGGCTGAACGATCTCGCCGCCAGCGAGCTGGAATCGCTCGTGCATTCGTTGGATCTGCCGCGCTTTCGGGCCAGGCAGCTGTACCAATGGGTGTTTCAGAAAGGCGTGCGCGATCTCGACGAGATGACCAATCTGCCCAAAGCGCTGCGTCAATCGTTGCGCGAAGCCGGTTACGCGGTGGGACCTGCGGCGATCGATCGCGTGGAGCGCAGCGTAGACGGCACCGAGAAACTCGCGATCCGCTTTGCAGACGGCGCTGTGGTCGAAACCGTGCTGCTGCATATGGGCGGGGGCAAATATACGCAATGCCTCTCTTCCCAGGTGGGCTGCGCGATGGGGTGCGCATTTTGCTTTACAGCCACCCTCGGGTTTCAGCGCAATCTCTCGTCGGGCGAGATCTTCGACCAGGTGTTGCTCGCGCGCGCGCATTTAGCGCGTGAAGCGGCCGGTGATGCGAGCCAGCGGATCACCAATTTTGTGTACATGGGCATGGGGGAGCCTCTGGCCAACCTGCAAAATGTGTTGCGCAGCATGGATCCCCTGTTTTCGCCCGACGGCCTCGGTTACAGCTCGCACCGCGTCACGATTTCAACCTGCGGACTGGTGCCTCAGATCAAGGCTCTGGCCGAGGCTCACCGGGGCGTTCACCTGGCGATCAGCCTGCATGCGACCACCGACGAAGCGCGATCGGCGCTGATGCCGGTCAACCGTCGTTACGGTCTGCAGGCGCTGATGGCGGCGCTTCGCGAATGGCCCCTCGAACCCCAGCGGCGGATTACGATCGAGTACGTGCTGCTGCGAGGGGTCAACGATTCTTTGGACGATGCCAAACGTCTGGCGTCGCTCCTGAAAGGCCTGCAGGTGCGCGTCAACCTGCTGCCCTTCAATGCATTTCAAAACGCACCCTTTGAACCTCCGGAAGATGCCCAGGTCCTTAAATTTCAAAAGAAAATTGAAGATGCGGGCATTTGGGTGACGGTGCGCACAAGGCGCGGAGACGACATTCACGCCGCCTGCGGTCAGCTGGGCAAACATGGCGATGCCTCTGACGATTCAGGCGACGATGAAGCGGTCGGCTGCGCCGCAGATTTCTTATCCGGCGATTCTTGTGAAAGGTGATCTCATGCATCAGGCGCGATTTGGGGTGATGGGCGGCAGCGGTCTCTATGCGCTGGAACTGGAAGATGCGCGCGAGGTCCGCATCGATACGCCTTTTGGGGCGCCTTCGGATGCGGTGATGCTCGGTCGCCTTGAGGGCGTGCCCTGCGCGTTTTTGGCGCGTCACGGTCGCGGGCATCTGCTTTCGCCTTCTGAAATCAACTTCAGAGCCAACATCTGGGCGCTCAAATCCCTGGGCGTCGAGTCGCTGCTCAGCGTGTCTGCGGTGGGATCGCTCAGGGAAGAGATCAAGCCGGGCCATCTGGTGCTGGTCGATCAGTTCTTCGATCGCACGGTCTCGAGGGCGCGCTCGTTTTTTGGCGAAGGCTGCGTGGCGCACGTGCAGTTTGGCTCGCCGGTCGAAGAAGCCTTGCGAAAGCTGATCTTGGAAGCTGCGCGCGATGTGAGCGGGACGGTGGTGCACGACGGCGGGACGTACGTTTGCATCGAAGGCCCCACGTTTTCGACCCGGGCCGAGAGCGAATGGTTCCGCAGCATGGGCTGCGCTGTGGTGGGAATGACCAACCTGCCCGAAGCGCGCCTGGCCCGTGAAGCTGAAATCGCTTACGCCACCCTGGCTTTGGCTACAGATTACGATTGCTGGCATGTCTCGAACGAAGAAGTTTCGGTCGAAGCGGTGGTGCGCGTGATCCAGCAGAACGTTGAAGCCTCGAAGCGCGTGATTTGTGAAACCGTACGCCGTTATGCGGCGCTCGGTCCCGTGTCCTGGCCTTCGCATTCCGCTTTGCAAAAGGGAGCTGCCGTATCGACGGCGGTTTCCTCGATTCCCAACGAAACCCGGGCAAAACTCGACTTGTTGCTGGGCAAATATCTGTGGCCCTCACCGGAGGAAAAAAACTGATGGCGAAGCAAATTTTGGTGGTCGGCAGCGTTGCGATCGATGACATCGAAACCCCGGCGGGGCATCGCAGCGATTCCCTGGGCGGTTCGGCAACTTACTTCAGCACCGGCGCAAGCTTCTTTGCACCGATCCGCCTGGTGGCTGTGGTGGGCAGCGATTTTGATGCCGCTGAGCTGGACGATTTGCGCAGTCGCGGTGTGGATCTGGAGGGTCTGGAGCAGGTTCCGGGCAAGACCTTCCGCTGGGCGGGCCGCTACGGTGCCGATTTTGGCGATGCTGAAACCCTCGATACGCAGTTAAACGTGTTCGAGGACTTCGATCCCAAGATCCCCGAATCCTATCGCGAGACGCCGCTGGTGTTTTTGGCCAACATCCATCCCGAGCTGCAGGGCCGCGTGCTCGATGCGTTTGAAGGCCATCGCCCCGAGCTCATCGGCGCCGATACCATGAATTTCTGGATCACCGGCCAGCGCGATGCGTTGTTAAAGGTGCTTTCGCGCATCGATTTGCTCGTCATCAACGAGACCGAAGCGCATATGCTTTCGGGCAAAAAGAACATTTACGACGCTGCAGACGCGATCCGGGCCATGGGACCGAAGATTCTGGTCATCAAGCGCGGGGCCTACGGTGCGCTGCTGTTCCATCCCGACGGGCTCTTTGTGGCGCCCAGCGTGCCGTTGCGCAAACTGGCGGATCCCACTGGGGCGGGCGATACCTTTGCTTCGGGCCTCATGGGCTATCTGGCCACCTGCGATACCCTCAATTTTGAAGCCTTCAAGCGCGGCGTTTTGGCGGGAACGGTGCTCGCCAGCTTTGCCTGCGAGGGTTTCAGCTTCGATCGCGTAAAAACCCTGACGCGCGTTGATTTCGATGAACGCATGATGCAGCTTCGTGCCTTGATCTCCGTCGACTGACGGCCGAGTTTTCAAAGTTGGCACGTTAATTGCATAGGCAGCGAAGGCCTGGCCAATCGGCCGTCTTTTTTACCCAGTAAGGAGTATGCGATGAAACTTGCATTATGTGCGCTCTTGGCAGCGGCTTGCGTTTGTGGTTGCGACGACGATGACGACAACGGTCCCGCCCAGACCGATGCCGGGGTCACGAGCGAAAAGGATACGTTTCTCTTCACCAAGATCACGTTGACCGAACCTTCGAAAGTGGCCACCATTTTGACCAATCTTCTGAACACCAACCTGGGCGATGAAAAAATGTATTTGTTTGCGCAGCTTGATGGCTGGAAGAATCCTGGAGGGGAGCTCAAGCTGTACGGCGGTGCGGGTCAATATGTTGCGGGCAAAGAAACCGCCGAAGACTTTAAGGACGACGTCTTTAAGTGGCTCACCGCAGGCAAATGCCTGGATGCAGAAGGCAAGGAGTTTCAATGCTCGGTCGATGTGGGGCAGGGGGTCTGCACGCGCAACGGCGATCAGTTTGAGACCACGCTCAACATTTTAAACATCTATTCCGACGATTCGATGGTCATCTTCCCCATCAAAGAGGCTCATCTCAAAGGCCAGGTCACTCAGGATGCGAATGATCCCTGGAATGACAAGATTGTGGTCGATATGAAGGGGGTCATCATCGAGCCCGATACCATCAGTACGCATTTTCGTCTGACGCCTCAGGGATCGCTTGAAACGCTCAAATCCGTGCTCGACTTTGCCAAGGTGGCACCCGATACCTCGGTGACCATTAACGGAGAAGAGATCAAGGCTTACACCTTTGCAGGGTCGTTCGAAGCGACGCGCTCACAGTTTGCGGAGTAACGGGGCCGGCCGCTTCGGGCGGCTCGCCGATTGAAGGTTCGTTCGATGTTTCGCATGAAGTTGTCGATGGCGTTATGCGCGGTCTTTTTGCTGATCGCGGGTGTGCTTTACAAGCAACAATCGATGAATGCGAGGCAGCGGGCGAATCAGGCGCTGGAGGAGCGTTTGCAGGTGGCCTCGCGCAGTGTGATGGAAGTCTATCAGCTGCGCAAATGGGCCATCCTCGATGCGGCCGAACGCATTGCAGGCGATCCCGCCCTCCACAAAATTTTGCAGTTGCGGCCAGAGGATTTTAAAGAGGGCAGGAAGCTTCCTTCGGCGGACGATTTTCAATACGAAGTGCACCGCAGGATGAATGCGGAGCTTAACGCCTGGGCTCAGGCCCTAAAAGAACCGGCTCACGAAAAGCGCGCGTTCTTAAAAGGGTTTTCGGCCGATCGACTGCTGGAGCGCCCTGAGTATTTTGTGGTGCTCGATCCTTCGGCCGTCGGGGTTTCAGACATCGCCGATCCCGCCCGTTACGGCACGGGTTATGCGGGGGCGGAGCAATACGAACCTCAAATCAGGCAAAAGATTCGCAGCTTAAAGTCCTACAGCGATCTCTGGCGGTTTAAGGATGCGCCCCTTGAGGTGGCGGTGGCCCCCATTCTGATGTCGGGCGAAGATTGGGCGGCTCAAAAAACGCATGCTGCGAGCGAAGAGACTTCGGTCAAGGCGGGCAAAAAGCGCGGGAAAACGCAACAGGCTCCCGAGGTTCAGGAACAAAAGCCCGTCGATTTGCTGCTCGGTGCGGTGGTGCTCGGCTACCGCCTGACGAGTTCCGAGGCCGAGCGCAACAAGGCGATCGTGGGCACCGAGGTCGCTTACTTTTTAAATCAGCAGGTGAACCAGAGCTCGAGCTTCGATGCTGCGGCCGAAAAGGAATTGAACGCCTGGATTCAGGCTTTTGATTTTGAAGCGCAAAAGGCGCAGGGCGGGGCGATCCCCGTAGAGCTCCTGCTGGGCGATCAGCTCTATCGCGGTTTGATGCAGTTGCAGGGCGATGAAGCGAAGCCTTCGGGGGTTTTGGTGCTGTCCAGCTGGACGCAGGCGGAGGCGGACGCCAACAAAGGGATGCTGCGGATCGTGGTGCTGTGTGTCATCGGTTGCGTGCTCTGTCTGGTGCTCTCCTTCATTTTTGTCCGGCAATTCGAGCGTCCTTTGGAGGCGATCGATCAGGGGGTGCTCGAAATCGTCAACGGCAACATCGACTATTGGTTTGATGTGAAGGGCAATGGTTTGCCTCAGTCCTTGTCGCAAAATTTAAACGTGCTGGTCTGCCAGCTGACGGGGCGCCCGTTACCCGAGGAAGAGCATCATCCCGCCGCGCGCCACTGGTCCGAGAAGGATCTCTTTGGGGAACCGATGGAGCAGATCTGGAATGTGAGCGCGATCCGTTCGGGCGTGACCGAAGGTGTACCCGAGATGGTGCAGGCGCTGGTGGTGAGCGACGAGGAGACCTACCGCAGGGATCTCTTCAGGGAATATACGTCGGCGATGCGCGCGCATCGGTTGCCGTTGCAGGGGATCACGGTCGCGCGGCTGATGGCGGCCTGTGAGGCTTATGCGGCCAAAATGCGCGAGCAATACAGCACGGTGAGGGTGCGCTTTGTGGTTTCGGTTGCGGCGCAAAACCGGGTGCAGCTGCGGGCGGTCAAGCTGGCGTAAGCAAATACACATGAAAACGCTTTTCAAAATGCGGCGTCTTTACTAAAAAAGGCGCCGTTTTTGTATGGTGAGCTTTGAGGGTGAGCAGGGGCTCCTTTCAGAGAGAAGCGGAACCCGTGACAGCCTCAGGGCTTTTTGGTGAAGAGGGGCCAAAATGAAGAAGATTGCATTCATTGCCAACACCGATCGGCATCTGGACGATCTCGAAAAGATGCTGATGTCGCTTTGCACCCATGGAGATGTGGAGCGCGTTGTGGCGGTGGGAGCGGCTGCAAAGTCCGATATTCAAATGGTGGTCGATCAGCGTTGCCAGCGCTTTTCCAAAGAGGTCGACTGGCATCACGAGAATTACGCGCGCTTCGTGTTTCATTCGGTGGCCAACGGCATTGCCGATGTGGCCGTAGAAGAACTGGAGCGCAACGATCGCCTCTGCCTGCTGACTTCCTCCCTCGAACTGCCCAAGGATGGCTGGGTGTTTGGCAACTGCAGGGTCACCATCGATCAGGTGCCGCAAGGCCCCGAGCCCTTTTTGGTGCTGAGCGCAGGCGACGAGATTTCAGACGACGGTCACCCGCGGTTTAAGCCTCTGGGGCCCAATGGGCATCTGCTGGTGCCGGGACGCATCTTCCAGCGTTATCAGGACGGCGTTTCTTATTGTGCTGTGGTGACTTTTGATGACGCGGTGACGGTGCAGTTTATGGATCGATGCAACCATTTGCTTTCGCCCGAACGATTGCAGCAGGAGTTGCAACGGGAGCAGCTCAGGATTCAAAGGGAACGGGAGCAGAATCAAAAGCGGAAGGGCGCCGATGGGGATGATGCGGCCAGCGAGGGCACAAAATGATGCGCGTGGCGCTTTACGGTGGTGCGTTTGATCCCCCCAATATGGCGCATGTTTATGCGGTGACCGCGTTGCTCGCGCGGAGCGATGTGGATCAGGTGTGGGTGATGCCTGCGGCCAACCACGCCTTCGGCAAGCAGATGACGCCGTTCGCAGAGCGCGTGGCGATGCTGCAGGCAGCGCTTCAGGATTTTAACCCGAATCGCGTGCAAATCTGCACCTACGAGCAGGATTTCCCGGTTTCGGGGCGCACGTACGATACGCTCGATGCGCTCACCCAAAGCTATCCCGGGCATGAATTCACCTTCGTGATGGGGGCCGACAATTTAACCGAGGCCTACAGGTGGTACCGGTTTGACGATCTGGTCAGGCGCTGGAAGGTGATCGTTTTAGGACGTCCGGGGCATGAAGCGGCGATGCAGGCGTACATGCACGAGCCCTGGCTGAAGCAGGGGCCCTGTTTGCCGGCGATCTCTTCAACGCAGGTGCGCGCTGCGCTGCGGCGGGGAGAGCGCGTGATCCCCGATTTGCCTGCGCGCTGCTTGCCGATGGCGCTTCAAATCTACAAGCCTTCAACCAAAACAGCCTTCGGTCCGGTGTGGGTGCTGGGAGCGGGGCGTGCGGGGCAGTCGATCTGTGGAGCGCTTCGGGGCGCGATGATCGATTGCAGGCTGTGGAACCGCAGCGCGCCGAACCCGGAGCGTCCCACGCTTTACCCTTACGATGCCTGGGGCGAGCTTCCGGATTCATTGGGGGAAGCGCCCTTATGGATGCTGACGGTCGATGATCGCGCCATTTTGCCCATGGCTGAGCGGCTTGCGCGCGAGAAACCGGATCTCTGCAAGGGCAGGGTGGTGATCCATTGCGCAGGCCGGCTTTCATCGCGGGCGCTCGATCCTCTGGCGCAGCTTGGGGCAGAGACGGGCTCGTTTCACCCGCTGCAGTCGCTGGGTCAGCTTCAGGATTTCTACGGCGTTTACTGTGCCCTCGAAGGCAGCGAGCGGACTTTAGAGCTTTTGCACCGGATGACAGCGATTTTAGGGATGAAAACGGTGGAGATTCAGCCGGAACAGAAGGCGCTCTATCACGCATCGGCGGTCCTTGCGGGGAATTTCCCGTCCACCATGGCGGAGGCTGCGGTTTTGTTGCTGAAGCAGATGGGGTTATCGGATCCGACCGCACGCCAGATGCTGAGCCCCTTGCTGCAGAGTGCGATCTCGCGGTTCGGGCTGGTCGATCTCCATAAGGCGTTGACGGGACCTGCGGCGCGCGGTGATCGCGAGGCGATGGCGCAGCATATGGAGGCGCTCCGGGCGCTCAAAGAGGGTGGGGCCTACGCAGAACTCTACGAAGCCGCAAGCCGGATGACCGAAGTCCTGCTGCAAACTGCGTAAAAAAGTTCGCAGCAGTTGCGTAAATCCATTCGCTTGTATTATAGGGCTTCGTTTTTTAAAGGAAGCCTTGAGATCGATGTATCGCGCCTTCTGCCCATTCCGGCCTCTTTCCCATGCCACAGTGGGGGCGTCGTCTCAAATGCAGCCCTGCACGCAGGTGAATGGGGCCGCTGAGCCGTTTGAGGCGCCTCATCGATCGGTGTTTTCGCGTTTTAAACAGTCACATTCCACATGCATAACGTCTCAGGTGAAGCCTGTCCGGACGATCGCACGGCAGCCATGAGGCGCTCCTCAGGAGAAATCAAAATGCAGCGTTTTGTCGAACAAGAGTTGTACGGTTGGGGTCGGTTCCCTCGCATCCACACGCAGATCGCGCGACCCGAGCTTCGGGGTGATTTGCTTGCGGCGCTCAAAGAGCGTGAAAGCTCGCCCATGCTGGCTTGCGGTAACCTGCGCAGTTACGGCGATCAGGCGTTGCTGAGCGACGGTAAGCAGATCTCCACCTTAAGGCTCAACCGCTTTCTCGATTTTGATGAGGAGACGGGCTGGTTGCGCTGCGAGGCGGGGGTCTTGCTGGAGGAGATCATCGACGTCTTCCTGCCGCGCGGCTTTTTCCCGCCCGTCGTGCCCGGCACCAAGCTGATCACCGTCGGCGGCGCGATCGGCAACGACATCCACGGCAAAAACCATCACGTGGACGGCACCTTCTGCGACCATATCCGCAACGTCGAGATCCTTTTGGGATCGGGCGAGATCGTCTTCTGCGACGCCGAGCACAACGCGGATTTGTTCTGGGCAACCGTAGGTGGCATGGGCCTTACGGGCATCATCCTCTCGGCCGAGGTGCAGCTGACCAAGGTACCGAGCCCCTTCATCGATATGGAGTCGATCCGCGTGGAGAATCTCGATCACTTCTTCGAGGTGAGCGAGGCGAGCGCTGAATTCACCCATGCGGTGAGCTGGATCGATTGCGTGGCGACGGGCGAGCATATGGGGCGCGGCATCTTCATGCGCGGTCGTCCGGCCGAAGAGGGTGAGACCCGCGAAGACAACTTCATCGAGCGCGCCATCAAACTGGCCAAGCCGATCCTCGAGCTCCCTGTGGACTTACCGAACTGGGTCATGGGCAAGGCCTTTATGAAGGTCTTCAACGAGGTCTATTACCGCAAGCAGATGAAGGCCTATACCCGCACCCTGAGCAAGATCGATCCCTTCTTCTTCCCCCTCGATTTTGTGCGCGGATGGAACCGGGGCTACGGTCCGCGCGGATTCCTGCAATACCAGTTCGTGGTGCCGGCGGATCCCGAACATCGCGTGATCCGCGAGGCGCTTTCGGAGATTTCAAAGACCGGCATGGCGTCTTTCCTGGCGGTCATCAAGGAATTCGGCGATCGCGATCACGGTGGTCTCTCGTTCCCGCGCGGCGGTGTCACCCTGGCCATGGACTTCCCGAACTTTGGCGCCCCTCTGTTCGAGCTCTTCGACAGACTGGACGATCTCGTCATCGAGGCCGGCGGCCGGGTTTACCTGGGCAAGGACGCCCGTTTGTCCAAAGAGCATTTCCAGAAGATGTACCCCAACTGGGCGCAGTGGAAGGAAACCCGCGACAAGTGGGATCCGGATGGGGTGTTTGAATCCGATTTGGGCCGTCGTCTGGGCCTGGTGGGAGCAGCATCATGAGCGTATTGATTTTGGGTGCAGGGTCGAGAATTGCAGCAGAGATCGCAGCCCGCTACGGTGAGCGGGGCGAAACGGTTGTGCTCGCGGCGCATAAAGCCGAAGACGCGGAACTGATCGCAAAGGATCTCAAGGTTCGGTACGGCTGCGAAGCCTACGGAATGGCGTTTGACGCCTTAAACTTTGATTCACATCCCGGCTTCATCGCCCAGGTGGAGGAGAAGGCGGGCGATCTTTCGGTGGCGGTGGTCGCGTTTGGGGTGATGGGCGTGCAGTCGGAGTCCGAGAGCGATTTCAACAAGGCCCACAAGGTGATCGACACCAATTACACCGGGGCCGTCTCGGTGACCGAAAGCATCGCCGCCCGCATGCAGGAACGGGGTGAGGGCACGATCATCGGCATCTCATCGGTGGCCGGCGACCGGGGCCGTCAAAGCAATTACATGTACGGTTCAGCCAAGGGCGCCTTTACGCTCTATCTGCAGGGCTTGCGCAATCGACTCTTCAAATGCGGTGTATCGGTGCTCACGGTGAAGCTGGGCTTCGTCGACACCAAAATGACCTATGGCTTAAAGACGAAGATTCCCGTTGCGTCCCCAGAAGCGGTCAGCCGCGCGGTCGTCAAAGCGGCCGATCGCAAGCAGGAGCTGCTCTATTACCCGCAGTTCTGGAAAGGGGTGATGGGCCTCATCATCCATATGCCCGAGGCTTTGTTTAAGCGGCTCTCGCTTTAAAGAGCAGTGTGCGTTTTCTGACGCATCCATTGAACGCCTTCTCAACTTCAAGGATCCGCGCTGAGTGGGTGCGGATCCTTCCTCTTTTGCAGGTGTACAGATGGCCATCGACGTCCATTTTAAAATTTTTAAGGATCCTGCCAGTGCATTAAGTCATCTGATCGGGCTCATCGCCGCGATCGTGGGTCTCACCTTTTTATGCGTGTTTTCGCCGCCACAGGGGCCTAAGCTGGCCGGTCTCGCGATCTATGGGGGCACATTGACGGCGCTGTTTCTGGCTTCATCCTGTTATCATTTCTTTGATTTCGGTGAAAAGGGGAACCTTTTCCTGCGTCGCCTTGACCATTCAGCGATTTTCCTGCTCATTGCCGGCACTTATATGCCCATCCTGATCCATGCCCTGGACGGAGCATGGCGCATCTCCATGATCTCGGTGATAGGGGGGGTGGCCCTGATCGGGCTCATCATTCACTTGTTCTGGATCCATGCCCCCCGCTGGATCACCGCCGCGATGTATCTGATTCTCGGCTGGGCTGTGGTGGTGCCCGGTTATAAGCTGTGGCATTCGATGACAGGGGGACAGCTCGGCTGGTTGTTCGGGGGGGGCGCTGCCTATACCCTGGGCGCGGTCATCTATGCCAAAAAATGGCCCGATCCCTGGCCCGGCAAGTTTGGATTTCACGAAATCTGGCATCTCTTTGTGCTCGCAGGCGCCGTGCTGCATTACTTCATGGTCTTCAGCTTTGTGGGCAAGCCCTATCCGCCGTTCTGATCCCCTCGCGCTTCACGCCTTCAGTGCGATGCTTCCTTTGGGGCATCTTTCGCCGCGTTTCCTGCGATTCCGTTTGCGGGTTGTGGGGTCCTGCGATGGCGCAAGACGGATTTTGAACCTGGGGTTCAGCCCTTTCCCGCAATCATCCTATCTTCGATTTTTAGAAACAGGTTGATTCAAACCAATGCATTGAGTTAGGTTTGCTTTGCGGCTGGGCCATTTAGGCTCGGGACCGAGTGGTTTGGTCTAAAGGCTCTTTTACGGGAGACTCAACCGATGAACGTGAAGATTTCACTCCTTTGCATGCTCAGTGCAATGTTCGCTTTGCCCGCATGCGACGACGATGACGACGACATCGACTCTGTCGTCAAAGATGGCGAATCAGACACATTGGATACCGGTGACTCGGATACCGGTGACTCGGATATCGTTGACGAAGACATCGTTGACGAAGATACGCTCGACGAGGATGTGGTCCCTCAGGACGAGGATGTGGTCCCTCAGTGCGATGCTGGATGCTGCGGTGAAGAGGGCTGCTGCGAGGAGTGCCCTTCGGATCCCGATACGATCACCTGCGAGCATACGATCGAGCCGGTCACCAGCGGCATCTGCAAGGTGACCAAGGGCAGCGGATCGAACATCATCGTTGAAGGCACCGTGCTGGCCGGGAACAAGATTTATACCAACGGCCGCGTGATGTTTAAGAACGAGACCAACGCCAAAATCTCTTGCGTGGGCTGCGATTGCGCGGATGAGACCGCAACCGTCATCTCCTGCCCCAATGGCGTCATCTCGCCCGCATTGATCAATCCTCACGATCACATCGGCTATGCCGAGATTCCGCCCAACGCTTCGGGAACGTTTACCGATGGTGACGGCAAGCTGCGGTCATACAATTCAAACGCCAATGGCGAGCGCTATGAGCACCGTCACGATTGGCGCCGGGGCCTTTACGGGCATACCGAGCTGCCTGTTCCGAGCACTAAAAACGATTTCACCAAGACCTGGGCTGAGCTGCGCATGATGTTTGGCGGTGCCATGAGCATTGCGGGATCCGAGAGGAGCGAACATCTGCTGCGCAATCTGGACGCCGCCCAGGGCGAGGACGGCATGCTTGAAGGCTTGTCGCGCCTTGATGTGCATGCGCCCACTTTTGTGTTCGATGACGGTTCAAAGGGCGATCAGCACGAGCAATGTGATTACAAGAAATATCCCAAGAATACGGTCTTAAACTATGGTGCCTATGTGCCTCACGTGGCCGAAGGAATTTTAAACACCGCGCGCAATGAATTCCTTTGCTTAACGGGGCAAAAGAAGGACGCGGTGGATGTGCTCGGCGCCAATTCGGCGATCATTCACGGTGTGGGCCTTGCGGCATTGGATGTGTATTACATGTCTCTGAAGGGGATCGGGCTGATCTGGTCTCCCCGGTCGAATGTGTCGCTTTACGGCAATACTGCGCTGATGCCGCTGTTTAAGAAGTTTGGTGTAAAGGTGGGGCTGGGCACCGACTGGGCGGCTTCGGGATCGATCAACCTGCTGCGCGAATTGCGCTGTGCCGACGAGCTCAATACGCATGCCTTTGGTGGAGCCTACAGCGATTACGATCTTTGGATGATGGTGACCCACAATGCGGCCAGCCTGTTTAACGCAGGCGACCAGCTGGGATTGCTCCAGCAGGGGTATCTGGCCGATATCGCCATCTTTAATGGCACCACCCACAAGAACTACCGCGCGATCATCGATGCGAAAGAGCAGGACGTGGTACTGATGATGCGCGGCGGTCAGGCGTTACTGGGCGAGCCTGATGTGATCTCGGCTTTACGCAGCAGCTCCGAGCTCAGCAAATGCCAAAACATGGCTGTCTGCGATTCTATGCGCACCCTTTGCCTTGAGCTCGATCTGGGCATGAACCTGGCCACCTTGGAGAGCAAGCTTCAGCTGGGCAGCAAGGCTTACGATCTGTTCTACTGCGACGAGCCTGTGGGCGAACCGAGCTGCATACCCATGCGCAACGGAGAATATGGCCAGAGCGCATCCGGCGATCGGGATTACGACGGCATTGCCGACGAAGAGGACAACTGCCCCAATCTGTTCAATCCGCCCAGGCAAAACCGGAACGATACCCAGCGTTCGGTGATCGATCTGGGGCCATCCGGAGAAGCGGTGCAGCCCGATTCCGATGGGGACGGTGTGGGCGATCTTTGCGATCCCTGTCCCTTTAATGAAGGCGACCCCCCCTGCGTGATGCCTCGCTTTGATGATCGCGACAACGACGGCATCCCCAATGATGAAGACAACTGCCCCGACATCGCCAACCCCGGTCAGGAAGATGAAAACGGCGATGGAGTAGGCGACGCCTGCGAAAAGCCGGGGATTTCCATCTATAATCTGAACCGCAATGCTGCCACGAATCAGGGGGCAACCGTGACGGTGAAGAACCTGGTAGTCACCGCTCAGCTCAAATCGGGCAGCGACATCACCGCTGTGTTTGCCCAGCTGGATCCCGCAGACGAAGGCTACGATGGCGTCCCCTATTCGGGACTTTACGTTTACTTTGGCAAGAACAATACCAGCGTACAAAAGCCCGCAGTGGGTCAGAAGTTTTCGGCCACCGGCCTGTACAAGCAGTTTAAGGATGAGAATGAGCTGCAGAACTTGACCGAGCTCAACATCATCCCTGAATCCAGCGTGAGCATCGAGGCTACCGTGGTCACGCCCGAGACCATCGCCACCGCCTCCACGGCCGCAGCCTACGAAGGCGTGCTGGTGAAGATTGAAAACGCTGAAGTTACCAGCGTGACGCCTGAAGCGGGTTACCAGGGTCACGACGTGACCGGCGAATTCGAGGTGACCGGCGGCCTTCGCGTCGATAACGCGATGTACACTCTGAGCCCTCTGCCTGCAGTCGGCGATCATCTCACCCTGACCGGCATTGCCCGATACACCAACAGCCTCTACAACATCGAGCCCCGCAGCGAGAGCGACGTGGAGAGAGAGCAGGAGTGATGTTGAAAGCCCGGGGCCCTGAGCGGCCCTGCCTCCTGCCCGCCTCACCATAAACTCACGTTTTTTACACCCGCCTCATTTTTTTGTTTCCTCTTTTCTGAATCTCCCTTGATCCTCTCAATCCTTTGCAATCGTGCAACCTTTGGAGGAGAGCCGGCCGTGGCGAACCGCATCGGGTGCGCTGTTGATACGGGTACATCTTTGTATGGTTGATGATGCTTGCGGCACCGGGTTTTGCGGCACATTTCATTCAAAGAGATCCCAAGCCTTTTCTTTAGAGGTTGATGGCATTCGCGAAGCGAACGAAAGGGGGCGTCTGCAACCGCGTGCCTTTGGGAAGAGCGCTCATGAAAAAGGAGCCGCTGAATGGAGAAGGGGTGAAATGAAGTTGTGTCAGGGAAGGGCGGGCATCAAAATAAATTCAAGCTTACTCGACGGCGTAACAAACGATGTCATAGAAGACGTTCGTCGTGTTGGTGAGGACCTGGATGTAATAAAGCCCGTTGTAATCCTGGGCGTTCTCGGGCATATCGGCGGGCAGATCGAGCGTGACCACCTTTCTTCGTTGAGAGGTCTGGGGTGGGTTGCTGCAAATCTCGTAGCCTGAGCATACACAAAGAGAATTGCTCGTATTGGAACAGTCTGGGAGGACGGATCTGTCTGGAGTAGATGGCCAGACCGTGTCATGGTAAACGTGCTGGTCGTCTCCTGCGTAATACCGTTTGTAAGCGTAGAGGCTCGCATCTGTATCCTGATCGATGATGAGGCTGCATTTTCTTCTTTTCTCGGAGTGCGGCAGTGCGAACCAGTCAGCATCACCGCAGAGTGAAAGCCATGGTGTAAGACCCTTGCTTGTTTGAGTCCCACATCTGAGTGCAGGAGGCTGATTTTCGTCGATATCGTTGGGGCCAAAATTTTCGACATCGTTGGACTCAAAGCGGTCGTTCGGGCAATTGCTTTGATGCTCTGTAAAATACAGTTGGTATTCTTTGCCTGAACCATAATCGTTCGAAATGACGATGTAATAATCCTGCTCCGAGGGCGCATTGAAAACCAAAGTTGCAAAATCTGAGTGGTAGTTTGTGAAGCAATAACTCCACTGATCATAGCTTAAACTCGCGTCGCAGCTATCGGGGGAATTTCCGCTGCGGTCCTCGATCATCAGACGGAGATAGACTTGGTCGTTGCTATCGAGCTGGCTGTTATCGTATGTGATCGTAATGCTGTAAGTGCTGCCTGCGTTCGCTGTGAATTTAAACCAGTCGCTTGTGCCGGGCTGCGCCTTGAGATTCTGAACGCTGAGTGCTTCCTCGACCCTGACTGCGTGTGCCAGATCATGGTTGCAGTTGGTACGGTCGAAGTAGTCGCCATTGGTTCCGCAGTTGTCAGACCCACCGCAGCGAGGGATAGAGGAATCCCTGATCGTGAGCTTGAAAGTGGTTGTGGCGGAGGCGCCATGGGGATCGGTGGCGGTGACGGTGGGGCGATATGTGCCGATGTCATCGCAGACTGGGGTCATCGAGAATAACCCCGCATTGCTGATCGAAGCGTCGCCGGGTGCATTTTCCAAACTGTAAGTCAGCGCATCGCCATCTGCGTCGCTCACAAATGAGTGGAGGTCGATTTCGCGATGTACGCCAACGGTCGCTTGCTTGTCTGTAATCGTGTTCCAAACCGGGGCGTGGTTGCAGCTCCCGTTTTGATCGATCACCTTGATCATCATCTGGCGGGAGGCGGTTTTCTCGCCATCGGAGACGGTGACGGTCAGGGTGAGGGTTTGCCCGACGAGGGTACAGTCGTTGACGGTATAGGAGAAATCGCCGGTGCTTGAATGGATTGTGGCGCCTGCGGGCTCACCGGAGATGCTGAAGGTGAGCGGATCGTTGTCCTGATCATTTGCAAATGGAGCGAGATTCAGGGTGAAGGTCGATTTGACCTGGGCCTGCTGCTCGGAGATCTGCGAGAGGGTAGGGGCGTGGTTGATGGCACCGCCGCCCGATCCGCCCGTTCCGCCATTGCAGCTGGGCGTGGAATCCTTGATGTTGAGGGTGAAAGATTTTTGGGCAAAGAGGCCGTCGGGATCGGTGACTTTGACGCTGGGTTGGTATGTGCCGATTTGATCGCAATTGGGCGTGATCTCAAAATGGCCTGTGCTGTCGAGCGAGGCGCTGGAGGGCGCATTTAGCAGGCTGTAGTTCAGCTGATCGCCATCCTGATCCTCTGCATAATCGGAGAACTCGATCGTGTGCGTTTGATTGACGGTCGCGTTCACGGTTGGAAGATTGAGCAAAGTCGGGGCGTGGTTTTGGCCTGCGCAGATCCTGTTTTGATCGACCACGGTGAGGTTCATTTGTCCGGAGGCCGTGTCATGACCATCGGAGACGGTGACGGTGACGGTGGAGACTTGTCCGACGAGCGCGCAGTCGGTGACTTGGTAACTGAAAAGGCCGGTGGTCTGGTTGATCGTGGCACCTGCGGGCTGGTTGCTGATGGTGTAGCTCAGCGCATCGTTGTCCTGGTCGCTTGCATATCGGGCGAGAGGTAAATTGAAGGAGACGTTGACCTGGACCTGCTGATCTTCGATCGGCGAGAGGGTGGGCGCGTGGTTCTCTTCGCCGATCTGGCATTGTTGCACGATGAGGCCCAGCGAACGGGTCGCGCAGTTGTCCTGCGAGTCGCAGGCTTTAAAAGTGAGGGCATGTCGCCCGATGTCTGCCTCAACGGCGTGATAGCTGAAGGCGCCGGTGGTCGCATTGAGGGTCGCGCGCGCAGGTGCTCCGGTCACGCTGTAGGTGATGGGATCGCCGTCCGCATCGCTGGCGTGCAGAGTGAAGGCCCAGGTGGAGTCGATGCAGGCGGTATAAGATTCCTGGCCGTTTCCGAGGATCGGATCGAGTTCGGGCACTGCGCCATGGGAAGCGCCGATCTTGAGGGCAACCGCAGAGCTGTAAGCAACGTTGTTGTGGTCGTCTTGGACTTTAAAGGTCAGGACGACGGTCTTGCCGGCGAGTTCCGCTGCGGGCGTCCAGGTAAAGAGGTTGTCATCAAAGCGGGCTTCCTGGAGCGCGATCGCATCTTCGGTGTTCTGGGCATCAAAGCCGTAAGTGAGCGGATCGCCCTCCGGATCCTGGCCCGACAACGTGAGGGTAAATTGTTGGCCGGCGGTCAACTGATACTCGGCGGCGGGCGATTCGAGCGTCGGCTGACGGTTTTCGACTTCATCCGTTTGGATTCTGATCAGAATCATGGTCGATGCGGTGGCTTGCCCATCGGTGACGCCGAAGGAGCCCGTATAGACACCCGGTTATGTCGGCGTCCATGTGAACTCGCCCGTTTTTTCATCGAGCTGGGCACCCTTGGGGGCGTCTTCTTCGTCCATAAAAATGGAATAGGTCAGCTCATCGTCATCTTCGTCGGTCGCCAGAAGCTGGAAGCGAAGTTCCTGACCGACCTTGCCAGATTGAGCGCTCATGCGCTGAAAAACAGGTGCGTGATTGATCCTGGACGCATCTTCAACCGGGAGCGGCCCGGCATCTCCAAGCGGGATTGACCCATCGCATTCCGAGTTGATGTTGCAGACTCCTGAGCAACAGCGCAGATGCGTTTGGCATTCAGCGTTTGCAGCGCAGCGTTCGCCCACATCTTTTTGGCCGTTGTGATCCTCGCAGAATTCGATTGTGGTGCAGCTCCCGTGACAACATTTGAGGCGGGCTTCGCATTCGCGCTCTTCGTCGCAGAACGCGCCGATCCCTTTTCGCGGCGGATCGTTACTGGAGACTTCGCAACCTGCGAGCTCTGTGACCAAAAACAAAAAAAGAAATCGAGATAGGAGAGGGAAACGACTCATATTCACCCTAAAAAGCAATAAATTACCATATGGTAACCTCGTTCTTTTCGAATGTAAAGGACTTGTTGTGGATTTAGAGATTTTCGGCCGAGCGTTTTTTAAGTGTTGGAACTGTGCGCACAGCGGGTGACCTTCATGCCTGCCTGCCCATATCAGCTCTAAAAACTTTCTTAAACTCAACTTTCGGGTTTTACATTTGAAACGATCGCCTTTACAATCCGCTTCGTTGCAATCGTGCAACCTTCCTTTATTCCCGACAGGAGAGATTATGCGCTGTTTATACGGGTACATCTTTGTATGGCTGATAATGCTTGCGGCACCGGGCTTTGCGGCACCGGATCTGATCGATGTCGATGCCCGCCTCACCACCGGACTCAAATCGCCCAACGACGCTGCAGTCGTCATCTCGATCGAAAAATACAGCAATCTGGGGGCAGGCGCTGCGGTGCCCTTTGCCTCAAGGGACGGCGACGGCATGGAGGAGTTTTTCCTCTATACCAGGGGCATGTCTTCGCAAAAGGTGCAGCGCATCGAAAACAATATGGCCACCGTTTCCGGCATCGAAACCGCATATAAAAAGGCGCTCCGGCAGGCCGAAGGGGGAACGGTCTGGTTTTATTTTGCAGGGCACGGCTTTGCCTCTTCTGAAGATTCCGGGCAGATGCTGATGACCTCCAAGGTCTCCATCGACGACGATCTGGCCGAGACCATGCGCAATTCGGTCGCGCTCTCGAAGCTGATGGACTGGGCCAATCGCTCCAAGGTCCAGAACGCGGTCTTCATCATCGACGCCTGCAATGTGCCGCTGCAGCGCTTTGTGGTGCCCGTCGAACTCGCCTTAAAACCGGTGGCTCAGAAGACGACCTTAGTCTGGACCGCCGCAAGCAAGGGGCAGGTCTCGGGGCCGTATCAGGCGGCGGAGCATGGTGCGTTCACTTATGCGGTCCTCGCGGCCCTTCGGGGTGCGGCCGACGGCGAGAAGGACACCCAACGCGATTTCGACATCGATGCAGAAGAGGCGGAGCTTTACGTCAAGCGGTTCTTCAGGACGCATAAAAAAGAGCTGCCTTCCCAAAATCCGCTCATGATCGCCTCCGGGGCCTTTTCATTTGGCAAATATACCAATGAATCCCCCAAACCCGTTGCAGCCGTGCTCCCCCAGGCGCAGGCAGGCCGGATGGGCAACTCCTCTTCAGCCACGGTCGACACGTCCGCAACCTTCTACAGTGAGCCTTCAGCGCGCAGAAAGGGTTGGGATCTGAGGCTGAGCCTGGCCACCGCGCTGTTGTCCAACGAGCGCTTCTTTGAAGGATCGCCTCAGACGGACGGTTACGATTACGAAGGCAAGACCCATTTCTCCAATCCGTTCCAGCTCGACGTCGCCTTCGGTCACAGATGGTCCCGGTTTGGGTTGTACCTCGATGCCAGCTACGCGCTGATCAATGAATCGGTCAGCATTACGGGTGAGCGGTCAAACGGCGAGATCAGCCAGGAGGACAAGAAGACGACCCATGCGCTGGGCCTGGGGTTCCTCGGCAGGTTCGACATCCTGCGGGTGAAGAAGTTCACCCTCAGCGCGCAGTTTGGGATGGCTTTTTCGAAGGTGCTGGATACGTCTGAAAATCTCTATGGCCAGGGCGGTCAGGGCAGCGCGTACAACTATGACGATTTTGCAGATTGCTTCCCCAATCAGAACGCCTTCATGAGCAGCTACAAGCTGGGGACCGCCTTTGAATATGCCCTGTCCCGAAAGATCTCGGCCAATCTCGGGCTGAACCTTCAGACCCTGAATCCGGTCGATGATTTTGCAGCCCTCTTCCAGGTTCATACCGTGCTCTTCCAGATCGGCATGGGCATGGGTTACCGCTTCTAAGCGCCTCCGCCCTCAATCCCGCCTCGATTCTTCCTCAATCCTTCCGCAACTTATCCCGCCTCAGGCCTTCGGGCTCAGGTGGAGATTTTCATACAACTGTGTCAGCAGCGCCTGTGACGGCTCTCCCGTAAAGGCGGGTGAGGGCGGTCATGCAATGATTGGAAAGAGGGAAGGAAGAGGCCATCGATGGCCGGTTTACAGGAGGCTTTTTACAGGAGGCTGAGGGAAGGGTGGAGCGCTACGGCCGGAAGCGAGGTGAGGGCAGGGATGCGAGCTCAATACCCCCAGGAGTTTTGCGTGCAAGTGCCGTCAGAAGAGGAGCGGGTATAGCCTGCATTCCCATCACATTGCTCGCAATTGTCACCGATATAGCCCGCGTTGCATTGGCAGAGGCCTTCAACGCATTGACCCATTTGCATGCAGTCGCGATCCTCTGCGCAATCGGGGCATTCTCCGTTCTCGCAGGGCAAAGGCGTCCTTGTGATACGGATGTCATAGGCTGTGTTGATGCTTGTGTTCCTCTGGTAGTTTCCGATCACGATGAAGATCGTTTCAACATCTTCTGGGGCACGGTAAATGAGCCCGGGATTTTCTGGCCTGTCGATCGATTGCTGACAAGCGCTTGTGCAGCTTTGTTCGAGGATCGAGATCGCGCAATCGATGTCGCCATGCTCTGAGACATGGATCAGATCACCGGCCTGTACGGGAACTTCAAAGATCACTTCAGGGTCATCTGAAGAGTTGTAACCTTCGCAGTTACTGCCTTTGCTCCATTGATGGGTGAAATCATCAAAGAAATTCTCTCCCGAAAGCCGGAAGGAATTTGTCAGAATCGCTCCATGGGTGAACTCGCATGCCGATTCGTTGATGTTTTCGGTCTCAAGTTCTGTGCGATAGCAGAAGCCATCGGCGCAGCTAAAGCCGATCTCCTCCTGACATGTTGAGGAGCAGCCATCTCCCGATACGGTGTTGTGATCGTCGCATGCTTCATCACCTTCGAGGATACCATCGCCGCAGGTGATCCTGTGGCAGATCGAAGGTTCTTCGTTGTTGCAGGCCCAGCCGGGCTCCTCCTGGCAATTCTCATCGCAGCCGTCGCCCGACTCTGTGTTGCCGTCGTCGCATTGCTCGCCTTCTTCATGGTAGCCACCGCCGCAGCCGGTATGCCCTTTGTGGATGACGATTTCGTATGCCTCGTGCGTTTTTGTTGTGTCGCTGAAATAGCTTTCTACGACCGCGTAGATCGTCTCATCCACTTCCGCGATGTAGGTCAGGCCTTTGGATTCATCGTTATTCATATCATCTGAGGCCGCACATGCGGTCTCACCGCATCCCCTGAGGTAAGAGATCACCATATCGATGCCACCGGTTTCGGCGACGTTGACGATGTCTCCGGCCTGGAGATCGAGCTCGATGAAGACTTCGGGGGCATCCTCGCTGTAGTAGGAACTGCCTTTGCAGCCTGTGCCCTGCGTCCAGGTGGAGATGAAGTCCTGATCGAAGTAATGTCCCTCTGCAGTTCCGGAGAGGGTACATCTGCCGCGCTCATCGAATTCGGGAATGATCGGCTGAGCGCAGGTGTCTCCCACCGGTCTCTGTTCACAGACTGAAGGTTGTTCGGTGCCGCAGTACCAGCCGGTTGTGATCTGGCATTGGACGCAGCCTGGACTTGCATTCGCGGGGTCCGGTCCTGTGTCGCATGTTTCATCGCCTTCGATGATGCCGTCGCCGCAGCTGGTTCTATGGCAGACGGAAGGTTGTGCGTCGTTGCAGACCCAGCCTGACGAGATCTGGCAATCGGCATCGCAGCCGTTGTCCGGATCAGTGTCGCCGTCGTCGCATTCTTCATGACCTTCGATGATGCCGTCGCCGCAGGTGAGCTGATGCCGGGTGATGACGATTTCGTAAGCCTCGTGCGTATTATAATAAGACTTGGAGCTATAGCTTTCGACGACTGCGTAGATCGTTTCAGGTTCATGCGCGGTGTAGGTCAGGCCCTGGGATTCATCATTTCTCAAATCACTTGAGTCAACACATGCGGTCTCACCGCATCCCCTGACGTAAGAGATCACCATATCGATGCCACCGGTTTCGGCGACGTTGACGACATCTCCGGCTTCGAGCTCGAGCTCGAAGAAGACCTCGGGGGCATCCTTGCTGTAGGAACTGCCTTGGCAGTCTGTGCCCTGCGTCCAGGTGGAGATGAAGTCATCATCGAAGTAATGCCCCTCTGCAGTTCCGGAGAGGGTAAATCGGCCGTTGGCATCGAATTCGGGAATGATCGGCAGAGCGCAGGTGTCTCCCACGGGTCTCTGTTCACAGACCGAAGGTTGTTCGGTGCCGCAGTACCAGCCGGCTGTGAGCTGGCATTGGACGCAGCCTGGACTTGCATTCGCAGGGTCCGGTCCTGTGTCGCATGTTTCATCGCCTTCGATGATGCCGTCGCCGCAGGTGATCCTGTGGCAGACCGAAGGTTGTTCGTCGTTGCAGACCCAGCCGGGCGTGACCTGGCAATCATCTTCGCAGCCGTCGCCCGAGATGCTGTTGCCATCATCGCATTGCTCGCCTTCTTCAATGAAGCCACCGCCGCAGCCAAGATACCCTTTGGTGATGACGATTTCGTAAGCCTCGTGCGCATAATCATAAGAACTGGGGTAATAGCTTTCGACGACAGCGTAAATCGTTTCATCTACTGGCGCGGTGTAGGTCGGGCCCTGGGGGGGATTATTACTCGAAATCTTTGAGGCAGCACATGCGGTCTCAAGGCATCCCCCGATGAAAGAGATCACCAGTTTATCGATGGGACCGGTCTCGGTGACATTGACGATATCGCCTGCTTCGAGATCGAGCTTGATGAAGACTTCCGGCGCATTCTCGCTGTAGTAGGAACTGCCTGCGCAGTCTGCGCCCTGCGTCCATTGGGAGGTAAAGTCCACTTCGAAGTCATCACCCGAGATCCTCGCGGTTTTGTTTTCAAAGATGGGAACGATGGCGTCAGAGCAAGAATCCCCTGCAGGTTTGGGATGGCATGCGAAAGGTTGTTCGTCGTTGCAGACCCAGCCATCTGTGACCTGGCAATCAGCCTCGCAGCCGTCACCCGACTCTGTGTTGCCGTCATCGCATTTTTCGGGATTATCGATGATGCCATCGCCGCAGGTGAGGTGATGTTTGGTGATGACGATTTCGTAAGCATCGTGCACATACGAATCGTAGTAGTATCGGCTTTCGACGACCGCGTAGATCGTTTCATTTTGGGGCGCGGTGTAGGTCAGACCGTTGTATGTCTGAGTATCTGTTGAGGCAGCGCATGCGGTCGCATCGCATCCATTGATGTAAGAGATGCTTGCATAGAAGTCACCCTTTTCTGCGACGCTGACGATGTCTCCGGCATTGAGATCGAGCCTGATGAAGACCTCGGGCGCTTCCTCGCTGGTGGAGGAACTGATTGCGCAGTTATCGCCATTCGTCCATGTTGAGGTGAAGTCCAATCCGAAGTCGTCACCTGAGATCGTAGCGATGCCGTTTGCGTCAAATTCCGGAACCAGAGCCTGGTCGCAAGTATCCCCTGCAAGTTTGGGGTGGCATGCGGAAGGTTGTTTGTCGTTGCAGACCCAGCCATCTGTGATCTGGCAATCAGCCTCGCAGCCGTCACCCGACTCTGTGTTGCCGTCATCGCATGTTTCGGGATTATCGATGATGCCATCGCCGCAGGTGAGGTGACGTTTGGTGATGATGATTTCGTAAGCTTTGTGCACATACGAATCGTAGTAGTATTGGCTTTCGACGACCGCGTAGATCGTTTCATTTTGGGGCGCGGTGTAGGTCAGACCGTTGTATGTCTGAGTATCTGTTGAGGCAGCGCATGCGGTCGCATCGCATCCATTGATGTAAGAGATGCTTGCATAGATGGACCCCTTCTCGGCCACGTTGACGATGTCTCCGGCATTGAGCTCGAGCCTGATGAAGACCTCGGGCGCATACTCGCTGGTGGAGGAATTGTTTGCGCAGTTATCGCCATTCGTCCATGTTGAGGTGAAGTCCAATCCGAAGTCGTCACCTGAGATCGTAGCGATGCCGTTGGCGTCAAATTCCGGAACCAGAGCCTGGTCGCAAGTATCCCCTGCAGGTTTGGGATGGCATGCGGAAGGTTGTTCGTCGTTGCAGACCCAGCCATCTGTGATCTGGCAATCAGACTCGCAGCCATCACCCGAAATCAGGTTGCCGTCGTCGCATTGCTCGCTGTTTTCACGGAAGCCATTACCGCAGCCGGTATGCACTTTGCGGATGACGATTTCGTAAGCAGCATTGATTCTCCAATCGTCGCTGTAATAGCTTTCGACGACCAGGTAGATCGTTTGATTTTGTGTCGCGATGTAGGTCAGGTCATCGTTGCCATAGCTATCTATGGAGTCAAAACATCTTGTCGAATCGCATCCGTCGATGAGAGAGATGGCCAGGCGAAGGCCACCAGATCCGGTTACGTTGACGGTCTCTTCGGCATTGAGATCGAGCCTGATGAAGAGCTCGGGCGCTTCCTCACTGTAGAATCCTTCGCAGCCGGTGCCATTCGTCCATGTTGAGGTGAAGTCTGCTCCGAAGTTGTTCCCCGAGATCCTCGCGGTTCCGTTGGCGTCAAAACGCGGGATGATGGGTTGAGTGCAGGAATCTCCGGTGCCCTGGAAGACGCAGACAGGCGGATCCGCTTCCAGATTGCAGGTGCCAACGCCGCAGTCGGCGTCCTCGTCGCATTCGATGCCCGAATCGCATTGATGGGTCGTGAAGTTGCAGTTCCCTGCATCGCCCGTGCAGTCTGAGGACTCATCGCAACCGATGCGGCAGTAGTAATCGTAGTCATAGATCGAGCCGTCGATCATATACGAATGGTTCTCTTTGTAGAGATAATAACCGGCGGGGCAGCTGTAGACGATTTCATCTCCGTCCTGCGTGATCGTTGCAAACTGGCCCTCTGTGCATCTCGGGTTGGCGTCCTTGATCCCCGCACTGAGGCAGATCTGATCGCAGCTCGCGCCGGCATCGCAGCAGTCTGCGTCTTCGTCGCAGGCGATCTCGTCGCTGCACAGATGGGTTTGGAAGTTGCAGTTTTCACCCCCGGAGCAGTCTGAGGGTTCATCGCATCGCCTGGTGATGACGATTTCGTAGCCGTCGTGCGCAGTGTGGCTGTCGTAGGCTTCGACGACTGCGTAGATCGTTTCATCTTCTGTCGCGGTGTAGGTCAGTTGGTTATTCGATGTTGAGGCAACGCATGCTGTCGCATCGCATCTCTCGATGAAATGGATACTGATACTCGGATAGATGTATCCGCTCGCGGCGACGTTGATGGTATCTCCGGCTTTGAGCTCGAGCTGGATGAAGACCTCGGGCGCAGCTGAACTGTCGCCGAAGTTTGCGCAGCCTGTGCCCTGCGTCCAGGTTGAGGTGAAGTCCAGTCCGAAGTCGTCACCCGAGATCGTCGCTGTTCCGTTGACGAAGTTCGGAACGATGGGGTTGGAGCAGGTATCCCCTGCAAGCTGGAGATGGCATTCGTTGACATCTTCGTCGTTGATGCAGACCCAGCCTTCCGTGATCCGGCAATCGACGCAGCCGTCGCTCGCTTTGTATGAGTCGCATTCTTCATCTCCCTCGACGATGTAATCACCGCAGATGGTCTTGTGACAGACCGATGGCTGTTTGTCATTGCAGACCCAGCCTGACGTGACCTGGCAATCGACGCAGCCGTCGCCCGACCCTGTGTTGCCGTCGTCGCATTGCTCGCCTTCAACGACGAAGCCATCACCGCAGGTGATCTGATGCCTGTGGATGACGATTTCGTAAGCCTTGTGTAGATTTGATGCGTATTTGCTTTCGACGACCGCGTAGATCGTTTCATCTCCATGCGCGGTGTAGGTCAGACCGCCGGATTCATCGCTTCTCAAATCGTCTGAGGCAACACATGCGGTCGCATCGCATCCCTCGACGTAAGAGATCACCATATTGATGGGGCCGGTCTCGGCGATGTTGACGAACTCTCCGGCTTTGAGATCGAGTTTGATGAAGACTTCGGGCGCATCTGAACTGTAGGAGCTGTATCCTTCGCAGCCTGTGCCCTGCGTCCATGTTGAGGTGAAGTCCTCTCCGAAGTCTTCACCCGAGATCGTCGCGATGCCGTCTGTGAACTTTGGAACGATGGGATCCGCGCAGGTATCCCCGGAGCCAGGAAGGCAGGCTTGCTGATCGAGATCGCAGGCAGCGCCGTCGCAGTCTGCATCCTCATCGCATTCGATGCTTTCGTCGCACAGATGGGTTTCAAAGTTGCAGTTCTCACCTTCAGAGCAGTCTGAGGGCTCATCGCAGGGGTGCTGCCTGGTGACGACGATTTCGTAAGGCTGGTGCAACAAAGCATCGGTGCTGTAATTGCTTTCGACGATCGCGTAGATCGTTTCATCCTCTGTCGCAGTGTAGGTCAGGTTTTCGAATGTATTGCCAGAATCACCACCAATGGGGGTGGCGATACATTCCGTCGCACCGCATCCATTGATGAGAGAGATCATCATAACGATGCCACCCTTTTCGGCGATGTTGAAGATGTCTCCGGCTTTGAGATCGATCTTGATGAAGACCTCAGGTGCAGTATTAGAGTTGCTTCCCCTGCAGGCTGTGACCTGCGTCCATGTTGAGGTGAATTCCGCTCCGAAGTCGTTCCCCGAGATCGTCGCGGTTCCGTTGACGAACTTTGGAACGATGGGATCCGCGCAGGCATCACCTTTGCCGGGGAGGCAGACTTGCTGATTGTTCTCCAGATTGCATGCACTGCCGTCGCAGTCTGAGTCTTCGTCACATACGATGTTTTCGTCGCACAGATGCGTTTCAAAGTTGCAGTTCCCTGGAACGCCCGCGCAATCTGAGGGCGCATCGCATGGATGCTCTTTGGTGATGACGAGCTCGTAAGGTATGGACGCAGATGTGTAGATCTTGTAATAGCTTTCGGTGACCAGGTAGATCGTCTCATCTTCTGGCGCGGTATAGGTCGCAAGACCGGATCCATCGCTCCCCATATCAAATGAGGCAGCACATGCCGTAACGCCGCATCCCTTGATGAAGGAGATCACGAAACGTTCCGTGGAGTTCTGGGTCACCTTCACGATGTCTCCGGCTTTGAGATCGAGCCGGGTGAAGAACTCGGATGCTGTCTCGCTGTAGTTCTGACAGCCTGTGCCACCCGTCCATTGGGAGGTGAATTCCGTTATGAAGTCGCTGACCGAGATCGTCGCGGTTCCGTTTACGAAGTTGGGAACGAACGCTTTGGAGCAGATATCTCCCTCGTTGGCGATCTGACAGACGGAAGGCTCACCGGAGCAGATCCAGCCTTCTGTGAACAAGCAGTCCGCTTCGCAGCCGTCGCCCGATTCCTTGTCGCCATCGTCGCATTGCTCGCCTTCATCGACGAAGCCATCGCCGCAGGTGATCTTTCGACAGACTGAGGGTTGCTGGTAGTCGCAGACCCAGCCTTCGGTGACCTGGCAGTTGCTCTCGCAGCCATCACCCGAAATCAGGTTGCCGTCGTCGCATTGCTCGCCATCTTCAATAAAGCCACCGCCGCAGCCGGGATGCCCTTTGTGGACGACGATTTCGTAAGCCTTGTGCAAGTTCGAATTGACGAAGAAATAGCTTTCGACGACCGCGTAGATGGTTTCATCTTTCGTTGCGGTGTGGGCCAGACCGTTGGCATCATCGCCAAAGTATGAGGCCATACATGCGGTCGCATCGCATCCCTCGATGTAAGAGAGGGCCATGCGAAGTTCACCGGTCTCGGCGACGTTGACGATCTCTCCGGCTTTGAGATCGAGCTTGATGAAGACCTCGGGCGCATCTGGACTGTTGCTGTCGGCGCCTTTGCAGCCTGTGCCTTGCGTCCATGTCGAGCTGAAGTCCTCAGCGAAGTCGTTCCCCGAGATCTTTGCGATGCCATTTGTGAATTTGGGAACGATGGGATCAGTGCAGGCATCACCTTTGCCGGGGAGGCAGGCGGGTGGATCGGCCTGAAGATCGCAGGCACCGCCGTCGCAGTCTGCATCCTCGTCGCATTCGATCTTGTCGCTGCATTGATGGGTTTCAAAGTTGCAGTTTTCTTCATCGCTCGTGCAATCCGACGGTTCATCGCAACCGGGGATGCAGAGGTCGGAGGACTGGTAGTAACCCTTGAGGCATTCCTGCTGATCATCTTCCAGGCGATAGCCGGGGAGGCAGCTGGTCTGATCGGCCGCTTCACCGGGATTCGCCTGACGGCAGATCATGCCCTCTGCGCATTCACTGTGCCCATGGCAAATCGGTACGCATTGGCCGACGGGTGGATTCGCGCCTGAAAGATGGCAGAGCTCGTTTTCTTCGCAATCCGCCTTGCTATGGCAGGGACATTCCGGCGCATCCTCGGTTCGGGTCGTCTCATAGCTGCAGCCTTCCAGCGTGCAGCTGCCGGAGACATATTCGACCAGGGTAGTGCCGTCGCATTCCGCTTCGGGCAGCTCGGCACAGTCCTTGGCTTCACCGGTCGCAGTATAGTTGCAGGTCAACCCGGTGACGCCATCTTCGCAGCTTCCTTCTTTGGCCTGGAAGATCGTTCCAGCGCAGATCTGTTCGAGGCCGATCGCGGTGCAGTCCTTGCTCTGTCCTGTCGGCTGGTCCTGGACGCAGCTCGCCTGATTGCCGCTCCGTTCGCATTTCGCTGAGTATTCGGTGATCTTGTTGTTGCTGCAGACGTAAAGATGCTTCTCTTCACAGGCCGCTTTGATGCAGGGATCGGGAATGCAGGCGCCTTCATGGCAGATCTCCTCTGCATTGCAGGGGATCAGAGTCTTCTTGCAGTGATCGCCGTCACAGCTCGCTTCATGCTTCCAGTATCCGTTCGATTGGTCGTCGCAGACGGTCTTCGCTTCGCAGGTCTCGGTGATGGTTTTGCTGCAGGCGCCCTCCGCACAATCTCCCGTCTGGCTGTAGATGACGCCCTCTGCACAGCTCAAAACGCCCGCGCTGCAGGTCGTTCGGTCATAGGTGAATGTGCATCCCGTTTCGGTGCAGCTTCCGGAGATCGCTTTGACGAGCTCTGTGCCGTCGCAAACGGGCGCGGGCAGATCGCTGCAGTCTTTCTCTTCGGCGGTCGCTTCATAGTCGCAGGCGGTGAGGCTCGAAACCTCGCTGCCCTCGGTGCAGGATCCGCGCTTTGCGGTGTAGCGGTTGGCGTTGCAGACCTGAGCCTCCGGCGCCTGTGCGGTCGTGCAGTCATGGCTCTCGCCGGTCAGGGCTGTGGCCACGCAGCTCGCCTGATTGCCGGTCACCTGGCAGATCGTCGACGATTCAGCGATTACGCCCTCGCTGCAGCTGTAGATGAAATGCGCGGTGCAGTCGAGACGCTTGCAGGGATCCTCGATGCATTCGCCTTCGTAACAGATCTCGCCCGCGTTGCAGGACACAAAGGTCTTCTTGCAGTGATCGCCGTCGCAGAGGGCTTCGTTCTGCCAGTAACCACCGGGGGTTTCGGGATCGCAGCTGTTGCCGGAAGGACAAGACTCGATGAGCTCGCTTCCGCAGCCGGCCTGGGGATCGCATTGACCGTCGAGTTTGACGATCGCGCCGTCCTGGCAGCGGGTTGCATCCGCGGTGCAGGCGAGCGTTTCGCTTTCAAAGTCGCATCCGTTCGCTGTGCAGGTACCCTTCAGACCATGGGTGAAGCCGTCTTCATCGCAGCTGCTCTGAGGCAGGACGCTGCAGTCCACGGGATCCGCGGCGGGTTCATAGCTGCAATCGGTGAGGGCATTGAGGACGCTGCCTTTCCTGCAGCTTCCTTTCTGAGCTGTGAAGCGGTTCTCACTGCAGCTCGCTTTGGCCGGGGCAGTCTCGTTTGCGCAGTCGTAGAATTGGCCATCGGGCTGATCCTTGACGCAGGTCGCAACGCCGTTCCGGAGCTCGCAGCGGGTCTTGTACGAGAAGATCTGGTCGTGATCGCCGCAGATGGAGAGCGTGGTTTTGCTGCAGTCAAACTGCCCACAGGGATTCTGGTCGAAGGGGAGGCATTGATGGGTCGCGAGATCGCAGAAGCCCTGGCCTTCGCAGTCGGGATCGCTGCCGCAGCACCGGACGCCCTGGTTGCCGTCGGCCGTCCAGATCCAATGCGCGGTCGCCTGGGTCTCGCCCTCGCAGCTGGGAATGCAGTTTGCGGTCGCCTCAAAGAGCCCCTCGCAGAGGATCGGGGTGACCAGCTCCTGTCCTTCGCTGTCCTTGACGGATCCGAGGCCCGGCTGATCCCCGGTCTCAGGATCCGAGGTGGGATCACCGTTCTGATCGATCACGCGCCCGCTGTCGGTGTTTTGGGCCCAGTTCGTGTCTGCCTGGCCGAAGGTATCGAGCAGATGACCCTCGGCATCGTAGAGCGAGATCGGTCCCTCTGCGGTGATCGGGCTTAGATCCTCGTAACTGCAGTCATAGCCATCGATTTCGCCGGAGCAGATGACCTTGACGCCGTTCGTCGGGATCGAGCCTGAGAGGGTGACCGCGTCTGTGAGCTCAGTCTGGGAAAGTTTGTAACCATCGACACGGAGCGTCATGCAGCCTGGGTTAAAGATCTCGATGGCGCGGCTGCCGTTCGCATCGACGAAGACTTCCGAGATGAAGGGGGTCGCCATCGTCTTCGGGTTACAGTCTTCCTCGCCGGCCGGGACGCAGGCGTTCTCTTTGCAGATGAGATCACCTTCGCAGTCGGCCTCGCTGATGCAGGCGACACAGGTCGCTGTCGCTTCCTCACAGAGGGGCTTTTCCTCACTGCAGGAGGCACAGTTCGAGACGACGGAGAGGGGCGCGTTCTTTGTCGCATCGTATTGACCGCCATCGGCGTAGCTGATGCCCACGGTGGGGTTGTTGCAGAGGACGAAATGGGCGCCGCCATCGACGGAGATCCGGGCCGCAACCCTGTAATCGCCGATCGCGCCGATCTGGATCGGGGCGCTGTATTCGAGCATTTCGCCGCAGTCTGCGCAGTCGCTCTTCGATGCGCTGAGCCATTGCCAGGCCGAACTCTCCAAGCTCTGGTCTTCGGCATTTTCGCTGAGATAGCCGATCATGACCTGAAACTTTGAAAGATCAGAGCCGGAGGCGGGAAGTCCCGCTTCCTTCAGCCTCGCGTAACCGGCAATCGGGCGACCGATCCCGGTGCTCGCCTGGTTTCCTTCAAAATGGTCAAAATTGCACCAATCGGCGAGGTTCGCGACACAATGGTTCGTCTCATCACAGATCAGAGCACCTTCGCATTGCTCGCCCCCTGTGCAGCAGCCTTCGAAGCGGAGCGATTCCTCACCGCAGACCCCATCATTGCATGTGCGCAGATGGCATTCATCGCTTGCGGGACAATGTTCGTCGGTCGCGCATTCGGCGCATTGGCCTGCGTTTGCGTGATCCTCGATGTGGCAGAAGGGCTTGGGTGCCTGACACTGGCTCTCGTCGGTGCAGCAGCCTTCGATCGTGTTGGATCCGCATTGATGGGTGTTGCTGTAGCAGACGGTGCTCACGCAGGGATCGCCGCTCAGGCAGTCCAGATCGCCGATGCATTCGACGCAGGTTCCGGTCTGTGCGCCCTGTTCGATCAGGCATTTGCCTTCTTCGCCGCAGCCCTGGGCCTCGGTGCAGCAGCCCGCGATCGATTCATAGACGCAAAGATGGTCGTTTCCGCAATGCGCGGTCATGCAGGGCCAGGCTTCGCAGGGCTTCTGCGCGCTGCATTGGACGGCGATGCAGGTACGGTATCCGGCCTTTTCGGGATCCAGCTCGCAGAGTTTGCCGTCCTGGCAGTCGGTATGGGCGAGGCATTCGACGATCTCGATCTGACCGGTTTTGGCTGGATCGAAGGCCACCACCGGATCCACGTTTGAGACGCCCTCGCGGTCACCGCTGCCGTCGGGTTTGAGCTCGCCGGCATGGCACATTTGCCAATGCTGTCCACCGTCCACCGAAACGCGGGCGGCCAGCTCGTAAAGGCCTACGGGCAATGCGCTGATGGAGGCGCCATATTCGCTGTGCTGATCGTGGCTGTAAGCGCTGTTTGCGGTCGCGTCTGCCCATTGCCATTCGGCGCCGTCTGCCTTTTGCCGGGAGCCGAGCTGCACGCGGACGGATGCTGCGTTGCCCTCGCTGCCGGTCATGCCGGGTTCATACAAACGCGCCAGAGCCTGAATCTGTGCGGTTGCCACAAAGGATCCGTCCACCGGATCCTGCAGGGCGCACCAGTCCACCAGGTTGATCTCGCCGCAGCGCTCTGAAATGCAGCCCAGGGCTCCCGCGCAGTCGTCATCGTTCGTGCAGTGGGGCGCGACGCAGCGATCCTCTTCGCAAAGGCTCAATATGGGATCGGTGCATTCCTCGCTGTTGTGGCAGCATCCGGGAATGGGGGTCTCGGCACTGCAGACGCCGGTTGCGGTGCAATGGCCCTCGGTGCAGAGCTCGTGGCATTGCTCGTCGCCCGTACAGAGTTTGCAGCCCTCGATGGCGATCTGTTCACAGCGATGTTCGGAGTTGCACTGAGCGGTATGGCAGGCGTCCTGAGGCGGGCATTGGTTGGAGTTTTCGCAACATTCCCCGATGTTTTCAAACCGGCATTGGCCCGATGCGCAGTCAAAACTCTGGCAGACACCGGCCTCAGATGCGCAGTCCTGAGGGGTATTGCAGGCGATGCAGCCGTCTTTGGCGGTTTCAACGCAGGCGTGATCGGTGCAGTTCATTTCGTGGCAGGCGTCTTTGGGATCGCCGCAGGTCTCAACCCCCATGCAGCAGCCGGGAATCGCCGTCTCACCGCAGGTGCCGTCATTGCAGACGGGCTTATGGCAAACATCGCTCGCAGGGCATTCGTCGTCCAAAACGCATTGGGGTATGGCCGAATCTCCACCATCCGCTGCATCCGCTTCTGCATCCGCTGCATCCGCTTCCTGCGAACCGTCAGCCTCCGCGTCCTGTTTGCCGCTGTCGGCCGGGCTGCCGTCCTGATGCCCCGTATCGCTGGCCGTTTCGCCATCGCGCACAAAGGCGCCATCCCCGGATGAAGCTCCATCCAGCTCTTCCGGGGTCGGTGAGCTGTCGTCATCGTCGCAGCCGTAAAGCGGAGCGGCACAACAGAGGCCGATGAGGGCCGTCTTTAAAAACAAGGAGGTTTTGCGCATTTTCAGCATCGTCCAATCGCCTGAGGAACGAAAAAAAACGCAGCATTGGAGCATACGCAATCCTCAAAAGTCAATAGTGACGACTGGATACAATCGATGCGATTTGAAAAAAGATTGCAGGCAGTGAGCAAAGGCAGGATTGAGGCAGGCTGCAGGTCCGGGAATCCGGAATCCATGCAGAGGGCGGGCGAATGGAAGGTTCTATGCGCTGAAAAGATCACTCAGCGGAGGTGTAAACGATGTCATAGAAGACATTCGTTGTGTTGCTGAGAACCTGGATAAAATAGGACTCGCTGCTGGCTGGCAGATCGAGCGTGATCACCTTGTTTCGGCCAGAGCGCTGATTCTCACGGCCCTCGCAGATGTTACCGTAGGATTCCACTGTGCAGACACAGGCCGGGTTGCTTTCAGAAGCGCTGGAGCAGTTCGGGACGCCTGATAGGTCTGGAGTTTCAGAGGGTCTGATGATGTCATGGTACTTATAATGGCTTCTCGCCCCGATGGTGCATTGATAAGCGTAGAGGGCCGCATCCGCATTCTGATCGACGACGATGCTGAACTTGCTGTCGTACCGGGGAGACTCCAGGAAGAACCAGTCCTGGTCACCGCAAAGTGAAAGCCATGGTGTAATCCCGTAATCGATTTTAGTCGCCATCGCGCCACCAAAATTATTGGACCGGTCACCCTCAGACTCGAAACGGTCATCAGGGCAATCGTCATTTCGTTCTGCAAAATACAGCTGATAGTCATGGGTGAACTCCGCATCATCATTGAAATTAAAGACTTCTATATAATACTCACGCGATTGGGGTGCAGTGAAAACCATATATGCCACGTCAGAGATGTCGTTCTCTGTGAAGCAGCCGTTCTCATATATTCCCTGGGTTAAGTTATCGAGGCATGTGCCCGGCCTTCTGGTGTCATCAGAGATCGTCAGATTGAGGACAGCATCATCGCTGTGATCGAACGTGATCGCAACGCTGTAAGCCTGGCCCTCAACCGCAGTGAATTTAAACAAGTCGCTGTAACCGGGCAGCAATTTGAGGGGATGGGTACCGATGGCATCCATGACGGGAACTGCGTGTGCCTCATCGTGGTTGCATTCGCGGGTGTCGAAGAGATCGCCATCGTCTCCGGTGTAATCGCAGTTGGCTGAACGGCAGGCTGGGGTTGAGTCCTGGATGTTGAGGGTGAACGTCTTGCTCGCTGAAGCCTCGTGGGGATCGGTGACCGTGAGGGTGGGCGTGTAGGTCTGATTCGCCTGGCTGCAGGTTGGGGAGATCGCAAAGCGACCTGAGCTGTTGATCGAGGCGTTGGTGGGCGCATTGCTCAGGTGATAGGTGAGCAAATCGCCATCCTGATCGCTCGCATATGGAGAGAGATCGATCGTGTAAGCCTGGCCCACGATCGCGGTCAGACTGGGAATCTCGCGCAATGTCGGGGCATGATTCCGGGGCCCACAGCTGCCGCTGGGATCGATCACCCAGACCGTCATCTCACCCGAGGTGGTTTGCTCTCCATCGGAGACGATCACGTTGAAGGTGAAGGATCGCCCGACGAGGTCGCAGTCGGAGACGGCATAGGAGAAGACGCCGGTATTCGCATCGAGCGTGGCGCCTGCGGGTTGACCGCTCAGGCTGAAACTCAGCGCATCGTTGTCCTGATCGGAGGCATATCGAGCCAGTCCCACAGACAAGGGGGCTCCAATCTGCACCTGCTGATCTTCGATCGGCGAGAGGGCAGGCGCGTGGTTGCCGCCGCTCTGGCATTGGGTCACGATGAGGGTCAGCTGCCGGATCGCGCGGTTGTCGCTCGGATCCCGGGCTTCAAAGGTCAGGAGATATCGCTCGATGTCCGCTTCCGTGGCGGTATAGCTGAAAGCACCGGTCCCCGAATTGAGGGTCGCACCCGAGGGCGCACCGGTCACGCCGTAGGTGAGCCGATCGCCATCCGCATCCGTCGCATGCAGATTGAAGGCCCAGGTCTTGCCGACGCAGAGCGTATAGGTCGCAGATCCGTTTTCGAGGATCGGATCGAGCACGGGAACCGCCCCCTGCGCTGCAGCGATATTGAGGGCGATCGGGGCGCTGTAGGCAAAGCTGTTGTGCGTATCCTGCACCTTGAAGGTCAGATGCACCGTCTTTTGGGCCAGGGAGACTCCAGGCGTCCAGATAAAGCGGTTGCCCTCCATGCGGGCATCCTGGAGCGCGAGCGCATCTTCCGCATTCTGGGCATCAAAACCATAGGTGAGCTCATCGCCATCCTCATCGTGACCGGTGAGTTCGAGCTCAAACTGCTGTCCCGCCGTCAGTTCATAGGCCGCATAGAGCGGATCGAGCGTCGGCTTATGGTTTTCCTTCTGAACCTGCTGGACGCTGATCAGAATCCGGACCGACGCCGAAGCCTGCCCGTCGATGACCCCAAAGACGACGTTATAGTCACCGGTTTTTTGGGGCGTCCATTTGAACTCGCCGGTTTCTCTGTCGAGGCTCGCGCCCTCAGGTGCTCCCTCGCTGATGAAATAGGTCAGCTTGTCGCCATCCTCATCCGTCGCGTGAAGGGTGAACCGCATTTCCTGGCCCACCGTGCCGATCTGAGCGTTGATCGGCTCGAAGACCGGCGCGTGATTCTCCCTGATGATGTCCGCATCCTCGTACGGGCTCCCACAGGCTGAGTTGACGTTGCAAACCCCCGAACAGCACCGCAAATGCGTGAGGCATTCCGTGCTCACCGAGCAGCTCTCACCGAGCGCCTTCTGTCCATTGCCCGCCTCACAGGCCGCGATCTCCGTGCAGACTCCATGGCAACATTTCAGCCGCGCCTCGCATTCCTGCTCCTCATCGCACGCAGCCCCCAACCCCTTCCTCGGCGGATCGTTCACGTCCACCTCACACCCCACCAGCCCGGTCACCAGCGACAACACAAGAACTCGAGAAAACAGAGGAAAGCGGTACATGATACCCCCCAAATCAATCAAATCGCCCCATCGTAACCTCGACTTCCGAGAGTGTAAAGCCCTTGTTGCGAGATGAGAGCTTTCAGGCGAGAGATTTTTATGGATGACGTCGGGAGGATGGGGGCACCAGGTGTCGTGAAGGAGCGAAGCAGTTATAAAGCCGTCCCCACCTCTGGGGACGGCTTTGATCCCTTTGGTTTGGGAGATCATTTGAGGCTCAATTCTGTTTCTCCTGAGACATCATTTTTAAGCGATGCTCCGATGATTCATGTGCAGTTGAATCCTCATCGAGTAAATGTTGAAGCTCGGCTTCCAGCTGGGCGCGATCCGGGAGATAGAGTTGGTAACGGGTTGCAAAGACCTGATTTGAAATATTCTGCAGGGCGTATCGCATGACCAGTTGATCCTTATAGGCGCCGAGGACGATGCCGATGGGATCGGTATCACCTTCGGTGTTCATTTCTTCCCGATAATAATTGAGATAAAAATTCATCTGGCCGATGTCTTCATGGGTGATTTCACCCCGCTTTAAATCGATGAGGACAAAGCATTTGAGGATGCGATGATAGAAGACGAGATCTACCTTATAGGAACGACCTGCAAGCATAAAAGATTGCTGGCGGCCGACATAGGCAAAGCCCTTGCCGAGCTCCAAAAGAAAATCGCTTAAATTTTGAATCAGAGCATTTTCAAGATCCGATTCCTTATAGGCAGGCAATGAAGGCAGACCTGTGAATTCAAAAACATAGGGATCTTTGATGATATCTTCAGGCTTTTCGATGATTTGCCCTTCTTTTGAAAGGCGCAGCACTTCTTGCTTGTCGGTGCTTAAAGCCAGACGATGAAAGAGCATGCTCTTCATCTGGCGGCGAAGTTCCCGAACGCCCCAATGCGCATTCAGGCATTCCTTTTCATAAAAGGAGCGTTCGAGCGGATCTTCAATTTTAAGGAGCTCGATGAAATGACTCCAGGTCAGCTTGGGCAAGGCCTCAGGTTCGGGATAGGTGAGGTAAAGCTTGCGCATGTAAAAGATGTTGCTTCGGCTGAAACCTGCGCCATATTTCAGAGCCAGATCCTGAGAAAGCCGATTCAACAGAGGAGAGCCGATTTCGATGGGGGCATTGACCTGCCGCTCATATTCGACGATCTGTCTGCCCATCTGCCAATAGGCATTGAGCAGTTGGGATTGCAAAGAGAGCGCAATCTGACTTCGCCCTTCATGCAGGGTTGAGCCGATCTGTTCAATCAAATTCGCATAGATTGAATTCATGTTTTCATTCGGGATCAGATCTTCGTTCATCGGATCTTTCATGGTTGCCCTCCAATCGGTCGAATGAGCTGCAAACCCTTTTGTTTCATCTCTTCCATGAAGAGGCCAAAAATATACCAGGCGGACTGGCCATATAAGCCCATCTCATCATCCGCAAAAAGGGATGCGGTATTAGAAGAATAAAAGAGATCCATCGCTGTCTCTTCATCGAGGCCGTAATGCGCCTGAATGAGCTTTACGATATCGGGGATCAGAATCGACCGAACTAAGGCATGCATGTTTTGGGCCTCTCCTTCAAATAATTGGAGCAAAAATCGATCATGAACTCGATGCCCATGCCATGGAGATCATCGTAATCATCGCGGAGAAGCTGCAATAAACCTTCATCCTTGAAAAGCTGATAGATCTCAGGGCCTGACTGATGCACATGATCTGCATAATGCTCGATGCAGAATGCGATGAAGGAAAGCTTGCTCATTGAGGCCTCACCTTCAATCCTGGAGCTGTTTTGGAGATACAGCGATCAAACAGGACACATCATTCTTAAAATCCCACCCATCCACAGCACCGCGCAGCTCGTCTGCAATCGCCCAAATCCTCCGGTGCAGCTCATCTCTCTCTTGCTCTTTTTTCGTGTCAATCGCCATTTTCGGTTCCAGTCACCCTCAATCGATCCTCCAGGCGCTTGTATAAAAAACGCGATCATTGGGCAAGATCATTTTTGATTCGTGTAAAAAGGCGGGCCTTTCCACATTTTTGTGGCGCATGCCTGCACTCTGAGCTGCAAAGTCCGCTCAACATAAGCCCATTTACGATCAAAGCGGTCTCCGGTGACGAAGCCTCTGAACTCAGCTTTGAGCCCCTTCAGCTCTTTTTTCTCCACTCCCTAATTTTATATTTCCCTTTTTTGAACGTTGCCTTTATGCTCTCCAAAGCGAGTACTGAAGGAGGCCGTCATGGCGAATCGCATCGAAAAGTCGCTGACTGAAGCGCAAATGACCGAGGTTCGGGCATCTTTGAACCAAGTTTACGACGTCTTTAAGGCAAACTGCGTCACGCTGACGGGCAGCGAGCGCAATCTTTTGCCTTCGGCGCGCAACAATTACGAAAAATACCTGAGCCTGCTGCTCCAGATTGCCAACGACTGCAACGTCAACCTGCAGCAGTTTTCACCCGAAGCGATCGCGGCCGATCTCAAGATGCAGGCCGACATGAGCCTGCTGCTCGACCAGCTGGGTACCCTGTACACGATGGCGCTCGACAGCTACCGCGCAGCTCGGGCAGAGGGTTGGAAGGCGTTTTTGGGCCTCTATAACATTTTAAATATCCTGAGCGATCAGGACGCCGAGCTCAAAGGCCGTATGAAGACGATCGTCGACTTCATGGCCCACGGCAGCCGCAAGCAGGGCTCAGATCCCAAGGAGGCCAAAGACTTAGCCCAACTGAAGGGCGAAGATGCTCCGGGCGATGAGGGCGACAGCACCGAGCCCTGAGGCTAAAACGAGATCCTTCCTTTGAGATCGCCGCTCACTTCTGATCCCATGTCTCACCTTTAAGCGCATCCATCGCAAGCGATCGATTCATCGAGCAGGACGACTCGGCTGATCAAGCCCAAGCATCAGGCTTTAAGAGCTGATCGGTTGGGCTCTGTTGATGGATAGATTCTGTATTGAAAGCAGAGTGATTGTGTGGCGGAAGCAGATACCTTGAACTGAACGCGCAAAACGGGTGGGCTTTAAAAGCAGATGGGTTTTGCAGGCAAGGCTCAGCCATTGGGCTCAGAGAGCAAAACCGTTGAACCCGCGAAGCGGATCGATCGCATCTTGGCAGCAAAAAATCCTATCATTTAAGCGAATGGTTCGAACCAAGGGACTTTTGCCATCACGCTTGCAAACCCGAGCCTCATGCGATTGTATCGGACGCATCATCTCACTGCAATCGCCCTTTTTTTAACAAAAATTCCTGCGTTCAGTCTTTCGCCACATTCCTGATCGTGCTACAAGCGGGCGCATTTTTCACCAGGAAAGTTTGAGACCATGGACGAAACCGTTACTTCCGAAGCGACCCAAAAGGCGGCCAAATCACAATATAACCCCATCCCGCAGATCGCGATCGATCTCGCCTTGCCGCAGCCTCAGGTGGCGCAGGTGGTGAGCCTTTTAAACGAGGGCAACACGGTCCCGTTCATCGCGCGCTACCGCAAGGAGGCGACGGGTGGACTGGACGAGGTGCAGATCCGCAGCATCGAGGAGCGCAAAACCTATCTTTGCGAGCTCGACGACCGGCGAAACGTCATTTTGGAGAGCATCGAAGGGCAGGGGAAGCTCACAGACGAGCTCAAAGCAAAGATCATGGCCTGCGCGCAGAAGACCGAACTCGAGGATCTCTATTTGCCCTATAAGCCGAAGCGCAGGACGCGGGCGATCATCGCAAGGGAGCGTGGGCTTGGTCCTCTGGGTGATCTGATCCTGGCGCAGCCGCTGGACGGCGATCCCGAAGCCGAAGCGCAGAAATATGTGGATGCGGCCAAAGAGGTTCCCGACATCGCGGCGGCCTTAAAGGGGGCAAAGGACATCGTGGCCGAGGCGATCGCCGATCAGGCCGATGTGCGGGCCCTGGTGCGCGGGGCCTTCAAGAAGGATGGCGCGCTCACATCTGAGGCGACGGACGAGGCTAAGGCGCAGCGCACGCAGTACGAACAATATTACGACTATCAGGAACCGGTCGGTCGCGTGCCTTCTCACAGGTATCTTGCAGTGCGGCGTGGCGAGCGCGAGGGCATGCTGCGGGTGGGGCTGTCGCTTGCGCCCGAGCCTTTGATGCCTCAAATCGAGCTTTGCGCCGGTTACAAGCCGCGCTCCCCGTTTGCAAAGCTCTTTGAGGAAGCTGCAGCCGATGCCTACAAGCGCCTGATCGCGCCCTCCGTCGAGACCGACGTGCGGGTCGACATGAAGCAGGTGGCCGACGAGGAAGCGGTCGAGATCTTTGCCAAAAACCTGCGCGAACTGCTGCTCGCATCGCCCCTTGGGGGGAAGGCGGTGATCGGCCTCGATCCGGGCATCCGGACCGGCTGCAAGACCGTAGCCCTCGATGCGACCGGCAAGTTTTTGGAATACCAGACCCTGTTCATCAGCCAGGGCGACGCGCAGCTCGAACAGGCCAAACAGCATCTCCTGCGCATGGTTAAAGAGCACGGCGCGGTGGCTGTGGCTGTGGGCAACGGCACCAACGGGCGTGAAGCGGAACGCTTTGCGCGCAAAACCTTAAAGGATGCGGGCCTCGATCAGGTCATCGTCGTTCAGGTGAGCGAATCCGGCGCCTCGATCTATTCCGCAAGCGACATCGCCCGCGAGGAGTTCCCCGATTTGGATTTGACGGTTCGCGGCGCGATCTCGATCGGTCGACGCCTGCAGGATCCCTTAGCCGAGCTCGTCAAGGTCGATCCCAAATCCATCGGCGTGGGGCAATATCAGCACGACGTGCACCAGGCCCTGCTTCAAAAGAAGCTCGAGGATGTGGTCGAAAGCTGCGTCAACCTGGTCGGCGTCGATCTCAACACCGCATCCGCGCCGCTCCTTGCCCAGGTGGCCGGCATCGGTTCATCGCTTGCCAAGCGCATCGTGAAGCACCGGGAGCAGAACGGCGCCTTTGCGAGCCGCGAAGATTTAAAGAAGGTGACGGGACTGGGCCCCAAAACCTTTGAGCAATGCGCCGGGTTCCTGCGGATCCCCAATGCATCGAACCCCCTCGACGCCTCAGCCGTTCACCCCGAGCGCTACGCCCTGGTCGAAAAGATGGCCAAAGACATCGGCATCCCCTTAAAGGATTTGGTGGGATCGAAGGAATATTCGTCGCGCATCAACTTAAAGAAATATGTGAGCGACGAAGTGGGGGAGCCCACGCTCAAAGACATCCTCTCTGAGCTCGAAAAGCCCGGCCGCGATCCGCGCACGCAGTTTGAACCCCCCAGGTTCAGGGATGACGTGGAGACGATTGAAGACTTGAAGCCCGGCATGATCCTCGAAGGGGTGGTCACCAACGTCGCCGCCTTCGGTGCCTTTGTCGATATCGGCGTCCATCAGGATGGCCTCGTGCATATCTCAGAGCTCGCCGACAAATACGTCACCGATCCGAGCAGCGTCGTCTCTCCCGGGCAACATTTAAAGGTGCGCGTGCTCGACATCGATCTAGAGCGAAAGCGCATCTCGCTCTCAGCCCGCATGGAAGAGCGCAAAGGCGAACCTCGCGGCACTGCATCTCAGGGCGCAGCTTCAAGGCAAGGCCCCAACCGCCCCGGACAACGCAAGGGGGGCGGCGCACCTAAGAAGGATGATGGATTCAAAAACAACCCCTTCGCCGCGCTGCTGAAGGGAAAGTAAGCCGGGGGAGATGAGATGCGCTTTCGAGCATGAGGCATCGAGTGTGGAAAGCGCCGTCCCCGGAGAGATGGGTGGCTTGCCTAAGGCGAGATGAAAGGGAACTCTAAAGTTCTATTTTCCAGGAGGGGATACCTGCATTACAACCTTCCTGCATCATTGGAGACCTCAACTTGTTCCCAGTTTCCACCACTGTTCTTGATGACATTTCGCACATCAGAGGGCGTATCAAGCATGTACTGACAAATACTATGAAATAGGATGTAATCATTTGATTTGCCTTCCTTTTGCTTACAACCAGTTAGGAAATGTCTGTCATCGATTGTGTAGGATTGAGTCCCAATATTAAAGGAGGAACCACACTTTAAATGACCTCCATCATCAAACAGATCTCTTGGTGCTGAGTCATAGTTCATTAAAAGGTGGCCAAGTTCATGAGCCAAAGTATTGTAAGGCCTGTGAAGATAATCCTGACCAATGAAGATTCCTCCATGATCTTGTCTAGTGAGCCCGGCGACAAGTTTAACTTTTTTTTGATTTGTGACTGGATCAATATATTCTATTTCAACATCTTTAACAACAATAATATTTGTTATGGCAGTGATACCATATCTGCCAACAGTCTCGCGTAGCAATGCATCTCTGACTTTTGTATTAGCCACACCAAAAAATGGATCACCTCCAATATCAGATGGCAAAACCTTTATTTGACCAGTAAGCTGTGTCTTAATTGGACAGGCCTCATCATCATTACATTCTCTCTTTTTATCTTCATCAAGTTCATTGCGAAAGAGCTGATTTGTATCTTTAAAAACTTGCTTAAAATCGGATTGTAATTCCTCTTGAGATACTGTTTTATGATTCATCTTAGCTGGTTTTTTAGAATAACCTGACCATACGGAGACTGTTAAATCCAGTCTGATACCATAATCTTTCTCACTGCAGGCAAAGAGGAAGATTGTAATCAAAAGTAAGAGATTTATTCTTGTAAATAAATGCATCTTTAATCTCCTATTTCCTTTGCAGGCAAGACCGGCTTCAGCTTTGCACGAATCTCATCGCCTCTTTTTTCAGTCTCCTCTAGTTCTTTCTGGTCATATTTGCCTTCAATGTGAAGAAGTCTTTGCTCAGGCAGAGATAAGTAGGTTTTCATTCGCTCTTTCGCTTTTTCACTACAGCTATAGGAGAGCGCATTGAGAGCATAACGTCGCAATTCATCATTGCCATTCTCTAAATCAGAAAACGGCCAACAGGATGGCGTATCGATGATCGTACAACTTAAAAGATACTCTTCGATCTCAACCATGAGAGAACGATTTTCCTGAGGCATGAAGTGGTCACGCATCAAGTAAAAACCTAATGAACGGATCATCTGCATGTTTTTTAACATATCATTTAAAGGTTCTGCTAAATATTCTCCCTGGTGGACGATGCTTTTAACATCATGAAAATGCTTTTCTGCATCCTCAAGTGATCCATAAAGTCCGAGCAATTGATAAGCAACACCCTGGAAAAATCCAGCATGCCGGTATCTTTCGAGCGGTGAAAGATCCATCTCCAGGAGTTTATAAGCATAAGCGACGATCTCTGATCTCGTATGAAGACCGATCGACTCTAACGCCTTTGTATATAAACCAACGGGACTAAACTCCAATGCCTCAATTTCCTCCCGGGTCAATGGCCAGTCCTCTGGAATGACATCTGGCAGACCGATCTCTTTGGCCATCTCGATATTTGTTTTTTGAACAACTTGGGTTTCAGGTTTTGATTTGCAACCTAAGCAGAGCAACAGAACGATGAACGAAATGAGCTTTAATTTTTGAAACGACATTTTTAATCTCCTCATCACAACCTTTCTCAAATTGACAGATTAAAATCTGAAATGCAATCATTCTTTTTCATTTTTGGGAGAGGCTCAACCAGGTGATCCATCCCTGCATCACGCTGCATCGGGTCGCCATCTGGCCCCAACAGATTTGATTTTTTCCCCTATATATGCGAGTGAGCGCGCAATTTTGGATTTGGAGCTCGCAGAGCTGAGGTTTGGAATGAACCGTTTCGTTAAGCGCTATTTGATCGATGCCATGGGTGGCATGGCGCAGGGGCTGTTTGCTTCGCTGCTGATCGGTACGATCGTCAAAACGCTGGGGTCGCAGCTGCAAAAGCTTTCGCCTTCGGCCATTTTTCAGTTTTTGGTGGATGCAGGCAGTTTTGCTTCCGATCCGCATGTGGTCGGGGCAGCGATGGCCGTCGGGATCGGGTTTGCGATGCAGATGCATCCGCTCGTGCTGTTTTCGCTGGCGGCGGTGGGATCGGCAGCCAACGTGACGGGTGGGGTGGGCGGTCCGCTCGCGGTGCTGATCGTGGCGATCGTCGCCGCAGAAATGGGCGGGCTCGTGAGCAAAAAGACCCGGCTCGACATCTTGTTGACGCCTTTGGTCACCTTGCTTGCGGGGGTGCTCTTGACCGTGCTTGCAGCGAAGCCCATTGGGGATGCGGCTGCGTCGGTGGGGCATATCGTGGTTTGGGCCACAAAGCTTCAGCCTTTCCTGATGGGGATTCTCGTCTCGCTCATCGTGGGCCTTGCGCTCACGTTGCCGATCAGCTCGGCGGCGCTCTGTGCAGCGCTGGGGCTTACGGGGCTGGCGGGCGGTGCGGCTGTGGCCGGATGCTGTGCGCAGATGGTGGGATTTGCGGTCATCAGTTACAGGGAGAATGGGGTGGGCGGACTGATCTCTCAGGGGCTCGGAACGAGCATGCTCCAGATGCCGAACATCGTAAAAAATCCGCGCATCTGGATTCCTCCGACGCTGGCCTCGATGATCACCGGTCCCATCGCAACCTGCGTTTTTCATTTGGAGATGAACGGGGCAGCGGTGAGCTCCGGCATGGGCACCTGCGGCATGGTGGGCCCCATCGGCGTGATCACGGGGTGGTATGAGCCCTCGACGGTCGCCATCGGAAACGGCGCTTCAGCGCTCAGCCCCGGAGGGTTTGAATTTCTGGGCCTCGCGCTGATCGCTTTGGTTCTGCCTGCGGTGATCTCTTATGCGCTGGGACAGGCCCTGAGGAAGATGGGCTGGATCAGGGAAGGCGAGTTGAAGCTCGGGTGAAGGCGGCCCCATCTTCGATGGGCTGGTGAGGCGATGCCCTTTGGGCGATGAAAGGCTTCCGCGATGTCGGAGGCCTTTTTTTTAGGATTCATTGATGAAAATCCTCGCATTCGGGTTAGGAGTCGGTTATGTTGGCTTCAGTGGGGCGCGGCTTCGAGGCCGATTTGAGAAAGGAGCGCCTGATGAAATCGAAGAAACGGATTTTGACGACGGTTTTGCTGCTCGCAGCGCTCGTTTCGGGTGCCGTCTTTTTGATGGCTGAACGCTCAACCCTTTTGAACCAAGCCGTCAGGCAATGTTCACCGATGTCCGTCAGGCTGCTCACCGCATTGGGGGCAGATGTCAACGTGGAGAATGCGTTGGCGCATCTGCGTTTTCCAGCCGATCGCAAAGAGGCCTGCATGGAGGTGGCCCGGTTGCTGATCGCTGCGGGCGCGGATGTCAACGCTGACGCCTATGGGGGCTTCAGTCTGCTCACGGATGCCGTGATGTTTGATACCGGGTTTGCGAAGCTGCTGATCGATTCCGGCGCAGATGTGAATCAGGGGTCATCGGTGTTTTTTGGGTACGAGAGGCATGTGACGCCTTTGATGAAGTCCATCCAGATGGCCAAAATTCCATCGGTCCGGTTGTTGATCGATGCAGGTGCGGATTTGAATCAGATGCAGACCGATGTGCTCGACGATGAATGCGCAGGCGTGAAGGGCTGGTCGATGACGCCGTTGATGTTCAATGCCCGATTTGCTCTTTTTGCTGATAAAAGTATCGAAATCGAGAGCATGCTGATCGATGCAGGGGCTGATCCGAACTTTCAAAATCCCTGCGGCTATACCGCGTTGATGTATGCAGTTCAGAAGAGTGAGGGTCCCTTCAGGGAAATGACCCGAAGGCTCATCAAAGCGGGGGCGAATCTGAATCTGGCCAATCATGACGGCCAGACCGCATTGATGACAGCCCTGGGGTGGAGGCGGCATGATGCCACAAAGATGCTGATCGATGCCGGGGCTGATTTGAATCTGGCCGATCGGAAAGGCTGGACCGCGTTGATGATCGCTTCAGACCAAGGGGATGTGGAGATGGTAGAGGCCTTGATCCAAGCGGGGGCCGATCTGAATGCGACCGATCTGAATTGTGAGACGGCCCTGGATCATGCCTCACAGAAGGGACATCTGGAAGTCGTGAAGGCTTTGCTCAAAGCAGGGGCCGCGCTGAAGACGGCCTGCGGGGCTGCATTGTTGCCGGCTTCCAAGGGGGGAAACCTGGAGGTTGTGAATGCGTTGCTCGAAGCGGGCGCCGATGTGAATGCCCGTCAGAATGACAGGACCCCCCTGATGCTGGCTTCAGAAGAGGGGCATCTGGATGTGGTGCAGAGCCTGCTTGCAGCAGGTGCCGATGTGAACGCCAAAGGTCAGGACGGCGTGGGCGTCTTCAATGATCATCTGCTGAAGATTCAGGAAATGTTAAAGGCCGCAGGGGCTCAGTGAGCGAAAGGGGACGCAGAATGAAGTTCAGAATCATGCAGGTTTGGGCGCTCGGTTTGGGGATCCTGGCGCTTTCCCTTCCGGCCTGTCAGAAGCAGGACGGCAAAGTCTTGCTCAAGGCCTGCAGACAATGCCAGACGGAGCAGGCCCAGGCGTTTTTGTCGGCGATGGGATCGTCAAAGAACGAATGGCTGATGAAAGAGGCTTTGCTTGTGGCCTTAAGGAATGGATGCACAGAGATTGTCAAACAGCTGCTTCGCTCAGGCGCGGATGCTTATTTGAACAGCATGCTGGGAGGCATGTATCCCCTGAGCTGGGCGGTTCGGGCAGATGGACCGGAGATGGCAAGGGCGCTGATCGCTGCGGGTGCAGATGTGAATCCATTGGAAGTCTTGCCTTCAGAAACGCCCCTCATGGATGCGGCCAGGCGGGGGCAGTCAGAGACTGTCAGGCTGCTGATTGAGTCCGGGGCAGATGTGAATGCGAAAGATCGGAATGGAGAAACGGCCATCTGTTATGCCACTCACTTCAAACATACTGAGCATCATGCTCAGATCATGCTTGCGCTGATCGCTGCAGGGGCAGATGTGAATGTTGGTATCAACCTGAGGGAAAATCAGCCGCTCATCATGGCGGTGAGCTGGATAGACTCACCGAGCTACGATGAGGTTTTGCGCGCCATCATCAAGGCGGGGGCAAATGTCAATGAAGGCTACGCTGGCATGACACCGCTGCTCTATGCCGCTGAGCAGGGCAATGAAGCGAGAATGCGCATGCTGCTCGAAGCGGGGGCCCATGTGAAGGTTGCCGATAAGAAAGGCATGACGCCGCTGATGTTTGTTTCGGAGATGGGCCATGTCGATCTGATGCGCGCGATGATCCAGGCGGGTGCCGATGTCAACGCCCAAAACAACGAGGGCAAGACCGCTTTGATGCTGGCCGTCCATCAGGAAAAGATCGATGCCGTGCGCCTGCTGCTCGATTCAGGGGCCGATGTGAACCTCAAAGACAAGGAGGGCAGGACCGCACTCCAGGATCCCAAAATCGAGGTTCAAAACATCCTGCAAAAAGCGTCCACGGCTGCGGGATTCCGTAAAGGGAGCACGAGGTGACCGAGTCGGAGCTCTATCGATCGCTCAGCGGGCTGACGCGGGAGAAGGAGAGATGGAGGGCGAGCATCCCTGACGTGGCCTCTCTGCTCGAGCACGCATCTCTGAAGATTCAGGCCAAGGCGCTCTGGCTGCTGGGCGAGATGGGGCTTGCCTTTCCGGATGCGATCGAGCCGCATTTGCCTTCGATCGCTGCGTTTTTAGAGAGCGGGGATCCGCTTTTGCGCGAACGGGCGGTCAACGCTTTAGGCCGGATCGGGCGGGGTAACTTTCGCGCGATCGAACCCTGGTGGGCGGATCTGTTCCGCTTTGCCACCGACGAAGAACCGAGGATCAGGCTCAGCTTCATCTGGGCATCGGAGAACATCGCGACAAATACGCCCGGAATCTACGAGCAAAAGATGCCGGTCTTTGAAGCGCTCCTGCAGGATCGGGACGACAAGGTGCGGATGGAAGCGCCTGAAATCTTTCGCGTGCTCGGCAAGCGCAGGCCCGGGTTCGTGAAGCCCTACCTCGAGACGCTGCAACGGATCGCTGAAACCGATGGAAACCGCGTCGTTCGAATCCATTGCCAGGGCGCAATCAGGGCGGCCACAATGCAGGAGGTGGATGCGCTGTGAAGGCGCGGGGGAAGAGCGGCATGGAGGATTTCGATGCGTCAGGACAAAAAATTAATACCGTTCGGTGAAATCCCGGAGAGTTTTACGGGTCTCATCGACAACGGGATCTATTATACAGACAAGACCAGCTTCATCCCTTACCTGATCGGGCAGCAGCGAAGGATCTGTATCTTCACTCGGCCGCGAAGGTTTGGCAAAACCCTGATGCTTCGGACCCTCGAGACCTTCTTTGAATACAGACTCGACAAGGAAGGAAAGCCGGTCGACAACAGACATTATTTTGAAGGCCTGAAAGTGATGGAGGCCGGAGATCTGGTCCTCAAAGAAATGGGACAATATCCGGTCCTCTCTCTTTCCTTTAAGGATGTCTGGGGAGAGACCTTTGAGGATGTGGTCGCTCAGTTGCGCGGTGCAGTGAGGCGTGCCTGTTCCGCTCATGAACGAACGCTCAAAGAAAGCGGCCTTTTGAGTGAGACCGATCTTGAACTGTTTCAAAACTATCTCGATCGGAAGGCGACCGAAGACAGCCTGCGGCAATCTCTGGAAATCATGACAGAATGGCTGCAAAGGGCGACCGGCCGAAAAACCGTCATCCTGCTCGATGAATATGACGTCCCGCTTCAAAAAGCGGCGATCCATGACCTCAAACATCCCGAAGATGGGCTCTTTGACAAGACTGTCGTCCTTATTGGCCAGTTCATCTCCGCAGGCTTCAAGTCCAACAGCAATCTCGCTTACGGCATCATCGCAGGATGCATGCGCGTTGCCCGGGAATCGGTCTTTACGGGCATGAACAATCCCGGTGTCATCACAGTGCTCGACAAAATTCCCGATGAATTCTGGGGCTTTACCGAGGCTGAGGTCAAACGGATGCTCGATTACTACGGCATCGGCGACCAATACCCCGAAATCGAGCGCTGGTATGACGGCTATCTCTTTGGCGGCCGCAAGGTCTTCAACCCCTGGAGTTTGCTCAATGCGATCCGCGGCCTCGTCAACGGCGATGGAGACTACGCGATTCAGCCCTACTGGGTGATGACGAGCGGAAACGACATCGTAGACGATGCGATTGAAAGGAATCCTCAGCACCGCGAGATGCTTTCGAGGATGCTGAACGGCGAGACCGTCCGGGTATCGATCTATAAGAGTCTCTCTTATCGCGATCTGAAGAGAACGCCGGAGACCATCTGGAGCTTCCTCCTCTATACGGGTTACCTCAATGCAATCAGGATCCTGAAGACCGAGGAAGATCTCTGGGAGGCGGAAGTTGCGGTTCCCAATACCGAAGTGAAATCGGTGATGCGCGCTTCTCTTAAGCATTGGTGGAAGGATATCAGGCTGCGCGCAGGCAATGGGGAAGCGCTCTTTCATGCGTTAAAGTCCGGAGAGATCGCAAAGGCTGAGCGGGAACTCCGCCTGGTCTTAAGCGACAGCACGAGCTACTTCGATTACAACGAAGCCTTCTATCATGGAATGCTCGTCGGTCTGCTCGGAAACTGCGCGCTCGTCCGCTCCAACGATGAATATGGCGAAGGCCGACCCGATATCGTCGCCCTCGCAGAGGACACGGGCATCATCCTCGAAGTCAAATGCGTGACCCCAAAGGCGCTTTCGCAGGCCAGACAGTCCAAACCGGATCTCGATGAAGAGGATCTGATGGATGCGCTCATCGATCTCAGGCTCGAAGAAGCCGAAAAGCAGATCCTCGATCGCAAATATATTCGCGCAGTCCTCCGCAATGAACCGATCGCCTGCGAGGTGAAGGCCTACGCGGTCTGCTTTTGCCGCAAATGGTGCGCCCTGCGCGAAGTCGGCGGGCATTGAGGGCGAGCCTTTGGGTGGGCATTGGGCATCGTGAAGCGATAGGAGGGGCCTTTCAAAGTTCAAAAAGACCTCAAAAAGGGTTCCTTTGGGGGCGCCTTTGCTCTAAAAAGGCTCCCAAACATTGGCATGGGGGATTGACCATGCTTACCATTTATCTCTATGTGCTCGACACGATGGCCGATTGAGAAGCCGGTTATGCGATCGCGGAGCTCCATTCGAAGCGCTATCTGCTCGCGATGCATCCCGATCGGCGCTGGACGATCGTCGCCCGGCGGATGTGGATCTGGACGAAACGCTGCTGGCAGGACGGCTGGTGGGATTACGGCGACATCACGCCCGATGTCATCCTGAACTCTGCGGATTATAACGCGTTCAGGAGCAATCACCGCGGGATCGGCCGAAAAACATTTGAACAGCTTGCGGCCCTCTACAGGGGGATCAGCGATGGCAGCGAGGCGGATGAGCTCGTCCGAACGCTCAACATCCCGTTTCGTTTGGGCTACATCTGCGATGCGGAAGATTACCGTGACGCTGTGGGCGAGGCGCAGACGATGGAAGCGATCGCCGCAATCGAAGAAATTTTGAAAGGCCATCACATCGAACGGCCCGACGTCTCGCAGATCTCGGCGTTCATTAAAAAGGATCCGCTCGGCCCTGCCCGTTGTGAAGCGCTTGGCATTTGCGACAGGACCGGCATGTGGGGCATGGGCATCGATGCGGCTCATTTATCGATCATTTTAAAGAAGAGGAATGAACATGGAACTCAAAGGGACAGTTGAAGAGCGGGTTGAAGCTGCGATCGCCTTTGCAAGGGCGAGCCGCAAACCTTATGACCACGAAAAGATTTCGGATCTCTATCGAAAGGTCGGCGTGCCCTATACAGAGGCCGCAGAGAAAGTTTATCGCGAATGGGACGGTGTCTTTGAGGACATCGTCGTCTATCACGAAGACAGCATCCATTGCGTCGATTTCTTCATCGATTTCTTCAAGGATCCGAAAGACTTTATGCGATGGTATTCGGTCGATGCTGAAAAGATCGTCAATGAGCAGACGGATCCCATTTATCGGACCCTCCAGCGGGCACACAGCTATGTCTACGAAGAAATCGTGAAGGAGAAATGCGCACCAGGCACTGTTCCCATCGCTGAGGGCGGCTATTACTATCAGGGGGGGATCTACGTTCAGCCCGATGGAAAGCTTATGTGCTACCATCCGGACTATGACGATGAGGATGGCTGGCATTTCGACGACTTCACAAAGCTTCTCGATATGGAGCTTGGCGCCGCAGATCCCTGGCGCATCGAGCGCATCCTCGAAGAGAAAGAGGTGAGCGGCACGCTGGAGGCGCAGGTGAAAGAAGAGATCGCCTACATCAGATCCCATGGCGGATTCAAATCCTGCCGCCTGATGAATTCCGCCGGCATTCCGGTCCATATTGAAAACGACGAGGCACTCTCGGATGAAACGCTCACCCAAATGCTGCTGCAATTCTTTCAGCGCCCGATGCCCGAGATGCCCGGCAACCCCCACTGCATCTGGCATGTGATGGCGTGAGGAAGCTGAGAGATGAGGAAAGAATGCTCAAAAAACAGATGCGCTTGACGATCCAAACATTGCGTATTATAGCGTTTTACGGATGGTGTGAGCGTTGTGCTTAATGGGCGCGGCAAGGAGATTTGATGATGCAGGAACGCTATTTTCCCATTGGAATTCAAACCTTCGAAAAGATTCGTGAGCAGAAGGCGATTTACGTCGATAAAACGGCTTTGATTCATCGCCTGGTATCATCCGGGGACTATTATTTCCTCTCGCGCCCGCGCCGTTTTGGTAAGTCGCTGCTCGTCTCGACCATGAAGTCCTATTTTGAAGGCCGCAGGGATCTGTTTGAAGGGCTCGCCATCGCCGATCTCGAAAAAGATTGGGTGCAATATCCGGTGCTGCATTTCGATTTGAGCCGCTCGCGGGTGATCAACGATCGGAATCTTGGCAACCTTCTGGACGATCTGCTTTTGAGATATGAAAAGATCTACGGCGAGCGTCAAACAGCGAAGGAAGAATATGGCCTGCGACTCGCCAGCCTGATCGAAAACGCAAGGGAACAGACGGGTCAGAACGTCGTCATCCTGATCGATGAATACGATGCGCCGCTGTTAGACACGATCAGCAATCCGGATTTGTTCAAAGCGACCCGCCAGCAGCTTCGAAACTTTTACAGTCCTCTCAAGGAACTGGATGGCAAAATCCGTTTTGTCTTCATCACCGGCATCAGCAAGTTCAGCCAGTTGAGCATCTTCAGCGAGCTCAACAACTTATCGACGATCACGATGAACAGCGAATATGCGGCGATCTGCGGCATTACAAAGGAAGAGATCGCCGAACAGATGGGGCAGGAGATCGAAAATCTGGCTGAAGCACTCGGGATTACGAAGGATGAAGCTCTTCAACAACTGAAGATGAAATACGATGGCTATCATTTTACGAAGAAATCGCCCGATCTTTACAATCCCTTCAGTCTGTTAAATGCGCTTAAGGATAAAGAACTGAACAACTACTGGTATTCGACGGGGACGCCCACGCATTTAACCGAGCAGTTAAGCCATTTTACGCTTCAGCCCGAAGAGCTCGAAGGCTTTATCGCGGGCGAAATGGATTTCAACGTTCCCTTTGAACAGGCGGAGACGCCGATTCCTGTGCTTTATCAAAGCGGTTACCTGACCATCAAAAGATTTGATGGCTACGATTACATCCTGGGATTTCCCAATGAAGAGGTTCGCGTGAGCTTCCTCAAAGGGCTGATACCTTATTACACGCATAAGACGGCAACAGAGAACAGTTCTGTTATCCAGCGGGTGCTAAGATTCTTTAGAAATCATGACATTGATGCGGGCTTAAACCTGTTGCGAAGCTTCTTTAGCTCGATTCCCTACAACGCAGAACGCCAGGATGAAGCCCATTATAAGACGATCTTCTATCTCGTCTTCCGCATCGCCTCTGAGTTTTCGGTGCGCACCGAGGAATGCAGCGCTGCAGGCCGATGCGATGCGCTGGTTGAAACCGAGGATGCAATCCTGTTATTTGAGTTCAAACTCGATGGCACAGCCGAGGAAGCCTTAAAACAGATCGATGATAAGGGCTATGCCATTCAATATGAGGCCGGTGACAAGCAGGTGATCAAGATTGGCGTCAATTTTGAAAAAGATCGGCGGACGATCGAGCGGTGGGTGATCAGCTGCTGAGATCTGCTTGCGCATTACACGACAACCCCTGAAAGGAAACTGACGATGAAATTCTTTTTAAAAACCCTCCTGTTCGCCGCAATCGCGTTGAACGCAGACTTTGCGCTCGCTAAACCTCAGGCAAAACCACAGGTGGATCAAAAAGTAAAGCAGATCGATGATCTGCTTGAAGCGGTCAAGCTTGGAAATCTCGATAAAGTCAAAGCGATGATCGCATCCGGCATCGATGTCAATGCAAAGAACAAGGATGGCCTCACCGCAGTGATGGTCGCTGCATGGGCCGGAAAACCGGAGCTCTTAAAGGCGATGATCGCTGCAGGCGCCGATGTCAACGCAAAGGACAAGTTTGGCAACACCGCACTGCATTTTGCTGCGGCGATCGGAGATGCGAAGTGGGTGAAAGACCTCAGCACCGGCAAACACCCTTCGATAAAAGTGAAGAGTACGAAAAAAGTGACGGGTGAGAAAAAAGTGAGCGGGATCGATTTCCTGCTGTCAGAGGGTGCCCCAGATGCCCCAAAAGAAGCTCAGCTGGAAATCGTGAAAGCGCTGATCGCGGCTGGTGCAGACGTCAACGCAAAGAACTACACGAGAGGCCTCACCGCAGTGATGGTCGCTGTATGGGCCGGAAAACCGGAGCTCTCAAAGGAACTGATCGCTTCTGGTGCCGATGTTAACGCGAAAAACAACCATGGCGACACCGCGCTGCAGATTGCTGCGAGGATCGGGCATGTGGAGTTGGTGAAAGCCCTCATCGCCGCCAAAGCCGATGTCAATGCGCAAAGCGAGGAGAATATGGGCGTGACCGCTCTCATGCTGGCAACTCATGTGGAAATCGTGAAAGCGCTGATCGCGGCAGGTGCAGATGTCAACGCAAAGGAGAGCCATTTTGGCAAGACCGCCCTGATGCTCTTCTTAAAGCATCCGGACGGATTGGAAGCGGTGAAAGCGCTGATCGAAGCGGGGGCAGACGTCAACGCAAAAGACGATGTCGGTTGGACCGCCTTGCATGTCGCACATGGCACCGATTTGTTGAAGCTGCTGATAGCGGCAGGTGCGGACGTCAATGCAAAGACAGACTCTGGCAGGACCCCACTCATGAACGCTGCATCGGGTGGAGCTGAGGAATCGGTGAAGCTGTTGCTCGAGGCGGGGGCTGACGTCTACGCAAAGAACACCGAGGGTAAGACTGCGCTCGATCTGGCCTATTCCGATGAAGTGAAAGCTCTCCTTGAGGCTTCAGGTGCAAAGTAAGGTCATCAGCTGAGGGTGATTCTGATGGAAGAGGGCGATCACCGTTTTGACCGCGTCACGATGACAGGCAGGCTCTGCTACATCTTTATGTGCATCGAGCGCTATCTGCTTTCGATGTATCCCGATCGCGACTGGACGGTCGTCGCCCGGAACATGTGGAAATGGGCGGAGGAATTCTGGTGTGACGGCTGGGATTATCTCTGTTGCGTCACGCCCGATGAGATCCTGAAATACAAAGATTTCGAGGCGGTTCAGGAAGAGCCTGTGATGGAGGCATATGTCAGCCTTGAGGATTACGAACAGCTGATCGCGCTCTACAGAGGGATTACCGATGGAAGAAAAGGGGACGAGCTCACTCGCGTGCTCAATCTGCCGATCGAGCTTTGCAATTGGTGCGATGGAAGAGATTACAGCGACAAAATAGGCGAGAGCGAGACGCTCGATTCGATCGATGAGATCGAGCAGATCCTTAAAGCGCATCAGATCGCGCTTCCCGACGCCTCGCTCGTCTCGGCGTTTCAAATCCGCGAAGATGTCCGCTTTCGCGACCACCGCATCGATCGCTGGGGGATGTGTGTGAAAAGCGATCACCTCTCGATCATCTTAAACAAACCGGGGAAGCGCGATGCTGCTTCAAGGCAGTAAGAGATCGCGGATCGCGGCTGCGATCTGCAACACCGCGCTTCTGCGTACGATTGTGAGCAGCATGCATCTATCAAAGGGCGGGCGTGCCCTATACGGCGGCGGCCGAGCGGTTTTTCAGGGCATGGTGCGGCGTCTTCATGCTGCCTTTATCCAGCAAAAGACAACATCGAAAGCTTCCCGGAGCACGGCTTCAAGGGCCTGATCGACTTCGCGTGCGCCTTGCTGGCCGAGAGGGACGGCTATCCTGAATGGCCGCCTGGAAAACGAATTCGCCAGGAGTACGAACCCGATCCCGTGTGAGCGAAATCCTCGAGGGCGAAGGCGCGTTTGAAGAGCGCCTCTAGCGGTGATGCAGCCAAAAATACGAAGTTGAAATTTTTCCGGGAAGGATCGAGTTTGCGACCGCGTGAGGGGCATCGGCGTCGGCGCCGCTTTCGATGTGAAGATGGAATGCGCGCATTCGGCGGAAGTGGACGGTTTGCTGGGCGACGGAAAAGACGGTCAGGACTGGGGGTACGTCGTCAAGCAACCTGAGGGATCGGGGCTTTTTAAAGTTCAAAAAGGCCTCAAATGGATTTCTTCTTCGGCGTCTTTGCTCTAAAAAGGCTCCGGAACTTTGGCGTTGGAGCGCGACCATGTTTGCAGTTTACCTTTATGTGCTCGATACGATGGCCGATTGGGAGGCCAGTTATGCGATCGCGGAGCTCCATTCGAAGCGTTATTTCAAACCGGATGCTCCTGATGTCGCCGTCAAAACCGTCGCCCTTTCCAAAGATCCCATCCGGACGATGGGCGGCGTTGCGGTTCTTCCGGACTGCACGATCGAGGATTTGAAGCTGGACGAAAAGTCGGTCCTCCTGCTGCCGGGGGCGAATACCTGGGACGATCCGATCCACGGTGCGATCGTTCAGAAGGCTTCGGAACTGCTTTCCTGTGGCGGGCTCGTCGCTGCCCTTTGCGGCTCGACCGTCGCCCTTGCCCATGCGGGCCTTTTGGATGATCGGCCACATACGAGCAACGGTGCCGGCTTCCTCGAGATGTTTTGTCCGACCTACAAAGGAAAGGCGTTTTACGTCGATGCCCCTTCGGTTGCGGCAGGAAACCTGATCACGGCGGGCGCGACCGGCGGGCTCTTGTGGGCGAAACAGATCATCGAAAAGCTCGATGTGTTTAAGCCTGAAACCCTCGATGCCTGGTATGCTTATTTCAGCACCGGCGAAACCCAATCCTTCTTTGCGCTCCTTCAGTCTCTCGCTCAATATTGAAACGATGAGCCCTTGTAAGCTCGGATGGTTTGCGCTGCTGGTGGCGATGGGCGGCGATCTGCTGTTTTCGTGGCTCCTCTCGCTGGGCTATCCGGGATACAGCAACAAGGCGATGTCGATCAGCGCGTTGGGCAATCCCCAAAGCCCGGTGCGGCGGCCCTTTAACCTGTGGATGATCCTGGAAGGGCTGCTGTTTTTGAGCGCGTTGCCCGCTTTTTATGGGACTTATCACAGCGTTTCAGCAGGGCTCACGGTCGCGGCGCTCGTCCTGATCGCGATCTTTGCGGTTGGGGCCTGCATCCTGACGGGATTTTTCAGCGTCAACGCATCGAAGGAAATCGTGACCACCGCATCGAAGATTCACGGTGCAGGCTCCGCGGCGGGATTCACGCTGTTTTTATGCGTCCCGCTTTTGGTCTCGCTGCTTTCTTTTCGACAGCAGGACGGCGTCATCGGTGGAATCTCGCTTTCATGCTTTTTGCTTGCGCTCGCTTTCTTTGCGCTGTTCGTGATGTCCGATAAACCGGGCCTTCCGCAGGCGATCGTTTGTAATGAAGGCCTCTGGCAAAGGCTCAATCTCTCGTTCATGTATCTGCCCCTCGCGATCGTCGCGGTGAAGGCGATCGCTGCGGAGTGAGAAACAAAATGAACGCTGCCCGATGATGAGGAGGTCCGGGAGTCAAATGGAAGAGACGAATACACTGGAAATCTTTTTAAAAAACAACCGATTGCCCAGAGGCGTGCGCGTCGTCCGAATGGGGGATCAGATGGAGATCAGGCTTGGACGCCATCTCATCTCCGCCATCATGATGTCTCTCGTCGGGGTCGTGTTTGGGGTGATTCTTGCATGCCTTCACTGGAGTCTGTTCCTTCTGGCTCTCATCCCGATTGGCCTTTATCTGTGCTCATACGGAACGGAACATGTCATCTGCATCGACCAGAAGGCGGACGATTTTTCGATCGTGACAAGATTCCTGCGCCGGGGGAAACCCTTTGTCTTTAAGAAACAAACGGTTTTGCCTGTTTTTGGATCCCTGATGGATCCGAATGGCAGCATGGTCTACTGGCTCGACATCTATCTCCGATTCGCTTCGAAGGGAACATGAGAAAAACGCAGCGCCTCAGAAGAAGATGAGCAAGTTTCGGTTTTCTGACGGGACACCAACGGAATATCGCTTTGACTGGATGCGCCGGCTGATCCTCGCGATTCGGGGTACCGAATTCACGGAGGAAGAGAAGGAGACTCTTGCGGCGCTGAACGGCTCCAAAAAATGAAAACGGCCTGCGGGGTTTGGCTATTTCAGGGCAGGACTTGATGCGCAAACGATTTCAAAAGGCGATCGTGATCGGCTGTCCGGGATCCGGAAAGAGCGTCTTTTCCCGAAAACTCCGCGATGCGACGGGACTTCCGCTCTATTACCTCGATCAGCTCTGGCATCTGCCCGATCGCAGCCATGTGAGCCGCGAAGAGTTCGATCGAAAGCTCGCTCTCATCCTGTCGCAGGACGCCTGGATCATCGACGGCCATTATCAGCGGACTCTGGAGACGCGCATCAAAGCCTGCGATCAGATCTTCTGCTTCGATCTGACGCTCGATGAATGCCTTCAGGGTGCAAGGGCGCGAGTGGGGCAGGTGAGGGAAGAGATGCCCTGGCTGGAAACGGCGTTCGATCCCGAGTTCGGGCAATACATCAGGGATTTTCACAGGGAGACGCGACCGGAATGTCTGCGCCTGCTCGAGTGCCATCGCGAGAAACCGATCGCGATCTTCCGGTCGCATGAAGAGGCCGATTTCTATTTAAAAACGCTCAGTTCTGAGTTTTCTGCGAGCGGTGTTTAAACCTGATCGCCGGGCAGATGAAACAGGCGCCGCCAGCCGGCCATGTAGAACGCATAGAGTTCTTCCACGCATCGCAGGCCCTCTTCTTCGGGAATCTCGTGGATGATCAGCTCAAAGAAGGAGGAAAACATGCCGCTGACGAGGATATGCGAAAGGGTGGGGTTGAGGGCGCGCTGCCCCTCCTGCTGGATCATTTCGTAAAACTGATGCGTGGACTCGAATTCCTTTTTCACGAGATCGTGAATGTAGTTTTCCCACCGCGTGCCTTCGGAGGCGAGCAGGATGAGCCGAAAGGCGTCGCGGTGATCCTTCGCGTAAGCGTACATGTCCAGGATGCCAGCCTTTGAAAAGGCGGACATCATAGCGATCTGTTGCTCCTGCGGTAATGCGTTGAATTCATTGAGCTTTGTTGCATAGATTTCGGCCAGCTTCCGGGCATGCGGCTCGACCAGGGCGTCGAAGAGCGATTCCTTGCTTTTGTAATAGCCATAAAAAGCGCCCGTTGTGACGCCCAGCTTTTTGACAATCTCGCGCAATGAGGCGCCGCGAAAGCCCTTTTCCAGGAATTCTTCGACCGCCTGCTCGTGGATTCTCTGTAATGTTTGCGATTCGGTCATCTCGTCTGCGGGTGGGGTTCGGGTTACGCTCCAGGCGCCTCGTTTGGGATGAGGCGCGGGCGTTCAAATACCATTGCGGGGGCGAGCCTACAACTTCCAGGAGACCGCTTCTCTGCGCGCGCGGATGAATTTGGCGTAGAGGCCCTCTTTTTGCATGAGCGCCTCATGGTTGCCGGATTCGACGATCCGACCGCGATCGATGACGATGATTTGCTGGGCATGGCGCACGGTTTTCAGGCGATGCGCGATCATGATCACGGTCTTCTCGCGCGTCAGCTCGGTGATCGCGTCGATCAGATCGCGCTCGTTTTCGGGATCGATGTTTGCGGTCGCCTCGTCGAGGATGATGATCGGCGCATCTTTGAGCATCGCGCGGGCAATCGAAATGCGCTGGCGCTCACCGCCGCTCAGGTTGGCTCCGCCTTCGCCCACCATCGTTTCGTAGCCCTGGGGCAGCGCCGAAATAAAATTGTGGCAGCAGGCTTTTTTGGCCGCTTCGATCACGCGATCCATCGATGCACCGGGATCCGCAAAGCGGATGTTGTTGGCGATGGTATCGTGAAAGAGATAGACGTTTTGAAAGACGAAACTGTAGTTCTGCATCAGGCTGTCCATGCTGTAGTCGCGCACATCGCGACCGTCGAGGGTCACCTGGCCCTGATCGACGTCCCAGAAGCGTGCAAGCAGATGGCAGAGCGTCGTCTTTCCGCCGCCCGAAGGCCCCACGATCGCCGTCGTCGTCTTTTGCGGGATCTTTAAGGAGAGATCCTGAATGATCTTTTGTTTGTCATACGAAAACTCGATGTGATCGGCCGCCAGATCCGCAGTTTGGGGCTGAATTTCCTGTCCGTCGATGTCCATCGTGGGCACCGCCAGGATTTCGGAAGCGCGCGCGACGCCGAGATCGATGATGCGCAGCAATGCGGCGAAGTTGCCCCCCGATTCGAGCGCAGAAAACAGCATAAACGAGCAGGCGATCATCACCGCGCAATGGGACAGGGCCATGGTCTGATTGAGGTAAAAATGGATCGAGGTGAGCGCGATCGCGACGCCCGTCAGTTTGGCGCTCAGGCTTTGAAGCCCCGAAAGGGGGATGCATTTGAGTTCCATCGCGATGTTGGTGCGGGTGGAGCGTTCGATGATCTGATTTAAAACGCGGCTGTGCTTCCCCGTGAGATTGTACGCCTTCACTTCTGCAATGCCTTGAATATATTCAAGAATCTTTTCTGTAAGCTGCGCGTCGACCTGATGCTTCTCGTCTGAAATCTGATGTACGTTGCGGCGCATCAGATGGTTGATCAGCTGGAATACCGCGAAGCCCGCGAGCGCTATGAGGGCAATCCGCACGTCAAAGAAGGCGATCATCACGATGATCAGCGCCGTATCGAGCAGCCCCTGCATCACCAGCATCACCGCGCGGGTGGCCACATCGCCCATCAGCTCCATCGTGTTGGTGGTGACCGAAGCGATTTGTCCCATGCTGTGCGCATTAAAATAACCCATCGGCAAATAGCGCAGATGCTCGGCGATCTCGATGCGCTTTTGCGCGCAGGTGCGGTAACCGCCTTCCGTCTGCCACATGCTCATCACCTTTTTGGTGACGATCGCGCCCACCAGGCTTGCGATCATGATGCCCAGAGAGATCCAGATGGTTTGGGTCTGAAAGGGACGATGCTGCGTCACCGTTTCGATGACCCCCTGCATCATGACCGCGACGGCTGCGATGCGCATGGCCATAAAGAACGAGTTGAAGACGCCCACGATGATGGCGCCGTAAAACTTGCGGCGGTTTTCGGTGTTACAGAAGTGAAAGAATCGGTTAAGGATTTCAAACATGAGCCTGTTCCTCCTGATCGCTGTCTTTGGCTGAGAGATGGGCCTGCCACATGTTGTGATACAGGCCGCCCTTTGCGAGCAGTTCGCCGTGCCTGCCCTGCGACTCGATTTGACCATCGCGCACAACGTAGATTTGGTCGGCGTCGCAGACGGTGCTCAGGCGTTGAGCGATGACGATGAGCGTCTTGTTTTGCACCAGCCGGGCCACGCTCTTTTGGATGATCGCTTCGTTTTCGGGATCGGTGTAAGCGGTCGCTTCATCCAGGATCACGATCGGTGCATCCTTCATCATGGCGCGCGCGATGGCGATGCGCTGCCGTTCGCCTCCCGAAAGATGGGTGCCGCTGCTGCCTACGATCGTGTCAAAGCCCTGTTCCAGCGACATGATGAAGTCATAACAGCCGCTCTTTCTGGCGCAGGCTTCAACCTCTTCGTCGCTTGCGGAAGGGCGTCCGATGCGGATGTTTTCGCGGATGTTTTGATCGAAGAGGAAGTTGTCCTGTGAAACGTAGGCGACCAGGTTGTGATACGTTTCGAGGGAAAGATCCCTGATGTTGACGCCGCCGATCTCGATGGCGCCTGAATTCACATCCCAAAGCGAGGCGATGAGGCGCGCGATGGTCGATTTGCCGCTGCCGCTCGGACCCACAAACGCCGTGTAGCTGCCGCTCGGAAGGAACATGTTGATGCCGTGAAGGATCTCTTTGCCATTCTGGTAAGAAAAATGCACATCCTTCAGGCAGATCGAGCAGTCTTTGGGCTTTTTGACATCCTGCGCCGGGCGATCAAGTTTGGGCAGCGAGAGGATCGAGCTCACTTCACCAAAGATGACGCACGCCTTGGACAAATCGTCGTGATAGGAGATCGCGACGAGCAGCGGCTGGATCAGGCTGAGCGATAGGATGATCACCGTCAAAAACTCGACCGCGCCGAGCGTGCCCTGATAGAATAAATAACCTCCAATGGGCAAAACCGAGAGCAATGTGGCGGGCGTGATCGCAAACGCGATGGCAAACGGCCAAATCGTCGAGCGCATCCATTCCACATAGCAGTCCGATCCCTCTTTGGCGGCGGTCACAAATTTTTGGTAGGAAGACTTCGATTTGCTGAACGCTTTGATCACCTCGATGCCATGGATGTATTCGACGGCGGTGTCGTTGAGGGCTTTGGTCTTCTCGATGGCATAGGCAAATTTTTCTTTGGCGCCCACAAACATGAGCGACATCGGAATCAGACCGATGGGCAGCGTCAGCAGCGAGGCGAGTCCCATGCGCCAATCCAAAACGAGCAGATAGAGGAACAGCCCGAGCGGCAGGGCCAGGTTCGATGTGAACTCCGGCAAGATATGCGCCAGCGTCGTTTCCATGCTGTCGATGCGCTCGATCAGGATATTTTTGAGGCTTCCCGAAGGGATTTCGAGCACGGAGCCCAGCGGTGCGGAGGCGAGGCGATCGCAGACCTGCTTCCGGATGTTGCCGAGCAGGTGAAAGGTGGAGACATGGCTGAGCGTCGTTGAGAGGCTGTGAAAGAGGGCGTTGCCCAGCCAGAAGGCGGCGATGATGAGCGCTTCGACGAGATAGATCTGCCAGTCGCGAACGCCCTCCAAAAGTTGTGAAATGATTCGGGCGATCACGAGATAGGGCGCAATCCCGCAGGCGACGCTGAGCAGCGCGAGAAGGATGCTTGCGATGTATCCCGGGCGTTTTTCTTCTGCGAACCAAAAGATATGGTGCAAAAGGGAGTTCGATTTTTGTTCCATGCTGACCTGCCTGTGGTTTCCCGCTTGAGGAAATCGAAATGTAACACCGTTATAAACCGGGCGCGGCTTATATAACAGCGTTATAATCGAGGCAAGGCTTTTTTTACGGCGTGAGGCGATATCGAAATCCGAGCCCTGCAGCCTGGTCAAACGTCTTGAAATCAATGATCTTTTTGATGCAAAAGGGCATGCTGTGAAATTGGACTCTGGAGCCAGTCTCCATAAAGGTGAATCACGATGAAAACTCCCTTCTTGCTGGCGATCGCCTCGGGTTTTTTACTTGCTGCCTGCCAGTCGAAAGCGCCCGATCCTGCTGTAACCGGTGGCGCGGCCAAATCCGCAGCGAAGCCGGAAGTCCGCAAGCCTGAAAAAGCGCCGGAAGACCCCAAAAACGCAACCGAGCAAACACCCACAAACGATCAGGCAACCCCGCTCTTGCCCAAGGTTCTGGTGGAGCGGGGCGATTTGCCGAAGCCTGAAGCGGTGCGAAAGTTTGATGTACCCGCAGAGCAGATTGAATCCCCGGAGGCGAGGGCGCTCCTGCAGCAGGCGGTCGGCGACAGGGAATTGTTGACTCCGGAGCCGCTGAAGGCGCTCTTCCTGTCGGATCAGGTGATGACCGCTCACGAGTTTGAGGCTTTGCTCTTGGCGCGCGGGCAATGCAGGCTGAATGCGCAAACCTTAACGTTTGATTCCTGCCCCATCGGTCTCTACGAAGGCATCCTTTCGGTTTATGGGACGCGCGTCCTGGATACGCAAACCAAATGGGATGTGGCCAAGAGGCTGGCGGATCACCCCGACATGCGCGTGCGATCGGCTGCGATAGAAACGCTCTTCTATGAATCCTCCTCATCTGTGGAGCGCAAATTCAATCTGGAAGGCCTGATCGAAGTGATCCAGCTGGTGGAGTCCGATCCGTCGCTTCTGGTGTTGCAGAGCGCGCTGAGGCAGCCTTTCCTGGCGCCGCGCAATCAGCTGTATCGAAAGTTTGCGTTAAGGCATGTCGACGACAATAGTCCCCTGATCCGTCGGGCGGTGATGGATCTCCATCTGGCGGCCGAGATTCAGGCGTGGGAGCTCGATGATTTCAGGCAGGCTTACCTGCGCCATCTCGAAGATCCCGATAAGCAGACGCAGAAGCTGACCATCGAGCGCATTGGGGAATGCGGTGATTATCGCTCGGTTGCAGCCCTCGCACTCATGCTGCATCAGGAGAAATACGAGCGGATCCATCCTCTGATCATCACGTCCATGATGAAGCTGTGGCTCACCTTTAACCCCGGTGTGGGTCCGGGTTACATGGAAACCCTGAAGTATTTTAAGACGCTCCCGTACAGCGAGCATCGTCCCGCTCCCGATACGGTATCGGCGCTGCCCTCACGCGAGGTGATCGAGCAGGCGAAGCCGGCTTATGTGCATCTGCAGGATTGGGTGCTCGCGATGGAACAGGTGATCTCCGAGGAAGGAGCGAGCTTGTCGGTCAAGAAAGAGGCACTTCGGAAGCTGAAGGAATATGGTGGTCTCGAAGGACTGAAGGTGGTGAGCCTCAATATACAGAAGATGAATCAGCCGGAGCTGAGCAATCTGCATGCAAAGCTGATGGAAGAAGCAGAGAGCCATTGACGGGAGAACGCCGTCGGATCCCACCGTTATCCCCGTCGCCGCTTCCTCCCTTTCAGATCGGGCTCCACAGGTCCAAAGAAGATCTCTCCAGACTCCAGATCCACATCGAGGATCTCCGCTTCGATCACGTCGCCCGTCTCGATGCTGCGGTGGGTGCGCTCGCCCTGGCAGCTCCTTGTGCGGTCGTCGTAGATCCAAAAGTCGCCGGGCATATCTTCAAAATACATCCAGCCTTCAATGAAGAGCTCGGGGACTAAGAGCTGCAACCCCTGTGGCCAGACCGAGAGCACGGTGGCTTCGCGCTGTTCGCCCTTGTGGGATCCCGCATAGAGCGCTTTGTAGATCTCCATGATATGGCGTTCGGCTTCGACGGCGGTGCGCTCGTGACCGTTACAGGCCTGCGCCAGGGCTTCAAGATTTTTGGGAGAGGTGCGTTGCCTGCGCAGGTGAGCCTTCAGGAGCCGGTGGACCATGAGATCGGGATAGCGTCGGATGGGGCTCGTAAAATGGAGGTAATGCTCGGCGCCTACGCCGTAATGGGGCAGGGGCTGGGCGGTATAGGTGGCGCGTCCCACGGTGCGGAGGATCATGCGGGCGATGATCAGGTAGAGCGGATGCCCTTCGCGGCGCTTGAGATATTTGGTGAAGCGGGCTGCGGTGGGGTTCGAGAGGGTTTCGCTCGGGAGCCCAAGGCGGCCCAAATCGCGCATCAGGGTGAAGGCCGAGAAATCATTGGGGCCCGGATGGGTGCGGTAGATGCAAGGGTAGTCGCGCTCGTAGAACCAGAGGGCCACCGCCTCGTTTGCGGCGATCATCGCTTCCTCGATCATCTGGTGTCCTTCATGGCGAAGGGCGGGGCAGATGTTGCAGATATGGCCGTCGGTGTCGAACTGGATTTGCGGCTCACCGAGATCGAGATCGAGGTGACCCCGGTGCCTTCTGAAATGTCGCAGGGCGCGCGTGCAGTTGAGGAGGGTTTGCAGCACGGGGCGCAGGGCTTCATCCTTCGCATCCCCGAGGATCTCCGGCTGATCACCGGGCGTCCGGAGCCCCAGCATGCGGGCGACGTGATCGTAGGTGAGGCGTCCGTGGCTCTCGATGACCGCTTCGCAGATCTCCACATGCTGCAACTCACCCTCAAAGTTGATGTAGAGATCGGCGACCATGGCGAGTCGGGGCTCGTCGGGACGCAGGCTGCAGAGATCGTTCGAGAGGGCCTCCGGCAGCATGGGGAGCACGCGATCCGGAAAATAGACCGACGTACCGCGCGCCTCGGCTTCCTGATCGATGGGGCTGCCGTCTTCAACGAACTCCGAAACATCGGCGATGGCGACCGAAAGGCGCCAGCCCTGGTGCATCTCCTCTGCAAAGACCGCATCATCGAAGTCGCGCGCGCTCTCGGGATCGATCGTCAGGTAGGCACGGTGTCTCAGATCGGCCCGGCGCTTGTCTTTTAAGAGTTGCCTGGTCTTTTCGGGGGCGTCGCGGCGCACCTGCTCTGCGAGCTGAACCACCTTCTGGGGGAACTGAAGGCGTAACCCCAGGTTGTAGAGGGCGGCTTCCACATAGTCGGATCCCTCGAGGTGATGGCCGAAGACGCGGATCACCTCGGCGGAGGGTTCGCGTTTGACATCCCCAAAATCCATGAAGCGCGCCGCAACGAGATCTCCATCCTGAACCGGGAGATCGGAGGTCGCCGCAATCTGCTCGGGCAGGCGGAGATCCTGCGGGTGGATCACTGCGCCGCGTTTGGGGAGGCTGCGCCAGACACCTGAGAACTCGCGGGTTTCGCGATCGATGATCGAGAGCAGTTCGATGTGAGTGCGTCCCAGGCGATCGCGCTCGATTTGAATGCGGACCCGGTCGCGGTGGAGGGCACCCTTTAAGCTTTGGGGATCGAGGGGGTAGCGCTCGCCGTTATCGGTGAGCACGCAGGCACCGCCCTTCTCGAAGATCTCGAGGCGGCCTTCGACCTCGAGAAACTGTGGGGCCGAGCTCTGGTGATCGTAGATGCGCCCGTAGTTCTTTTTATCGACCACGCGCAGCTTGCCGCGATCGAGCAGGGTATGAATCTGCTGGAGCACCTCGTCCCAATGTGCGGGACCTACGCTCATGCGGTTGGCGAGGGCCTGAAGCGTGAGGGTCGCCGGGGGTTCAGGAAAATAGCGGAGGATGTCCATAGGATCTCACGGATCTCCATCGGATCGGTCAGCGTTTGGGAGACCGATCTTTTACAGAAAAGAGGGGAGCGAGCGCAAGGGAGGTTTTGAGGCTGCCGGTGGTATGGGGGATCGGGCCTGCAGGAGAGGGGAAGTTCTGAAGGAGCAAGCGCGTCAATCTTCGCTGACGTCCACGTAATCGCCGTCGAGATCGTCTTCGGAATGGTCGATGGTGCCGTTGCTGTCGGAGCTCTCGTTGTCCTTCTCGCTTTCATCGCCGTTTTCGCCGTCCTTCTTCTTCTTGCGCTTGGGGACGGACTTGCTCTTCTTGATGTACTCGTTCAGGTGATCGAAGAGGGCCTGGATGTTTTCGTCGGGATGAAGGAACAGGGTCGCGTGGATGCGATCGGTGAGCGCCTTGTAGGCCTCGATCAGAGCATCGCGGGCGAGGGCAGTTGCGCCCTTGACCTGGTTGGCGTTCGCCGCAGCGCGGTGGGCCTGCAGGTTTTCAAAGGCTTCGCAACCGTCGTTTAAGGCCTTGACCCATTCGTCCACGGTCGCCAGGGCGAGCTCGGCTTCGGTGAAGCGGCCGAAGGCTTCCTTATATTTGAGCAGCCAGCCGTATTGTTTCTTGTAGCCAAACTTCGTCGGATTCGGGAAATCCTCGATCGCATCCAGGATCCTGCGGGCCGCATCGGCTCGGTCGGGATTGGGATGGTTGACCATATTGCGAAGCTGGTTGATGGTGCCGTGCCAGTTCTTGTCGTTCGACTGATCGATCTCGCGCAGGGTGGTGCCAAATCGCTCGGGCGAGCGCGAGAAGAGCCTGCGGAACTCATCGTTGGCAGCGATGTAGGGGGCCTTGAAGGTCGCCTCGTCCACATTGGACTGCTTTAAGATGATGGTGATACCCCCTGAGAACTGGGCGAGCTCGGGGTTGTTGAACTTAAAGAGGTGAGGGGAATCGAGCTGTCTCATGGAAATTCTCCAATCGGTAGAGGTTTGAGTTGCACTATAAGGGGATCAAAACCCTACTGCAAGCGGTTTTGATCCCTTTTTTGATCTGAGCATCGCTTTTCCGGACGCCCACGGGAGAACATTGCTCCCTTAGGGATCATAGGTGACGGTGAGGTCGAAATAGCCGGTCTCCATCGGATCAGCGCTGTCGACCACCAGGGGCACCTGGATCGCATTGGGTGTCGCATTCCTGAGAAGGATCTTCTCGGGCTGGTTTCCGGTGACCTGCATATCGCCGTAGTCTTCGCGGTAACGGTTCGAGCATTTGACGATCGGTTCGGCGCTCGTCTGACTGTTCAGGGTATAGAGGGCGACGTCCTGTCCGTCGACGCCCACCGCTTCAACTTGGGCGGAGCTGTAGGCGGGGAGATGCACCAGGAAATAGAATTCCGGGCCGTAGAGGCGATTGAGCGGGCAGTCGTAGGGGGCAGTTTCGAACTTGTAACGGTTGTCAAAGCGGAACTGCTTCCGGTAGAGGCCGGAGTGATCGATCATCACGGGGTATGAGGGATCGGCTCCCGGTGCGGCCTGGCAGTTGCTTTGGGGGTAGGCCATGATGTTCGAGTTGCACTGAGCATCGGTCTCGAGGGTGCATTGGGCGCTGCAGCCGTCGTGATCCCTCTGGTTGCCGTCGTCGCAGGTTTCGTTATCGCCGATGATCCCGTCTCCGCAGCCCTGAGCGATCCTGCTGACCGTAAAACCTACGGATCGGAGTTCGCTGATGTCGAAGTCGGGCTTGTAGCTTAAGCGGTAGAGGCCGCCTTCGGTGATCCGGAAGTCGCTGTCGGCATGGAAGCCGTACTGGATGGGCGAGAGCTTCTGCTCATTGGGATCGTAGAGTTCGAACGTATCGTAGCCGCCGTCTTCGTTGTGAACATGGAGGACGTCGCCCGCTTCGAGATCGAATTCGAGCTCGACGAAGGGATCATCGCTGCTCTTGGTGCAGACGTATCCGTCCTGCATAAACTGGTAGCCATAGTCTTCGATCGCGATGTTCTCTGTGGCGTAGCGGTAGGGGAGCTCGTCCACAGGCAGAGGGTTATGGCAGTTCTCGTCGGCCTCTGTGGTCGCACAGAAGTTTTCGCTGATGGCAATATCATCGGGCACGAAGCAGATCGCCTCTCCCACGGCTTCGCAGTTGCTGTTGCAGAGGCTGTGATCGTCCGTGTTCCCCACGTCGCATTCTTCGCCATCCTCCAGGATACCGTTACCGCAGCCGGCGGATCGCCGTTCAAAATGCAGCCTGTAGTCCATGCTGTAAGCGTTCTGGCTCTCTGAGATGATGTAGTAGGTGGTTGAGCGATCGACCTTATAGAAATGCGAAGCGCGGTCGTCGAAGGTGAGGAGCGGCTCGACCCCATTGGCGGCGCAGCTCTGGCATTGGTCGTAGAGGTAGACCGTATGGGCATCCACGGCGTCGGCATAATCCTGCTTCAGGTAGAGCCATTGACCCGCATTGAGCGAGATCTTGTAGACCAGCTCCGGATTATGGGAGTCGTAGGCGCTCACATCGCTGCAGGCCAGACTGGACCAGAGATCATGGAAGACCTGCCCAAAGTTTGTGGACGGAAAATCGTTGACAGCCGACACCGCATTGGCCGCATACCTGCAGCTGTCTCCGTAGATCATGCGGCAATCGGTGGATGAGAGATAGCTCTCATTATGGCAGTAATAGCCTTCCCGAATCGCGCAGTCGGTGCAGCCATCGACGTACTCTTCGGGCTTGGCATCGCATTGTTCGCCGAGATTGAGGATGCCGTCGCCGCAGGTGGGATTGAAGGTCGCGATCTTCGTCAGGCCCACGCAGTTCTGAACCGGGTTGATCTGATCGTTGCATTGGAAGGGGAGCGAGTTGAGCTGCAGGATCACGCCCAGAACACCCGCCCGGGTGGCCTGATAGCGTATGGGGCCCTGGCTGCTTTCGATGCAGGCGTAGGGTGAGTCCACGTTGAACTGCGCGTCGGTCACGATCACCTTTAAGCCCGGAAGATCGCTCCAGACCCAGAGTTCGTAGCCCTGACGGATCTCGACCTGGTAATAAAGGGTGGGCAGGTTCGGCTCGATGCAGCCCGAACTCCCTGTGCTCCCGCTAAATCCCTGGCTCTGGCTGAACCGATCGATCAGATCCGCGTTCTGAATGCGGTAGGGGCGATCGATGGGGGCGGGGGTATCGACGCTCAAGCCGCTGCCCACGTTGGTGGGATAGGGGGTAAACGCCGAGTTGTCGTCCAGAATATCGGCGACGAACCCGGTTTCATACTGGCCCTTATAGCATCCGTCACCCGGGGCCTGGTTGTTGTCGTCGCAGGATTCGAGGCCCTCGACCTTTTCATCGCCTTCGATCGCATCGATCAGCTCGAACCGGTAGTCGTAGGGCACGGAGGCTCCGGGCTGAATGCTCGGCTCGATCACCACAAAGAGGTTGATCTTCGAATCGGAATAGTAGGACCAGCGCTGATCGGCCTGATCGCTCAGTTCAGTCGATACGAAGCAGTTCGAGGCGTTGGCCAGATCTTCGAGGCTCCTGAAGAAGGCGATATGGGTCTTAGGCCCGTTCAACTGGGTGACCGTCAGGGTCTGATGGGCGTTGACCAGAAAATGGAAGATCGCTTCAGGCTTCTGCAACCGCAGATCCTGCTCGATCGATTCGCAGACGGACTGCCCGTTCCAGCGATCGTGGAAGTCGGTCTCAAAATGGTCGCCCCTGATTTCGTAGAAGTTGCCCTCAATGTAGGGCGCACCTTTGATCTCGTCGGCGTAAACCGATGAGACCTCGTGCTTTGCAATGGTGTCGTTCTGGCCATAGGTGAGGTAGCGCTGGCTGCAGTCGGCCGAGCAATGGTCGCCGTCATCGGTATTCCCGTCATCGCAGGCCTCTCCCGCCTCGAAGATCCCGTTACCGCAGACAGGATTTGGGGGATCGCGATCCACCTGCACATAGGGATCCGCGTCGATCTCGATGATCTGGGAGTCTGCGGCGTCTGTGGCGTCTTCGGCGTCGGAGGCATCTTCAGCGTCGGAGGCATCTTCGGCATCCGATGCATCGGCGTCGGAGGCATCTTCAGCATCGGAGGCGTCTTCAGCATCGGAGGCATCTTCAGCATCGGAGGCGTCTTCTTCAGCGTCTGCAGCATCAGAGGCGTCCGTTGCATCTGCGGCGTCTTCTTCAGCATCGGCTGCATCTGCGGCGTCGGTAGCGTCTGTCGCATCGGAAGCATCGTTTGCGTCTTCAGCGTCGGCAGCATCTTCAGCGTCGGCAGCATCTTCAGCGTCGGTCGCATCGGAAGCATCAGTTGCATCTTCAGCGTCGGCTGCATCGAGAGGGATTATGGAATCAGCGGCATCCAGAACTTCTGATGTATCTGACTTCGCATCTTCAGCATTGAGCGTGCTGTCTTCCTGAGCGTCATCGTCACCCTGAAAGACGGGATCATCGAAGCAACCCCAAAGCAGCAGGGGTATCAGCCAGACAAAGGACCATCGATTGCAAATGTACATCATGTTTAACCTTTTTTCAGATGTCTCAATGGGGCTTTGGGTTTCGGGTACTGCTGATCAATCACCTTTGCGCAGGCGGTTAAACCCTTATCTGAATTCGATGTAATCGTGAGTGAGGCTCTTGTTGAGCTTCAGTCGCTTCTGCATATAGCGACTCCAGGCCTTGCGACCTTCTTCGAGCATCGCGTCAATATTGGCCTGGTTGAGCAACTTGATGATCCATCCGCGCTCAGGTGTGATGTAAGCGGTCACATAATGGGTTTCAAACGATTCGAGTCTGATGGGCTCACCCGGTTTGCGGCTTAAGTTCACCATGTAAAGAAGGCCATCACCGGTGTTGTCTTCTTTAACATCGAGATTACTGGAACCAAACCCTGGCTTCCGACGCTGGCTGCTGATGAAATTCCCATTGGCATACATGATGAACTGAGGCCTGTAGAAACCCTTATCTACAATCATCTTGCGCGATTTGATGATATGGGCGTGGTTGGCCCAGACGATATCGACGCCGTTATGGATCAGATCCTGATAGAACTCTTCCTGCTTATCGCTGACGGTGCGGATGTATTCCGGCTCGGAAGTATGGAGCGAGAGGATCATCAGATCGCTTGGATTCTGCTCCCTTAAGGTCTTCAACTGCTGAACGAACTCTTTGCGAGACTGGGGATCGGTCTTGATCAGGTTGATGCTCTCAGGTGTTTTGGCCATGTTGAGCAGCTCGGTCACCGCAACGATCAGAAAGCTGAAGCCGTTCTTCTCGATCCGCGCATATTGGAGACCGGTCTGACCCGGTTCCTTAAAGCCCAGGAACCAGAGCGGCTTGCCCTGTTTCGCGAACTCTTCCTTCACCTGGTCGGTGGCCTTCTTTGTATTCTCGAGGCCTTTGTCGAAGTGATCGTAGCAATGGTTGTTGACCAGCGAGAACACGTCGACCCCTGCATTGACGGCCGCCTGCAGGTAACTGAAGGGCATTAAAAACCGGGGATAGTTGGACTTGGTCTCGTCGATGCTGACAGGCGCTTCGAGATTGGCAAAGGTGAGATCAGCAGACGCAATCAGGGATCGAACGTCGTCATAGATCTGGTTAAAATCCTTGGGGTGCGTATCGCTCTTGAGATACATTAAATCGCCCGCAAACAGGAGCGAGATCTCCTGCGGCTTTTGAGCCTGGGGTGATGTGGCCTGATCCCCGGGTTCATCGGCCAGCGATGGATGCAGCAATCCAAAGAAGAGCAATAAAGAGACGAGCGACAGCGTTAGATTCGGCTTCACGGATTTCTCCTTTGGCGCAAGAGGCGCCTTAATCGCGAACGATCATAACATCAGGCGATCTGAAAACGCTATGAAATTAAAAAGAATGGCGAGAAAAAAGGATCGCGTTTTCGTGGAATCGGGAAGGGAAGGGGAGTTGAGGCCGCCGATCAAAAAGACTCTGCGCGGAGAAGTCCGATCCTAAGGACTCTGAAACGGGTATTCCAGCAGAGGGTATGGTCTCAGAGCAGGTGGGAATGGATCGTTTACCAGAAATCCCTGTAATCGGAGCCTGTCTGAACCTGGATCTCAGGATTGAGCAATCGATTTGGAGCAGGTTGGAAACAGGTGGTTCGCCTAGAAATGCGATCTCGTACGCCGTCCGAAAGGATGATTCAAGCTCGGGCATTTAGATCGGACGGACTCTGAACCTGCAGTTCTGCATGGAACTCCGCATTCAGAGCGGCTCGCAGAGGGTCTCTTTTACGGGAGAAGGATCATTCGGACGGGGTATGAAAAGAGGAGGGAAGGCATCATAAAAACGTCAGAGCGGCTCTGAAACCTGTGCTTCTGCCGGAAGAGCCGTTTCGGACGCGCTCCGATGCTTTAAGGTTCGGGCGATCTTCTTGATCGGCCAGAGTATGATCGCCAGAAGAAGCGGGTTGACCGCCATGCAGGCGCCGGTGGGCAGCTGATATAAGAACGAGACCGCATAGCCCGTAAAGGCTGAGAAGGCCCCGATCAACGCAGCCCAAAGGAAGACGAGTGGCATGCGAGAGGTGAGCTTCAGCGCGATCATCGGCGGCAACAGCGTAAAGGCAAAGATCGGCAGCGCACCGATGGTCTTCGTACCCGTTGCGGCGAGCAAACCGAGCGCGAGGAACAGGATCCCGTTCAGCTTCGAGACCGGAAGTCCCTGGGCCCGGGCCGTCTCCCTATCGAACGCGATCATCAGAAATGCCCGGGAAAGCAATCCATGCAGCGCAAGCACCGCCATCGCCACCGCGACCGCCTGCCACATCTGCGATGATTCGACGATCACCGCGTTGCCAAACAATACGTCGTGGATGTCGTGAGCCCCCTGCGGCACCTTCTCACCGAGTAAGAGCGCACCGCCCGAGGCGAGCACGTACGAAGCACCGATCACCGCCTCGCGCGAAAGTCCTTTGGGCTCCGGCAATGCCCCAAGCAACAGCGCCGAAAGGCAACTGACGACCGCAGCACCCACCACCGGCGGAAACGCGATGCTCGGCGCGTAAAAAGAAACCACAAACGACAGCGATACCCCAAGCCCCGCCATCTGGGAGAGCGCCGCCGGCATGAAGACGACGCGACGCAGCACCGTGTAGACGCCCATCAGTCCGCAGACGGCCCCGAGCAGAACGGCCGAAACGACCGCTTCCTTCCAGAGTTCATAGGATGTAAAAAACTCGCTCACGGCTTACTCACCCCCCTGGCGCACCGATCGCAAACCCTCACTTGTGGTGTAAAGCTCGATCGGTTGCTGGTAGACCGCCTGAAGATCGGCTGTGCAAAGCTGTTCGATGGGCTTGACCAGCAGCCGGGATGCGCTGTGATCGATCGCCGCTACCGCCTGCACCCGGTTCAACACCGCCGAAAGATGGTGCGCGATCCATAAGATCGCCGTGCCCTCACGGTGCAATGCGCTCAACTGATCGAGCAGTCCCGACTCTGTAGGCCAGTCGAGACCCGCCGTAGGCTCATCGAGCATCAAAAGATCGGGTTTTCGGCAGAGCGCCCTCGCAATCAGGACGCGCTGCTTCTGACCTCCAGAGAGCTCCCGAAAGGGCTTGGCCGCCAAATCTGCAATCTGCAAACGGTTTAATGCGTCGTTAATATCGGCAGAGGAAGCCCTTCTGAGCAGGTGACCCCTGGCTAAAAAGCCCTGAGCGACGATCTCAGAGACCCTCAAAGGAAAGATCGCATCGAGCGCTGCACCCTGCGGCACATAGCCGAACCGCAGTCCCTTTGCGCAGGTCACATGCCCCGACAGGGGCGGACATAAGCCGAGCAGCGTTTTGAGCAGCGTCGACTTGCCCGTCCCGTTGGGACCGATGATCGCCGTAAAGGATTCCGGCGCAATCGAAAGCTTCGCTTCTTTGATGAGCAGGCGGTTCCTGTAGCCCACGTCACCCTGAAGCTCGAGCAAAGGCCCTTCACTCATCGCGATCAACCCTCGTGGTGATGATCGGCTTTGCAGTAATAAAGCCCGTTGTAATCCGCAGCTTCGGTGCCTTCTTCGCAGTCGCAGGGCTTCGAACTGTCCTTGCAGCGGCAGGATTCGGCGTGATCATGGCCTTCGTGATCGTGATCCTCGCCTTCATCTTCACCTTCGTGCTCGTGCTCATGCTCCTCGCCGCAGATGCCGAGCTCTGAAATCTTTACGCATTCGGTCTCGTCCGACTCGTACCCCTCTTCGCAATGGCAGTGATCGCCGTGAAGGCTGCCGTGACCCGAGCATTCCTCACCGCTCTGTTGGCCACCGTCCGCCTTCTCATCTCCCTCTCCATCGGATCCGCAACCTGCAAACAACGCCAGAACCGACAAAACAAACGCGCTCAAAGTCAAAGTTTTCATGAAAAGATTCTCCTTAGTTCAGATGTGCAATGATTTGGTTCACCATCGAATCGATCACTTCGATGTAGTTTTTGGTGCCCTGTGCGCCAACCATCGTGGGCAGGATGACCAGCGCGGCCCCTGCCTTCTGCGCAAAAAGGCGGCTCAGATTCTGTGGGTAATAGGCTTCCTGAATCACTAGACGGGGTTGCTCCTGCCTCACTCGCTCCAGCAGCGCGCTGACCGATGAGGGCGAAGGCTCTACGCCGGGCTTGGGCTCGATTTCTCCCACCGATACGAGCCTCGAGAATTCCAGGAAGTAAATCCAGGAACGGTGATATTCGACCAGCTTCTTGCCCTGATGCGGCGCGAGTTTGGCCTTCCAGTCGGCAATCTTTGCCTGAAGCTGCGCGTCGTAGGCCTTAAAGCCCGCCTCGTATGCGGCTTTCCCTTCGGGATCGATCGCCTGCAACCCCGTCGAGATCCCCTTGGCAATCAGGCGCATGCGCTCGGGATCGATCCAGAAATGCGGATTCCCGCCCTTATGGATGTCTCCTTCGCTGCGATCGACGTTGGTCCGCTTCTCGAGCAGAGGCACAAACTGCGAAACTTCGAGATACCCCGCGTTTCCCGGCAGGATCTTGTTGTTCCTTGCCCCCTGCATCAGCGGCGGCAGCCATCCCTGCTCGAGTTCAAGCCCCACCGAAAGCAGGAGATCGGCCTTATTGAGCGCGACCATCATGCTGGGCTTCGGATCCGCAAAATGGGGATCCTGCGTCCCCCGAAGGAGCGCCACCGTCTCTACGCGATCGCCTCCGATTTGCTGCGCGACGTCGGCCAGATCCGGTATGGTCGACACCACCCGAACCTTCGCTGAAGCGCAGAACGCCCACAACAACACCGCTATGAAACAATAAGTTCGCATCACTTCACTCCTTTGCTACCAGCTGTGCGCCCCGTGGGCCCCAGCCGAAACCTCTAACTGAAGCGCGAAGATGTGGTTGAGCCTGTAACCCTCGATGTCTTCGAGTCCGTACTGAAAGCGCAGTCTCGAAAAATGCGAAGGCGAATAGCTCACCGAAGCCTCACCCCTCAGGCTCTCCAACCCGGTCTGAAGCCTGATCGAAGGCGTATCGCCCGACAGACGACGCCAGATCTCACCGCGTACCGCTGCCTGCCAGCTGAGCGACAACTGGGCCGCCAACTCGCTCGAACCCCCTGCATCCCGCCAGAGATCCTGCGGCACCTCGAGTTCGCGGTACCATCCCTCGGTGGTCCAGGTCAGCGAAAACCGCGAATCGCTCTCGGGCTGCCATTTTAAAGTGAGATCGGTGCCATAAATGTACGAGCGATTGTGGTGATCCATGTGATCAGGGTAGGGCGAATGCGCAAAACTGGTGTTTAACCCCCAAAGCAGGCTCGTGTAGTCTGTGAGATCGAAGAATTGCGAAAGGCGCGGCGAGTAGATTAGATCGCCGATCCCATTGATCTCGCTGCTGAGCTGGCTTCGCGTCTGACCGAGCCCCTGGATACCGACCGTTAACTCCGTGTACCACGGCAAAGGAACCAGCCATGATCCTTCGATCCCGGGCAAACTGATGCCTTCGGCCGAGAACAAATACTCGGTAGAGAGCTGATGATCGACGAAAGACCATTGGTGCAAACACCGATCATTCGACCTCCCCAGCTTGGTTCTGAACTGCCCCGCACGGATCTTGAGATTTCCCGGCAATGCGGTCGTCTCGATCACCATTTCTTCAAAATGCTGGTGCGTAAACTGATACTGCAGATCGAACCGAAAGAAGGGATCGATCGCGGATCCAGCGGTCAACTCCACCCCTTGTATAGAGGGTCCGTTGCGGTTGGCCATATGCCCACCATGCGCTCGGTGATCCTTCTTTGAGAACCCAAACAACCCGAAATCGATGGTGAACCCAAGATTCAACGGATCACTTCCCGCCACAACCGCATTGGAGATCCCGTTCGAATCGCCCGGTTTTGCCGATGACTGCGCGTCAGCCTGCAATGCAGCCTCAAAGTCCGCGAGATCATCGGCCAAAAGGGGAACTGCGCCTGGTGCACAAAGCACGGCACACCCCAATAGTGCGAGAGTCATTTCTCACATCCTTGGCAAATGTAATCGGTTATGTGGACTTACATCAGCTTCGAATGTGGGTATACGGCGGGCTTTGCTTGGGTGCGTAAGCGATCGGCGCCTGCTTGTACGCCGGTTGCTCTGCGATGATGGGTAAAAGTTGAGCCCCTAACGGAGGGATCCCCTCACTTTGCGGAGCTTTGAAGGGTAGGGTAAAGCTGGTGATGGGTGCGAGCGAGCAGGGATGATCGTGCTCTAACCCGCTGTGATCGGCACAATAATGGCGATCGTTCCCGTGATCTGTATGTGTATGGGCCTTGTGGGCGTAATGGATCCCACCCTGATCTGCCTGTACAAGCGCGTGATCGACCAGCGCAAAATGGATCAACCCTGCTTGCTGCGCCAATAAAACGCAGAGCATCCATCCCCACATGAGGATATGGTGCAGATGCAGGAGTTTGGAAAGCGTGATCACGGTTTGTGGCCTGGGGTTCTTTTTTGTGCGATCGAGGCTTCACCATTGGTGAAGGGTGGTTCAAATCCGTGCGATCGTCGATCTACCGCCCAAACGGGCTGATCTTTGCGCTCAAAAGAGCTGGGATCCTTAGGATCCTGGGCTTCTGCTTCATCAAAATGCGGGTGATCCGGCGGTGAATGGGACTTCTGATGTAAAAGATCGCCCCTGATCCAGCGGTGATGACCACTTCGCATCCGTTCGATCGCCCCTTAACCGCTCGTGCTGGTGACTTTATTTCCAAAAGATGGATTTTGATCCCCAAACTGCGATTTTAAGGCCCTATTTTGCGCGCGCCTTGTACTCTCTTCATCATGTTTTGAAAAGGGGGTTGAATCGGCATCAAAGGCGATTGCGGTCTCTTTTTTTGCACGAGGAGCGGCGTTTACGGCATTTGGCGGGGATTTGGGACGGAAGAGCCGGGGAGGGGACTGGGAATTAGAACTGGAACACCTTGCTGCGTTCGGCCTCTTGCTTGAGGAGCTCGACCAACTGCGTCTGGGTTTGCTCCAGCCTCTGGATGATCGTGAAGATGTCCTGGCAGCGATGCTGGTAGTTGGTCAATGCATTGCCGGCGCCACCGGATTGAAGTTCCTCTTTATTGAGGATCACCAGGTTGCGCAGCGGAACCTCTTCCATCTCTTCTTTGGTTTGATAGCGCACGGGCATCAAATGATCGTTGCCATCATCGCTGTCCCGGCCTTGTCCCATGACGGCCACAAAGGTTCCCTTGAGGAGCCTAATGCCAGGCTTGCGATCTTTGGGATCCGGCGGATCAAACTTTGCGGCGTAACCCATGGTTTCGGGGTTGTTCCAGAAGCTGTTGCCCTTTTCCAGATTCTCGAGCTCCACCTTATCGCGGGTGAGGGTGAGATAAATATGGTTGCGAGTCTCAGCAAACAGCAGGTTGGTGTCGGTCAGCCATTTGTTGAGGGTCTGCGTCACTTCTTTGCGCAGCGGCACCGGCGTCGCCAGCAGGGCACCTGCGTCGATTTCGGGCAGTTCCTTGGGCAATGCCTTCATCTTTTCCCAATCCACCTGCTGAGAGCTGGGCAAGGCCTTCAGGATCGGCGCTACTTCGTTCACCTTGTCAAACAAAGGCTGCAACGTCTTCTGAAGGTTCACGGAAGAGTCGATCTGGGAGTTGATCATGCGGCGCGAATAGCGCGAGTCGCCCAAAAAGATGCCGAAAATCAAAGCGATCAGCGCGATGGCTCCACCGATGGAGTACGCCATCATCGGCTTGATGCCCTTCTGGCCCTTTTCGTACGCGTTCAGTTCCGCTTCTTCTTCGGGTGAAAGAACGGCGGGGGCAGCGGGTTCGTAAAAACGCCCCACCTGCATGGGGTTGGCAAAGGCTGCGGCCGGATCGCTCGGGGCGGCGGGCTCTTCAACTGCCGGGGCGCTCGGGGCAAAAGTGGACGCCATTTCGGATGGAGGCGATGCAGGTGTCGTCGGTTTGGCGGCAAAGAGATCCTCTCCACCTAAAGCGAATGCGGGTTTCGCGGTCGCTTTGGGGGCAGCTGCGGGTTCTGCAGCCGGGAAGGTTGCGGAAACCTTGGGGGCAGCGGGCTCAAACATCGAGGCGGTTGCGGGCGCCGGTTTGGGGGCAGCTGCAGGCGTCGATTTGGCTGCTGCGTTAAAGTCAATATTGAGTTTGTTGGCGGTTGCGGGCGCCGTTTTCGGGGCAGCTGCGGGCGTCGATGCGGGGGTTGCGGCCGCAGGTCCTGTCGGTGCTGCTGTTGAACTCCCCTTATTGAGGGCGCTCAAACGCGCTTTTAAGTCGCTCATCTTATTCCCGCCGGGTTTTTGTTCGCCGATGCTCAACAGGGGCCTCCATTTCAAGTTCGTTTTTGCGGTTGCAAACCGTAACCTTGGCAGCTTGCGCGGTCAAGATGTTAAACGCTCTCCACTTTTGATTGTGCGAATTTCTGATCGCTGGACGGTTTTACGGTCGCCGTGCGGCTCATTGTAAAGAGCAAATCGCTCAGCCGATTCAGCCAGGGCAACAGCTGCGCGCGCAACGCCTCATCTTCGGGCTCTGACTGCGACAGGCGCACGCAAAGGCGCTCGCAAAACCGACATTGAACGCGCGCCTGATGTAACGCCAGCTCCGCTGCGTTGAAGCCGATCTCCACAAACCCCGTAAGTGGCGGTAACTGCGCAGAAAAACGATCGATTTCGGATTCAAGCTCCGAAGGGGAGAGCGCTGTCTGATGCCATTTGGATTGGGGTGTGCTCGAGAGGATGCGACCGGCAACATGCAGCTCGTGCGTTGCTTTTACGATGGCCTCTTCTATCTGAGGCATGTTTTTTGAGGCCAGGCGTGCAGCTCCCAGCGCGACTTCGAGGGCATCGAGCTGGCCGTAGCATTCGACCCTCAAATCGCCTTTCGAGATGCGTTCACCGCCGCAAAGGGAGGTTTGCCCGCAGTCGCCTGACCTCGTGTAAATGCGCGTCATTTTCTGCGTCTTAAGCAAGCGACAGCGCCCAGAATCAGGAACCAGGCTGAGCTGTGGGGATGCGTTTGACTGCAACCGTCATCGCTGTCTTCTTTGGCGTCCGGCTCCGCGTCGGCGGGTACTGTGCCTGCATCTTCTTCGGGTTCAACAACCGGTTTGTTTGCTGCGCATGCAAGTGAGGGTGAATCCTCGATGCCCTTGCGGCATTGTCCGATGGTTGGAGTGAGCGCTGCGCAGCCCCAGCCATCGGGGCAGCATTGGTCGACCTTGCAGTTTTGCGTGCAGTAGCCGGCTTCGGTGACGCGCTGATTTTCGATCTTGTAATCGACGCAGACCAGGCCTTCGGGGCATTTGGGCTGTTCGTAGGTTGCAAGGGGATTGACGAAGCAGGGATCGCCGATTTTGCGATCGCCCACTTCGGGTTGCTTTTGGCAAACGTATCCGGTGGGTTCGACGCGGTCGCATTTAAAACCGTCCGGGCATTCGTCGGTCTTGCTGGAGCAACGCAAGGTGCAATAGGGGACAGTCTTCCCCGAAATATCGGTATTGGCGGGATCGTTGACGCAAACCAGGCCCAGTTGGCAAAGATTGTTCGGGCAGGCTTCACCCTGGCCGGGGCGGTGTTGTGGCCCTGTGGATTCACGCTGACAGATCGTTTTGCCGCTGTATTCCAGGCAGTTGTAGCCGTCAGGACAGCCATTATTTAAACAGGGACCGGTGCAATAGGCGTCGTCTTCGGTTTCGTCGTCATTGACGGCGCAGGTCAGACCCAGAGCGCATTTTTTACCCTGGCCGCAGCTTTGACCGAAGCCTGGCAAATCGTCGTTGGGATCCTGACCGAAAGCGCATACACCGCCACCTCTCGAATCTTCGGCGCAGTAAAAATTATCGCCGCATTCGTCTGAATTGCTGCAAATCTTGGAGCAATAGCGCTTTTGGCCATCCGATACGCAAAAGAGACCCTCGATGCAGGCCACCGAGCTGCAATCTTCGCCGAATTCGGTGGTGCCGATGGCGGGGCCTGGTTCCTGATCGGGATCGGGGACGGGACCTCCGGAGGGATAGAGCTCGCAGAGGCCGGCAATGTCATCTGCGCTGGGGGTTCGGCCGTAAATTTCGCCGGGCCCCGTCGATGGCCACATGGTGGCGCCGCTGACAGAGGAATGCGCCAGCCCCGAGCTGTGACCCGCTTCGTGCGTGCCTACGGAGGCGATGTCGACGAATTCGGAACCGGGATCCGATTCTTCAAAAACGGCCCATTTGTGGTGTTCGCCGTTAAATTTGATGTCTGAGTCGGTGAGGTTGGGGGCGCCGATTTGAGAGGCGATGCCCAGAGCCACTTCGGAATCGTCCCACTGGGTTTCGCGCCAGCTGACCACGTTGGCGTTATCGGCGACGCCCCATGCGGTGTTGTCGGTGCGCCCCTGGTAAAGCCAGTTCAGGTAGGAGCAGGTGATGTTGCTCCAGGCGTAATAGCTCGCTTGTACGGCTTTGAGCGCTGACTCGTCGTCTACATCTTCGCTGAGCACTTTGGACACATAATAATGGACCGGTGTGGTGGCCGACACATCCCATTTGAGTCCCGTAAATTCGTAAGCAAATGAAGGGGTTACGGCGCAAATGAGGGCTAAAAACGAGAGGCATCGCTTCATTTTGCGTCCTCCTCTGGATGAAAGGCCGGCAGTCGGAGCAGTTGGGGTTCAGCCTTTTGCAGCGGCACAGGAGGCATTTGATTCTGAACCAGCGCCTTCAGCTGTTCGAGCGGCAACCGTTCTATATTTTGAGGCGCGTTCTTCAGGTAAACCACAGGGTGGTGATCTTTTTTATAAAAGCTGAGATCATGCGTGTCGCGACTGGCGATTTCGTTGCCGTAACGGTCGCTTTCAACATGGTATTTGCCCATCGAAAGACCTGCGACCACAAGTCGCTGGGTGGAAGTGCGCTCTAAAAACAAAACGACGCGTTCGCCCAGTTCAAATTGGGGGTATCCAACGATGATCTGCTGAAGTTCTTCAGTGAATCCGCCAAGTTGGCGAATTTTAATGCGAGAGGACTGGGCTTTGCCCTTCCAGATTTCATCGATGTCGAAGGTGAGTTCCGTCCAGACCTGGCCGTTTTCGGCTTTCACCGATTGATCGACCACGTGGCCCAAAAAGACGACTTCTGAGATTTCGGTCAAGGTGCCCAGCTCGACGCGCTTGACCGAAGTGGCTTGTGCACTGCCCCACAATGCTGCGCAGAGGGCCAGTGGAAGTAAAAATCGCATACATGCTCCTGTAAAAAAAGTCATTATACTCAACATCACTGGGCGTTGGAAGGATCTGCTTGCTGACGTTCCTGCAGGCGTCGAAGCCGATTGCGCTGGCGATGTAAATTGAGCTCACCCCTCGCATCGCGCTCTTTTAAGCGCTTCCAGGCCGCTTCCATTAAATGATGTGTTTCATAAGTAATGTTGTCCTGATGCGCCTCAAACCAGGGGATCAGGTCGGGATCATCGGTGGTCGAGAGCGCGCGCACGAGAGCTAGTTGATAGTTTCGATAGGGAAGTACGACGCGCTTGGGGCCGCCTTCCTGGACCGGAACCGTTAAAATCGGGCAGATGGCCAGCGGATCGGTCGCCTTGTCCCAGGCTTTCTGGAGCGCCTGCGAAGACTCAAAAACTCTCAAGAATTCGATGGATTGGACCGCTGCACAGCGCACGATCAGTTCCGGATCATCGAGGGCTTCCTCAAACACGCTGAGCAGCCTCGGCTCCTTCAATTCGCCCATGGCCCAGATGGCGGCGGCCCTCAGCTGGGGATCCTCCGCGTGGTCCCATTTGCGTAACTGCTCAAACAGGGGAATCCGCGTCAGGCCGATCATGAACACGAGCGCAGTCGGTTCCGCCTGAGCATTTTCTGTTGCAGCTACACGTGTTGCGGTCTCCTGAGCCTTTGCGCCTCCGATTTGTCCGATGGCGATCATCGCGGCAAAACTGAGGGCTGGCTGTGTCGTCGCCATCTTTTCGAGGGCATCGAGTGCCGATTCCACCCCCAGACAACCCGCCACATGGGCTGCTCGCGCCTGCACGCCTTCATCGCTGTCGGTGAGCGCCTTTTGAAGCGCCGCTTCGACTTGCGGTGTGGGTTTGAAGTTGAGCTTGGAGGCGAGCATATCGAGGCCCTGGCGCCGGGATGCGGCCTCATCTGAGCGCATGTAAATGAGCGCGATGCCCGGATGGGTGAGCCTCTGCAGGAAACCTCCTGAAATGGTGTTAGAAATCAACAGGTTAGCTGCTGCTATGATGAAAAATAGAATCCAGACGCGCAGATGGCTGTCTTTGGTGGGAACGGCGAGTTCTTCCTCCTCGTCCTCTTCCTCCGGCTCTACGATTTGTCCGGCGCCTCTCGCCGCGCTCGCTTCGATTTGCTTGTCGAGCTCATCCCATTCGTCTTTTAGGAAACGCTTTGTAAAACCAGCACTTAGAACGCGATCCCCTATGAACACCAGGGTGCAGAGCGCAGCCACAAAACCCAGCGTCATCCAAAAAGCCATCAAAAAGAGGGCAAACAGAGGCGAGGTCGCGTCAAAATCGATGTAGCGATGTAGTGGAAGGGCACCGAGATAAAACAGCGCGTTGGTGATCAAGAAGCTGATGAGCCGACGTCGGGCAGAGCCAAATAACAGCCGGCGAACCCCTTTTCCTTGGATGGGATCGGGTTTCACAGTCATCCTTCGCCTGCTTTTAACAGATTGATTTTAAAGGAGAATCAGCGAGAGGTCTTGGGCGTAAACGGGAAGAAGATGCCGATGCCGGCGGTGACCGCAAAATGGTTCGAAAAGGTCTTGTCCGACTCCGTTTTTGAATTGCCTTCGGTGTCTTTGGTGGAAAGCGCGCTTTCGGCAGAGGAGTAGAGGTAGTCGCGGAACTGCAGCTGAATGGAGACAGCGTCGCTGAGGAATCCGCGAATGCCGACGCCGACGACAGGCGCGACCGAGAACCCATCCACCGCTCCTGAAGTTTTCACAGCGCCGCAACCGGCCAGCAGATGGGTGTCATAGTTAAAGACAAAGCGCCCGAAAAGATTAAACTTTCCCACAATTGGGGTGTAAGTCAGCTCGCCGGTGACCAGCAGATTGTCTTCGCCGTAAGCACCGATGCGCTCCGGGCGCTCAGATTCCAGGCGATCGCCCAGGTCGGTGTTAAAGCCCATCGCTCCAAACGCAGTTGCCCCAACGGCAAGCTGATCAATAATATGATAAGTCAAGCTGCCGCCGAACAGCAAATTGCGCTTGTAGGCATCGCCGAGCGTAAAGCCTACAGCGGGTGTGACTTCAAAGCGGCCGCCGCGCAACAGCAATTGCGAACGGATCGCATCGCCGCCTTCAAGGCGTTCGAGGGCGCTCCTTCTCGGGCCCTGAATGCTGGCGCCAAAAGCGAGGCTGGGCAAAAGCACAAGCAGGAAAGCTAAAATTTGTTTGATGTTCGTCCTCATTTTGCTCGACCTCACTTTAATGTCCGATATTCGAAGCCAAACGGAATGAAGAAGCTCAAACCGGCGGTCACCAAAAGGTTATTGACCAGGACGCTCTCGGCTGGATAGTTCTCGTTAAAGATGTTGTCGCGCAGCTCGATGTTGACGGTGAACCAGCGGTTCATGAAGAAGCGCTGCCCGATGCCCACCGACAGCATGGGATGCCCGCCCAACTCCGTCTGCGTATAGCCTGCGCCGATCAATGTGTAGATGTCCCAGGGGATAATCCAGCTGTTGAAGAGCGCAAACTTGCCGTAAATGGGCGCGTACTGAAACTGCAGGCTGGCGTACCAGAGCACCGTCGAGACCTGAGGGTAGACCTCGTAGTCTTCAATGAGCTCGTCAAAAAGATCGCTCTCATTCCCCACCGAATAAGCGGCGTTGATGCCTAACCCCATGGTTTCGGTGAGGTGGTAGTTGAGCGTACCGCCCGCAATGAATTGGCTGGAGAGCGTGTCGTTGAGGTTGGTGCCCATGAAGGGGTTCAACTCCACGCGGTGACGGCGCAAAAACGGTCGGCGCTGAACGACGCGAACCAAGTCCATATCGGCTTTTTTCGAGAGCGTCGTTTCCTTTTCGGTATCGATCGTCTCGAAGTTCAGATCTCCTCCATCCGCTGGATTTCCAAGGGGATCTGCAATGGGATTGCCGATGGGCGATGCGCTGTCGACGGGCTCGTCAAAGGTCATTTCGGTCGAGCCGCCTTCGTCGAGATCGTCGAGAGAAAACGTCATATCTTCCTGGGCGACAGCGCTGCTTGCCAAAAACAGCAGCGCACCCATGACCAGCTTTGTTCGCTTCATGAACACCGATCCTGGCTTACAAAACTTTGCTGTGAGTAACACGCTCGCCCAGTCCTCGCAACTCCAAATCGTTGGGAAGGGGATCAGATGTCGCCAAAAAGGGCTGCAGCAAACTCTGTGGGCTCAAAAGGCCTCAGATCTGAAATCTTTTCGCCGATGCCAATGTAACGGATGGGCAGGCCGAGTTCATCGCAAATGCCGATGACGACGCCGCCCTTTGCAGTGCCATCCAGCTTGGTGAGCACCAGTCCCGAAACCGAGACGGCCGCAGTAAATTCGCGCGCCTGGCTTAACGCGTTCTGACCATTTGTGGAATCGAGCACAAGCCAGGTTTCGTGCGGCGCTCCGGGCAACGCTTTGTCGGCGCTGCGGTGAATTTTGGCGAGTTCGTCCATCAATTCCTTGCGGGCCTGAAGGCGGCCTGCGGTGTCGATGATGACGACGTCGTAATTTTCGCGGAGAGCTTTTTGGCAGGCTTCAAAGGCGACCGACGACGGATCCGCTTTTTCTGCGCCCTTGACCATGGGGACTTGCGCGCGATCTGCCCATACGCCCAGTTGTTCGACGGCTGCGGCTCTGAAGGTATCGGCGGCAGCGAGCAGGACGCGCTTGCCCTCGGTTTTATATTGGTAAGCGAGCTTGCCGATGGTGGTGGTTTTACCCGCCCCATTGACGCCTACCGCCATGATCACAAAGGGTTTTTTAGCACTCAAATCGAGCGGCTGATGGTCGCCTTTTAAGAGTTGGGCGATCCGCTCCTTGAGCTGTGCCCAAAGCTTCTGCGGATTCTGCAGATCGCTCTTTTTGGCCGAATTCTGTAATTCTTCCACCAGTTTCTGGCTGGTTTGAACGCCGATGTCGGCGGTAAAGAGCGCTTCCTCGATTTCGCCCAGAAGCGTGTCGTCGATTTCGCGGGCGCCGCCAAAAAGTTTACCTAAGCGCTTAATAAATCCGTCATGGGTGCGCGAGAGGCCTTCTTTGAGCGTCTTGCCCGCAGCTTCCATTCTGGGCGCATTCTCGGCGGATTTTGCGTGTGATTCCAAATCCTTGGAAGTCGTAGGCGGGAGCGCTTCGCTGGGATCGGCCAGGCGGATGCGGGTGCGGCCAAAACCGTCGGAACCCGTTTGAATTTCGGGGATACTGAAGGCTGTGCGGGCTTCGGCCTGGACCTCTTCGGGGGTCTTTTCTTTGTAATCGACAGCGGGCTTCGGCAATTCTTGCGGAGGCGGTAAGGCAATCTTTTTTTGTTTGAGCCCTTTGACGATTAAAAAGAGGATGAACGCGGCCACAAGACCGTAAATGATGTATTCGACTACAGGAGAAGCGTTTCCGGCCTGGGTATCGCCGAGCATGGCGCTCCAAAAGGGCAAAGAACTCATCTTGAACACTCCATCAGGACATCCTCACGCTGACCAGTTTGCTGATGCCCGATTCTTCCATGGTGACACCATAGAGCACGTCGGCGATCTCCATGGTGCGTTTATTATGTGTAATTAAGACCACCTGGCTCATTTGGGCGATCTCGCGGATGACCTCGTTGAACCGACCAATATTGGCCTCATCGAGCGGCGCGTCCACCTCATCGAGCAAACAAAACGGACTCGGTTTGACTTGGAAGACGGCAAAAATCAATGCGATCGCGCACATCGCTTTTTCGCCCCCCGAAAGGAGGGCCACATTTTGCACCTTTTTACCCGGCGGTCGGACCAGCATTTCGATGCCGGTTTCGAGCAGTTTGTCGGGTTCGCTGAGCACGAGTTCCGCTTCACCTCCTCGGAAGAGACGCGGAAAAAGCGCTGTAAATCGCTCATTTACGGCGGTAAAGGTTTCTTTGAACAGGCGCCTTGAGGTGCGATCGATCTCCTCGATGGCCTTTTCGAGATCGGCCATTGCGGTCAGTAAATCGGCCTTTTGATCGTTCAAAAAGCGTTCTCGCTCCTCGACTTCCGCGCATTCCTCGATGGCATGCAGGTTCACGTCGCCTAGGCGCTCGATCTGTTTTTCAAGCTCCTGCAGGCGCGCTTTGTCCTGAGATGTAGGGATGGGGGATTGGTGGTGATCGAATAAAATATCCCCCATGTCGCGGTGAAAACGCTTTTCGGTTTCGTTCTGCAGATGTTCCAGCTTCAGCGAGCAGGCCTGCACGGCCAGGCGTTGTTCACCCACTAAATCGCGCGTGCGTTCAAACTGTTTGCGCTGCGCATTGAGCGCCTGATCGGCGGCTAAAAGTTCGGCTCCGGCGGCTTCCTGGGCTTCGCGCGCAACCGAAAGCTCTGCAGATGCCAACTTGGCGTCTTCTTTACGCTTTTCGGCGTTTTCGCTGTAGGTCTGCGCTTCTTCCTTGAGGGCTTCCAGGCGATCGCTGCGGTCTTCGCGGTTGTTTCTTGCGCGCTCCGCACGCTCTGAGGCGTCCTTCATCTGGCGTTCCAGGCGTTGCATGGCGTCGCGGGCGGCATCGAGGCGTTCTTTTCGGGCGACGGCGGCGGTCTTCGCTTCGTGAAGGGCAGAAACTGCAGAATCTTTAGCCATTTCAGCCTGTTGCACGGCTTCTTCGGCTTCCGTGATTGCGCGCGCGCGGTCGGTGCTGCCCGATTGAATCTCCTGCAAATCCGCTTCGGCTTCCTGGGTTTCGGCCAGGGCATCGTCGCAGCGGTCGCGCAAATCCGCACAACTTTCGGCCAGACGCACGGCTTCCTGCTTTAAGCGATCGGCGTCCCGCTGAGCGCGGTTGAGCTCGCTGCGCATTTCGGTTTGGTGAAGGGTCGCCTCGTGCCCCGCTTTGCGCGCCTGATCCGTCTGAGTTTCGTTATCGCGCAGATTCTGACGCGCTTCAGCCACCTGAGTTTGCAGCCTGGTGCGCTCTTCCTGCAGCTGATCCAGCTTGCTGTGGAGCTCCTTGATTTCGCGCCTGCGGCTTAACGGGGCTTCGTCGCCCTTGACGGCGCCACCGCTCACAAAAAGGCCGCCTTCAAACCGCTCGCCCGTCAGAGTGACGATGGTGTGAGGCCATAACTTGCTGATTTCTAATGCGATTTCGGTTGTTTCTGCGACCAGCGTCCGGCTCAGCAGTGCGGTCACCAGTTCCGGATGTTCACCCCCGGGGATCAAATCCGAGAGCCGACCCAAAATGCCTTGATGTTCAGGGAGTTCTGCGTCATCGACAGGGGATTTCACTTCGGCGGAAGCCGACAAAAAAACGCCGCGACCCCGGCCGCGCTCCTGCAAAAAACGCACCGCCTGAAGGCCCGTCTCCAGATTTTCGACCAGAGCGCCCTTCAAAATATCGCCCAGAGCCGCCGCGACCGCGCGCTCCAAATTTGCAGGCACGTCGAAGAGTTCGGGCACCGCACCCAGTACGCCGGGCATGGCACCGCCCAAAACCGCCTTGCAGCCTTCACCCATACCTTCGCGCCGGTTTTCGAGCTCTTCGAGGCTTCTGAGACGGCTTTGAGTGCTGACGGATTCCTCTGAAATCTTGCGTTCCTGGGCGATTTTTGAGTTCAACTCGGCGCTCAGGGATTCGCGCTTCGAAAGCAGGGTTTCCAGCCGCTGTCTGGCCTCGAGCACGGCTTCGTCCGCCTGCTGCAACTCTTCACGATAGTTTTCGATTTGCTCGATGGCTTCGCTGCGGTTGCTTTCGGCAAGGGCACGTTTTTGCTCGCTTTCTTCGAGGCGTTCGCGCAGTTCGATGGAGCGTCGGCGGGCGTTGTCGCGGCGGGCGGTCGCCTGGGCGATGGCACGGGTCTCTTCGGTCTGCTGTCGGCGCAGCGCCTCAGCCTGGGCTTTGGCGTCTAACAATGCGATTTGACAGCGTTTTTGCTCTTCGGTGAGCCGTTCGATATCTTCAGTTTCGGTGGATTCTTCGCTCTGCAGATCCTGGTATTTCTTCGCCGCAATCCCTCGTTCCGACTCCAGTTCCCGCGCGCGCTCTTCGCATCGGCAGAGCTCGGCTTTCAGATCGTCGAGCTCCCTGGTCAGGGTTTGCAGTTCGCGGTTGGTGAGATCGAGCTTGTTTTGCGCGATGCGCGCTTCGCCTTCAGCTTTGGTGAGCGCTTCGGATCGTTGACGAAAGAGATCGTTGGCGGATTTTTCGTTGAGCGATAAGGCGGTTCGCTTGGCTTCAAGGATTTGAACGCCGCGTTCCTGATCCTCCAGATCGGTTTGAAGCTTTTCGAGTGTTTGCTGCAAAAACTTGAGCTGGCTGTCTAATTCCAGGAATTGATAGGCCGCGATGCGGAGCGCGATGCCCTCGGCTTCGTTTCGACATTCTTTATATTTTTCGGCCTTTTTCGCTTGCCGCCTCAGACTCTTCAGCTGACCATCGACCTCGCGCAAAATATCGTCTACGCGTCCCAGATTCTGCTGGGTGTCCTCCATCTTTTTTTCGGCCAGGCGGCGTCGCGTGCGGTAGCGGGTGATGCCTGCGGCTTCTTCGATGAGAACACGGCGATCGTCGGCTTTGGCGCTCACGATGCGTCCGATCTGGCCTTGCTCGATGATCGCGTATGCGCGCTGCCCGCCTCCGCCCGATCCCACGCCCGTGCCCGCAACCAGTTCCTGCACGTCGGCCAGCCTGCAGCGCTGTTTGTTAATAAAATAATCCGAACCGCCCCCGCGCTCGATGCGCCGTTCGATGGCGAGCTCTTCGTATTGGGCGAATCTCGCGGGAATTTCGATGGATCCGTCGTTAATGAAGGTGAGGCAGACTTCGGCCATGCCCATGGGACCGCGCTTTTCGCTGCCGTTGAAGATCACGTCGTCCATCGCGTTGCCGCGCAAAGCCCTGGCGCCCTGTTCGCCCATCACCCATTTGATCGAGTCCACGACGTTGGATTTGCCGCAGCCATTGGGGCCCACGACGGCGGTAACCCCTTCGTCAAAGGCGATGGTGGTGCGGTGATAAAACGATTTAAATCCGTGAATATCGAGGCGTTTGAGCTTCATTGAACGGTCAGCTGCTGAGGCGTTGCGCGGGCTTATAGCAAACGGCGTTGCGCTTGACCAGTGAGCGTTTGAGTGGATTGGCGCTCTTTGTTCCGTTTTAAAGTTCAGGGAGGCGGTTCTGGCAGGGTGCCGTGAGGAGCGAGCGGAACGGCAGGGGAGGGATCAATGAAAATGGAATCGATCCCAGGGTGCTGTTTTCATTTGGCTTTTAATGCGGTTGCGCTCTTCTTCAATGTTGATGCCGCAGTTCGGGCAGTTGGATCCGGTGACCTGATCGTAGTTGCAGAACGGGCAGATGTTTGGGGGGTCTTCGGGTTCAGGCGCTTCGGTGACCGGCTTCGGCTGGGGCAGGATCGTGTGAGGTTGCATCACGTTGGCTTCGCGCCTTTGCTGGGCGATGGCGACCAGGCGGTCGCGCTCTTCGGGGTAAGACTCCATCACCTGGTCAAAAACGGGTTTTCGCAGCGAAAAATAGGTCATGGGCGTCAGGGATTCGACGTTGGCGCTGACGGGCGTGTCGAGCAAAAGCTGCATTTCGCCAAAGAAATCGCCGGGGCCGAGTTCGGCCAGTTTTTCGTGACTGCCCTTGTCGTTGATGCGCCATACGAGCGCTTTGCCCGAGAGGATGACCGAAAACGCCGTCTCCTTTTGACCCTGAATCAGCAACGCCGTGTTTGCGGGCACCGTTCGCGTCATAAATAATGTAAGCAGTTCCTGACGTTGCGCGAGGGGCAGCTGTCCCAGGCAGGATGATTCGGGCAGCAGCTGGTTGATGAGGCGGCTGCGGCAAACCTGCCATAACACTTCGTCCAGAGCGGGCATGTCGTGCGAGATGCGATCCATTTCACGGCGCGTGATTTGAAAGAGCGAGACCGCGTCGTCGGCGATCACCGATGCGGTGCGCCTTGCGCCCGTAAGCATGGCGATTTCACCAAAGCTTTGCCCGATACCCAGGGTGGCCAGCAAGCCTTCGCCATCGCGCTCTACGCGGACCTGACCAAAATGGATCACGAACAGTTCGTCTGAGGCTTCTCCCTCTTTGACAATCACCTCGCCAGGAGCAAAATGCTTGATGGGGAGTGTACTTACGAGCTTTAGAAGGGCATCTCCGGCGCTCGCTTCAACGCCATAGCGGTTTGCGAATTTATGGGCATAGCGTATGGCGTCGGATTCCATGCGCGCTTGCATGAGGGCGCGGAGGGCGATGAAGAGGGGCCCAAACGCGTAAGGTTGTTTGTTATGTAATGCGAGCGCGTCGTACGCGAGTTTTTGCGTTGTTTGCATGATTCACCTCTTTATAAAAGGTAACAGACCGGACGAGCGTTGCCAATGCGCGATTTCGCAGGTGACTTACAACGCCTGAAATGATGGTGTAAAAACAATTTTTTTGGAGGTTTTATGAAGAGCATAAAATGGTTGCTGGCTGTGGCCGTAGGCATGTTTGGGGCAGTGGAAGCGGGTGCGGAAGAGTACTGTGGAATGGCGGAGCTCCCCGCTCAGACACCTGCGGCGCGCGTGGGCAAAAAGCAGTTTACTTTGGCGGATGTTGACAAACGTATCGCAAAAGAGCTTTGCGATTTGAATAAGGATTTCTCAAGGCGGCGCATGGAGTTACGCCGTCAGGCTGCGCAGGATTTGATCGACGAGCAGCTGCTTTTGGCCAAAGCGCACACAGAGGAAGGCGCTCAGGCTTTGATCATGGCTCAGATGAACGCGGTGCCTCAGCCTACAGAGAAGCAGCTTCGAGAGATTTATGCGCAATACCAAAGTCAGATGGGAGGGCGCTCCTACGAAGAGATGGCGGCGGATTTGCGCGATTTTTGGGTGCATCGGGAGCAGGACAAGGCGCTGAACGCGCTGATCGAAAAATTGCGCTCGGAATTCGACAACGAACTCCTTCTGCCGGTGGAGCGCTTGCCGTTTGAGTCTTCCGGACCGAGCCAGGGGCCTGAAAAAGCGCCGGTGACCATCGTCATGTTTGCGGATTATCAATGCCCGTATTGTGCCCGGGCGGAGTCCGTCATGAACGCGCTTAAGGCCAAATATCCGAACAAAATCCGCTTCGTTTTTGAGGATTATCCTCTCGATTTCCACCCGCTCGCTTTGCCCGCTGCGATCCTTGCGCGCTGTGCAGGGGAGCAGGGTCAATATTGGGCGATGCACGATCAGCTCTTTTCTTATGATGGAAAGCTGACCGAAGAGAAGCTGTCTGAATCTGTCAAAAAATTAAAACTGGATGAGGAAAAGCTTTTAAAATGCACCTCCAATCCTGCGCTTGAGCAAAAAATGTATGAAGAACGCGTAAAAGCGCAAAAAATTGGAATCGACGGCACGCCCGCATTTTTGATCAACGGTCAGCTGGTGGTCGGCGCTGAGCCCGAAGAGACTTTTTCGGCGATCATCGATGCGGAATTAAAACGCAAATAATTTCTTGTTTTCCCTCCCATTCCGAAAGGCAAGATGATGGAGCAGCCCGACTTGTTTGCTGTGGCGGCAGCAGAGGTTTCAGAAACGAAAAACTCTGTAAAAACGAAGGGATCTGCTGAGGAAGCGGATCAGCTCGAACGGGAAATTGAGAAGCACAATCACGCCTATTGGGATGAAGATAACCCGCTCATTTCGGACGACGCCTACGATCGGCTGGTGGAGCGACTGAGGCAGCTGCGACCCGACTCGCCGGTTTTAAAATCGATGGGCGCCACCGTCGTTCCCAAGCTGGGAGCCAAGGTTTATCACGCCGAGCGCATGCTGAGTCTGGGCAAGGTCTATTCCACTGATTCCAACGATTTTGTGAATTGGATCAAGGGGTTACACGGCGATCTGGTGATGAGCCCAAAGATCGACGGGATCGCATGCTCGCTCCGTTACGACTCTTTCGGGCGATTGGTGCAGGCGGCCACGCGGGGCAATGGTGAATGGGGCGAGGATATTACCGCTAACATATTGAAAATAAAGGCGATTCCTCAAAAAATAGCCTCGGGGCCCATCGAAATTCGAGGTGAAGTTTATTTGCCTTTGGCGTCGTTTGAAGCGGCGAAAAAGATTTTTGAAAAGTCGTTTTTGAGTCCCAGAAACCTGGCGGCGGGCGCTTTAAAGCAAAAGGATCCGGAAAAATCGGAAAAGGTGGGCCTTTCGTTTTTTGCCTATAACGTCATCGGTAAAAAATTCTCAAATGAAATCGAGAAGTTAGACTGGACCGAGACCCAGGGCTTTAAAGCGGTGGAGCATCGCATTTGTGCCTTGAGCGCAGAAGAGGTTCAAAAGGGGTTTGACTGGTATGCGGGCCGTCGCCCGGAACTCGGTTACGAAATCGACGGTGTCGTCTTCAAAACCAACGACCTGGCGCTCCAGGAAGAACTGGGCAACACCGAGCATCACCCGCGCTGCGCCATCGCTTACAAAATGCAGGGAGAAAGCGGGCAAAGCGTATTGCGCGACGTGATTTGGAGCATCGGGCGATCCGGCATTCTCACCCCCGTAGGACAAATCGATCCTCTCTATCTGAGCGGTGCGAGAGTGAGCCAGGTGAGCCTCCATAACTGGAGCTGGATCAACGAAAAACAGATTTCTTTGGGGGCCATCGTGCTGGCGAAACGCAGCGGCGGCGTGATCCCCTATATTGAAGCCTGCGTCGAACCTGGAGCGCGCCCCATCATTGCGCCCGAATTCTGCCCTTACTGCGGTGCGCCCACCGAGCTGACTTCCGAGAAATCGGAGCAGGGAGGGGAACGGGTGAGCGATGCATCCGAAGAGGTACAAAAAACCGATGCGCTCGCTGTTCGCTGCACCAACAGTCAGAATTGCGTGCATGCGTTGATCGCACAAATCGCTCATTACGCACAGACGGTAGGCATTAAGGGTTTTGGCGACAAATGGTTTGAGCAGCTTTTTAAACAGGGCATGCTCGATTCTGTGGCAGGGCTCTACCGGCTAACCGCCGATCAACTGGCGCAATTGATTGAAAATAAAGATAAAAACACGAAGACCGACAAAGAAAAGCTGACTTCGCCTCAAAGCCTGGTGAACAACATCCAGAGCAAGCGAAAGATCGCGCTCAATCTCTTTTTGGATGCCCTGGGATTGAATCAGCTGGGCGGAAAGCGCGCGCAGTCGGTGGCCGCAGTTTTTAAGCAATGGGATGCCCTGCGCAACTGGGTTGAACGCTTCTGGAATACTTTTAAAAATCGCGATGATACATCGATTTCAGAAGCCGAAAAGCAGCCTTTCCTGGCACCGTTTCAGGGAACCGATTTGGCGAATGCCTGGGCTCCCCTGCGGAGCTCTGTAGAGGATTTCCATCGTAAATCCGCGCAGATAGACGATCTTTTGCAGGAAGTGGAAGTCTTGCCCGCAGAAGCGGTGGAGCAGCTTTCTGAACGCCTGGGGGGTAGGCTGTTTTTGGTGACGGGCACGCTGCACGCGCTGACTCGCGAGGAAGTGCAAAAGTTTGTGGTGCAGCATGGGGGGCAATATGCTTCAGGTGTATCTAAAAAGTTAAATTATTTGGTCACGGGTTATAAGGGCGCATCGGAGGCCAAAATCAGCAAAGCGATGGGACTGGGGATTCCGATTTTGACGGAAGAAGCGTTTTTGCAGATGGCGCAGGGGACGGAGAGCGCATCGTGAATGGTGCCTTTTTACTCCAACTGGAGTGCTTTTACCGCATCGCACAGGGGATGCTGCTGCTGCGATGGGTTTAAAATCGCGATCCTTTCTGCTATTATCACAAATTGGCATGATTTTTGCATTCATTTGTTGTGGTCAATTCTTGTTGCACAAGTCTGAGCTGACAAAGGCAGGCTTGGAACGAATTATGCCTTTTAAGTGAATGGGTTAGGAGTGTTTATGACCTTGACGATGGCTCCTCTAAGCCTCAATGAACATCCGGTGATCGAAGTTGCGCGACATGTGCAAGGCTTAAAGCCGTATCAGGTGGTATCGTCGCTTGACCATATTCAGGCGCATCCCGAGCAGACGCCGTACAAGATCGACTGGAACGAATCGACCGTCCTGCCCTCTCCCAAGGTGGCGGAAGCGATCACTGCGTTTTTGCAAGGTTCGCATCACCTCAATTGGTATCCTGTGCTGAACAGCGCCAACCTGATTGAGCGTTTATCGCGTTTTTATGCGATTCCCGAAGAAAAAATCCTGGTCAGCTCGGGGAGCGACGATGCGCTCAATACGCTTTGCGCAACGTACATCAATGCGGGCGATCTGGTGCTGGTGGCGTCTCCCACTTACCAACATTTTGTGCTTTTTGCCCAGGCTCGTGGGGCGCGCATCGTGCCGTTTTACGCGTCCGATCCGTTCACCAAAGACGTGGCCGCCTTACGGGCGCAGATCCAGCGGGAACAGCCGCGCATGGTGTACATCGTGAGCCCCAACAACCCAACGGGGGTGATGTATACGCCCGACGAGATGGCTTCTCTCATCGATGTGGCGCCCAACACGCTGTTCATTCTCGATGAGGCCTACGGTGAATTTGCGCGCGCTTCCTGCCTGGAACTGCTGGGCGACTATCGCAATCTGGTGATCACCCGTACGTTCTCAAAAGCCTATGGAATCGCGGGGTTACGTGTTGGCTATGCGTTTGCGGACGGCACCATCGTCAGCGATATGCGGCGCATCGCGAGTCCCAAAGGCGTCAATGTGATGGCTCAGATTGGCGCGATAGCGGCGCTCGAGGATCAGGAGCATCTCAATTGGTATGTGGATCAGGTGGAGCGTTCCAAACAGGTGATCGCCGATTGGGCTGAAGTTCACGGCGTGCCCTGCCATTTGACGCCGGCCAATTTTGTGATGATGCAGTTTGAGCAGGCACCCTGGGTGGTGCGTCAGTTGCGTAATGCAGGCGTTTACGTGCGCGATCGCTCGGCGATGACCAACCTGGCGGGTTACGTTCGCTTTTCGGTGGGTACATTGGAGCAAACGGAAATCGTCCTGCAGCATCTCGAAAATGTGCTCACTTCCCTGGCGCAACCTTCTGCCTGACGTCGTTTTTTTTGTACGCCTGCCGTTTTCGCTTTGCTTTCACCGCTCTTATTCCCCAAAATAAAAGGAAAACTGGAATCTGTGATCAGAGGAGATTTTCCATGATGAAACGCGCCTTAAAACTCAGCTTTTTGGCGGGATTGTTTGCATGCTTAGGCTGTGCAGATCCTGCTCCCGATGATGATGTCGATGCAGAGGTGGATGCACATGTGGTTTTGCCGGACACGACACCGGCAGATTCGACTCCGGAAGATGCGGATGTGGAGGTGGATGCTGAGGAGGATGGAGATTTGCCTGAAAGATGGGAGCTCCAGATTCAGGGTAGGGAAGGCGCTCTCATTCATTATGGCCAGAGAATGACCTTTACGGTCAAGCTGACTTCTGCAAAGCAGGTCATTCCGGGACGTAAAATTAAGTTTACGATGCTCCAGGATGGCAGCGAAAAAGATAACATATTCGGAACTTACCTGAGCACCAAGAGTGCGACCACCAACGATGAAGGTCTGGCTTCCGTCGATGTGATTGCGGGCGACGGGGATACGACATTCCGCCTGGAAGCTCGCAACGAAAACACCGCTCCCGTGTATTTTGAGGTGGCGATTGCGCGGGAGGGCGCAGGCCTCATCACCGTTCGCGCCCATTATTGCGATCAGAATCAGCGTGGATGCGTGGATGGCAGTGCGGTTGGGCGTTACAAGTTTGAAGGGCAGATCAACCAGGCGCAGGCGCATATCATCCCGAATATGTCTTGCGATGCTCTGTTGCGAGACGTGCGGGATGGGAAGCCGCTGCCCCAGGCATTCGAAACCATTCCCATTAAAGATTTTAATGAACTCAATAACGTAGCTGTTTTTAGCGATCTCGATAACCAGGCAGAGTTTGCGGTGCTTGCGGTGGGGCAGCATAAGTCCGGCGATCAGACCGGTGACCCCAATTTAGCTGCAGCCTGTGAGAAGGTCACGGTGGTGGGGGGCGAGAATCAGCTGGTCGATTTGATTCTGAACGATTTGCCCCTTCAGTTAAAAGGAACTTATACGGTTAAGAATAGGTTCAATTTAACTCAGATATTGCAAAACCTGGATGTGCCCGCACTCAAGCATGTTGCGAGAGTGCTCGAAATCTTTAGGCTTTTTGGTTGCAGCAATGATGAATGCCCCGGACGTGCGGATGATATAATCAATATTATCTGCGAATTCTTTGGCGAAAATGCGAGCGTTTGCCAGACTTTCAAGCCTGTAGCGAGCGCATTGTTCAGAATTCTCGATGGCGTCCTCTTTGAAAATGATGGCGCTACGCCGACTGCAATTGCAAAGGTGTTTCAAATCATCTCTGATGTGTTGAACATCGCAGGTGATATGACAACGATTGGTGAAATTGAGTTCCGCAGCAATCCCGACGCAAATGGCGAGATCGCTGAAGATTCCGACGATCGCTGGCAACAGTTCTTGTTTACCTGGCATAACAATTGCCCCTCTGATTGTACGAGAAGCTTCTCGATTGGAGCGATCGAAGGCAGTCGCGATATGGCTGGTACGTTTAAGAGCAGCCTTTCGGGCATGAATTTAAAGGTGGAAGATCACTCCTTTACCTTTAAGTATGGTAAGATCTTGTTGGGTATTGTTGAGAAATGGGTCTTTCCTCGCTTCATCGATACAGGCTCAAATAGTACTGAGGTTTCCTTTGAGGAAATGCTGGAGCATGTTTTGCCTTGCGAAAAAATCAATGGACTCATCAATAAAGACTGCACGGGTGATGATTGCATCTGTCAGGGTGTCTTAATTCCGGCTCTGACCGATGTGGTGACCCAATACATCGAGATGCTGGAGTTTGAAGGGAAGCAGTTCAGGCTTTCTGGCGACGTTGAGCTGGTCGACGATAACTACGATCTGAAGATTGACTACCTGAAGGGCGGTGTATGGCACGGTGTATTGCAGTTCGGAGAGAACGCTGTTCCTTTGAGCTTTAATGGCTGCTTTGCGGGTTGCAGCGGTAAAAACATTGGGATCGAGGAATGCCTTCACCTGGTTTACCCCAATGTGACGAAGCCCGATTGTGAAATCCCCGGAGCCAACCAAACCAAGTCGATCGATGACGACGACGAACTGGTCGAAGATGACTCCTACGCCTACGAAGAGTAATCCCGCCTGAAATCCCGCCTCTTCTCCAAAATTTGCACGATTTGTTGACTCCTTTCATATTCGGGCTAAACATTTCCTCAATACAGTTTGGGGAGTCAGCCCGTGCGTTCGATTCTATTCTTGCCCTTCATCGCATTTGCAGCTTGCGGTGGCCAAAACCAGGTGGTGGACGCGCGCTTAAATCAAATGCAGCGTGAGATCACTCGCCTGAACGAAGCCTATCAATCGCAATCGCAGCGGATGTCTGAATTAAAAGACGTGCTCGATTTGCTGAAAGATCGCCTGGAGAGCCAGTCGCTGCGCCAGCCTGCTTCGGCTTTACCGGTGGTGCGCGTGCGGCCTGAGCAAGTGGAACGTCCTGATCCTCCAGGCTTTTTTGAGTCGGATGCGAATCTGACTCAAATGGAAGATGTGCCCACATATACGGATGCCGATGTGGCGCCCGTTTCGCAGTCCGAGCGACGTTTGCCGCGGCATCCCGTAGCGCCGCCCGACAATGCGGCGGAAGCAGGAAACATTGGGGTCGTGCCGATCACCTCAGCTCCGGGTTCCGTCGATCAGACGATGGCGCTCTATCGTGAGGCGCAATCGCTTCAAAAATCAGGGCATTACGCGCAGGCCATCTCAAAGTTCAAAGAATTTGCAGAGCAATCGCCCGATCACGCTTTTGCCGACGATGCGCTCTTTGCAGTGGGTGAAATGCGCTTTGCGCGAGCGGAATATGCCCAGGCGCTTCAAAACTTCCATCAGGTGGTCGAACGCTATCCGACGGGGAATCAGATTCCTGATGCGTTGTTAATGGTGGGTTTGACACAGGAAAAAATGGGGCGTGAGGACTTGGGGCGCGAAACCCTGTCGCGTCTTTGCGCGATGTTTCCAGATACGAAAGCCGCCCAGCAGGCCGCTCATCGCCTTGGAGCGACTGCTTTCAGTTTGTGAGGAAATGAAAATATGAGAACCCTAAAACAGCTGTTGGCAGTTTTGCTTGCAATTTCAGGCAGTTCCATCGCTTTTGCCCAAATGAACATGGGCAGTCGGAACAATGTGCCCGAAGAGCATGTGGTTCGCGATGGCGATACCCTTTGGTCGATCTGTGAGTCTTATTTTGGCGATCCATGGCAATGGCCTACGGTTTGGGCGCTCAATCCTCACATCACCAATCCTCACTGGATTTATCCCGACGACGTGATCCGCTTAAAGCGCGTGAACGCCCCTGCGACTCCCGAAGCCAAGCCTGCGCGCTATACGGCGTCCGTTCAGGATGCATCGCTGGCGAGCCTGAATGAGGGCTTTATCGTCGAAAAACAGATGGATGAAGTGGGCAAAATCGCAGGTTCCTTTTTGCCGCGCCAATATTTAGCGCTTCATGATGACGTTTATGTTGAGTTTAAAGATCTCGACAAGGTGAACGTGGGCGATCGGTTCACGATTTATCACACCGTGGGCGATGTGACGCATCCCGATTCAGGCGATGTTTTGGGGCAAAAAATCCTGATCATGGGCCTGCTTGAGGTGACCGGAAAGGAAAAGAAAGTCGCTCGCGGGCAAATCATTGGCTCCAATCGCGAGATCGAGCGCGGAATGAAACTGACGAAGCTGCTGGACGATCAGCTGAGCGTGAGCCCCAAAGAAAACCTGGTTGAGATCGAAGGGGTGGTTGTAGAAGCGCTGCATGAAATAGAGGAAATGGGGCAATATCACATCGTTTTGCTCGATCGCGGCTCCAAGGACGGCGTGCAGGTCGGCAATCGCTTCTTTGTGCGAAGGCGCGGCGACGGTTTTGCCGAGTCCGACGATGACTCGCGATTCCCCTGGGAGCAAATCGGTGAGGTGATGGTGGTTCAAATCCAGGATCATAATTCTACCGCCATCGTGACCCGCTCCGAGCTCGAAATCCATCGCGGCGATTCAATTGTAATGCAGCGAAATTATTAAGGATTTTAAATTAAAAAAGAATTGACTCCTCGATGCGCAACAAACGGATTTGGCCGCCGATAGAACTTGTGCATTTCAGGAGCAAGTCATGTTGATCAGCGAAGAAGAACTGGTTCGTTTACAGGCATTGGGCGCGAAACGTTGTGAGGAATGGTCTTCGGATTGGCCAGCCGGAGATTTGCGGGTTCTGGGGCAGTTTGCGCCTCCGCCAAGGTTAGCGATCGTGGGGACTCGCAAGGCCGACCCCTATGGGCTGGAGATCGCGCAGCGGATTGCCGAGAACGCTGCGGAGCGGCAGACTGCGGTGGTTTCAGGCGGTGCCTTTGGTATCGATTGTGCGGCTCACGAGGGTGCGCTGCGTGCGGGCGGCCGGACGATGGTGGTGCTGGGCTCCGGGCTCGATCACCCGTCTCCATTGGAGCATTGGGGACTCTACCAGCGCATTTTAAAGGCGAACGGCGCTTTATTGAGCCCGTTTCCCTGCGACATGGTTGCCAGAAAATGGAGCTTTCCTCAACGAAATCAATGGATTGCAGCGATCTCTCAAGGGGTGATCGTGGTGCAGGCGTCGCTTCAGTCTGGGGCATTGCAAACAGCGCGCGCGGCTTTGAAGCTGAAGCGAAAGGTGTGGGTGGTGCCGGGGCCTTTCGATCATCCGCTGCATCAGGGGTGTCACGCGCTGGTGAATGAGGGCGCGCAGTTGCTCACATCGGCGGAGTCCTGGTCTCTGCCCGGGGCACAACTGGAACTCTTTGATTTAAAAAAGAAAAACACGGTGATCGGGGAGCCTGATGTGGGGGGCGCGATTTGGCGCGTGACGAGCAGCGATGCAAAAACGTTTGCCGAATTGGCGATGGCGGCTCAGCTTTCGTTGCCCGAGGCTGCGGCCTATCTGTTCAGTCTGGAGCAGGAAGGTTGGGTGCGCTGTGTGAGCGGCAATCGCTATGTGCGCAGTTGCCCTGAGTTTGCATTAAAGAAATCAGCTTGAAAATCAATAGGTTAGGTGTAAATGACTCAAGTTCAGGTGGTCGGTGCCGGTCTTGCGGGTTGCGAGGTTGCGTTGCAGCTGGCCAGGCGCGGTCTTTCGGTCAAACTCATCGAGATGAAGCCAAAAAATGCTTCTCCTGCCTCGAGTTGCGGGCTCTTCGGTGAGCTCGTCTGTTCCAATTCTCTGCGCAGTGCCAATCCCGAAAATGCCATCGGCGAATTAAAGCGTGAGATGGCGTTTGCGGGGAGTGCGGTGATGGAAGCGGCCTACGCGACGGCGGTACCTGCGGGGGATGCGCTGGCGGTGGATCGCGAGCGTTTTGCCCAATGGCTGACCGATGCGGTGCATGCAGAGTCGAACATCGAATGCTGCGAATCTGTGGTCGAGGCGATTCCTGAGGGGCTGACGGTGATCTGCACGGGGCCGTTGACCGAAGGTCCGCTGGCTCAGGCCATCGCGGATCGCGCGTCTGCGCTGCAATCAACACAGCAGAATCTTTATTTTTATGACGCGATCGCGCCGATCATTCAGTCCGACAGCATCGATTGGCAGGTGGTCTTTCGTCAAAGCCGCTACGACAAAGGAGATGGGGCCGATTACGCCAATATTCCTCTAACTTATGAAGAATACAGCGCTTTCGTCGAAGCCGTAAACGAAGGCGAAAAGGTGACCCCCCATGGTTTTGAGGATGCACGCTATTTTGAAGGCTGCCTGCCCATCGAGGTGATGGCGAGCCGGGGTTTCGACACGTTGTCGCATGGACCCATGAAGCCGGTGGGGTTAATCGATCCGCGCACCGGTCGCCGCCCTTACGCTGTGGTGCAGTTGCGCATGGAGAATCGCGAGGCTACGGCATGGAACATGGTGGGCTTCCAGACGCGGCTTAAGTATCCGGAACAAAAGAGAATTTTCAGAATGCTGCCAGGACTTCAGAATGCCGAGTTTTTGCGCTTCGGCAGCGTTCATCGAAATACTTATATTCACGCGCCAAGCTTGCTCACCCCCGATCTTCATTGGCGGGATGACCCGTCTCTTTACTTTGCGGGTCAAATTACAGGCGTGGAAGGTTATGTGGAATCTGCGGCCTGCGGCCTTCTGGTGGCCTGGTATGTATGGGCGGCGGTTAACCAAAAAACGATTGATCCGCCTCCACCTACAACCGCTTTTGGTGCCTTGAAACGCCATCTTTCGGGCGATGGACTGAACTGCGCCTATTGCCCGAGCAACGTAAACTGGAGCCTCTTTGCTCCGCTGGATACGGTTCAAAAATTGCCTAAATCTGTTAAAAAAATGCGGTATGCCGAGCGCGCCTGGCGCGATTTCCAGGGCTGGTGGTCTTCGTTCGCCTGAATGGGCGAGATTGTACGGATGGGGTCATAAAAATGCAGATCTCAGCCGGGTCCTGTGGTAATCAAGCCCCCTCTTTGAGGCCGAGGTGGAAGATGAACCGGTTCGGATGTCGATTGCTGCCTATCTGTTTTCATTTATTCCTGTTTTTTGCGATTGGGCTCGGCGTTTTACCCAGGTCTTACGCCCAGTCCGGTGAGCCCGATCAGCCGCCTGAAGCGATCGCACAGCAGCAAGCAACCCCGGAGCTCCTCCCATCAAAGCCGCAGTTACCCTCCAAAAATCCTGAAGCAAAAGCGGATTCGGCATCCGTCAGCGCTCAGCCGCCCGCCAAAGAAAAAACGTTTTGGGAGACCGTGTTCCCCATTCTGATGTTGCTCGCAGCGGTGGCCTTTGTGCTGGGGCGTCTGCCTAAAGTGAAGGAAGTCTCGCACAGCAAAGCGTTTTTGCGCCGCAGGGTGATGAACTGGCTGCCGTTGGGACTCACATACATGCTACTTTATATGGGGCGTTACAACCTCAAGGTGAGCCACAACGCCTTCGACAGCATTCGGGTAGACGGCCATCCGCTGATGACCAATGCCGATTTTTCAACGATTTTTATGATCGGCACCATCGTTTACGGCTTTGCCTTTTTAATCAACGGCCCCTTAACCGACCGCGTGGGCGGTAAAAAAGCCATTTTGATGGGCAGCGGCGGCGCGATTTTGATGAACGCGTTTATGGCGCTGGCGACCAGCCTCATTTTAAACAATCCGCATTCATTCATCGGCTCTCATCTGGTGCCCGTATTTTCGGTGTTATATGCGGGCAATATGTATTTCCAAAGCTTCGGAGCCGTAGCCATCGTCAAATGCAATGCCTCCTGGTTCCATGTGCGGGAACGCGGCGTTTTCGGTGCAATTTTCGGTATTTTGATCGCATTGGGGATCTATTTCGCCTACGACATCGGTGGCATCGTAAAGGATCATCTGCCTTTGCCATGGGTCTTTGCAATGCCTGCCTTGGGGTTGGGCCTGCTATGGATTTGGAATTTTGTGGGCGTTAAAGATACCCCCGGACAAGCGGGCTACGAAGATTTTGATTTGGGGGATGCGAGCTCGGGCGATGAGGGTCCTCAGTTAGGCGCGATCACCGTTTTTAAGATGATGCTCAAGAATCCTGTGGTGGTGACCATCGCTTGCGTCGAATTCTGCTCAGGCTTCTTAAGGCAGTCGATTATGCAATGGTTTCAAACCTTTGCAAAACAGACGGATGCGGTCTTGCATTTAAAGGATTCGTTCGTCGACGACAACTGGGGGCTTCTGCTTTGCGCTGCGGGCATCCTGGGTGGTGTGATTGCGGGTGTCATCTCGGATCATGTCTTTCAATCGCGCCGGGGGCCTGTCGCTGCAATGCTTTACGGCTTTATGCTGGTGATGGCAGTCGTCCTTTGCTTGTCTTATCGGACACAGGCTGTGGGTTGGATTGTGTCTGTGATGTCATTGGCGGTCATCGGCGTTCACGGCATGATGTCGGGCACCGCGAGTATGGATTTTGGCGGGCGCAAAAATGTGGGCATCGCGATCGGCATCATCGACGGATTTGTCTATTTGGGGACTGCATTTATGTCGGGTCTCTATTCCATCATTCTGCCTTCCAGTCAGGCGGATGCGAATGGAGTCGTCGCTGCGGCCGATCCTCAGAACTGGCATTGGTGGCCCCTCTCGATGATTCCGATGGCTCTGATCGGCCTTTGCCTGGCTTGCCGCCTGTGGAATGCAAAGCCTCAGCCCAAAACGGCCAAATAAGCGCCGAGAGGCGGTTGACAGGCCAGATTTGTGACTCCATGATGGCCCTGCTGTTGAAAGGAAGGGTGAAACTCCATGGCAGAATTGCGCAGGCGCTTTGAACGTTATCTTTGCCAGTTAGACGTGACGCTCATGTTGGATGATCGGACCCTGGTCGCGCAAACGCTCAATATGGGCTTAGGTGGGATGCTGCTGGCAACAGATGAAAAACTGGAATTCGGGCAGGATTTTGATTTGAGTTTTCAGCTGCCCGATCCGCAGCATGTGATCAATGTGCATGCAAAGGTGATGTGGTGCAAACCGGGCGCTGTTGGGGTTTCTTTTGATGCTCTGCGCCCCATCGATGTTTGGGCGTTGCTGCAGTTCTTTAAGCGAACATGTGCAGCCTCACAAAATGGCGAATGAGGGAATCATGAAACAAACGCCCTTTTACGCGCTGCATCAAAGCCTCGGTGCAAAATTTGTCGATTTCGGCGGCTGGTCGCTGCCGGTGCAGTTTACGGGGATTGCCGCCGAGCATGCAGCGGTGCGCAGTCGCGCGGGCCTGTTCGATGTCAGCCATATGGGTGAGCTCGAAGTCCGCGGCCCACAAGCGCTTTCGGCGCTGGACGCTGTGGTCACAAACGATTTGTCGGTTCTGGTGGACGGTCAGGCCTGCTATACGGCCATGTGCTATCCCGATGGCGGAATCGTCGACGATTTGGTGATCTATCGCTTTGCGCAGGATCATTTTTTGATCTGCTGCAATGCCTCAAACTGCGCCAAGGATTTTGACTGGCTTTCTGAGCAAATTACGACGGCCAGCCTGCAGAATGTGAGCGATCAATACGCGCAGCTGGCGTTGCAGGGGATTGAATCTCCAAAGATTTTGCAAAAGCTGACTCAAACGCCGCTTGAGGGGATTTACTCCTATCACTTTGCTTTGGGACAAGTGGCCGGCGTTCAGGCGATCATCAGCCGCACGGGCTATACGGGCGAAGACGGTTTTGAGCTCTATGTGCCCTGGGATGAGGGGCCGCGCGTTTGGGAAGCGTTGATGGAGGCTTCGGACGGACAGCTTTCTCCTGCGGGACTGGGGGCTCGCGATACCCTGCGCCTCGAAATGAAATTTGCTTTGTACGGCAACGACATAGACGCGACGACTACACCTTTGGAAGCGGGGCTGGGCTGGATCACCAAGCTCAACAAGAAGGCGTTTATCGGTAAAGAGGCGCTCGCGGCTCAAAAGGCGGCAGGGTTAAAGCGGCGTCTGGTCGCATTTGTGATGGATGGGCCTGCAATTCCGCGTCACGGCTACGAAATCGTCGATGCAGACGGGCAGGCTGTGGGTCACGTCACCAGCGGCACGCGATCGCCCTCATCGAACAAGAGCATCGGCCTGGCTTATGTGCCCGAAGGGCAGCACGCCGTGGGGCAAAAGCTGAACGTGCGCATTCGCCAGCGCGTTGAGACGGCCACCATCGTAAAGCCGCCGTTTGTCAAGACGATTTCGTCAGCGCCTAAAAAAGCTTAACCTTGGGAAGGAACTGAAAATGGTACCTCAGAATTTGCGCTATACCCGGGAGCATGAATGGCTGCGTTTGGAAGCCGACGGCACGGTGACGCTGGGCATTACGGATCACGCGCAGGATGCTTTGGGCGATGTGGTTTACGTCGATTTGCCCGATGTGGGCGCCTCGTTTTCGGCCAACGACGCTTTGGGCGCTGTGGAGTCGGTCAAGGCTGCGAGCGACGTCTTTGTGCCGGTTGATGCGGAAGTGCTTGAAGTGAATGAACTTTTAAAGGATGAACCGGCCATCGTAAACGAAGATTGCTACGGTAAAGGCTGGTTCGTGCGCTTAAAGCTGGCCCGCGTTGAAGATTTAAACGCGCTGTTCGATGCCGCCGCCTACGAGGCTTTTTTGGCCGACGCATAAATACTTTAAAAGCCGCGCTCTAAAAGAATCCCGCCCTGTAAGTTTCTAAGAAAAATCCAAAATTAAAAGAGACTTTATTCTGCTGGTCCATGAGTTCGGCCGGTGGGTGAGGGAAGGGCGCGGCCTGCTTAAAAGCCCAGATCGCGTGATCGTCCAGATAGCCGATGCCGCAGCTTTTAGACACCTCCACCTGGGTGAGCTCGCCTGTGCTATCGATTGTGACTCTCAAAAGGGTAAAGCGGTCTCGCACACCGTTCACCTGGCCGTGGGGATCATGGCGGTGAAGCAGCTCGTTGGGATGCCATTTTTGGGCGACGGCATTCTTGACGCGGTTAAAGAACCAGGCGTGCTTGAATTGTACGGTGTTTAAAAAGGTTTCGGCGCCGCGATCCACGTCCTCGATGTGGTCGATGGAGCCCGTATGGAGCGCCATTTCGCGAGGGCCTAAACTGGGCAGAAGTGACCGCAGATCAACAGGATTTGGACTTCCTGACATGGGGCCTGCGTTGGCAACCGCCTCGGTTTTTCGGGGATGGCGCACTTTGAAGGGCCCTTCGCCCGAATTGAGCTCGGTGGGGTGATCGCTTTGGGCCACCTGCTGCTGCTGGCGTTCTTTGGCAGGCTTTTGAGCGTCTGTGTTTTGCTCGTGCTGCTGCTGTTGTTGCGCGCTTTGAGGCTGTTTGNNTTTGGGATCCGCCAGCGGAGCCGTCTGCTGGCCATTGGGATCCCGCCCGGACGAGACCAGCGTGCGATCGGATTGAAAGACCTGAGGGGTGGGGATGTTGTGATCGGCGGATTGCTGTTCGCGCTCAACCTTGCTGTTGAACTCCGCCAAAAATCGCGCAACATCTGGAACTTGTTCGTTTTTTGGCGGAGGAATTTCGACTACCTGACCTTTCAGAGGCAGGTTTTTCTTGGGTGGTTCGGGCTTTTTATCTTTTTCGGGTTTTTTATCCTTTTCGGGCTGAGGTTTCGGTTCATGCCTGGCTAAAATGCGAGAAACATCTTCTTCCGAAAGGATTTGGACCGCATCGATGGGATCTGGGTGAGGGCTCAGCGTTTGGGGACGCGAAAAACTCCAAAGGACCGCCAGCAGCGCGCAGGCGTGCAACAGCAGCGATGCGAGCAAGGCGACGGAGGCCGACAGGGGCGAGATGGAGTTTCGTTTGAGCATGGGTTTTAAGTCCAAAAAGATAAAACGCGCATGACCCGGTTTTTATTCTGCATTTTTAATGAGATCCGAAGATCTCGTCCGCTTTGCGGCGAATTGTTTGGCAACGTTTTGCAGAAAGCTTGCCATTCTCTTTCAGTGCAGTCCCAACGATAAAGGCGTAAGCATCGAATAAATGAAGGTTTTTGGCTGTGATGCCGCTGCCGATCAAAACTTTGGCCTGAGGCACTGCGGATTGAACGGCGGCCAATGTGGCGGGATCGGTGGGCTGGCCGGTGCCTGTGCCTGAAACGATGAGCGCGTCTGCATGTCCGCGGTAGAGGGTGTCGCGCGCGCTCTGGGCGGGATCGAGTGGGGCGAGGGGAGCGGCGTGCTTGACGTCGACGTCGGCCAAAATGGCAATGGGGGCCTGTAACGCCTTGCGCTGTCGCAATAATGGGGCGGCGCAGCCTTCGATGATCCCCTGATCGGTGACCATGGCGCCGGTCAAAACGTTGACCCGGATGAACTGGGCGTCCACGGCGATGGCGATGGCTAAAGCGGAGCAGCCGTCGTTCCGTAACACATTGATTCCTAAAGGTAAATCGGGAACCGCCTGCCGTACGGCGAGGGCGCAGCGGGTCAGGGATGCGACGGTGACGGCGGGGACGTCATCTTTAAAAAAAGGCGCGTCAAAGAAGTTTTCGATCATGATCGCGTCAAAGCCGCTGTCCTTTAAAATCTGGGCTTCAAGGGCTGCGGACTGCGCGATTTGCCTGAGATCTTCGCAGGCATCGGGGGCGCCGGGGAGGGCAGGAAGGTGAATCATGCCGATGAGGGCGCGCTTTTTGAACGGAAGCTCGATCATCAAATGCTCCTGGATGGGGTGTGAATGGGCGGCAGATTTTGAAGGATTTTGAGGCGATTTGGAAGTTAAAGAGCGGCGGGCTGGGGATCGCTGGGGGCTTGCTCGGTTTCTTTTTCGATTTCCACAGGCTGCGCTTCTTTTTCTGGATCCGCCTGAGGGGCGATGTCTTCCTTCAAAACGGGGGGTGAATCAGGTGTTTTCTCTTTATTTTCAATGAGTTCTGCCTGAACTTCGGGTGCCCTGCCGGCGCTGTCTTTGGCTTCTGCCTGATTCAGAACTTTATCGGGGTTGAGCCCGGTTTCTTGCGTTAATTTGCGGAATTCTTCGTTGATGCGGCTCAGCGCTTCCACCCAGCGTTTGGGGCCCTGATCGGAGGGGTCGCAGCGCATGGAGGCGATCTTAAACTGCTCGAGCGCGCGCTCCAGGCTGGCCTGAACGCCGGTGATTTCGGCCAGGCCGCGTCTGAAGGCGACGTGACCTAAACTTTCTAAAATATGTTGTTCATCCTCGCGCGTCACGTTGTCGAGTTTGTTGGCGCGAACCAGCAAATCTTCGGCCAAATCCGGAGAACTCTGCATATCGCGCAAAGCGGCGTCGGCGGCATTGAGGTAGAGATTGAGCAGCTGAGCGTTGAGTTCCTTGAGTGTGAGGGCTTCGCTCGATTGCGCCGTAAAGCCCGCCGGCAGCTGGAAAGCTTCGTAAGCGCGGCTGGGTGAAAATGCGGAGGAGCCCACCGGAAAGTAAAAACCGCGCTCGATATGGGCCGATTGCCCTTCGATGACGACGAAATAGCGGTTGTGGTGGCGATCGGAAATCAGCCAAAGCACCAAAAGGGCGACGACGGCCGTGAGGGCCAGAATCCATTTGATGGAATGCCGCGGCTTTTGAATCGGAAGGGGAGTGTTTTGGCTTTTGGTTGATGTATCTGGAGTTACGGGCTCTTTTACTGATTCTGAAGGCTGTGGTGCGATGGGCGCCTGAGCCGGTTCTTCGCTGGGCTTTGCTGCTTCTGCTGCGCTTGCTTCCGGCGCATCAATTGAAGAATCTTCTTTGTTTTCAACGGATTGCACGATCGGATTGCTTGGATTATCGGAATCTGGGCGAGAGGTTTCCATGATCGCTCCTCTGAAAGGTTAAGGAATGATGCAGAGCGTGCGAGCGCAATGGCACATTGAGCTGCAGCGGAAAGGATAAAATGAAGGAAAGAGGGCAGAGATCAATTAAAAAATTGATCTATAAAATCGGGCAGTTGGTTAAGATCCATCGATTTGCAGAAATAGCCGTTGAGATCTTTTTCGACACAAATCTGTTCGAGTTCCTGCGCATCCATGTCGGAATAAAGCACGACGATGATGCCTTCGGTTTCAGGCGAACAATGCAGCGTGTCGATGAGATCGTCGATCGCCAGGCGCGGCATTTTGACATCGAGGAGCAAAATATCGGGGCGCTCGTAAGCGATTTTTGCACTACAGCCGTGAGGTGCGAGCATTTTGACGACGTCGTAGCCCCGGCTTTGAAGAATTTCGTCGGTGACCATGAGCGAGTTGAGGTCATCGTCGACGATCATGATTTTGCGTTTTTCGGCAGCCATAACCCGAATTATGATGGCATTGATTGTGCTGTCAAACTTTAAATGCTTGCGTGATCACATGCAGTCTCATCTTTTTTACGATCTTCACCTGCATCTGCTGCCCGGTCTCGACGACGGCGCGCGATCGTTGGAGGAATCTTTGGCGATGGCGAGGGGCCTGGCCGATTCAGGGTTTGGATTTTTAGCGGCGACGCCTCACCTGAATGACTCTCAACTCCTTGATTTAAAAAGAATTTCTGAAACGCAAAGGCTTGTGTCGCAGGCGCTCGATGCGCAAAAGATCGCGCTCTCTCTGGATTTTGGCGGCGAATATGCTTACTGTGCGCGGCTTTTGAGCGACCTCAGAAATCGCTCGCTGGTGACATTGGCGGGAAGCAATCTGGTTTTGATGGAGTTGCCGGAATCTTTTTTGCCTCCTCAGATCTGCAATGTGATGTTTGAATGCGTCCAAGCCGGTTATCGGCCGGTGATCGCGCATCCGGAACGTTGCGAGTATGTGTTAAAAAACTCCAATAAAATTCAAGAGTTGTCGGAATACGGGGCCGCCATTCAAGTGAGCTTTCGTTCGCTTGCGGGCTTGTTCGGACGAAAAATTGAGCGGGCCGCCTGGCGCCTGCTTGAGGAAAATACAGCGGATTTGCTGGCTACGGACGCACATCGTGTAGAGGACATCAAACATGTGGTGCAGCCCGTTTTGGCGCGATTGCAGCAGCATTTTGGTGAGGCTGCGAACCTTTGGCTGAGCCGCAATCCGCAACTGCTTTTAAAAGGTGCATAGGTTTTGAAAGGTTTCTTCTTTAAGTATGTGATTTCGATTGCCCTGGGCACCCTGCTGATTTGGCTGGCGTTTTACAACGAGGATTGGTCTGGTTTTGGGGATCGCCTGCGGGCGATCGAGCCGTGGGGCGCGCTGATCTATTTGTTCCTGTTTGCGGTCTCTCACGTGATCCGCATTCAGCGCTGGGGCGTCTTGGTGCGCGCCTTGGGCCCCGTCTCCTGGAAAAGCATTTTCTCTTCAGGATCAGTGGGTTACATGTGCATTTCGGTGTTCCCGCTGAGGCTTGGGGAGTTTGTGCGGCCTTATCTGGTGCGCGGTGAGGGCGGCGTGACCGCTTCCGGGGCGCTGGCAACGGTGGTGGTCGAGCGCGTGATCGATGGCCTGCTTTTTGTGGCGCTGTTTTTTGCGTTTATTTCGATTCTGCCGCCGAGTGGAAACCCTCTGGTCTCTGCGGTGCGATGGAGCGGTTATGCGGCGGGCGCCGTGTTCGTGATCGCGCTGATCGTGCTGATCGCTGCGGAGCGCCATCGCGATAAAACACTGCAACTCCTTGAAAAGATTGGAAATAAAATTCACAAGGGGTTGACTGCAAAAGCGCTCAAGCTGCTGGATTCGTTTTTGGATGGCCTGAAGGTGTTGCCCGACAAGCGCAGGCTGGGCGGATTTATGGTGCTGACCCTGATTTATTGGGTGATCCAGGGGGCTTCCATCAAATTTATGGCCGATGCCTGCCATATTCCCGATCTGACCTGGAGCGGCTCCTTTGCGCTGCTGACCATTCTGGTGGTGGGCATCATGGTGCCTGCGGGGCCTGGATTTACGGGCACTTTTGAGTTGTCGGTCAAAGCGAGCTTTGCTTTGCTCCTGATTTCGGAACAGAGCCTTGCAAACGTGACTTTGTTTACGATCATGCTCCATCTTTCGCAGCTGGCTGTTCAGGTGGCATTCGGGGCGGTCTATCTGTTTACAGGGCAGGTGAGATTGTCTCAGGTGATCGAAGCACAGGAGCATTCGGCGGAAGAAGCGTAGCACTTGTAATGAATTGATTTTAAAGATAAAAATCTGCCATCGACTTGTTCGATTTCAGGTCAATTGACGAACGAAGTCTGGACGTTTAATCTGACAGACCTTTGTACCCGAATGAGGCGAATGGGGGTCGATGACCCAGGGATGGTGCACATGCGAAAGAAGATGTTAAAGACCGCGAGCCTTTTGATTTCATGCGCAGCTGCTTTCGGGTGCAATGATCACCCAGTCCAAAAGCTTGATAACGTTTTGACGGCCGTCGATCAGCAGACCACAAAGTTGCCCGCAAAGACGAAAATCGACTTGCTGTTCATGATCGATAATTCAGGGTCGATGTGCGAGGAGCAGGCAAACTTAACGCGCAACTTCAAAGAAATTTCAAACTTCTTATTCGATGATCTCGGGGCTTCTGCGGATTACCGAATCGCGGTGATCAGCACCGATATGCTGCCTGCCAATGGTGAAATGGGGGCCTTTTTAAAGAAGCCGGCGGAATATAAGCCATCCCTCAACTGCCTGGATACATCGACAACTCCTCCCACGCCTTTGTCGCCGAACACGGAAGATTGTTTTGAAGACGGTTTCAAATTGGAGCAGGTGCTTCAATCTTCGGGCGATCATAAAAATATTGAATCAAAAGAAGATTTGGAAAAGAAATTCCGCTGTCTGGCGACTCTCGGCACCGGTGGCGACGGCTTTGAAAAGGGCCTCGAAGCGATGCGCGTCAGCCTTTCCTGCGCGCCTAAAGCCTGCCTGCAGGCTTGCATGAACAGCGGGGTCAGCGACGTTCAAAAATGCCGCAATCAATGCTATGCACCGAACTCCGCACTCTTTGAGCCCTGCTGCAACGATGACGGCACCTACAAGCTGGATTGTGAGATAGGTGAAGGCGAGGAAGAGCCCACTTTCCTGCGGCCCGACGCTTTGCTGGTGGTGATCTTTATTACCGATGAAGACGATTGCTCGGATCCGCACTCCAACCCCCTGGCTTCAAACCGCGCCATCTGCAAATACGGCACAACCGACAACAACGGTGATGGCGTGCCCGATGGCTTTGGCGATAGAACCATCTGCGGATCGGATTCGCCGAAAGACTGTTTTCAGAAGGAATGCGGTGGGTTAGCCGCTGCGGACTGCTATAAGCGACGCTGCGAGATCGATCGCGGTAATAACGAGAACTGCGAATGGCATCGCGATGAGTTGACCCCGGTTCGTGATTATTATGAGTTCCTGGTCAATCTGAAAGGTCAGCCCATCGAGCAGCTGATGGTGGCCACCATCGTCGGTGAGCGCGTGTATGTGTCTACCGGAAGCGAATCACATGTTCCGTATAAGGAGGACGGGAGCACCCCGGTGGTCACGTATCAGGAAGGCATGGTCAGCGAGATGTGCATGGCCGAGGATGAAGTGCATTCCATCGTTTCTGGAGTCTGCTGCAAGGATGGCCAATGTTTTGGGCCCAATGCGCCTTCCTGTTCTTCAAAGGGTAACGGCGAAGCGTTTGCGGGTAAGCGCTACCTTGAATTGGCAGAACTCTTTGAAAAGAACGGCATCGGCTGTCCCTCCGGTTCCGAAGGGAATCTGGATGAATGCGTGACGATTTGTCAGGACGACTTCAAAAAGCCCTTGGAGGAGATTCGTAAAGGTATCGTCCAGATTCTGGGTACCTATTGCCTCGATCAGATGCCCGCCTGTCAGGTGGCTGCGTCGCGCGATGAGTTAGGGAATGTTGTGCCCGCTCGTCCCTGCGAGACCGAGGAAGAAAAGGCGGACATGAAGAATTACCTGATTCAGGTGAAGAAGGAATGTTCGCTCCTGGTGAAAGATGGCGGCAATTGTCAGGAAATTATAGCGCCGCATGTCCTCTGCCCGGGCCTGAACTGCGAGCCCTCCACAGATGCCGAAGGCAACGTCATCGAGAAGGAATGGGAATTGGTGATGGGGGCGGAAGCCTCAAGTTGTCCGGGTAACGCATTGGTTCGTCTGCTCGGAACCCCCGAGGCCGGATCCGAAATCTCCATCGAATTCCTGGCGGGTTCTGATGATGCTGCTTCCTCCTCCGCCTCCCAAAAAGACAGCGGTCTTTGATCGCTTCCTCTTTTCTACCTCCCAGAGCCTGAATGGAACCTGACAAGACAGAACTCCTCCTTGAGGAGTTGGCGCGTCTTCGCGAAGATGTGACCAACACAAGGAATGTGAGTATTAAAACCGATAATGTGATCAAGGGGTTAGCGGTCGAATTCAAAAGCAATGCTCAAAAGCAAGGCGTAGGCGAGCGCAAACTCCTCATCAATTCGGTCTTTTCTTATCTTCTTTTTGCGATTCTCAGTTTTGCAGGCCTCTATTTAACGTTTGAAGCGCGCCTCGATAAACAGCGCACGGATCAGTTGCTTTTTGAAAAGAAGGAAGCCGGTTTTAAGCGTGAAATCGCGGAGTTAAAGGCCGAGGTCGGGCGCTGGAAGCAAATTGAACGCGAGCTTCTGGAATTTGAGAGGCTGGTGCGCGACGGCAATAAAGAGCAGGCGGTTGCGAAGTTTTCATCCTTGCGGCGCGTGCGCTTTTCGGGGCTTCTCGAGGATTTGATCGTGCGCTTTCGGGCCGATGTGGCCAAAGAAAAATACGATCGCGGCGTCGAGCATTTTAAGGCGGGCAACTTTGAAAAAGCGGATGAGGCGTTCCTGAAGTCGTTGGAATACAGCGAATCGCCTTCCTATTTGCCGGATTTGCTCTATCAGCAGGGCATGTCGGCGGTGCGCATCAAGGATTATCCCCGGGCGGCGACGTTGCTGCGCAAGGCTCTGACCTATAAGCATCAGCCTAAGGTGCATGCAGATATTCAATATCACCTGGCTTACGCGTACGACCGCATGGGCGAAAAGCGAACGGCGCGGGAATTGTATCAGGCGTTTGTTAATCAATATCCCAAAAATAACCTGGTATCGCGAGCGGTGAGGCGCATCAATGCGCTCAAGGGGACAAACAACTGAGCCGCCGAGCTTAAACCAACCTCAGATGGGGCTTGCCTTTAGGCGGCCAAGGCGTTGAATCTTCATCGCTTTCTTCTTCCGCATCATCCTCCTCTCCATCCAATTTATCCTCGTCTGCCTCGTCCTCATCGTCCTCATCGTCCATTTCGGCGTCCGCTTCATCTGCTTCAACGGCGGGGGCTTTGGGTTGAATGTCGAGCTTTGCCGGAGCGATATCGGGGGCTTCGTCGTCCGATTCCTGAGGTTCTTCGCTGGGTTGAGAAGAAGGTTTGGTTTGGGATGCCTGAACCTGCTTCGATTGCTGCGCCTGCATTTGCAAGTAGAGTTGCTGGTATTTGCTTTTGATTTCCTGAGGTGCGTCGTTAAAAAAGAACAGCTGTTTGCCGCTGCCCGATGCGAGATAGATGGCTTCGTAGGGTAATACACAAAGAAAACGGACACCGCCAAAAGACAGGTTGGCTTTGATGACCAATGGCTCAAATTCGAGGATGTCGAGATGGAAATTGCGGCTTAAGTTGAGCACCAATGCCGGATTTTTAGCCAGTTGAGCGGGTACCTGCACGCCTGGGCGACGGGCATCCAAAGTGACGCTGATCAGACCCTGGTCGATCAATTCAAGCAATTGTGCTCGCTTTTCTCGTTCGCTTGCCGTTGGAAATCTCATCTTTTTTACCTGCAAAATCTCAAAAATGGCCAGTCGGTAATTTGAGCCCATCGAAGAGGGCAGAGAAAACCATTGAGTGCCTTTTTACCTCATTTGGTTCGGGCCGTTTCAAAAAACAGCGCGCCCTGAGCTCCGTATGTGGGGATATTGACTCAATGTTCTAGAATGTGAAGCCTTTTCGTGATAACGTTCGATGCAATTTGTGAATTTTTTTGCTGAGCTGGACGCATGCGACATTATTTGCAATGGCAGTTATGGGCTTTGTGGCTCTTATTGTGTGTCTCGGTAGGACCGTTTGGGGTCCATGCAGTCAAGGCTGAAGAGGACGCTTCTGTCAAAACGACAGCCCCGGCAGAAGCTCCCGATGAGGCGACAGCCCCGGCAGAGGCGAAAGCTCCGGCAAAGGCGAAATCTCCGGCGGATGAGTTTAGGGACAAGCTCGAGGAAATCACCAAATCCTCGAGAGAGGCATTAGCCCGTAAATGGGAATTGCGATCGGAGCATCTCAAAAAAGGTGAGACAGCTCAGGCTGATGAGGAACTGGTCGCCATTGAGGAAATTCTGCATGCTTTAGGAGTTTCACGTTCGGAGGATGTGGCTTTTGCCTTATTGCGCGAGGCGATTTTGGCCCCAACCGAAGAGCGGGCGCTGCAGTTGATCGAGCAGGCTGAGCGTTTGGCTCCGGGATTGCCGGCCATTGAAGAAGCGCGCCTGAATGTGATCGCGCAATATTCCACGTTCGCCGTTCATCGAATGATTTCTGCTTATTTTTCAGGTGTTTCGGCGCGTTGGCATGATTTGAAATATCGCAGCATTGCCCTGCATGATTTGATTCATCGCCTGGCGTTGTTGCTGTTGATTGTGGGGGCGCTGTTTCTCTTTTCGCAAATTTTGCGCTATTCGTTAAGTTTATATCACGAATGGGGCATTGCGATGCCGCTTGTGAGCCGCGTCGTCTTTTTGCTAGCGGTGCTGTGCCTTTGGATTGGATCCTGGGTGATGGGCTTTACGCCTTACTGCCTCGTTTTGCCGCTTTTGGTCGTTCTCTGGCCTTATCAGCTCAAGTCTGAGCGGGTGGTGAGCGTTCTTTTGGTGATCGCTTGCGGTTTATTTCCCTATTTTCTGCGCGCTTCGGTTCATCTTGAGGAGGCGGAATCCGGGATTTATCAGTCGATTATCGCGCTTGATCAGAATGCCATGAATCAGTTCGCGTTGAATCGCGTGAAGGCATATGTGGATGAGCATTCCAATGATCAAAATGCCGTGAATCAGGTTGCGTTGGCTCAGACTGTGCTGGGTGCAGCTTGTCTGCGCCGCTGGGCGTTTGAAAAGAGAAAAGAAAATAACGCGGACCAGGGTACGAATTTATCAGGGAAGAAAGCGGACCAGGGTACGGATTTACCAGGGGTGAATGCTGACAAAGGTATGGATTTACCAGGGACGAAAGCTGACAATGCTGCGGATTTACCAGGTGCGAAAGCGGACAAAGGTACGGATTCGTTAGAAAAGTTTTATGAACAAGGTATGGTTTTGTTTAAAAATGCCTTCAACAAATTGCCCGACAGTGAGGCGCGCAGCGTGGCTGCTGCTCAATTGGGGAACATTTATTTTGTAGCAAGAAAATATAATGAATCTAAATCATGGTATAAACAAGCATCTGAATGGGCTCAAACGGAAGAGCTTAAAGCAAAAATCACTGCTAACCTGAAACAGTTTGACCTGAAACAGTTTGAGCCGTTTGTTCAAAACCCAAATATTCAATCTGATGTGAAACTTGAGTTTTTCTCATTTAATGAAGAAAAGCTTGCTGCCCGGGCCCTGGAAGGCCTTTGGTCGAGCTCGGAGGAGACTCGTCGCGCGTTTATGCGTTTGGCAGGGCCTGTGCCGGAAGAAACAGCACCTTTGGCCGCATTGCTGGCAGCATTTTTAATTGTGCTCGTGAATGTGGTGCAGCGCCGTTTTTACCTGGCCTGGCCTTGTTCCCGATGCGGTGGGGTGACACAGACTTATTGGATTTATGGCCGTCCTCATAAACCGATTTGTGCGGATTGCGAGTGCATGCTTTATCAAAAAGATCACACCGATCGCAGCGCGGTTGATGCGCGCGAAAAGCAGATTCGACTTTACAAAAGGGTGAGGAGTTGGGGAGGACGCCTGTCGGGCTTGATTCCAGGGCTTGCGCCCTTGTTGCGTGGTTCAGTGCTAACAGGGATGGCCATCAGCCTTTTATTCACCTGGTTTTTGCTGGTCATCTTTCCTCCCAGGCTGCAGTTTTTAGTGCCCTATCTGCCGCTTCAAAACGAATGGGGGATTTTTGACTGGCTGCCCGTTGTGATATTGGTTTTGATTTGGGGCTACGGGATTTATCACTCAATCACGAGCAAGGAGGTGGATTGATGGCGCTTCAGGGATCTTTGAGTGATTCGGGCTTTTCTGACGTACTGCAGTTTATTGCGCATCAGAATAAAACAGGCATTTTGCATCTCAAATTAGAGGATTACGGCGCTCAGGTCTGCTTTGAAGAGGGCAAGGTGGCTCACGCAGAATATGTGGGTCGTGAAACGCCTGATGCTTTTTTGGCTGCTGTCGATTGCACGCCTGAGCAAGCAGATGAGGTGGTTCGGCAGGCGGCTGAGACGGGGCAGAGTTCGGCCGAAATTCTCATCGAAATGGGGCTCTTGACTTCAGACGACTATACCGAAATTGCAAGACTGCAAATTACCGAAATCCTGTATGAACTGTTTTCCTGGCGAACCGGTCGCTACCATTTTGAACCCACGGATTTAAGCGGTTTTCAGTTTGCCATCGAGCCCTTGTCGGTCGAGTCCTTCATGATGGAGGGCTATCGCAGACTCGATGAATGGCCCAGATTGCGGACTCGGTTTACCAATCTGCAGGCGGTTTACCGGGTCATTAAGGAACCTGAAGAAGGCCTGACGGGCGAGCAGCTTTTGGATGCCCAAATGGATGCGGCATTCGGAGATTTTGGGGAAGAGGATGGGGATTTCGGTGGCGGTTTGGACAACGATTTAGCGAAAGCCGCGGCCAGCGCATTGACCGAAAATGATTTAAAAATTGTAAGGTTATGCGACGGCGTGCGCAATATTGAGCGCGTTGCGGGCCTGAGCCGTTTAGGCCTGTTTGAAACGCTCAGTTCGCTCGCCCATCTTTTGGATGGTGGCTATCTTGAGCTTGTATCGGTGCAGGATTTGGAAGTCAAAGGGACGGGTTCAAAGCCTCTTTGGATGCATATCGCCGCTTCAGCTGCCGTCTTTTTGGTGGTCGGTCTCTATTTTGTGATTTTGCCGCGTTCCAAAGCTGAATTGGCGCAAAATGCGCAACTCGTCGAGGCTGAGCAGATTTCGCATATAAAAGCGAGTCATTTGCAGGCGATCGATGCCGCTTTGCAAGTCTATTACTTAACACATAAGCAATACCCTGAGAAACTGGGGAACTTGGTGGAAGAGGGGCTGTTATCTTCAAATGCTTTACTACTTGAGAGAAATGATGACATCTTTTATGCGAGCAACGGTGATGCTTTTATGTTAGAGAGAAATGAGGATATCGTTTATGTGACCATCGGTGCTGGCTATGACCTCCGATAAAAATCTGCAAAAACGAGAGGTTACGACCTTTGTCCTGCCTGAGGGCTCCGTTCTTTTATTGCCTCTTTTTGGTCCTCAGGATGTGCATCGCCGCTTGCTCGAGCGCGAGCTCGATGTGCGCATTTCGGCGAGAGGGTCCGAGATCACGGTTCAGGGGCGTCCCGATGCGCGCGCGTTTGCGGTCCGCGTGCTGGATGAACTCTGCAAGCTTTTGCGCGGGGGCGCGCCGCTCTTTGTTAAAGATGTGGAGCGCTCGATCGCCCTTTTGCGCGAAGATGAGTCGGTGAGGCTGGATGAGCTTCACGGCCAAAGTATCTTAACAACCAACGACTTACGCCAAATTACGCCAAAATCTCAAAATCAGAAGGCGTATCTCGACGCGATGGCGCAGTCGGATTTGGTCTTCGCTACAGGGCCTGCGGGAACGGGGAAAACCTATCTGGCGATGGCCGCTGCGGTGGCTGCTTTAAAGCGCCACGAGGTTAAGCGCATCGTGCTGACGCGCCCGGCGGTCGAAGCGGGGGAGCGGCTGGGGTTTTTGCCCGGCAGTCTGGTCGAAAAGGTCAATCCCTATTTGCGGCCGCTTTACGACGCCTTGTTCGATTTGGTCGGCATGGAGCAGGCCCTGAAACTGACAGAGGATCAGGTTTTAGAGGTTGCCCCCCTCGCCTTTATGCGCGGTCGTACTTTGAATGCTTCGTTCGTGATTTTGGATGAGGCCCAAAACACGACCAAAGAGCAGATGAAGATGTTTTTAACCCGTTTGGGTCCCAGTTCGCGGGCGGTGGTGACGGGGGATTTGAGCCAGGTGGATTTGCCGGGCGGCGTGGAGAGCGGGTTGCGCCACGCGCTGCATCTGCTGAGCTCCATCGAGGCGATCCGGATGATTCGATTGACGCCCATCGATGTGGTGCGCCATCCCCTGGTGCAGGCGATCGTGCGCGCATATGACGCGGAGGAGGCGGGGCGATGATTTCGATTCAGCAGCACAGCGAGTTGCGCGGGCTCGATTTGCCTCTGCTGCAAAAGCGGGCTGAGCGACTGCTTCAATGCGTGGGCTATGCGGATTCCGATCTGACGATGGTGTTTTGCGATGACGCGGAAATCTGCGAATTAAATGCAGAATATCGTCAAAAGGATCGCCCGACCGACGTGCTCAGCTTCCCTCAGATCGAGGGTGAGGATTTGGCGCTGCCTGAGGGAATGCCGGTGCCGTTGGGCGACATCGTGATCAGCCTTGAGACGGCGGAGCGGCAAGCGCAACTGGGTTGCCTGGAGCGGCTTTTTGCGGGCGATCAAGCGCCTCGCTGGGGACTCGATGAGGAAGTCTGCTTCCTGATGCTCCACGGCGTGCTCCATCTGACGGGCCTCGATCACATGACGCCAGAAGACGCCGAGGTGATGGAAGCGGCGGAGGCGCGCTGGATTCCGGTGTTGCTGAACTGGCCTAGAGAGATGGCAAAAGAACAATAAAACCGGCGGGTTAGCTGATTTTGTCGGGGGCAGGACGCTTACTTGGCGTATTGGATCGCTTTGGTGGCGCGGGTGACGGTCACTTTGACCTCGCCCGGTTGTGGGCAGGTGGTTTCGATCTTTTGGGCGATGTCGCGCGCGAGGATTTCGGATTCGCGATCCGAGAGCTTGGTCTGATCGACGAAGACGCGCAGTTCGCGACCGGCTTGCATGGCGTAAACCTGGTCTACACCGTTGAATTCGGACACGACGTTTTCGAGATCCTCGAGGCGTTTCACGTAAGAAAGCAGCGCTTCGCGGCGAGCTCCGGGGCGTGAGGCCGAAAGGGTATTGGCTGCAGCCACGATCTGGCAGAGCAGGGTTTTTTGCTGATCGTAGCTGTGATGTGCGGCCACCGCCTGGATGATCGTTTTATTTTCTCCATGCTTGCGCAACAACGCAGCGCCCGCTTCGGCATGGGCGCCTTCGGTCTCGTGATCGACCGCTTTGCCGATGTCGTGCAGCAGACCCGCTCTTCTCGCGTGCTTGACGTTGATGCCAAATTCAGCCGCTATGGCGCCGGCCAAAAAGGCCACCTCGATGCTGTGCCGCAACACGTTTTGCCCAAAGTTGTTGCAAAAATGCAGGCGTCCCAGGGCTTTTAACACATCGGAGGGGAGCCCGGAGACCTCAACCTCGGCCGCCGCATCTTCGCCATACTGGCGGATGACCTGATCCATTTCGGACTTGACGCGTTCCACCACCTCTTCGATGCGCGCAGGGTGAATGCGGCCGTCGACCAGCAGCTTTTCGAGCGATAACCGCGCGATTTCACGGCGAATGGGGTTAAACGAGCTGATCACCACGGCGTCGGGCACGTCGTCTACGATCAGATCGCAGCCGGTGGCGGATTCAAAGGCGCGGATGTTGCGCCCTTCGCGGCCGATCACGCGGCCTTTCATGTCTTCGCCGGGCAGGCTGAGGGTGGTGATGGTGCGATCGGCTACATGTTCGCTGGCGTAACGCTGGATTGCGGTGCTCACGATCATGCAGGCGCGCTCGTCGGCCAGGCTTCGCGCTTCGCGTTCGATGGCTCTGATTTCGTCGATCGATTGTTTGCGCACCTCATCGCGGACTTCATCGAGCAGAATTTCGCGCGCTTGTTCGGGTGAAATGCCCGCTACGGCTTCGATTTGGCTGCGCGCTTTGGCCAAAGCTTCTTCGAGATCGGCCTCCTGGTGATCCAACCGTTTTTCGCGTCGCCCAATCTCTTTTTCGCGCCGGCTGATATGCGCATCGCGTTTTTGCAATTGTTCGTCGCGTTTTTCGGCATCTTGCTCGCGTTTTTGAGCGCGATCTTCTCGCTTGCGGAGCTCTCTCCGGCGTTGTTCGGCTTCGGTTTGTGCAGCTGCTGTCAAAGCTTCAACTTCTGCGCGCACGGCGCGTTCGGTTTCTTTTCGGGCCGCTTCTACACGTTGGTCTGCTTCTTCGCGGAGTCGTTTCTCCTCATTCTGATGGTTGCCGCGCCGGGAGAAGGCAAATCCCACCCACCATCCGATGGCGAGACCTGCAAGACCGGCGATGACCCACTCCATACTCACTCCATTACTGGCCAAAAAAACGTAATTACCTGAATTTAGGTTGGAATCAGGCGAGATCTTCCTGCCATTTCCAAGTCGATTTCCGCTTTAGGCTCGACGGCAGAAAGTTGATCGATGGTTTGTTGAAGGTTGACCGCCTCCGCCTCTGCTTCTTGCTGAAGCTGCTCTCGCGCTTTTTGCTCGCGAAGGAGCGCCTCAGCCAGATAAATCGCGGTCAAAATCAGGGCGTTCGTTGAATTTGCACCTTGCTGCTGTGCCCGGTTCAAAAAAGTTTCGACGAGCGATGTGACGCGTTCAACCTGCTCCGGCTCCGCAGTCGTGCGCAGTGTAATTTGCTGACCTGCAATGAAAATCCGTTGCGTTTTCACAGTTTACGCTCGCAGCATCCATGATGCCCAGAAGAGAGGCGGTCAACAAGCGAGCTCAGCCTTACGCCGCCCTCGCTTCTGCAAGTTGCACAATTTGCGCGTAAATCGCTTCGATCGTTTCATCCGACGAGACGCAATCGAGATCGGATGTGTCGAGTCGCAAAAGCGGGGTTTTTTCGTAATGAGCAAAATAATGCTCATAAAGCTCGCTCAAGTTGAGCAGATATTCGGGATCAAAGTTCGCTTCGTAGGAGCGACCGCGTTTGCGGATGCGCTCCAGCAAAACTTCCTGACGGGCGGTTAAATACACCAGAACATCGGGTTGTAAAATATGCGCTTCAAGCGAGTTAAAGATGCGATCATAAAGGGAAAGTTCGTCATCCCTGAGGGTGAGTCGCGCAAAGATGCGATCCTTTAAAAGGTGATAATCCGCCAGGATGCTGGGTCTGAAAAGATCCGTTTGCGCCAGCTCCTGCTGCTGATGAAAGCGGCTCATCAGGAAGCAGAGCTGGGTTTGAAACGCGTAGCGATCGCGGTCGCTGTAAAAGCGCTCTAAGAAGGGGTTGTCCTCGAAAGCTTCGAGGACGATTTGGGCTTGCATGCGCTTTGAGAGGCGATGAACGAGGGTGGTTTTGCCCACCCCGATAGGCCCTTCGATTGCAACGTAAAGAGGACGAGTCAAAATTTGGCCTCAAGACAGCAAACAAGCGCTTTTGCAAGAACGCGTTTGCAGCGAAATGTTTGAAAAAGAAGTGATTTTATCTATGGCTCAGCTTTGCGAGCATGAGATCGATCGTGTAGATGGCGCCCTGGAATTCTTTCTTCTTGGCGGCTCTTTCAACGTCAGCTGCGCGCAGTTTTTCAAGTTCAGGAATGATGCTGTGATCGCCTAAGCGGTTGAGACCAAAGAAAATAACGTTGCGAAGCGTGAGATCTTCGGTGTTCACATGCTTGATGAGTTCGGGCACTGCAGCCTGAGGATCTTTGGACTGGGCGAGGCGATAGGCGGCCATCATGCGGACAGTGCTTTTCTCGTCGGCCAGCTTGTTGCCCCAGCATGCGGCGTTGTCGGTGCATTCGCGGAGCGCTTCGATCTTGGTGAGCATGTTGTCGTATTCTTTGGCCCAATCGTCGTACGCCTTGATGTCGGCGTTATACTGGTTGAGCGCGTTCTTCCACTGTTCTTTTTCTTCTTTGTGAGCGCGCAGCTTCGCTCTGTTGGCTTCGGTCGTGAGATCCTTTTCATCTTCGGCAATCAAATCATCAATTTCTTTGATTTTCGCCTGCGCCTTGGCCACGTCCGGTTTTTTGTCCGCTGCATATTTGGGCATTTTGTCGCGGATCGCCTTGAGTTTGGCTTCAACCTTCTTCATGAGATCGGCGCTGCTGCCGTCCAGCAAATTGGTGACGGCCAGAGCGAGCTGAATGCGGAATCCCTGGCTGACCGGATCATTCTGGTGAGGTTCATCGTCGAGCAGCTTGATCAGGCCAGGCAAAGCTTTGGTGCTGCCCAAAAACGCCAGCTGCTGCGTCGCTGCCATTTTATGTTCGAGGGCGAGTTCCTTTGAGCCTGCAATCGCGAGTAAAGGTTCCACCGCGCGCTCATCGCCGATGGCTGCGAGGGCCGTCGAGATCGAGATGACCTTCTGGACGCCGCTCATCACGAAAGCGTTGGCTTTATCGGGCTTTTGCTGGAATTCAACCGGCATCGTCTCGGTGCGCTTGAGGGCTGCGAGCAGAGGTTCAACCGCTTCAGCTGGCGCAAAATCGATCAGGACTTCCGCCGCTTTCGCCTCGATCAGACCACCCTTGTCGAACTTGAATTTATGCGCGCGCTTTTCGACGCCGCGGTTTTTGCGTTCGAGCGCCTGAATCAGGGCGGGCACGGCCTGAGGTCCGATGCGGTTTAACGCCAGGCGGCAGTTGGGGACTTCGTTGCGCCCCAGGTGATCGTCGAGCCAGAGACAGGAGATCAGGCCATCGATGGCTTTCGGTTCCTTGAGCTTGCCGAGGGCTTCCGCAGCCAGACCATTTAAGGTGATCGGCTGCAGGTCGGGATCGCCCGTCAAGATCTCCAAAAGGACTGAAGTTGCGCGGGGATCGGGCGATTCCGCCAGGATTTTGAGCACGCCGTAAAGCGTCTCTTTAGGCGTCGCCTTGTTGCTTAAAACAGGTACGAAGACATCCGCGTGGTTGACTTCACCCCAGTCGAGCAGCGTTGCGGCGGCCAGCTGACCCGATTTGGGTTCTGTCGTATCTTTGAGCGCTTCGAGCATGGTGGGCGTTGCCGCTTTGTCACCAATTTGCGAAAGGGCGGTAATGATTTGCGCGCGATGTCGGTTTTCTTTATATGCCTCCATCAATGGCTGGACCGCATCCTGGGCTTTCATTTCGCCCAGTTTTTGGATGGCCTGGCGTCGGTCCTCCGTCCCAATTTTTTGAATCCAATACGCAGAAGAATTAGGATCCGCCTTTTCGCAGCCATTGGCGAGGAGGGCGAATGCGAGACTTGAAACGAGCGGCCAAAGCGATCGGCGCATGAATTTTTCCTTGTCAGTCCGGTAGCGTAAATTCGCTGAGTGTAAGGTGTTTGAGAAATTTTTACATGAAGTTACACTGATCAAAAGCAAGGGTCAAGGGTACAGGGATTGCACTTGCTGTTTTGAGAATCTTAAGACTCTGTGTATGCGGTCGTAACCGTACATTTTGAAACTCAGTTTTTTGATCCGATGCAGGATGGATTTTGAGTATCTACCGGCGAACTCTCTTGCAAGATTTATGGATTTCGATGGCCATGCCGGGAATGGCTTATTGGTTTCTGGGCCGGAGAATAACGGGTTTTTGTCTGTGGGTCGCGGAGTTATGCGGCGCTTTCGCTTTTTTGACGGGGGGGTTGCCGGGCCATTGGAAGTTGCTCTTCGGTCTCTGGGGAATGGTGCGCCTTTGGTGTGGATGTGAGGTTTTGTGGCTGCTTCAAAAGCAGGAGCAGCGCTTACCCCTTTCCCTGAAGCGCGCCGTGCTGGCCTTTGCAGGGTTGTGGTTAGGCCCCCTGTGTCTGGGCTGCTGGGTCTTCAATCGCTTTTGGGGAAGCTCTTACATCGTGCAGTCGGATGAGATGTTTCCTCAACAAATTCAAGGAGATAGAATCCGTTACGAGCGGGTTTCCTGTGAGCAGCTGCAGCCTGGTTCGGCGGTGGTGATCGATTGGCCCGGGCAAGGTTTGTTCACTACGCGCGTGGTGGCCGTTGGGCCTGCGCGGGTGCATGCGCTTGGGCCTTCGATTTTGGTGAATGGTCAAAAGCTGGCGCAGCAGGCCGTCCAGGTGACGCCCGGGCCTTTTTTGAAGGCGGCTTACCCGCAGCTTGAGGCGCGCCGGTTTGCGGTCGAACAAAACCAGCATCGGGAATATTTAGTCGCTTATGATGAGCAACTTGTTGAAAATAAAGAGATTTTTCAGGTTGTTCTGCATCGGAATGAGCTTTACGTGATGGGGGATGATCGCTCCGCGAGCGTTTTGAAGGGGCGGTTTGGGCAAATTTCATGCGCGCAGGTGCGCGGTCGTCCGTTGTTTGTGCAGGATTCGCACGATGCTCAGGGGCATTTGCGCGAAGAACGGGCAGGCCTCAGTATTTGGTGAAGATCGCAATTATGCGATTTCTTTAATGTTTTTGGGAATGCCGGGCTGCAAAATGGATGTCGCAGAAAAAAATGCTTGACGTTTCAAAAATAAGCGCGTATAACCTCGGTCGTTCGCATTGCGAAACTTGATGCGGGGTGGAGCAGTCCGGTAGCTCGTCGGGCTCATAACCCGAAGGTCGGTGGTTCGAATCCACTCCCCGCTACCAGGCCCGGTTGCTGAGGCAGCCGGGCTTTTTTTATACCTGCGCGTTTTATACCTGCGCATGGGCTTGAGACGTCATTGCCCAGGCCCAGCGGATCAGCGCAAAAAGCGTTTATAAATAAAATACCCGAACGCAGCGATCGTCGCGATCCACAGCAACACATCGAGAACACTCGTCTTTTTCTTCTTCGCCTGATCGCCCTGGCCTACAAAATCCTGAAATCCGCCGCGCATGCTGGTCAGCAATCCGCCGCCGCCTTTGTATTCGACCACTTCCATTTTTTGACCGCCGTCTGCGGGGCCTGCCTGACGTCTGCGCGCTTCGGCTAAAAGGGCGCTGATGTCGCCGATACCTTCCTCTTTGACGGTTTTGGTTTGGGATTGGGCGCGTTTTTGGGCGCGCGCCATGCGGCTGATGAGCTTGTAGCGTTTTTTCTTTTCAGTCATGGTCGTTTGACTTTGCGTTGTAAAGTTCAAGAGTTGGAGTTGGGGGCAGGCGCCAGTTGGGGTGACGTTTTTCAACATAGCGGGCTCGCCAGACTGCGAGCGTTTGGCGCGTGCTGTAATGCGGTTTTAGATGTATGGTTTGATAGAGATAATCGCAGCTGATGGGCCCTACATTCCACAAACTCCGTAAAATTTCAGGAGAAAAATGGCAAACCCCCAAATGCTGAAAGAGCCAGCAAAGCGGTTGCGCCAAAAAAGGAAAGGGGTGGATCAAGGGCTTTTGTAAAATCCCGGCAACCGTGCTGAGCGGGATCGGTTCTTCACCCGCTGCGTTGATGGGGCCGCTGAGTTCGGGCAGTCTGGCGGCTGTGATCAAAATATGTGCGGCGTCGTCTTCATGTAAAAACTGAACCAGCGGATCCGCTTTGCGCGGTGCGATGATCCAGGGCATATCGAGCAATTCGTCGATGGGACGCTCGCGGTTCACATTTAAAATGGGGCAGGCGCGGATGGGCACGAATTCCAGCTGGGGGCATGCCTGTACCGCATTTTGATAAAGTTGCTCCGCCTGCAGGTAGGCGTTTAAAAGATGCGCCTTACAGGGATTGCGCAGCGGCGAAAGCTCTGTGGCTGGAACCTCTGACGGCGCATAAACCCTTGATGTTGAAAGAAAAACGACGCGCTGAACCTTGGTCTTGGGCAGCAGCTGGACGAGTTTTTGGGTCTCCTGCAGGCTCTCTCTCACGGATCCTTCTTCAAAAGTGAGCTGCATGATCACCTGAATGGCGTTGGAGATGATCAAACTGCCTAAGTCCACTGATGGCGTGCAAAACTGGACAGGGCCGAGCAGGCGGGGAGCGCGGCGATCGATGCCTACAATGCGGTTGAAGGGGTTATGGCGCTGCAGATGGGAGACGACGGTTTGACCGAGCGAGCTGCTGACGCCCAGAATGAGCAAGTTGGGTCCGGTAGATGGGCTGTTCATGAGGCGGACTATGGCGATCGTTTTCAGATTTCTCAAGTGTTGGGCGCAGAGCTTGCTGCATGACAAAAAATCTCAAGCGTTGTAATCTGACGGCGCAACAAGAGAGGCGATATGGCGACGGACTGGGAATCGCTTGCAGGCGAAAAAGGCCGAGAGGTGGAAACGAGCCGTTTGGGACGGGCGTTTAAGCTGGGCAAACTGGCCACCCGGGTGACGGGATCGGCGATCAAGGCGTATTTTACAGGACGTAAAAAGGATCGCGAGGATCACGGCGCGCTGGCCGAAGGGGCGCTGAAGAATGCGCAGCATATTGTGCGGGCGCTGGGCGAGCTCAAAGGTGCGGCCATGAAGCTGGGGCAGATGGTCAGCAGCGATCCCGAGATCGTGACGCCCGAATTTGCGTTGGCATTAGCGACGTTACAGCGAAAAGCGCCGCCCATGACCTTCGCCACGCTCAAGGCTCAGATTGAAGCTTCGTTCGATAAACCCCTCGATTTGCTGTTCCGCTATTTTGATCCGGAGCCTCTGGGGGCGGCGAGCATCGGTCAGGTGCATCGGGCGCGTTTGTTTGATGGACGCGAAGTTGCGGTCAAGGTGCAGTACCCCAAAATGGTGGAGACGCTCGAGAGCGATCTCAAAAACATGTCGAGTCTGCTGCAGTTAGGCCGCGTTTTTACCAGCAAGGGCAAGCTCGACGAGGTTTGCAGCGAGATCAGAACCTCGATTCTGCGCGAGGCCGATTACGCTGCAGAGGCGCAGAATATCAGCCTTTTTGGCGAAGCCCTGAGCGATTTTGAAGGCGTGTTTGCGCCCCGGATTGTGCCCGAACTTTGTTCAAAGACGGTGCTGACGATGTCGTTCGTGGAGGGCGTTCAGTTCGATGATGCGCTCTTAAAGCTCAGCGAGTCGGAGCGGGTGATGTATCTGGAGCGCTATATCCGCGCTTTTATGTATTTATTTCACGAATGTCAGCTGCTGCACGGGGATCCGCAGCCGGGGAATTTTTTGCTGACGCCCGACGGCCGGATTGCGGTGCTCGACTATGGCTGCGTGCGCAGGGTGCCGGAATCGATTTCGGATGGCGTTTTGCGCGTGATCATCGGGTTCTGGCACGGGGATATTCACGAAATTGAAGCGGTTCTGCGGGAAATGCAGTTTGCAAGCTCGGGCGAGCATTGGCCGGAATCCGAGGATTTGTACGGCTATTTTAAGATTTTTCTGGCGCCCATCGCGCAGGATCAGCCCTTCAATATGGCCCAATGGCCCATTTACGAGCAGCTCTCAAAATATGTTCTGCAGCATCTGCGCTTAAAACGTTTGATGCCGCCTAAAGAACTTTTGCTTTATTTTCGCGCGGTTGCAGGACTTAAGGGGTTGCTGACCAAGATGAACGTCAACATCAACCTTTATCGGATTGCGGCGGAATCCTGCAAAAAACGGGGCTTTGAAAAGTAGGATTTAAGAGGCGGGTCGGCGGAGCCTTTGAAGGCGGTCGTATTCGTGGATGAAGAGCGAGGCGCGGTGGAGGAGCTTGCGCATGCCGGGGTGAAAAAGTCGCCGCGTCGCGTCCTGCTCGTTGGCCCAGACGCACCAAATGCCTTCTTTTTGAGCGAATTCATGCTCAAAGCTTGGGGGAGTGCTTGGGATGGACGACCAGTCGGTCACTTCTCCAATAAAAAAGACGACCGTTTTATCGATCTCCATGCCTGCGCGCCGATATTGGTAGCGGACTTGATCCCGAAAATCGGGCAGAATTTCGATGTTGAACAGGGTCGATTCTTCGCCTAACTCGCGCAGAGCCGCTTCCAGTTCGGTTTCGCCTTTTTCAATGCCCCCTTTGGGAAATTCCCAGCAGGCATCAGGATTTCGCACCAACGCACTGTGAAGGAGCAAAAACTCGATGTTTCCATCTCTCCTGCGAAACGGGATTACGCCACAAGATCGCTCTTCGTGCGCCATTTTTTACTCAACTCAAAAAGCATAAAGAAACTGTAAATTAACAAAAAATGCAGAATCTGGCAACAAAGATCTGACTATCGACAGCCACTTCGTTTGAGGTTATAATTGTAGGGCTATGCATGAATCATTTGGACGTTATACCCTGTTGGAACGCATCGCCGTTGGCGGAATGGCGGAAATTTTTAAGGCCAAGGCTCAGGGACTGGGCGGCTTTGAAAAATTCTATGCGATCAAGCGCCTTCATCCCCGCTGCAGCCAGGATGCCGAATTCATCAAGATGTTGCAGGACGAGGCGCGCATTACGGTCGCCCTGAGCCACAGCAACATCGGGCAGGTTTTCGATTTCGACTGCGTCGACGACCATTATTTTATTGCGATGGAATACATCGACGGGCGCGATTTATCGAAGGTTTTTCAAAAGCTCCAGGAGCGGCGCATGCAGCTTTCGCTGGATTGCGCGGCCTTTGTTGCCATGGAAGCCTGCGCCGGACTCGATTACGCGCACCGCAAATGCGACAGCAACGGGACCCCTCTGGGGATCGTGCATTGCGACGTTTCGCCTCAAAACCTGCTTGTCTCGTTCGACGGCGAAGTGAAGGTGGTCGATTTCGGTATCGCCAAGGCGACCATGTGTACCGCGTCGCAACATAGCGATATTAAAGGCAAATTTTATTACATGTCGCCGGAGCAGGCGCGAGGGGAGCCGATCGATCACCGCAGCGATATCTTCAGTCTGGGGATCGTGCTCTACGAGATGCTGACCGGTCAGCCGCTCTACCGCGACGAAGACGATCGCCTGCTGGTGGAGCGCGTGCGCAATGCCGAGATCGTGCCGCCCAGCTTTTTGCGATCGGATATTCCCGACGAGCTCGAACGCATCGTGATGCAGGCGTTGGCCGCCGATCGCGAGGCGCGCTATCCCTCTGCGCAGCATATGCAGCAGGATTTGTCGATTTTCCTGAATGATCTCGGGGCGGTCGCACCGAAAACGCGCTTGTCGGATTTGATGAATGAGCTGTTTGAAGACGAGCGCAATGCGGCCCCGGAAATGTCGGGCGAGAGCTGGGATTCCGAGGATGCGAGCGCTTCGGGTGAGGCGACGCGGGTGGTCTATAATCCCATGGGTGAGACCATCGACATGGGCGACGAGGAGGATCAAACCGTAAGTCTGGGCGCAGATGATGATTCGGTTGAAACGAGCGTGAGCCTGGATGATTCGGAACTGGAACTGCTGGAAGAAGAGCCTGCTCAGCCTGCAGCCGCCGCTTCTCCGGTTTATCCCACTTCGAGACTTGTGGAGCCCCAACCGGCCAAAAAAGAGGTCACTCCGCAAAAAATCGAAAAGAAATCTCAGCCAGCGGCTCAGCCCGTCAGCCCGTTCAGCTTGCAGCCGACGCCCGAACCGCCATTGGCGATCCAGCCGACGCCCGCTCCACATCGGCGCGCTTTTACACAGCCTTCAAGGGAGTTGTCGGTTCCCGAAGAGATCGATTTGCGACCTCAAATGCCCAAAGAAGGCCCGCTGGAGCTTGCGCCCACGTTCCTTACGACGCCTCAGCCCAAAGTGCGCAGTTCGTGGTTTTCGCGGGAGCGCCTGCTGATCGTGATGCTGTTTGTGGCTGTGCTGGTGATTTCGGCCTGGGTGGCGGTCGTCTTTTTCAGGCGCAGTCATTCCAGCAACGTGCCCGTGGCTGTGCTTCCGGCGGTTTTAAAGTTGGAATCCACGCCCAGCGATGCTCAGATTTTTATTAATGATGTTGAGATTGCAGGGCGCACGCCTTACAGCCGCGAAGTGGAAGTCGGCAAGTCGATTCACGTCAAAATTGTGAAGCAGGGCTATGAGCGCTTTGAGCAGGATGTGACGCTGAACAGCGGTGAAACGCGGATTATATCGGCGCATCTGGTCAATGCGTGGGGCAGCTTGTCGGTGCTCTCGGAGCCTTTGGACGCGCGTCTTTGGGTGAACGGTCAAGCGGTGGGCCAAACGCCTTATATCGCGCAGCGTTTACCGCTCGATCAGCCCGTGCAGCTGAAGCTCGAAAAAGAGGGGTACGAGACTCTGGCGGCAGAGTTCTCGTTTGGTCTCGAAACGCAATTGGAGCGCAAATTTACGTTAAAGCCTCTGCCTGCGCCTCCTGCGCCGACTCCCGCTGTGGCTCAGACGAACGCCGCAAAGCCGACGCCTGTAGCACAAAAAACGCAACGATCTTCAACAGCTGCGCGCAATACAAGCTCAAAGACCTCTGCGTCTTCAGCGCCCTCAACTCCGTCAGCCCCCGAAAAGACATCCCCTCCCGCTACGCCTCCTGCGACTCCGGCGCCTGCGCCTGAAGCCGGTGGAGACGGTTATCTGAGCGTGCTCTCTTCTCAAGGCTGGGGGGCCGTTTACGTCAACGGCAAGCGCGTCGCCACCGAAACGCCGCTGATCAAGCATAAGCTGCCGGCGGGTCAATATCGCGTTCACCTCTGCATCGAAAACGATTGCCTCAATCGCCGCACGCCTGTGCAAACGATCAATCTTTCGTCCGGGCAGCACGCAAAACTGAAGTTTTAAGCGGCAGGCAAGGTGAATTGTGGCTTTTGAAACCCTTTTAGCTTGGCGGCATCTGACGGGCCGGAAGCGCCGCCGCTCGCTTTCGATGGTGACCTGGCTTTCGGTGATCGGCGTGGTGCTCGGTGTGGTCGCGCTGGTGGGCGGATTTTCGCTGACGTCGGGTCTGGAGCAGGCGTTTCGCGAAAAGATTCTGGGCATGACCGCTCACGTCTTTGTGCGGGAATATGGTTTATTTTTCAATCGTTACCGCGAAGCTTGCCAAAAAATCGAAACGATCCCCGAGGTTTTGGGCAGTTCGCCCATCAGCTTTAACGAAGGTATGGCGACGGGGCCCAACGGCAGCGCGGGGGTGATCGTGAAGGGCCTGATTCCCGAACGCGCGCAAAAAGTCCTCGATTTGCCGCAATATATGCGTGAGGGCTCGATGGCGGAGCTGGGCGGTCGCGGTGAAGATGGCCTCGAAGGCATCCTGCTCGGCTCTGAGCTTGCGCGAAAGATCGGGGCCAAAACGGGCGATGCGGTCACCCTGGTCTCGCCCATGAAGTCGTTCGATCCCGATAAATGGAGCGCGGATCCCGATGCGCCCTCGACCGTGACTTTGCGGGTGCGGGGCGTTTTTGAAGTGGGTTTCTACGAATACGACACGCGGCTTGCCTACGTGGAACTCTCGGTGGCGCAACGCTTTTTTGGCCTTGGAGATTCGGTTGTGGGCATCGAGGTTGCGGTGCGCGATCCGCTTCTGGCGGGCGATGTGGCGAGCAGGATCTCCGAGATTTTGGGCAAAGATCGCTATTCGGTGATGGAATGGCGCAGGCAAAACCGTAACCTTTTTAAAAGCTTAACGTATCAGCGCGTCGCGATCCTGTTCGTGCTTTCGGTGATGGTGGTGCTCGCCTCCTGCAACGTGGCGATCATGCTGATCATGCTGGTGATCGAGCGCACGCGCGACATCGCGATCCTGAAGGCGATGGGGGCCAAAAACAGCAGCATCCTGCGCATTTTTGTGACCGAGGGGGCTGCGATCGGCTTTGTGGGCACGGCGCTCGGCCTGATCGGCGCCTTCTTTTTCTGCGAGGTGATCCTCAAAAACGGCGTCACGCTGGATCCCAAAGTGTACGGGATCTCCCAGCTGCCGGCGGTGTTCGATATTTGGGATTACGTGATGGCGGGCTGCGGGGCGTTGCTGATTACCTTTACGGCAACCATATTTCCGGCATTGCGGGCAGCGCGTTTTCATCCCGTCGACGGTTTGCGCGAAGTAAACGGCTAACTGCCCGAAAATATAAGAGTATTTTAATAAAAACTGCTCTTGACCGCTGCGCGATTGCGTGCTATCCGCGCCGCATGATGCGTGCGATTCTCCTCTTAATAGTGACAGTGGCGCTCTCTTTGGCGGGTTGTGGTCCCTCTCGCAGCGAGATCAAGAAGCGTCAGGAAGACGCGAAATACCATTACAATCTGGCGTACGGGCATTTTATGGCGCCTTCGGGCAATCAGACCGAAGCGGCTCTGCGCGAGGTGTTTACGAGCCTTGAACTCGATGAGGCCAACGCCGACGCGCACCAGCTGCTGGGCCTGATCCTGATGGGGCGCAACGTTTACCTCGAAGCGGCGACGCATTTTCAGCGGGCCATCGAGCTCCGTCCCAATTTTTATGAGGCGCAGAACAACCTGGGGGCCACCTATCTGGCCATGGAGCGCTGGGACGACGCGATCGCGGTCTACGATCCGCTGGTGAGCAACATGCTTTACGCATGGCCCGCGCATGGTCACAACAATCTGGGCTGGGCCTGGTACAAGAAGGGCAACCTCGAACTCGCTCGGCGGCATTTTATGACGGCCATCGAGCTCAAACCCGAATTCTGCCTGGCGTACAACAACTTAGGTATCGTCTATATCGACGAAGGGCTTTACGACAAGGCGCTCCGCTATCTGGAGCGCGGTATCAAGCGCTGTGCCCAATATGCGGAGCCGTATTTTCATTTAGGGCGCATTGCAGAGGCGCAGCGCGATTTAGCGACGGCGGTTAAACATTATGAAAATTGTCGCAGGTTGGCCGGGGAATCGACGCTGGCCGATCGCTGCGAAGCTCGCCTGAAGGCGATCTCGATGTAATTGCATTCAAAAAGCGGAGTGCGGGTTTCAGGTTCGCACGCCACCTCGCAGGGAGGGGGTTACCTTGCTCAGTCCACGTTTACAAGTCACGCTCGATAGCTTGCGCAAGCTTTTGCGCCGGGGGGCCACCAATCATACAGAGCGCTTGCTGGCCCGCACGAGGCCCGCTGACATCGCGCTTTTGATGCGATTTTTGGACGAGCGAGAGAGACGCAGGGCGTTCGATATGCTGCCGAGCGACGAAGTGCGCTCTGAAACCCTGGGCGAGCTCGACAGCCACCTGAAGACCGAGATCCTGGAGGGCAGGCCCATCGAAGAATTGGTGCGCATTTACGAATACATGAGCACCGACGACCAGGCCGACCTGTTGAACGATCTCTCTGACGAGTTGCGCCAGGCCCTGCTCGACGCCTTAAAGCCCGACGAAGCCGAAGAAATCGAAGATCTGTTGCAGCATGCCCCCGACACCGCCGGCGGTATCATGTCGCCCGACTTCTTTGCGATGCACGAGGATCAGACCGTAGAGGAGACGATCGCCGCATTGCAGAGCGCCGACGTGGAGATGGCGTTTTACGTGTACGTGGTGAGCGAAAACGACGTGCTCGTGGGCGTGTTGTCGTTGCGATCGCTGGTGACCCACGCGCCGAAGACGCCGCTTTGCGATCTGATGGTGTCGGACGTGGTTTCGGTGCAGCTGGAGACCGACCAGGAGGAGGTCGCGCGCCTCGCATCCCGCTATAACCTGCTCGCGATCCCGGTGGTGGATGAATCGAACCGCCTTGTGGGCATCGTGACCATCGACGACGTGATCGACGTTATCCGCGAAGAGGCCACCGAAGACATCTTGCGCATGGCCGGTGCGGACGAATCGGTTTACGAATCGCCTTCGCTGCTTCACAACTTTTGCTCCCGTGCGCCCTGGCTTGCGGCGACGTGGGTGGGCGGTATCTTAAGCAGCCTGCTGATGGGGGTTTTTGAAAGCGAGATCGGCAAGATGGCGCTGCTTGCAACCTTCGTGCCCATCGTGCTCGGCATGGGCGGTAACGTGGGTTCGCAGACGGCGACCATTATGGTGCGCGGTCTGGCGACGGGGCGCATTTCGAGCGATGTGGGCTGGCGGTATCTGTTGCGGGAAGTCGCGGTGGGCCTGGTGCTGGGGGCGCTCTACGGTCTCTGCCTCGGCGTTTACACCTTCTTCACGCAGGGATCGGCGATGATTACGCTCTCGATCAGCGTTTGCGTGAGCCTGTTTGCGAGCATGACGGTGGCTGCCGGCGTTGGAGCCCTGACGCCTTTGGTGTTTGAGCGCTTAAAAGTCGACCCCGCCGTCGCCACCAATCCGATCGTCACCACCCTGGTCGACCTGCTCGGCACCTTCGTTTACTTCATGACTTCCAAGATCATCATCGGTCTGTGAACCGATGGAAGAACGGCAGACGCAGATCGCGCTGGTTCTGCATACGGTGCGCTGGCGCGAGAGCGATCTCATCGTCGATTTGCTGACGGAAGAGGGCGATCGGCTTTCGGTGCTGGCGCGCCATGCGAAGAGCAGTCGCAGGCGGTTTGGTGCAGCGCTGGAACTCGGCACCAGGATTCGGGCCACCTGGGTTTCGCGCGGGGAACGCTCGACTTTGACCGAATGCAGCGTGCTTCGCCCGGTGTTTGCGCTCTCGCAGTCGCTCGATCAGTTCTACAGCTTGAATTTTGTGCTCGAGATCGCGCGGCTGACGACGCATGAAGGCCTGAAAGCGCCGCAGTCGTTTCGGCTGATCGATCAGTTCATCGAAGTCGCGTCTCAGGGGGCGCTCTCGTTCGAGCGTTTGGTGTTGTGGCAAATCGCGATGTTCGAGGCGCTGGGTTATGCGCTGCGCTTTGATCGCGATTCCGAACTTGCGGGATCGCCGGATGCGGTCGCGCTGCTTTCGGGCGGGGCGGTGGGATCGCAGAATCTGGCGCCGGAATTGCGGATGCAGGTCAAGCGCGTGCCGCCTTCGCTCCTGTTGCAGATTGCGGCCTTGCAGAATGGGCGCTTACAGCGTTTGCCACTGGAGCATCGGGTGCCGATCCAGCAGATTTTCGATCATTTATGGGGTGAACTGACGGGGCGGGCGCTCAAAACGAGCGGGATCCTGGCGCAGCTTTGGGGCTGACTGCGGGTTTTGCAGCCCCGGGCGTTACATGTTGGCGCGGATTTGATTTGCGGTCTGATCGAGCTCGGGCATCAGCTTGGCAATGTAGCTTCCCGGGCGGAGCGCCACCGAAAAATGGTAGTTCTCGTTGATGGCGATGGTCAGAAAATGGCCGTTCGAGCCCGAGAGCGAGAAGTTTTGAGTGGGCGCGTCGGCGGTTTTGTTGAGTCGGCTGAGCGCGATGCCGCCCAAAGCTGCGCAGAGGGGGATGATCGTGTCGATTTCGGCGGCGTTGACGTCGGGTTGGCAGGCTTTGGCGATCGGTTCGCCTTCGCAATCGGCAAAAATGGCGGTCGAAATGTCTTTGCAGCGGTCGAGCAGCTGTTGCAGCGCTTCGGTGAAGGGATCCATGGGCTGACCTCGCGTAGAGTTTTGCCCAGTTGTTAGCACGCCGGGCGTTTGTGAGCAAGGTTGCTTGACGTTCTGCGGCGCGCTTTGTAGTTTGCGGCGCTTTTTTGAGGGAGATCGCGCGATGATCAAGCGGGCATATATCGAAACCTACGGCTGCCAGATGAATGAAGCGGATTCGGAACTGCTTTCGGGGCTGCTGCAACAGGCGGGTTACGAGATGACGGGGCAGGATGCGGATGCGGACGTGGTGATTTTAAACACCTGCGCCATTCGCGAGCGGGCGGAGGAGCGGATTTACGGGCGTCTGGGATGGCTGAAGACCTGGAAGGCGGAGCATCCGGACGGAATTCTGGTGGTGGCGGGCTGCATGGCCCAGCGCCTGAAGGGGGAGCTCACCCAAAAGACGCCGTATCTCGATTTGGTGCTTGGACCCGACAGTTACCGGCAGCTGCCTGAGCTTTTAACGTCGGTTTTGAGCAAGCGGCATCCGGTGGTCGAGACCTGTCTCTCGAAAACCGAGCTTTACGAGGGCCTGCCCGTCGATCACAAGCCGGGCATTTCGGGATGGATCTCGATCCAGCGCGGTTGCAACAAGTTTTGCAGCTATTGCATCGTCCCTTACGTGCGCGGTCGCGAGCGATCCGTCAAACCTCAGGAGATTTTGAGCCAGGCGCAGCGGATGGTGGAGCAGGGTTTTAAGGAGATCACGCTTCTGGGGCAGACGGTATCGAGCTACTGCTGCGACGGCGTGCGGTTTTCAGACCTGCTTTACCAGTTAAACGAGCTGCCGGGGCTTTTGCGCATCCGATTCATGTCGCCTTACCCCACGGACTTCGACGAATCGCTCTGCAAAGCGATGGCGCTCCCCAAGGTGGCCCGTCATTTGCATTTGCCTCTGCAGAGCGGCAGCGATCGGATGCTCAAAGCGATGAATCGCCAGTACACCTACGGCGAATATCGCGAAATTGTCGATCGACTCAGGGCCTCCGTGCCCGATCTGGCGCTCACCACCGACGTGATCGCGGGATTCTCGGGCGAGACCGACGAAGATTTCGAGCAAACTTTGCAAGCCCTGCGCGAGATCCGCTTTGAAAGCGCCTTCATGTTCCGCTACAGCGAGCGCGATGGCACCGTTGCGAGCCGAAAAATGCCCGACGACGTGCCCGATGCGGTCAAAGGCGAGCGACTCGAGCGCATGATCGCCCTGCAGGAAGCGATCAGCAAAGAACAATTCGAGAAAATGGTGGGCAGAACCCTCGAAGTGCTCGTAGACGGTGAAAGCCGCCGCGATCCCGGTCAAATCATCGGCCGAAGCTCCTGCTTCAAGACCGTACTCTTCGAAAATGCAGGCGAAAATCCCCCCAAGCAGGGCGCTTTGGTGCAGGCGCGCATCGTAAAAGCGACCAGTCACACCCTCTTTGGCGAACTGATCTCATAAAAACGCCCTCATTCCCGCCTTCGATCGATCCCTTTCTGCGCGTTTGCCGCCCTCTTTTTAGAATTCAGCTTCATTTTCAGACCCAAAAGATCGCCCGCTCGATCTTCTGGTCCGTTTTCCGGCTGAAAATCCGACTGCATGATTTTCTACGGACCATTTCATGCAGAAAAAACCGATCATTCGGTCTACTCGGCATCTTTTCGAGCGGAAAAGGGATCTGTGTAAACCATTCTGGTTGATTTTTTGGCATCAAAACCGCATCTATCTCGCATCGATCGCCCGTTTCAGCTGTAAAAGGCCGATCTGCAAAAGCTAGATTTGGAGTGTAACTTTAAAAACTCGCGTTCGATCAAAAGACTGTATCCGTTTCGCTCGTAAAAATTCATTTAGTGTCTTGCATGTATCGTTACGAATCGAAAACGGAGATCTATTTTACCAAAAATGCAATTTTAATTCATAAACCCGCCTGATCGGCAGGTGATCCCCGGATTCTGGGGCTGAAAAGCGGTATCAAATGGGTTTCGGTTCAGGATTTGCTGCGGAAAGAGGGCAGAGAGAGCCCTCGCATCCGGTTTTTAGGCCAGAAAAAGGCGATGCAGCGGTGATGGATGCGCGTTTTTGAAGTGAAATGGGGGATGAGGGCGCGAAGGTTGGGTGATTACGCGTTCTGAGAAGCCTGGAAGGCGCGGATGTTGGAGGTGACGCGGGTGTAATCGAGCTTGACCTGGGTGAGGAGGGCGTCGCCGTTGGCGGGCATCTGGCCATCGCGCAGGGCTTCGGTCAGTTCGCTGGCGGAATGGGAGAGCTTGTTGAAGCCGATGTTGGCGGCTGCGCCCTTTAACGTGTGAGCGGCGCGGAATGCGGTCTGTGCATCGCCTTTGCCGTAGGCGTCGCAGAGCTCATCGAAGCTCGGATCCTTTAAAAAAAGCAGTGAATATTTGGCGACGCGCTCTTCTTTGCGCAGACGACTCAGCACGTCGTCGATGTTTTCGCCCATTTTTTCGAAGCATTCGCGAATGTTCATGTGGCACACCTGTTTTTTGAAAAAGTTTCGTCTGACTGCGGCCAAAAATAGGCCACAACGGCCCACAAAACAACCTGCCTTGCAAGGGCGATCCGGTTTTGCGCCTTAAAAGATGCAGCAGACGGCGGCGGATGTGGATTCCCGGGCAAAAAAATGCGCGATCGGGCTTAAAGATGGAGCTCTTCCTTCAGGAGCGCGAACAGGCTCTCCATGTTTAAGGGCTTTGTAATATGCGCATCCATGCCGGCAGCGAAGGCCATGCGCTTGTCGTCCTCGAATGCGTTGGCGGTCATGGCGATGATGGGGATGTGCGAGGTGATGGGCTCGGCTGCGCGGATGCATCGGGTCGCTTCGTAGCCGTCGAGCACGGGCATCATGACGTCCATTAAGATGGCGTCGTAGTAACCCGGCTCTGCTTCGTTGAATTTATTGACGCCCTCGGAGCCGTTTTCGGCTGTCTCGATTTCGAATCCGCCGTCTTCAAGCAATTCGGTGGCGAGCTCGCGGTTTAAGGGGTTGTCTTCAACCAAAAGCAGGCGCTTGCCCTTGAAAATCTCGGCGTCTTTCTTGGGATCAAAGAAGACCTGGCCGCCGGATCCGCCTTCTGCCTGCTGTGCAAGCGATTGAACGAGCGCTTTACGCAGGTTGGAGAGCACGAGCGGCCTTCCACAGAACGCGGTGACGCCTGCCGCGCGCGCTTCAGACTCGATCGGCGTCCAGTCGCGCGATGTGATGAGCAGGATGGGCGCATTTCCGGCCAGCGAGCGCAGCTGTTTGATCCATTCAAAGTTTTCGTGACCCTGAAGAGGCCATGAAACCACGTAAAGCAGGAAGGGATGCTGCACCTCGGCGGCTTGTTTGGTGCGCAAAATCGCTTCCTGGCCAAACAGGGTCCATTCCGCAGCGATTCCGAGCAGGGTCAGCATGTTGACGGTGCTTTCGCAGTTCGGCAAATCGTCGTCGAGCACCAATGCCCGCATGCCTTCAAAGTTATGCGCCGAATGCAACGCGTTCTGTTTGACAAACTGCAGCTTGAATTCCAGGTTGATGGTGACCTTGGTGCCCTTGTTCTGCTCGCTTTCGAGCTTCAGGTTGCCGCCCATGAGATCGACGATGCGTTTCGCGATGAGCCAGCCCAATGCGGGGGTCTGTAAACGCGCGGAAGCGAGATCCTGGTTGGTCTTGAAGTTGTTGAACAGGTTGTTTTTGACTTCCTGGGACAGGCCGCGCCCGTTGTCTTTGATGGTGAACTGGTAGGCGGCGTATCCGGGCTTCTGCGCATCGATCTGGCGAATGATGAACGAGATGGTTCCATATTCGGGCGTCGACTTGAGCGCGGTGGTCAGCACATGCGACAGCACCTGATTCAAATGTGCCTTGTCGCATTCGATGGCGTCATCCTTCAGTTTTACGGTGTCGACCAGCAGGTTCACGTGGCTTGCGACCGCTTGTCGCTGCACCAGATTGCGCACGCTGCTGATGAGTCCGTTGATCGAACAGGGTGAACAGTCGATGCGCACCTCTCCGGCTTCGATGCGACTGATGTCGAGGAGATCGTTAAACAGGCTGAGCAGCTGTGAACTGGCTGCAAGAATCTTCGAGAGGCATTCGAGCAGGCGTTGCTTGTCATCGAGGCGGGTGGAAGCGATGGTGGCAAAGCCTACGATGGCGTTTAAAGGCGTCCTGATGTCGTGGCTCATGTTGGTTAAGAACAGCGACTTGGCCCGATCGGCCGCTTCAGCCTTGCGCACGCGCTCTTCCATCACCGGATCGCCGATTTGATCGATGGTTTTAATGAGCGCAACCACGCGATCGTCCACTACAGTCTCCGTATTCTGCGAAGGCATCGGGTTCTTCGCCGTGAGATCGCTGTTTTCAGACGCATCCGGCGCCGCTGAAGCCATGAAATCGAGGATCTCCATCTGATCCGAGCTCGCAGACAGGATCTTCGAGAGGCAATCGAGAACGCGGTAGCGATCTTCCACCTTGCTCGATGCGATGGTGGCGTATCCCACGATGGCGTTTAACGGCGTGCGCAAATCATGGCTGAGCTGAAGCGTAACGGGCGTAGGGATGAAGCCTTTTTTGCCCGAATAGAGCCCCTGGGCGAAGCCGCCTGTACCCGCAGCCGGTGTGCGATGCAGCCAGGCGAACAAAAACAGCGCGCCAAACGCCAAAAACAGGATGATGTAGAGGAAGGTTAAGCTGTGCGTGAGTTCGATGCAGGAGGCCATGGCGATCTCTTCGGGGATCGCGATCGCTAAACTCCAGGGCACGATATGGATGGGCTGATACGCGACCCAAAAGCGCCCGGCAGGGGTTTGGAATGAGGCGAGTCCCGTCTGTCCCTGCAGGAAATCGTCCTGTGCCTTGCCTTCAAACCGCGGATCATGCTGTCCCAGGCGGTAAAGCTCGCTTTGCGAACGGGGATTCGAGCGCCAGACCACATGTTGCTTGCGATCCACAATGAAAAACTCGGCGCGATTGCCGTAGAGCGAGGTGATGTAGGAGGGCACGTAGAGTTCGAGGATGCATTTGAGGGCGTAGCGCTCTTCGCCTTTGCGGATCATGAGGGTATGCGCGATGTTGGACGAGGTGAGCGAGCGACCTTTGGGGGCATTGAGGCTCCATCCTGCGACGGGATCGGCTTCCTGATCGGGGCGTGTTGTGATCCCTTCGGCCCGGATTTGCCGCCCATCGGGCAGGGTGAGGGTGAATTGCGCGTGGGGTATGAGTTGCGCCAGGTTGCGAAGCTCTTCCTGCAGCGCCGATTCATCACCGAGCAGTGAGCTGAGCCGTTTGTTCAGGGCGTTTTCGGCCTTCTCGTGATCCAAATCGAGCTTGCGCAACCAAAGAGCGAGCTGCTCGGTTGCGGTCGTGAGCTGTTGTTCGGCCTGCTCCCGGCCATGCGCGTTCAAATGCAGATGCACTGCGATGAGGATCGCAAAGGTGAAGAGGGCCAGAACCAAAAGGAGCAGCGGTAGATGGTGAGAGGCGGAACTGCGTGAATGGGGCTGAGGCATGGCGGTGCTCGCAGTCAGGTGGAAACGGATGGAACTGAAATGCTGATACTGCCGCGAGACGGGGCCTCAGTCCAGAGTGGAATGCAGGGAGATTTGAAATGTAGGGTTTGATCGAGGCTGGAACCCGCTTTGGGGGGTGGAAGGTTGATTTCTGTCTTGACATTGAAGCGCAGAAAGTAAAAAAACTTGCTGTATTCAGCAGAGATGGAGCGTTTATGGGCGAGAAGGACGCGGTGACCAAAATTTATATGCAAGACAGCGCGCGCTTTGCCGATGTCTTCAACTTTTATTTGTTTGATGGTCGTCCGGTCATCAAGTCTGAAGATTTAAAACCGCTCGATACTGCGGCCCTCACCCTGCCGTTTCGGGAGGGCGAAGAGCCCGAAGTGGTGCAAAAATTCCGCGATCTCTTCAAGCAGGCGACGATCATGCAGGGCGACGAGGTGATGTACCTCCTGCTCGGCATCGAAAATCAATCGCAGATCCATTACGCGATGCCGATCCGCTGCATGCTTTACGACGCGCTGCAATATGCGGAGCAGGTCAAAGAGATCGAGAAAGCGCATCGCAAAGAAAAAGGCGTGCAGGTGAATGCGGCGGAGTTTTTGTCGGGCTTTTATAAAACCGACGGACTCTGGCCTGTGGTGACGCTCGTCCTTTATTTTGGCACCGAGTCCTGGGATGGGCCGCGCGATCTGCACGGCATGCTGAAGGGCGATCCCTCCATTTTAAAGTTTGTGCCCAACTTCAGGCTGAATCTGATTGTGCCCGCTGAAATCAAAGACGACGATTTTGAAAAGTTCAGCACCGATCTTCAAACCATATTACAATGCATTAAAATCGCAAAAGATCGGCGGCGCGTGCGCGAATGGATGCATCA
>DBWM01000004.1:0-6984 GCA_002309015.1 Myxococcales bacterium UBA1238 | reverse complement strand
GAGAGGAGACGATCACCATGCGCACTGCATTTGATGAATTGTGGGAAGAATTGAGGGAAGAAAGCCTTGCAGCTGGTCGTGCGGAAGGTCGTGCGGAAGGTGAGGCGAGAGGTGAGGTGAGAGGGGAGGCGCGATCTCTCGCGAATTTGATGAAATCGACGCATTGGGGGCTGGAGCAGGCGATGATGGCGCTGGGGCTTCCTTTGGAGCAGCGCGAGAGATATGTGGAGCTTTTGGGGCAGCTCGAGGCGTAGCTGTCACCGCCGTCACCACATCGATCGTCGCTCTCTTCTGAGTCGCATCTTCAAACCATATTACAATGCATTAAAATCGCAAAAGATCGGCGGCGCGTGCGCGAATGGATGCATCAGGAGCAACAGCCTCTCTCGCGCGACGCGATCACTCTGCTGAACACGGTGGTTGGGGCCAGATTGAGTTATCCAAAAGCAGGAGAGGAGACGATCACCATGCGCACTTGATGAATGGTGAGGCAGCTGGTCGTGCGGAAGGTCGTGCGGAAGGTGAGGCGAGAGGTGAGGTGAGAGGGGAGGCGCGATCTCTCGCGAATTTGATGAAATCGACGCATTGGGGGCTGGAGCAGGCGATGATGGCGCTGGGGCTTCCTTTGGAGCAGCGCGAGAGATATGTGGAGCTTTTGGGGCAGCTGAACCCGTAGCCTCCACCGCCGTCACTACATCGATCGTCGCCCTCTTCTGAGTCGCATCTCCAAAACATATTACAATGCATTACGGCGCGTGCGCGAATGGATGCATCAGGAGCAACATTCTCGCGCGACGCGATCACTCTGCTGAACACGGTGGTTGGGGCCAGATGGAGTCAAAAGCTGGGGACGATCACCCTGCGCACTTGATGAATGGTGAGGCAGCTGGCCGGGCGCTGCGGCTTCCTTTGGATCTGCGAGGGATCCGCTTGGGCCTTCACCACCGCCATCGCCGCCATCTTTCGAGCACCGCGGCCTTGAGAGCCAGAAACGCGCGCCGCGCGGCTTCCGCCTTCCCTACAGCCGCAACCGGCGCAGCCGCAGCCTCATCGCCGTCTTCGCAGCCTTCATCTTCCGCATCGGGGGCGCCCTGCGTCTTTTCGAAGCTTGAGAACAGCAGCGGCAGGTCCGTTTCATCTACGCCATAGAGGCATAAAAACGCGGCATCGAGATCGGCGCGCAGGCGCAGGCGTTCCGGCTCGTCCCAGGCGTAGGGGCCATCGTACGCAGTCCCCAAATCCGCGCAGACATCGCGTCCAAAGGCGTCGAGGCTGTGGCTGGTGCAACAAAGGCGCACGACGCGGCGGGCGATGGCGGGCAGCAGGGCTTCGCCTTCGATCGAGAGTTGGGGATCCAAAAACCGCGCGGGCGGCAGCACGGGCAGCTGCTTGAAGTAGCTATAGCTCAGGTCGACACCCACTAATTTGCAGCGACAGGCGTAATCGAGCGCCAGGCAGTTCAGATTGGCGAGCAGACAGGCGCAAAGCGCGGCCGATGCGTCGGGTAAAAAGAGTTGCCACTTATGATTGCAGCCCACCCGTGGGATCACATCCGCGATCACCGTGCGCGCGTCGGTGCTGCGACAGATATCCCGCCAGCCCATGAGCCAGCCGCGGTTCCAGGCCTTTTGTTGCAGGCGGGCTTCCACTTCCCGGGCCGGCACGTAGTAGCGGGTTTCGGTCTCAAAATCGGCGTCGCGGTGTTGGGCTTCGGTGACCGCCTCGAAGTCGGTGTTGCCCGTGCCCGTGAACGTATTGAAGCGGTGGTCGAACTGGTGCACGAGCTTGGCTTCGTAGAGCGGCAGCAGGTCGCCGTCCGGGCCGGTGCGCCTGATCCCATCGCGGGGCAGCGATTCCCACTGCGGACGGTGCATAAACAGATCGGAAGCGGTCGACATGTTGAGCATTTGCATAAAACTCAGCTGCCAGGGGTTGCCGTCCGCGCGGGTTTCGTTCCAGAGCACGCCGCCGGCGTTGCGGTAGAGCCGTTTGTTCAATTCGGCGTCGAGACGGCTTCGGAACGTGGGGCAGGTGAGGGTGTTGGGATTGAGGAGCTGAAATTCCTCGGCCGAGAGCGTGAAATGCTTTTGCGGGTTTGAAAGCTCGGCGCTCTGGTGCAGGTAAAACGCAAAATCGGGCTTTTGGCCGCGCAGTTTGTCGAGGCCCACCAGCGCAAAGTTAAACGAGCGGTGCACGGCAGGGAAAATCCCGTCGCGGTTCTCAAAGCTCCAGAAATAGGCCAGCTCTTCGGTTTCGATGAGATCTTTGAAGAAAAGCTGCGTCGTCGCATCCGAGGCGAGGCCCGACGGCGCAACAAATCCGGCTCTGCCGCGCGGCGAAGTCAGGCTGCGGTCGTGTTCGGCAAAGAGCGCGTAGGTATTGATCTTTCCTTTGGCGCAAAGCGGGAATCTCCCGGATTCAGAGATAAAAACGCGCGCGTGAGATGTGTTTGACAACTCCGAGAGATACAACTGATAGAGTTCGGGCTGGTTTTCGATCAGCGACTGGATAGCGGCCTTGCGTTTGGCGGTTGTGCTCGCGTTTGCAACATCCGGGTCGCGCGAGGCAAAGAATTCTTTCTCCCTAAATTCTACCGTCTCCCACGGCGGGTTCCCCAGCACCGCATCAAAGCCGCCTTCGGCCATGATTTGCGGAAACTGCAGATGCCAGTGGAAGAGGCGGTGCCGGCGCGCGGTCTCGGCGATGAGATCGGCCATCTGCGGCAAAAGGGCGCCTTCGCCGCGCTGCAGGGCTTTGAAGGCGCGGTCGGTGGGGCATGCGCTGGCGGTATCGGGCGTCTTTTCGCAGAGGAACGCGGTGCACCAGCAGTCGGCCTTGAGCTTCTCGGCCAGATAGGCGTCGCTTTGCAAAAAAGCCGCCCAGTCCCGGGCTTTTTGCTCTACCTGGGTCAGGGTCTCTTCGGGCTCGAGCTCAAAAGCCTTTTTTTGCGCCACAAGCTGTTCCAGCCCGGCCGGACGGTCGAAGGCGTCAAACAGATCCCCCTGTCCCGGGCTGTCGCGTTCCTGCTGGTTGCGCTTCTTTAAAGCGCTCAGGTTTTTTTTGTCGTCACCTTCGCAAGGCGTAAATGCCCCGGCGGGGATGCCTTCGCGCATGAGTTCGGGCGTAGCGCCCAGGAGCGCGTTGCCGCATTGGATATGCGCATCCAAAAAGCTCAGGGGTTTTTGGGGATCGAGGGCCTCCATCCAGAGCGAGACCCGGCAGAGCTCGACCGCCATGGGATTCAGATCGACGCCGTACAGGCAATGGGCGATCACATCGCGCAGGGCGGCGCGGTAATGGTCGGGGCCGGGCGTTCCGCCGGCGCGGAGATAGGCCAGCCTGGACGCGATCAGGCGCCCCGCCGCCAGCAAAAAATGCCCCGAGCCGCAGGAGGGATCGCAGACTTTAAACTGCAAAACCGCCTGGACTTTGTCTTTTGCCTGCTCGATGCGCTGCAAAAGGAGCGGCTCCAGGGTGCTCTTTAAGATGGCGTCGACGAGACAGCCGGGCGTGTAGTAGCTGCCTGTGGTCTTGCGCTCGTTCCCCTTGGCGTCCTGGGCCTGCAAAAACGAAAAGGTGAGATTGCCCAGATCCACCTGGGGGCAGAGCTCCAGCAGGGACTCGTAAACCGAGCCGAGCTCCTCGGATCCCATCTCGCGCCAGTTGATGGGCGAGAGGCGGTCGCTCTCGTCGCGGGTCCAGAGCAGACAGCGCAGCGCGCGCAGCAAATCCGCGTTGTAAAGCTTGCAGGGCCTGAGATGCGCGCATTGATCCGACAAAAAGAGGCCGCCCAGCGCGGGCAGCGCGAGCTTTTCTTCGCCTGTAGAGAGGGCGTTGAACAAAACGTAAACCGACTCAAAGAGATCGCTCTGGCGGTCGGGCTTTTGAAGGCGGAACCGCCGCTGACGGAAGCGCTTTAAGCTGTATCCCAGCCTGAACATCTCCCGGGCCTCTGCGGGCGCGGATTTTTGGGGCAGCAGATCGCGCTCCTCGGCGGTGAGCACGAAGATGAGCCGGTACACGAAGCGCAGGAGCTCGTTGTAATAGGTTTTGGCCGTCAGATCGCCGCAAAGGAGGGCCCGGCTGAGGGATTTGTTCTTGGGATGCGTTAAGAAGCCCGCCGCCAGGATTTCGATGGCCTGCTGCACCGAAGAGCGCAGCGCGTCCCGAATGCGGGTCCCGATCTGCTGCCCGATCTGCCGCCAGTCCTCGAGAATGCAGTTCCGGCCGTCGTAGAGTTCAAACCGCGAGGCGTGCAGCAGGGCGTAGCTGGCGCAAAAGGCTTCGTAATGGCTGCCGTCGAAGATCTGGTCAAAATTGAACTCGATGTAGGCGGGACGCGAGAGCGACGGATTTTGACGGTAAATCCGCCAGAGCCGGCCGTTGGTGCAGATGCCCCAGCAGCTTTCGGCCCCGCAGGCAGGGACGTCGTTTAAAAATTCCTGCAAAACCGCCGCGCAGGACCGCCTTTTATGCGAGTCGCTCTGTACCTGCGAGGCGAAGAGCGCGAGGTTTTCGTCGGGCTTTCGGCCGGCCGGGGCGAAGAGCACCGGAAACCGTCCGTTGGCCAGAAAGCAGGGCAGGGGATACCTCAGCTGCACGCTTTCCTTTAAATGCGCGTTTAAGAGCATATGCCGGTAGCAGACGATCAGGATCTGCCGGGCAAAGGCGTCGCAGATCTGCAGCTGGCGCTGATCGTCCGCGTCGGGCTCCGCTTCGAGCTGTGCGACGAAAGCGGCGTAGGCGCTGAGGCCGGCTTTATAGGCGCGGGCGAGCTCATCCCTGAACGCCTGAGGGCTCACCTGGCCGTAATTCGAGGCGTTCTGGAACTCCGCCTTCTGCTGGGCGATCTGCTCCAGATAGGCCGGGGGGATCAGGCTCCCTTCCTGATGGAGCGCCTGATCCTCGCGCTTTTTGCTGCTTTTGCCGGGGATACCTGCGACCGCCCCGGCCTCCGGAGCCTGCTTTAAAAGTTTCGCTTTAGCCATCGCGCGGATCTCTGCTTTCAAAGGATCAAAGGCGGGCCGATCGGAGCCGCTTACAGCTCATCGAATTCAAAGGTCTTCTCGTCCTGGTCGATGAGAGTCTGCTCGTTCATATCGGTGGATTCCTCGGGCAATTCGATGCCCATATCGGGGTAAAGCTGACCTTTTAAGAACCATTGGGTCATGATCTGGTTCAAAAAGGTGATCGCCTCGAGATTGGCGGCCCGCACGTAGGTCAGGGGCCTGCCGTCATCGGTTTTAAGGGCTTTCGCGTACAGAAAGCCGGAATGGTACAGAAAATCCAGGTTGGTCTTCCAGTCACTCTGCGCCGTCATGATCGCGTGCTCATTTTTGATGCGATGCTCGAAATTGCCCCCGTAGATGATGGTCTGCAGCGCAAAAAGCTCTGGTACGCGCGGGGGCAGCAGGGCCTGAAACAGCGGGGCGTCGTCATCTACGGTCAGATAGCTCTTAAACGGCTGCGGATCGCGATCGAGCAGGGCCTGAATCAGATGGAGCAGGCTGCCGGTCCCAAAAAATTTGCAGGATCCGCATCCGAATCCGCCATACCAGATTTTGGCCTCTTCAAAGCGGGCTTCCAGATGCAGCGAGCAGAATAAATCGTAGGCTTCCTGGTATGTCGTGCCGAAGAAGGGCTCAAAATGCGGCGTTCCCGGCGAGAAATACGCGCAGCCTTCGATCCCCATGGGGAATCCGTTGTCAATGAAACAGAAGCGCCCGAACAGCACGGCCCGCTCCAGGTTCTGATTGCCCAGAAGCACGCGCGAGAAGAGGCCGTGAAGGATTTCAAAAGTTTTGGGCGAAAAGCCGCGCCAAAACGCGGTGTAGAGCGGCGTATCGTAGTTATCGACGATCAGGACCGGCTTTCGCCCCGTCACCCTGTAAGCCCATTCGCTCCAGTCCCTTAAGCAGTTCGAAAAAACTTCGTCGCTGCAGCTGTTGTGGATATAGCTCTGAAGCAGATCCTTTTCGGCCTCGCTGAGCTTTTCGGACCGCCCCAGATAGCTGAAGCGCTGGAGCTCATCGCCGATGAGCTGCCGCAAATGCGCGAGCTGCGCGTAAAAATAGCTGTCGTTGCAGTTCTTGAAGTCCAGATACATCACCGGATGCCGACCCATATGCTGCAGACAGAGCTCGCTCTCGCCGTAAATCTTCTGATGGCGAAAAAATGGCCGCGGGTTCAGCTGCGGCTTCTCGGGATCGAACTGCTGCTCAAAAAAGCTCCGCAGCATGGAGGCGTAGATCGATTTCCCCGAATGATGCGGCGCCGAAATCAGGCAGACCTGCCGCGAATGGGCACAAATCTGGGCGATCAGCTCGGTTCTGTCGATGAAAAGGCTCTCGCTCCTGATGATCTGCTCGTAATCACACAAAAAACTGATGCGCTTCACAAATCAGTCCTTTTTTTTGAAATGAACGACAAACTGCAAGGCCGGTTGCAGCATATTTACGGAGAGATTGCAAATTCCCTGGGCGAAGCCTCACCCCTTCAGCGATGCGGGCTGCAGGCCAGGCCGCAGGGCCTCTTTTCAGAGTGCCTTCAGCATCAGCCGGCAGCGCTTTTTATAAAAGGCGATGGCGACCGCTATCGCCGGATCGTAGCCCTCTTCTTTCAATTCGACCCCGTAATCCTGCTGCTCGATTTGCTTCATCGCTTCCAAAACCCCCTCGCTGAGGGCTGTAAACTTGGGGGCAATCTTAAACTCGAACACGGCGCCGCGCTGATTGAGCTCGTCGTAAACCAAAAGATCCGCCCGCCCGTGCCCGGCCTCCCTGTTGGAGCAAACGCGGCCCATCTGCGCGAACAGGCCGGCTGTAAACCCGTGATAAAAGGCCTCGGCCGAGTCGTAATAGCTGATCGTCTGAACCAGGAGCCCGTTGAGCAGCCGATCGGCCTTTTCAACATCGCAGGCCCAAATCGCCTGAAACAGTTCGGGCAGTTTCTCGTTGGCCTTCCAGGAAGCGCGGAGCCAGTTCC
>DBWM01000033.1:119100-120137 GCA_002309015.1 Myxococcales bacterium UBA1238 | reverse complement strand
CTTCCAGGAAGCGCGGAGCCAGTTCCTGATCTCCTGTTGGAAGATGGATCTGATCTCGCGGTTAACGAGTCCAATCGGATAAAGCTGTTCCTCGCCCTGCGGAGTAAAGGAAAGCTTTTTAATGTACCCGGAATAATAGAGCGTGGTCCAAATCGCATCCTGATCCGTTAAAAACGTCCGGTACGTGATGGCTCTGTAGAGGGGTTTACAGATGACTTCCCCCCGGAGGAGGGCTTCCAGATCCTGATCGAAGGCGCGGCTCTGCCGGATCAGGTCGTAAACGATGCGATTTCCGCTCGAATGGATCCAATATGCGCTGAAGGGCTCGGGGGCTTTGGAAAGCAGGGCCGAAATGCAGTGGCAGATGCTGAAAGGGTTATAAACTTCGCGGCCGGCGATGTTGTAGCCGTCATACCATTCCCTGACCTGGTCAAACTGGCTTTCCTGTCCAAAATCCCTCAAAAACCTGCGCGTTTCTTCTTCTGTAAATCCACAGAATTCATCCTGCATCGGTTCTTCAAAGCTGTAGACCACAAAGTTGTTAAGCCCCGTAAAAATGGAGGCCTGCGAGATGCGCATACAGCCCGTCAGCAGGGCAAAATCGAGGTATGGATTGCCTTTGAGCCCCTGCTGCAGCATGCCGCCGTATAAATCGATGATCGGTTCGTAATAGCCGCGCAAAAAGCCCTCGTTAATGGGCACATCGTATTCATCGATGAGCAGGATCACCTTTTGCTGGTGAATTTGAAAAAGCAGCCGGCATAAATTGAGGATCGCATCCGATAAATCATCTTCACTGCAGGTTTTATCGAGGTAGCGTTCGATCAGGCCGCGATCGGCCGGGCGGAGGAGGGGCGAGTTCTGATGCGGCCACAGGATTCGGGCTGCATTTGAAATCGCTGCCCGTAAACGCCCCTTCGTTTCATCAAAACTGAGTTTTTTACAATCCTGAAACGACAAATGCAGGACCGGATGCTGTCCCATATGCTGCAAAACCGCGTCGCCCGCTGTCATCACCTTTTTCCCTTCAAAATAAG
>DBWM01000033.1:95504-118930 GCA_002309015.1 Myxococcales bacterium UBA1238 | reverse complement strand
GAGCTCAATCTCCTGCTGGTTCATCGCTTTTCTCCTTTAAAAGCCTGCTCCTGCATGCCGCTCGCGCTTTATTTTTTGCAGATCGCTTTACTTTATCAGGCGTTTGCGGTTTTCTCCATATCAAACCCCGAATTTTTGAAAGATTTTCAGGCGTTGAAAGCGGAAGATCTTTCGGCGGCCGGGGCGATGCGGGGTTTAAACATGAAAACCCGTGATCGGCCGGGCTGATTCGGGGCTTTGCGATTCCAGGCAAAAGATCGGCCGGGCGGTTTTCTGTTTAAACCCCAAAAAGCCTGGATCGCCCCGGGCGCTGCGGCGTCGAAAACGGGATCGCCCAAAACGGCCGGGCTGATTTCTTTATTTTATGCAGATCGATCAAAAACGGCCGGGCCGATCGCTGTTTTTGATCCGGATCATGTGAACCGGCCGGGCTGATCGACGGTTTTAAAACCGCAAACGCCTTTCGGCCGGGCCGAAAGGGCTGGTATGGGTGAACAACCCATAAAAAAAGGGGAAAAGAACAACTTTTTATTTCATGAATCCAAAAATTTTGTATAGTCATTTGCGTGAAGGCAACGATCGGCATCATTTTCGGGCCGATCGCAGGTTTGCCGCCTGAGGAGGTACGACGATGAAGACCGTCGATTTTGCGAAGATGAGCGCCGTTCGGAACCACGAGATGATCGGGCTTTTGATCCCGATCAAGACGCTCTGCATCACGCATTTAACGGGTGCCGAGCTGGAGCTCTCGCAAAAATTTATGGGCTGCGTTGATGAAATGCTTTCGGTCATCAACAAAACGCCCGATGTCAGTGGTGCAGACGTTTCGCTCGCCGACAGCGCGGTGGATGAGACTCTGTCGGCGATCACCAAGTTTGCAGAGGTCACTTCCAACCATCCCAATCCCGCCCGCGCCGAGGTTGCCCGGCGCGTCAAGGCGATCATCGACAGTTACGGTAACCTGACAAGGCTGCAACTGAAAGAACAATACGCCAAGGTGCATACGATGCTCCGCGATCTCTCCGCGATCGATCGGAGCGATCTCGCCCTGGCCTATATGGATGAATGGATCGATGAACTCCAGGCGCGCTACGACCAGTTCATGCAGCTTTCGAGCCAGCACGTGCAGGCCGTGGCGATGATCGGCACCGGCAAGGTCAAGGCGGCCCGCGACGCGGCCATCGAGTCTTTGCACACGCTGACCACCTGCATCAGCGCCATCCACGAGATGAATCCCAATCCGTCGCTCTCGCTCTTCATCGACGAGATCAACGTTCTGATGGATCAGATGCGCGCGACCATGAAGCAGCGCCGCACCACCAAGAAGAAGCGCAAGGACGCCGCCGAAGCGGGCGGGAATGCCAGCGAAGCCGAAGGCAGCCCGGCCGGTGGAAGTCCCAACAGCGAAAAGCCCGAAGCCGCCAAAGGCTGAAGCCCTTTTCAAAAGCAGAAGACGGTCTCCAATCGAGGCCGTTTTTTGCTTTTAAAGTCAAAACCCCGCATCCGCCCCGCCATTTAAAGGGATCTGCCTTGAAGACCGATCACGACCCAGAGATCTTAAACGTTTTTCAGCTTCAGGAAGAGATTGCCCGGGATTACGAGGATTTTTCGCGATCCTTTACCCCCGTCCGCGCGGCGGATCTGGAGCGGCAGGTCAAACAGGTCTGCGCCGAAAAGCAATATTGGCCCGATCCCCTGCTGCAGCTCAATCCTCTCTATCAAAAGTCGGTCTTCTCGTTTCAGCACTGGGCTGAGCAGGGCCGGATCGAACCTGAACTGCTGAAGATCTTCTCGGCAGACGGCCGGCCCCTCGATCTCTACCGGCATCAGGAACGCGCCCTGGAATGCGCCTCGAGGCATCAGAGCTTTGTGGTCACGACCGGGACGGGATCGGGTAAATCGCTCTGCTTCTTTATGCCCATCGTCGACCGCATCCTTAAAGAGAAGAAGAAGGATGCCTCGCCCCGGACGCGCGCGATCATCATCTATCCGATGAACGCCCTCGCAAACAGCCAGCAGGGTGAGATCGAGAAATATTTAAAAAACGCCGCAGGCTGCATCTCCGTGGGCCGCTACACCGGTCAGGAAGACGAGGCGGCGCGCAGCCAGATGGCCCAGAACCCGCCCGACATCCTGCTGACCAACTTCATGATGCTCGAACTCCTGCTGGTGCGCTACGGCGAGCACGACCGGAACGTGATCGGGCATTGTGCCGGGCTGCAGTTCCTCGTGCTCGATGAACTGCACAGTTACCGGGGCCGGCAGGGCGCCGACGTCGCGATGCTCATCCGCCGCCTCAGGCTGGCCACCCACGCAGATGATTTGCTCTGCATCGGCACCTCGGCCACGATGTCGCGAAAAGAGGAAGCCGTTTCGGCCCGGACGGAAGGCCCCCAAAGCGATGCGGAACCCGAAACCGCCAAGGCGGCCGTCAGGCAGATCGCCAAAGCTTTCTTTGGGCTCAGGGAAGAGGAGGATCTTGAGGTCATCGGTGAGAGTCTGGAGCGCAAGACGGATCCCGCCCTCGATGGCACCCGGCCCGAGGTGAAGCGCGCCCTCGCTGCTGAGCTCAAAGCCTGGGACGGCGGGGCGCCCCAATGGTCGGATCAGGATTTCTTTAAGAGCGCCCTCGCCATCTGGACTGAAACCTCGCTGGGGCTCCAGAAAGATCCGCAAAATCCGGCTTCTTCCTGGCTGAGAGCCAAACCGATCCCCCTCGAAGAGGCCTTTTCAAAGCTCAAAGCCGATGCGGCCCTGCCCGACGACCACCTGAAGTCCGCCTACCGCAAATTTCTCTTCGAATCCGGCAAAACCGAGCAGCAGCGCGGGACCGGCCGGGGCGGGAAGCCCTTCTTTACCTTCAGGCTCCATCAATTTTTCTCGGGAATGGGTCTCGCTTACGCCACCCTCGAAAAACCCCCGCTGCGAAAGCTCGTCTGCAAGCCCATGCCCCAGATGACTGTGAAAGACGAGCAGGGGAGCCATGAGGCGCGCCTCTACCCGGTGCTTTTCTGCCGCCATTGCGGGCAGGAATATTACGCCGTGCGGCAACTGCGCGACAAACATCAGAGGAAGCTCCTGCCGCGCCCCGTCGACCTCAAACTTTCGGCCGAAGAGATCGACTCCACCGACGACTGCGATGCGGGGCAAAAAGAGATCGACGGCTACGCGGTTTTGCAGTCTTCCAGCGCATGCCCCATCGATTTTACGGGGAAGGACACCGATTTTCCCGAATCCTGGCTGGAGCTGGGCGGATCCCTCAAAAAAGGGAAGAGCAAATTCAACAACATCGAGGCGCTCAACGTTTTGCCCGACGGGACGATCGCCGGCCCGGCCGAAGGCCAGCCGATCTGGTTCATCCGGGGCCCGTTCCGGTTTTGCCTGCAATGCAAGGAAGAAGCCCTGCAGCAGACCCGCGAACGCAACAAGCTGAGCCAGCTTTCCTCCGAAGGCCGGAGCAGCGCGACCACCATCATCGCGGACACCGTCCTCGCCCGGCTCAACGAAGGGAACATCGGGCAACCCCATACGCGCAAACTCTTAGGCTTCGTCGACAACCGCCAGGACGCCGCCTTCCAGACCGATTACTTCAACGATTTTGAATTCCTCTCGATCCTCCGGGCGGGATTGCTCTGCGCGCTCGAAAAGGCATCCCCGGCCGGGATTGAAGGGCATTTTCTGGGGCAAAAGCTCTTCGATGCCCTCGAACTGAAAGCGCATCCGCAGATCTGGTTCAGCGACGAGGCGGTGGGCCGGGCGTTTGAAAAAAACTGCGAATGGCTCAGGCAATATCTGCATTACCTGCTGTGGCACGACCAGCAGGGCAGCCGGCGCATCAATCAGCCCGATCTGGAGCAGCTGGGCCTCGTCTCGGTGGACTATCTGGATCTGGAAATCCATTGCGGCCGGGAGGATCTGTTCTGTGAAAACGATTTCCTGAGCTCGCTCGGGCCGAAAGCGCGCGCCCTCATCCTCAAGGCGATCCTCGATCTCCTGCGCCACCGCTTCGCGCTTTATATGAACTTCAACCCCGGAGATTTGCCCAAATCCGGCAACAGCATCCTTCCGCCCTGGCAGATCGATCAGCTGGACGAGATCGAGCCCTTCAATTTTGCCCTGAGCCCCCTGGAACAGGCCCAGAGGGACGCCGGCCCGGGCGCTTACCGCAAACGCTCCGCAAAAGCCGCCTGGCGCACGGTGAAACTGGGTCAGCAATCCGCCCTCGGGCGTCTGCTCCGAAGCGACCACCTGAAGCCGCTGAACCTGGAAAAGAGCGAGGCCGATTTTGGGTTTGATCTGCGCTCACGCATCGAAGGCCTCTCCAAAGAAGCTTATAACGAGATGATCGACTGCCTGCTCCGGCAGGCCGAAAAGGTGGGTCTTTTAAAGCGATACAGCGACTCGGGCCTTTCGGGCTATCAGCTGAACACCGAGCGCGCGGTCTTTCTGAAGGCGACCCCCGAGAACTGCCCCAACAAATATTACAGGCAGTATTACGAGAAGCTCGCCAAAAAGCTGAACCGGCCCGGCCGAAACCTGGATTTTTCGGCGATGATGCCCGAAGCGCGCACCCATACCGCTCAGATCGATGCGGAGCTCAGAGAACTGCGCGAGATGCGGTTCCGCTATACCGAAGAAGACCAAAAAGCCCTGCTGCAAAACGCTTCCCGGTTAAAAGAGCGGTACGAGCCGAACCGGTTCCTGCCGATCCTCTATTGCTCGCCCACCATGGAGCTCGGCATCGACATCGCGCAGCTGAACGTCGTCTACATGCGCAACATGCCGCCTTCCCCCGCAAACTACGCGCAGCGGGCCGGGCGATCGGGGCGTTCCGGGCAGTCGGCTCTGGCGCTGACCTTCTGCTCGGCCCAAAGCCCGCACGATCAGTATTATTTTGCGCGCCCGGGCGACATGGTTCACGGCGAAGTCCGGCCGCCCATGATCGATCTCACCAACCGCGATCTGATCGAAAGCCATCTGCACGCGATTTGGCTCACCTGCGCGCAGATCGAGCTCCCGTCTTCGGTTTTTGAACTCTTCGATTTTGAAAGCGAGGGCGCCCCGGGCGACGGCCTTCCCCAAAAGATCAAACAGGCCTACGCCGAGGCGCTTCAGTTTTCGCCTCAAAAAAAGCAGCAGACCGTCCGGCAGATGGCGGCTTTTTTGGAAAAGACGGGGATTTCGCCCGGCGATCTGGGCGGGGATTGGGCGGAAAGGCCCCTCGATGAGTTTGCTGCGGAGATCTTTGAAGGCAGCTACGCCGCATTTTTGAAGGCTTTGGACCGCTGGCAGACGCTCTACGAATCGGCCCTGGATCAGCACCGCCGAAACAGCGCGATCGTGCAACAGGGCGGCCGCTATACCAAAACCCAAATCGATCAGGCCAACCGCATGTTAGGCGACGCTGCCCAGCAGCTCAGCCTCCTTCGGGCCGAGCGGCTCACGCAAAACAACGATTTTTATCTGTATCGTTACCTGGCGACGGAAGGTTTTTTGCCCGGCTACAACTTCCCGCGCCTCCCGCTCCTCGCTTTTCTGCCGGGACGTCAAAAAGGCCAGGGCGTCTTCCTTCAGCGGCCGCGCTTCCTTGCGCTCGCCGAGTTTGGCCCCTTCAGCCTGATTTACCACGAGGGGCATATCTACCGCGTCCACGCCGCCAAGCTCAAAAGCGAAGATCGCAAGGGCGAAGAGGGCTTCTGGGATCTGAACCTGACGCCGCTCCGGATTTGCAGCCATTGCGGCATGATGATCAAAGAAGCGACCGACGAATGCTGCTCCAACTGCCGGCAACCCCTAAGCGACGCCGCAGAGATCCATAACGCCTTCAAGATCGATAACCTGCTCACCCGACCCGAAAGCCGCATCACCGCAAACGACGAAGAGCGCCGCCGGCAGGGCTTTGAAATCCAGACCTGCTTCCGTTTTCTGGAGCGCGATCACCAGCCCTGCAAAGAGACCGCGAAGGTCTGGCTTGGGGGAACCTGCATCGCGCATTTAAGCTACGGGCCTGGCGCCGAAATTGTGCGCCTCAACAAAGGCCTCCGCCGCCGCGCCCCGGGCCGCCCCGACGGCTTTTACATCGATCCCGGCTCGGGCAAATGGCTGAGCGAAAAGAGCGATCCCCTGGCGGAAGAGGGGCTCGATGCTTTCGATGACGTCAGGAAGCAGCTCGTGATCCCGATGGTGCAGGATCGCAAGAATGCGCTGATCCTGCAGTTCGGGGAGACTTTGCAAAAGGAAACCTGGGCGACGCTCCAGCAGGCGCTGCTCTGCGGGATCGAAACCCTGTTTCAGGTGGAAGAGAGCGAGCTTTTGGCCGAAGCCCTCCCATCGCGGCGCGACCGGAACGCCATTTTGTTCTATGAAGCGACCGAAGGCGGGGCAGGGGTGTTAAACCGCCTGGTGCGCGATCCCTCGGCCCTGCCCAAAGTGGCCCGGGAAGCCTTAAAGCGCATGCATTACCAAAATGTGGAGGCTGCAAAGACGCCCGAGGCCCTCGTCGATCAAAAAAACGAATGTTCGCGCAGCTGCTACCATTGCCTGCTCTCCTATTACAACCAGCCCGAGCATGAACTCTTAAACCGCAGGAACGATGCGGCCTTAAAGATGCTGACAGCGCTCCAGGCCGCGCAGGTCGAGCCCGATCCCCGGCAAAGCGCCCAGCAGCCGGGCCCGGGCAGCTCTGGTGGTGATGAACGCAGACTCCCCCCGGCCGATGGACCGATCGATTTGGGTGAAGGGTATTCCGGCCAGAAATGGAGCAGCAAGCGCGCGATCGCCGTCGATTCGCCCCTGCCGGAAGAGCGTCTTCGGTACTGGGAAAAGCAAAAGCGCTACCGGGTGTTCGTTCTGGATTCGGAAGCCGGGCGGGCAGCCCTGCGGAAGTATCTTTTGGGGGAGTAAGCGGCGGTTATTCGGGCAGGAGCACGTAAAGTCCGATCAGATCTGCGGGCAGCATGGCGGTCACGCTGTATCGCCTGCGCTTGATCACCTCGCCCCGGGCGTCGGCCCGAATCTTCTGGTGATCGGCCAGCAGCTCCTCCGCGCGCTTCTCCGCAAAGGCTTCGATTTCGGGCAGCCGCGCTTCGTACGCTTTCAGCGCCTCCGAAAGCTCCTCCCGAATCACCGATTCATCGAGATTGCCCGACGCCGGCAGATCGAGCAGCGCTTCTGCATCCTTTCCCGAAAACAAAGGCCCATCGGCCCGGAAGGCGACCGTGCAGGCTTCCTCCACGAGGATCGGCTCCTGCCCCGTCACCTTCAGCTGATGGCGAATCCGCAGCAGCGCGACCGTCACCACCTCTTCGATCTGCGCAGTGATCCAGGCTGCGGCGCGGGGCAGGGCCCAGGGATCGGCTTCCTCCCCGTCGGTCGAAAGCGCGGTTTTCAGCAAGAGATCCGCCAAATGCCCCACCACCGGGTGACAGCGCTGGATGGCGGTAAACTTTTCCCGGGCCGGAAACTGAAAATCCACCCGGAGCTCGCTGCCCGAGAGGCCTTCGTCGGCCATGCGCCCGCGCAGTTCCAAAGGGAGCGGCTGCGTCGGGATCGCATAGCGGTGATCGCCCAATGCCCGGGGCTTCGCGTTCATCTGCCCAAAGGCTGCAATCCAAAACTGCTCCGTTTCGGCCTGGCTGCCCAAAAGAGCTGTCGTTTTTTCCCATTCGGGCCAGATATCGCCGGGTTTGACGTTGCTGTGCGAAAATCTTGTGCGGGTACGCCTTTGATCGCGCTGCGCCCAGGTGGGCTGAAGCTCTTCTTCGGTAAAAAGCTCGCCCTGCCCGGATTCTTTTAATTCGAACCGGCCCTGCTCGATCCACGACTTGATGACGACGTTGGCGATGGTGAGATAGCTGCTCTTTTCCGGGGTTTTGAGCGCCCGCAGGATGGTTTGCTCCTTTCGCCCGATGACATCGCGCACCATCTGATCGATGGGGTTGTTCTGGCCGTAGATGCGCAGGCTTTTGACGATCTCAGACTTCTGTCCAAAGCGATCGACGCGCCCTTCGCGCTGCTCAAAGCGGTTCGGATTCCAGGAAAGATCGTAATGGATCACCGCATTGAAGGTTTGCTGCAGGTTGATGCCCTCCGACAGGCAGTCGGTGGCGACCAGGATGGGCTTTTTGCCTTCGTTGTACGCGTCATCGAGCGCCTGCACGGCCAGTTTGCGCTCTTCGAGCGAAAGATGCCCCGTCACGCATTCGATTGCGGCTTCGCTGAATGCGGATTTGAGCGCCTCTGCGACCGCTTCGGCTGTGGCGATGAACCGACAGAAAATGACCGGGCGAAAATCGGCTTTCAAAAGCGTTTTGAGCTGCCGGCAAAGCAGATTGAACTTGTTGTCGTCCTCGCTCTGCATCAGCCCGGCCCATTCTTCCACCAGATCGCGCAGGGTCTCGGTTTCCTGAAGGTTCGGTTCTTCGTCGTCGGGACGCTCGTTTTGGGGCAGCTGATCGAGCAGTTGCTGCCCCAGATCTTCGTCGGGCCCGGCCAAATCCACCTGCGTTGCGCTCAGGCCCGCCGTTTTTTGCAGCGCGGCCAGTCCCGCCTGCGGAGAGGAAGAAAGGCAGCGCAAAAGCGCCAGGATCGCCAGCTGACAGCGCTCGTACTCGGCCTGATTGCCTCTGCGGGCCGCCAGCTGATTCTTTGAGTAGCTGCGAAGCCGATTCAAAAAAGAAAGGGCGCGCTCGCTCAGCCGATAGGTGACGTCGGCGTTTTCCCGCCGGGGAAACAGGCGCGTTTCGCCTAAGTTTTCAACATCCCTGCGGTTGCGCTGCACAAAATAGGGCGACAGCTTTTTCTCGAGGAATTGCTCGCGCGCTGCGCCCTTTGTTTTGATGCCCGAAGCGAGATCGGCCTTTAACAGGCCTGCCAGGTTAAAAAAGGCTTCCTCGTCCCCGCTGTGAGGCGTTGCCGTCATTAAAATCAGGTTTCGGCCGGGCTCCTGGCTCAATGCGTTCAGCAAATCGTAGCGCTGATTCTCGCCCGTCTGGTGTTTGACGCAAAGATGCACTTCGTCCACCACGACGGTGTTCGGACAATGCAGCAGGAACTCGTGGCGCCGCCGATCGCTCTTGACGTAATCCAGACTGATCACCGTCTGGGGATGCGTGCTGAAGATGCTCTCGCTGGTTAATAAATGCTGGTCCAGCCTTTGTGCCGACTGGGCCGTAATCGCGGTGGGTGAAAAATGGAACTTCTGCTCGAGCTCTTCGACCCATTGGCTCACCAGATGCGGGGGGCAAAGCACCGCAAAGCGATCGATTTCGCCGCGATCCCAGAGTTCCCGCAAAATGAGCCCCGCCTCGATGGTTTTTCCGAGCCCCACATCGTCGGCGAGTAAAAGCCGCACGGTTTCCTGCTGCAGCGCCATCTTTAAAGGCACCAGCTGATAGAGCTTGGGCTCGACCGCAATCTGACCAAAGCTTCTGAACGGGCCGGCGCCTCTTCGCAGCGAGAATTTGAGGGCGAAGCGCAGCAGCCGCGCCTCCTTACTGGTGCCCAGCCGGTTCAGGCCGGGCTTTGAAAAGCATGCTTTTTCGAGGGGATCGCGTTCGAGATCCGGATAGAGCCAGATCGATTCTTCCTCGTTCCCCGCCAGCGGCTGAAGATGCCATTTTTGGTTTGTAGAGCCCGAAAGCACGATCCATTCGCGTCCGCGCGCGCTCACCAGATTGCCTGCGGTCACATCCATCTTGTTTTTTCACCTTAAATGAGTTCCGCTTGAGGTATCATCAGCTTGTTTGAAATCAAAGCACAATAGGCCTGGCCGATGGATACCGTTCACCAATCGATGCTTTGCGCGCTTTGTGAAGATCATGGTTTTGATCTGATCACACGCCTTTCGTCCCAAGTTTTGCGCTTCGTCTGCGCTCAGAATGGCCTGCTCTTCGACATCACTGCAGCTGATTCCGGTTATCTTCTGGTGGCTCATGCGGATGGCGTGGAACAGCTTTACCGCTGCGCCAATGACAACGCTCTGGTCGGTCTGCTCAAAAAATGGGCTTTGCAGCCCCCGCCGGCGGCGCAGTCCGAGCAAAATGATCCCGTTCGGCCAGGCGTCGATCGCTTTTTGGAATTCAATGTGCCCACCTTGCCGAGCATGACCCCGCTTTTGGTGGAGCAGACCGAAATCCGCGCGGAAATCCTGCGCCGTAAAGGTCAGGAACAGCTGCGGACCCGGCTGTTAGCGCGTTACGGCCAATGCCAGGTGACCGGCCTCAAAAAACCGGCCCTGCTCGTGGCGAGCCATATTAAACCCTGGGCCGTCGCTTCTGATGAGGAGCGACTCGACGTCGAAAACGCGTTTTTGCTTGCCCGAAACGTCGATGCCGCCTTCGATCAGGGGCTCATCTCTTTTGACGACAGTGGTCAGATGCTCTTCTCGCGCGGATTCTCGCTTTTTGATCAGCACGCTCTGGGGCTGCACGACCGCATGCGCCTTTGCGGCCTGACCGATCAAAATCGCTCCTACCTGCAGTACCATCGCCTCAAAGTCTTTAAAGACGCCTGAGCTTCTTTGGACTTTTTTTGAAAAAAAGCTCAGCCCGCCTTAAAACCGGGGCGTTTTTTTCAAAAAAGGACCCGGCGATGACGGTCAATCTGCGCGATCCCATCCATGGAAGCATTCCGCTCGAGCGGAGCGAACTTCTGCTCATCGATCACCCCATTTATCAGCGGCTGCGCCATATTAAACAGCTGGGCTTTGCGGATCAGGCCTTTCCGGGAGCCACCCATACGCGGCTGAGCCACAGCATCGGCGCCATGGAGACCGCTACGCGCATGTTCGACGCGATCTTCTCGCCGATCGATATTCCTCCGGATGAAAAGCGGCGCCTGCGCCAGATGATCCGCCTCGCCCTGCTGCTGCACGATTTAGGCCACGCGCCGGGCTCCCACGCCTCAGAGATCGCGATGCCGCCCCTGCGGGATCTCGCTTTGCCCTATAAAGACGCGCTTCGCCCCGACCGCCGTGCGACCCACGAAGATTACACCGTCAAACTCTGCCTCGATTCGCCCCTGACGGAAGTCCTCGAACAACAGTTTGCGCCCACAGGGATCTCACCTGCGCAGATCGCGCATCTGATTTGCGAGGATGTACCCGTAGAGGAGGGGAGTTACAGCGCTCAGGGCGTGGATTATTTCTGGCTTCTGACGAGCCTGGTTTCAAGCGAGCTCGATGCCGATCGCATGGATTACCTGCAGCGGGACGCCTATTACGCAGGTGTCAGCTACGGCCATTTCGATCAGCCCTGGATCCTGGAGAATCTCTGCTGCCACATCGAAAACGGTCAGGCCTTCATGGGCCTTTCGGATCGCGCAGTGATGGCCTACGAGGATTTTCTTCTGAGCCGCTACCATATGTTTGCGAGCGTCTACCATCACCCGGTCTCGGTCTCGTACGAGCGCATGCTCTCCTATTTTTACTGGGATTCGCCCAAAGATTTTGCCCTGCCCGCCGATGCGGAAGCTTACGCGCGCCTCGACGACATCTCGCTCTGGACGGCGCTTCGATCTTCAGAAAACGAATGGGCCAGGCGCATCGTGCAGCGCGCTTATTACGCCTGCGCCTTTGAATGCCAGCATCCCATCGACACCGAAGACTTAAAACACGCCCTCGACCAGGCCGGCTGCGCCTATTTTGAAATCAGGGCGAGCGCCTACATCAGCAAATATTACTGCACCGAAGAGAGCCCCAAAGAGCCGCGCCGAACCCTGTTTGTCTGCAGCCGCAGGGGCGCAAAGCCCATCGAAGAGGTCACCCCCATCTACAAACGCTACGCCGAACCCAACTGGCGCATCCGCATTTACGTGGCTCCCCAAAGCCGCAGGGCCGCAAGGGAAGTGATCGATCGCTGGAGCGCAGATCGCCCGGATTTTATATAGGGGGAAGCATGAAAGAGGGCAGAGGCGGGGCTGTTTTGAAAAGGGGCTGAAACAGGCGGGGAGCAGCCCGGGCGGGAGGTCAGAGCAGGGTGACCAGGCGATCGTGGCCCGGGGAATGGGGCTTTTTGTTTTCGGAATCCGGATTCGGCCGCGCTTCCGGCGCCTCTTTGGGCAAATCCGGCGAAACGTCGATGCCGAGGGCGAGCTTTAAGACGGGCTCGATGCGATCCACCAGATGGAACTTCATTTCCTGACGGCAATCCGCCGGAATCTCCTCCAAATCGCCCTCATTGCGCTTGGGCAGGATGATCTCCTTGATGCCGGCTCTGTGCGCTGCGAGCACCTTTTCTTTGATCCCGCCCACGGGAAGCACCACGCCCCGCAGAGTGATCTCGCCCGTCATCGCCAACGCATTGCGCATGCAGCGTCCCGTCAGCAGCGACGTTAAGGCTGCCGTCAGCGTCACCCCCGCGCTGGGCCCGTCTTTGGGAATCGCCCCGCTCGGCACGTGCAGATGGATGTTCTGATTCGAGAAGACCGACTCGTCGATTTGAAGCGCCCGGGCATGCGCGTGGATGTACGACATCGCAGCCTGCGCCGACTCGCGCATCACCTCTCCCAGCTGTCCCGTCAGCGTTAATTTCCCGCTGCCGCCCATCGCCGTCGCTTCGATGTACAAAATATCGCCGCCCACCGGCGTCCAGGCGAGCCCGATCGCGAGTCCCGGCGTCGAAATCTCCTCCGACATATCGGGGAAGAATTTCTCCGGGCCCAAAGCATTCCGCACCCTCGCGGCATCGATTTGGACGGGCGCCTGCACCTCTTCCGTCGCGATATCCCGCGCCACGCTCCGCAAAACCGCTGCTATCTGGCGTCCCAGGTTTCTCACCCCGGCTTCCCGCGTGTAGCGCGTGGTGATGAGCTCCAAAACATCGTCGCCGAGGCTGACCTGCTCCGCCGTAAGCCCGTGCTCCTCGAGTTCCCTCGGCAACAGATGGCGGCGCGCGATCGCCATCTTTTCGTCCTGGATGTAGCCCGGAATCTCGATGACTTCCATGCGGTCGAGGAGCGGCGGCGGGATGGTGTCAAGTCGGTTGGCCGTCGCCATAAACAGCACCGAGGAAAGATCGACCGGCACGTCGAGATAGTGATCCATGAACGCGTTGTTTTGCTCCGGATCGAGCACTTCGAGCAGCGCTGAAGCCGGATCGCCGCGCACATCGTTTCCGAGCTTGTCGATCTCGTCGAGGATGAAAACGGGATTCATGGTGCCCGCCCGCTTGAGCCCCTGGATGATTCGGCCCGGCAGAGCGCCAATATACGTGCGGCGATGTCCGCGAATCTCGGCTTCATCGCGCATGCCGCCGAGAGAAGACTGCACAAACTTGCGACCGAGCGCTTTGGCGATCGATTTCGACAAAGAAGTCTTGCCCACGCCCGGGGGCCCCACCAGACAGAGGATCGGTCCCTTGAGATCGCCCTTCAGTTTGCGCACCGCCAGATATTCGGTGATGCGGCGCTTCACCTTCTCGAGCCCGTAATGGTCCTCTTCCAGGAGCTCCGCAGCATTTTTGACGTCGAGGTTGTCTTCGGTGAAGGTTTTCCAGGGGGTGTCGAGCAGCCAGTCGATGTAGGTGCGGCCTACGGTGTATTCCGAGCTTTGAGGGCTCATCCGGCTGAGCCGCTTTAACTCCCTCCGCGCCACCTTGAGCGCCGGCTCGGGCATTCCGGCGTTTTCAATCCGCAACGAGAGCTCGCCCGTGTCGTCGTCCTCGGGGTTTTCGCCCAGGGCCTTCTGAATCGCGAGCATCTGTTCCCGCAGGTAAACTTCGCGCTGATGCTTGTCGAGACTCTCCTTCACCTCGGAGCGCAGCTTCGCCGACAGCTCGAGCACCGCCACATCGTGCGATAAATGCTGCAACACCTCCCGCATGCGCGCCTTTAAGTCGGTGATCTCCAGCAAATGCTGCTTTTCTTCACTGTCGATCGAGAGTTGCGTCGCCAAAAGATCGCAGAGATGGGAGGGATCGTAGATGGTCTCGATCACCGCGAGCAATTCGTCGGGCAAACGGGGTGAAAGGCGCACCGATCGGGTCGCCAACTCCTTGAGATTCAGCAAAAGCGCGTCCAGCTCGGCGTCTTCTTCGTATTGATCCTCTAAACGCTCCACCTCCACCCGGGTCGCGCCCTGATCTTCGGTGAAAGCCATGATCCGCCCGCGCGCGAGGCCTTCAATGAGCAGCTCCTGATCGCTGTCGCCGCTCGTCCGCGTCAGCCGCAGCAGGCGTGCGATGGTTCCAATGCGGTGGATGCCGTCTTCGTCGGGGCGTTCCTCCTGCGGATCGATCTGCATCGAGATGAAGGCGAAGCCCTGTTCATCCGAAGCGAGCTCGACGGCTTTCATGGTGCGCGATCGCCCAACGGTTAAGGGCACAGGTAAACTGGGAATGGGAAAGACGACCGCGTTTCGGATGGCGATGAGCGGCAAATCTGAGGGGATTTGTTTGGGCGCAGATTGATTAAACATGATTGACCTGCATTTCAACACCGAGTCCGGCGCAATATGGAGCCCCAATGCAAAAATGCAATCGCTTTAAGGCTCGAAGGGATCACCGAATGTAAACTGATACGCGAGTCTGGGACCCAGGAACCAACGCTCACGCCCTTCGCCCACGCTTTTTTGGTAGTTGAGCGCAAATGTTAAAATCCAGCGTTCATCCAAAAGATAGTCCAGCCCTAAACTGAGCCCCAAACCCACGTCGGGCGAATCGACGATCGCATCCGCAAACGAAACGCTCGGCTCGACGGCGACCCAGGGGATGTAACGAAACACGTCGAGCGCATAACGTGCGGTGAGCGAAAGATTGTGAACGCTGCATCCGCCGCTGTTGCCCTCAAAATGCTCAAATCTGTAACCGCCCAGAATTCCAAAGCTTTCGGCCCAGATATAGCCGCCTTTGAACTCGCCAAAAGCGCCGTGAAATCCGCCATCGCCCGAAAGATGGCTGTATCCGATGCCCGCCTCTGCGCGATAAGGATCCGGTCGCGCCGGTGAAGTCTGAAGGATGATCGCACCCATCAAAGTGAGCGCAAAAAAGTGATGTCTGTCACGATGTTGCCACATGCGGCGCAAAATAGGGGGGCAGGCTTTGAGGGTCAAGACACCTTAAGTAAGAGTTGCGTTGACAGTGAAAAAGTTGAGGTGATAGATTGCCGCGCCCGGCGGGCTGAGCCGCCGTTACTGTTGTTCCAGGAGCGAACCTTGGTCAAGCGTATTAAGAAGCGGATTCCAAAAGCGGAAACGCCCGCAGAAGACAATCAGCAGCAGGAAGCTGTCGAGCAAGAAAATCCCTATGAAGGCAGCGCGCAATCGGCGTTGGCAGACGTCGGGAACGATGATTTTACCCGGCAGACCGCCAAAGCGTTTCAATGGCTGCTCGATCACAAATGGCCGATCATCATCGGTGTGGCGGCTCTGTTGGTGGCTTTATTTACGGTGTCTCATTTGCAGAATGCGCGCAATCGCGCCCGCGTTGAGGCGACCAACCGCGTGATGCTGGCCGTAAAGGATTACCAGGCGGTCGAAAAGCCGGCTGAAGGCGAAGAAAAGGTGACGGCGGAAGCGCGCGAAGCGGCGTTGAAGAAGGCGCAGAGCTCGTTTGCCCAGGCGGAGCAGGAGACGTCGGGCGCTGCGGTTTCGACGCTGGCGGCCTTGGGATCTGCAGGCGTGGCGGTCGATTTGGGCGATGACAAGGCGGCCGTTGAAAAATATGACGCGGTGATGGCCAAAGCGAATCTCGATCCCCTGCTTTACGCGGTCGCGCTTCAGGGCAAGGCGGTTGCGCTCGAAAATCAGGGCCAGCTCGATGGCGCGCTCGATACCTGGCGTCAGCTCAGCGCGCTCGATGCCAAGGCGTTCGGTCTCATCGGCGATTTTCAGGTGGCCCGCATTTTAGAGCGCCAATCCAAATCCGAAGATGCCCGCAAACAATATGAGCGCATTCAAAAGGATTATGCCCAGGACTTGGATCTTCTCTCAAATCGTGCGCTGAAGGCCGACATCGAAAAGCATTTGGCGCTGTTGGGAGAAGCTCATTGAAGCGAGCGCTCTTATGGGCTGTTTTGGGGCTTGCGGGATGCAACGTCTTGGGAAGATTTGGTGAGCCCGGAACCGAATCGCCCGGGACGGGGCAAATGCGCAATGTAAAGCCTCTGCATGTTCATCCCGCCTGGCGCAAGGTGGTGGGCGGAGGCTCATTTGCAGCTGAAACACACCGTCACCTCGCTTCGGCTGCGGTCGATGTGGAGCATGGCCGCGTAGCGCTGGGTCCAGGGAATGGCTGGTTTTATTGCTTTGATGCTCAAAGCGGTGAACCGCTGTGGAAAGATGAAATCGCAGGGGCAGCGGGCCGCGCCATCCTGGATGATGGGCGCATTTTAGTGGGCACGGTTGACGGGTTGCTGATCGCTTACGACGAGTTTCCCAAAACGGCTCCGATTCCCCGTTCCCAGGTCCTTTTGGGCCAACGCCTTTGGAGTTATCGCATTGCGGGGGCCATCCAAAAAGCGCCCGTGGTAGACGGCGACCGCGTGCTGTTTGTGGACGGCCAGAATGCAGTTTACGCCCTGGATCGCAAGACCGGTGCCTGGCGTTGGCAATATCGGCGCAAAGCGCCCGATGATTTCTCGTTAAACGGCGAATCCTCGGTGCTGGTTTCCGATGGTCGCGCGTATGTGGGTTTTTCGGACGGCCATCTCGTGGCGCTCGATGCCGCCTCCGGGACGCTCATTTGGGATCGCGATTTGGCGCCCGAGCATCATAAATTCCAGGACATCGATGCGACGCCGGTTCTTTTAAATAAGCAACTTTTTGCAGCTTCGATGGCTTCAGGCCTGCATGCGCTCGATCCGGAATCGGGCGAATTGCGTTGGAATTTGCCGATTTCGGGGATTTCTTCGATGGCGGTCGCAGACGACGACCTGGTGCTGAGCCTCGAAGATTCGATTTGCCGCGTCGATGGTCACGATGGCCGCATGAAATGGCGAACGTCTTTTGGAGATGCGGGTGCGCCGAGCGAGCCGATCATCGGTCAGGGGGTCATCGCTGTTTCGGTGTCGCAGGACGGCCTGCATATCCTGGATGCAGAGAGCGGACACCCGCTGGTTCGTTTTAATCCCGGCAGCGGCATGAGCGCTGCGCCGAGTATGGGTTCTGATGGCTCGATTTATGTGCTATCGAATGGGGGGGGGTTTTACGCATTTCGGCCTCCTGAAAGCTCTGATTGATCAAAAGTGGGGTTCGAGACGGTCTGGGTGAGGTTCCATTCTTTCTGAACGCGAGGCAACGATGGTGCTTCAGCGCAATCCGCTTGATTTCTTTAAAGTTTTCAAAATCTTCCGAAGCGTTCACCAGCGTCGCATGAGCGGTTTGCTGCGCCTCTGGCGTGGCAGTGTGAGCAAGATCGTGTGGTTTCGCGCGGGATTTCCCATCGCTGCGAGCTCGACGTTGCCTGAAGAAGCGCTGCTGACGGTTTTGATGCGCGAGGGCCTGCTGTCTGCGGAAGAGCGCATGGATTTGCTGCAAAACTGCAAGAGCGAGAGCGAGCAGGCCCGGCGTACGGTGGAGCGCGGTTTGATCGCTTTGCCGCGTTTGCAAAAGATTCAGATGCGGGTGGAACGCCAGAGGATGCTCGAAGCGCTGTCCTGGATGGATGGCGAATTTCTCTTTGAACCTCAGGAGTTGAGAAGCGATATCAAGCGCGAGGCGATCGATGTCACGTCGCTTTTGCTCGAAGCGGTGGCGCGCTTTTTAAAGGACAGCGATTGTTCGCAGTTTGTGGATGCCTTTCGCGCACAGGCTTTGGCCTGGGATCCCATGGTTTCGCCCCTGGCGGAGTTTTACGAATCGCTCTTTCCTTCGCCCAATGCGCGCCTTTTTGAGCAGCGGCCCGTCACTTTGCCCGAACTGACTTCTCAGCTGGGCCGCCGCGCCGATCGCGAAGCCTGTGCGCTTCTGGTTTCAGGAATTGGCCATTTTGTTCAACAAAATCAAGCCTATACAGCTCCGCAGCCATCGGTAGGCAAGGCGCCTTCGGCCGCGCCCTCGCGCCCTCAAAACCCTTCGATGCCGCCTGCAATGCGCCCTTCAGCGGAGCCGCAGCAAAGGCCAGCCCCTCGATCCACTGCGCCCGCAGCGCTCAAAAAGCCGCCCACGCCCGAGATCCTGGCGCGCATTGAAAAAGCGAAGTCGATCGTCGAGGCTCAGGAATCCAAAAATTACTACGAGCTTTTGGAAGTCGAGCCTACCGCCGAGCAAAACCAAATTCGCGATGCATTTCGCAAGTTTGCGCGTGAATTCCATGCGGATCGCTTTGCGCGTTTCGAGATCGATCAGGCTTCCCGCGATCTGGTGCAAAAGGCGTTTATCGTCCTCAACCGCGCGCACGAAACCTTAAGTTTTGCGGAGTTGCGCAAGGAGTACGATCTCAGCCTCAAGGGGGGTGGCGCTGCGTCTGCAGCCTCCGGCAATGCAGTGACCGGATTCGATGCGATCCTGGATGCCGAAAAAGCGGTGAGCAGCGCTCTGCGGCTGACGCGCAATAACCAGATGGCGGCGGCATTGGAGCTCTTTCAAAAAGCGCTCACGGTCACACCCGAGGATCCCCTGGCTCAGGCAGGAGCGGCTTACTGCGAGTTTATGATCGCCTGCGAGCAGGGCCGTTCCGCCGAAGTGGTCAGGCGCGTAAAAGAGACGCTGACGCAGATCACCAAGACCTTTAAACGCCGCGAGGAGCCGTTGATCTATCTGGGTCGCGTGCAGCGCGTCGAAGGGGATCTGGAAGCGGCGGCCGAGACCTTTAAAAAGGCGGTACAGGTGGCTCCGCATAACACCGAGGCCGCGCTCGAACTGCGCCTCATTACAAAGAAACTGGAAGAATCATCTAAAGGCCCTAAGAGCAAGGGGCTGTTTGGATTTATGAAGAAGGGCTGAGCTTCGTGGACGGACATTTGCGCATCGATGAAGCGGGACGGCTGCTTGCGGTCGGGCATCTGCGTCAGCAGCTGCAAGCCGAGGCGGGCGAATATGTTTTGGCTTCGTCGGATGGCTTTATGCTCAGCTTTCAGCGGGTGAGCCATGCGCCCATGGTCGAGGAATGCCGGGCGCCGATCATCCTTCAGGGCGATTTGGGGGCGCTGCATTCGAGCGTCGATGTTATCAATTTTATGGGAGCCGCCAAGCTTTCGGGCAGCCTGGTTTTTTTGCAGGGCGATACGCGTAAGTGGTTGTATTTTAAGGCAGGTGAGGTGATCGGGGCGGGCTCTACGGATCCGGAAGATCGCCTGGGCGAGGTGCTCTACCGCTACGGGATCCTATCGCGCGAGATCCTCGATCAGGCCACGGAGGAATGCCGTCGCTATCGCAGACCATTTGGCAATTATTTGCTCGAAAAGGGAGTGCTTTCGCCCAACGATCTGCTCCAGCATGTGCGCTGTCAGGTTGAGGAGATCGTCTTCTCGGTCATCCTGCTCAAGCAGGGCGATTTTTATTTGACCAGCTTCGACGTAGAGCAGCTGCCGAGCCCGATTTCGCTGAATATTCAAAGCCTTTTGATGGAAGGCCTGCAGCGGAGCGACGAGCTGATCCATTTTAGAAATGAGATTCCAAACGACGACATCTATTTTGAGCGCCTCGATGCGGCAGCCCATAAGCTGACCACGAAAGAGACGCTGGTGCTCCAGATGCTCGATCAGCCGCATTCCGTAGATGAGTTGATGCGCCTGACCCATCTGGGGCCGTTCGATACGTTAAAATCGCTTTTTGGCTTAAAAAATCAGCATCTTGTGCGGATCATCGATCCCCCGTCGACCTCCGATCCATCGGGCGAAAACGGCGATATCTTTGGGCGGGTCAATCAGATTTTTGCCTCCATGGGGGCCGCCCTCGTTCCTCGCGGTCAATTGCAGGTGCTCCAGATAGGATTGCAAACTTTTTTGCAGTTTTATGGGTTTGCCGATCTCTTTGCGGGCGTAGGGATCGACGGTTCAGGCAAGCTCGATGTGGCGCTTCTGGCCGAGAATCTGAGCCATTGCGATGTGCCCGATCGCCAGGATTATTTGACGCGCGCTTTGCGGGAGTTGCTGTTCTTTGAGCTTTTTTCCATTCGCTCGGCCCTGTCGCCAGCTGAGCAGCAATCTCTGCAGCAAGCCGTTGATCTATTGAATTTATAACGCTTTTTGGGCTCACAAAGCGCGGATGGAACCATGGGCAAGATTCAAGTTCTGCCGGATGTTCTGCAAAACCAGATTGCGGCGGGCGAGGTGGTGGAGCGTCCGGCGAGCGCGGCCAAGGAGCTGATCGAAAACGCGCTCGATGCGGGGGCAACTCAGATTTTGGTGGAGCTTCTGGAGGGTGGGCTCAAGCGCTTGCGGGTGGTCGATAACGGTTGCGGGATGACGCCCGAGGATGCGCGGATTGCCCTCCAGCGCCATGCGACGAGCAAACTTTCAAAAGTTGAGGATTTGCTCAACATCGCCACTTTGGGGTTTCGGGGTGAGGCGTTGCCGTCCATCGCGTCGGTCAGCCATTTTCGTCTGAAAAGCCGCGTTCAGGAGGCGTTGGGCGCGGTTCAGATCGCAGTCGATGGTGGCCAACTCCAGTCAGAAGAAGCGGTTTCTGGCCCGGTGGGTACCGAGGTCGTGGTCGAGGATCTCTTTTATAACGTGCCGGCTCGGCGCAAATTCGTCAAAAAACCGGCCACCGAAGCGGCGCATATCGGCGAGACCATCGAGCGCCTGGCGCTTTGTTATCCTCAGGTGGCGTTTCGCTTTGTCAAAGAGGGGCGGACGGCCCTCGATTTACCGCCTCACGCGGGCCTGATGGAGCGCGCTTATGCGCTTTTTGGCGAAAAAGAGACTCAAAATTTAAAACCGCTCTTTGTGCCGGGTCCTTTGGGACTGGACGGTCTTTGCGCGCCGCCCTTTGAATCGCAGGCGACTCCGCGCCGCGTTTATGCCTTTGTGAACGGCCGATTTGTGCGCGACAAGGTGATTCAGGCGGCAATTCAGGCGGCGTTTCGGCCTTACATCGAGCGCAATCGCTACCCGTTTTTGATTTTGCGTCTCCGCGTGCCGCCCGCCCTGATCGATGTCAACGTGCATCCCGCCAAAATCGAGGTGCGCTTTGCCGACAGCAGCGCGATCCATCGCCTGATTTGGCGCAGTCTGGACGATCTGTTGCGCGGGGATCCCTGGCATCCCAAGCCGCCTGCCGAGCAGATGGGGCTCAGCGAGCAAATGCCCGCTGAAACACCCTCAAAAACGCTGCAACCCGATGAACCACAACAGAAAACGGCGTTCGCTCCACCCGTATCCCCTCCGCCCGCATCTCATTCAGCTCCGCTGCCGCCTGCTGCTCAGGGATCAGGTCTTTCCGCGCATCGCCGCCGCTTGTTCGATGTTTTAGATCAACTCAAAGCCGCAGGTCCCTTGCCGCCTCAACCTGCGCCCAAGGCGTCTCCTGCGCCCATCCCGATTCAGGCGCCAGCGTCCGATATGACGCCCAAAACGCCTCCGCTTCATCCGCTTCAAACGGAAGATTTATTTGAAAAAACAAGGCGTTATCAAGATCCGGTACCTGTGCTCCAAACGCCGCCGCCACCAGCACCCGCATGCCAGACGCCGCCCGCTCCTTTGCCCCAAATGCCGCCTGCACCAGCACCCGCATGCCAGACGCCCGCTCCCGAGTTTTTACCGCGCCTGGGGCTCAATCCCGATCGCATTCCCTTTGCGGGGTTAAAGGTTTTGGGATCCATGGGGCCCCTGATTTGGGCGCAGGCGGAGGATGGACTTTGCGCCATTCATCGCGAAAAAGCCTATGTTTACGCGCTGCTTCAGGAGTTTTCCCAAAAAACAGAGGCTGCATGCTCATTTTCGCTTTCAGGTCTGACCTCCAAAGAACGGCTTAATCTGATAGAACTATCCGAAATTATTAAACTTTTTGGATTCGAACTGGAGTCTATGGGCGCTCAGAACTGGACGGTTACCTCGCGACCTGAGGCGATGCCCGAAGCGGCGCTTTTGCCCGCGTTCAAAAAAATGGCGCAGCTTTCAAAGGCGGAGCGTCAAAAAAAGGAGCGCCTGCAGCAGATCCTGGCTGAGGAAGCGGCTCGCGTGATGGCCAGCCAACTGCCCTCAAATCAAGGAGATTCGGCATTGCTTGCTCAACTGGGGGAGCTTTCTCTGGAGCATTGTCGCGGGTTTGCCACGGTTTGGACGGAATCAGAGGTTCTGCGGCGCCTGGGAGGGACAAAATGAGCGCCATCTGCTGCGTGGTGGGGCCCACCGGATCGGGCAAAACCGCTTTAGCCATCGAGATTTGCAAGCGTTACAACGGCGAAATCTTGGGCGCCGATGCGAGCCAGGTTTACCGGGGCCTCAACATCGGCACGGGCAAGGCGACGGAGGCTGAGCTTCAGGGGGTCAGGCATCACCTGATCGACGTGGCGGATCCCTGGGAATCCTTTGATGCTGCAAGATTTATCGCGCTTGCGGATGCGGCGGTTTCGGAGATCGAGTCGCGCGGTCACCGCGTGGTGGTTTGCGGTGGGACCGGTTTTTATTTGCGCGCGCTTCTGCACGGCCTCTGCGAAGCGCCCCCGGTTTCAGCCGAAGTGCAGCAGGCTCTGGAACAACGCAGAATTTCAGGCGAACTACCTGAAATGTATAAGGAATTGCAAAACTGCGATCCCGACGTCGCCGCCAAAATTGCCCCTCAGGATCCGCAGCGCATCGAGCGCGCTTTAGGCGTCTTTTTAACCACCGGCCAAACACTCAGCAGCTGGCAAAAAAAGCATGCATTTCAGGCTGATCGCTATCCTCAGCGCCTGGTCTTGGGCCTTCAGACGCCACCTGAGATTTTAAAATCGCGCATCTTTGCCCGCGTCGATCGCATGATGGCCGACGGCTTTTTGGAGGAAGTGCGCGGTCTGATGGCCAGCGGTTGCACTGAGTCGCTGCGTTCCATGGGGGCGCTCGGTTACCGCCTGATGGTGGATGTATTGGAAGGACGCATCACAAAAGAGGAAGCGAGCCAAAAATTAAAAGCCTCCACCTGGCAATACGCGAGGCGCCAGCGCACTTGGTTTCGCGCACAGAGCGATGTACGTTGGCTCGAGATGCCTGTTTCATGGACAGCGCTTTCTCCCTTACTCGATCATTTGTGGTGTAACCCTGCATAAAGAAAGGTGTTTTGATGATCGTCGCAATGGATGGACCTGCGGGAGCGGGCAAAAGTTCGGTGAGTCGCCTGTTGGCCGAAAAGCTCGGTTTTGTGCGCCTCGATACGGGGGCTCTCTATCGCGCGGTCGCGCTTTCGGCCCTGAGGGCTCATAAGACGACCAAAGACAGCGATCTTGAGGCTTTTGCTTCGGCCCTGCCGTTAAACATCGATGTGGAAGGTCGCGTTTTTATTGGCAAAGAAGACGTCTCTGCCGAAATCCGTCTGCCGGAAGTGGGGCAGGCGGCGAGCCAGTTTGCGGCGG
>DBWM01000033.1:92120-95451 GCA_002309015.1 Myxococcales bacterium UBA1238 | reverse complement strand
CATTTTGGATGGTCGCGATATCGGAACGGTCGTGTTTCCCGATGCCGAGGTGAAGATTTATTTGACCGCATCGAGCAAAGTGCGGGCGCAGCGTCGGTTTTTGGAACTTCAGGAGCGCGGGATTGCAGCGGATTTAGAGACGGTGCACCGCGAAATCGAAGAACGCGATCACGCCGATATGACGAGAGAAATCGCACCCTTACGCCAGGCGGAGGATGCGGTTCTGGTGGATGCGAGCGAGTTGACTCTGGAGCAGGTGGTGGCGCGCTGTGCGGAGATTGTGCAGGCAGCGCGGTGAGTTAGCGGCTCTGAAGGTAGTAGTTGATGAGCCCGTTGGTGGAGGCATCGTGGCTCGTCACCGGGACTTTGGACTGCAATTCCGGCCGAATCTTCTTCGCCAGCTGCTTCCCCAGCTCGACCCCCCATTGATCGAAGGAATTGATGTTCCAGATGATGCCCTGCACAAAGATCTTATGCTCGTAAAGGGCGGTCAGATAGCCCAGAGTGTAAGGGTCGAGAATCTTGTAAAGGATTGAATTTGTAGGCTTATTGCCTGCAAACACTTTGTGGGGCAGGAGCGCTTCCAAAGCTTCTCCCGACATGCCCGCCGCTTCGAGTTCCGCCCGGGCTTCTTCTTTGGTCTTGCCGCGCATCAGCGCTTCGGGTTGCGCAAAAAAGTTGGCCAGCAGGGTTTCGTGATGCGCCCCGATGGGGTTGTGCGTGTGGACGCCTGCCAAAAAATCGGCCGGAATGAGCTCCGTGCCCTGATGGATCAGTTGGTAAAAGGCGTGCTGACCGTTGGTTCCGGGCTCTCCAAAAAGGATCGGGCCGCTCGCATAAGAAATCGATTTTCCATTGCGGTCAACGGACTTACCGTTGCTCTCCATGTCGGCCTGCTGCAAATAGGCGGGGAACCGATGCAGGTATTGGTCGTAGGGCAATACGGCGTGAGCGCTCGCGCCGAGGAAGTTGCGGTACCAGACGCCGAGCAGGGCCAGAATGACGGGCGCGTTCTTCTCGAGAGGCGCTTCGCAAAAATGGCGATCGAGATCGTAAGCGCCCTGAAGGAGAGCCTCAAAATGATGGAAGCCGATGGCCAGAGCGATGGAGAGTCCGATGGCGCTCCAAAGCGAATAGCGGCCGCCAACCCAGTTCCAGAATTCGAACATATTGGCGGGATCGATGCCAAATGCGGTGACGGCTTCGCGGTTGGTGGAGAGCGCGACGAAATGCTTGGCGATGTCGGCCTGGGTGGCGCCCTGGCTTAAGAACCAGCTGCGGGCAGATCGCGCGTTGGTGAGGGTTTCTTCGGTGGTGAAGGTTTTGGACGCGATGATGAAGAGCGTCGTTTCGGCCGAAAGGGGTTTCAGGGTTTCGACCAGATGGGTGCCATCGACGTTGGATACAAAATGCGCGCGAATGCCTGGGACCTGGTAGGGTTTGAGCGCTTCGGTCACCATCACGGGGCCGAGATCGGAACCGCCGATGCCGATGTTGACGATGTCGGTGAATTTTTTCCCTGTAAATCCGCAGAATTGGCCGCTGTGAACCGCTGATGTAAAGGCGCGCATGTGATCGAGAACGGCGCGCACTTTGGGCATCACATTTTCGCCATCGACGTAAATGGGGCGCTCGCTGCGGTTGCGCAATGCGGTGTGCAAAACGGCCCGGTTTTCGGTGGTGTTGATCTTTTCGCCGCTCATCATGCGATCGCGCCAGGATTCGACTTCGGCTTCTCTCGCGAGGGCAAAGAGGGCAGACATCACCTCATCGTTGATGATGTTTTTAGAGTAATCGAGCAATAAGGGCTTGAGCTCGAGAGAATATTTTTGAAAGCGGTCCGGATCTTCCTCAAAAAGATGGCGCATCGAGTTGCCTTTGAGGGATTCGGCGCAATGCTTTAACCGTTCGACCGTTGGACTTTGCATCTGTTCTCCGTGGGACAAAATGAACCGTGCGCTAAATAGCAAACTTTGAGAAAAAACGCTTCGATCTTGTGCATTCAGATCGATGTCAATAGATCTTTTTGATTGCGACATGTATTCTGAAAGCACCACAACCGGTGAGGATACAACAATGGCTGGTCATGATGACGATCTTTCCTTGCTCGATATGATGCTCGCCGAAGAGGGCAATCAGCAGATCGATGTTCCCATTGGCAAGGCTTCGGAAGAAGGTGAAGTTCGCCCAGAAAAAAAGGCGGCACCTGTCTCTGAAGAGCCTCCAAAGCCTGTGGCTCTGCCGACCGTTGCGGGCATGAAACCCGGTACGCGCTTTGAGATGCGTTCGGGGCGTCCTGAAGTGGACGGCATTTGGACGGTCGTTCAGGTGGAAGCGAGTGAAGCGAGCGCATCTAAGCGTTTTCTTTACGCTTCTCGTGCCCCCGATGCGGCTCCGCCTTACGCGATGCTGACCGAAATTGCGCTGATCGATGCACTTCATCGCGAACAAATTGTGATCATCGAGCATGGTGATCCACCACCGATGGGGGGCGCCCGCATTGAATCTGCAGCTCCTCCCGCGCTCGATGCCGTGCCCAAGAGCGCTGAATGGGCCGATGTTTTGCGCGCTTTGCGAATGATGCCGATGGCGTCGGTTTATAAGGATGACGCCTCTTTTGCGAACGACGTGCAGCGGCGCCTGCGCAATTCGCTGGATGGTGCGCGCGTGTTTGGGGCCGGTTACCTGATCGGTCGGGAAGTGCCCGTCTTTGGGACCGTTACGCCCGATTTGGTGGTCGATTTGCCCGATGGCGATTCGATGGCGATCCAGCTGCGCCTGCACCGCGACGGCGATCCGATGGTTCAGATTCGCGATGCCATCGGTAAGGCCTTCCTCTGCCGCGCGCGCTATCGCTACAGCACCGTCTTCATGTATTCCAACGCTTACGCGCATCCACCCAAGCTGACGCTGAACGACGACCGCTTTGCTGAAGCCATCCTAGAGCCGAGCGGGGTCTATTTGGTGTTGCGCGATCCGGGGTTCCGTGAGTGAGACCGAGAAATCGCGAGCGGCTTTAAAAAAAGCTTGACAGCCAAAACGAGGGGGTGTAAAAGCTCCCTCGCCGAACGTTTTGCGGGCCATTAGCGCAATCGGTAGAGCAGCGGACTTTTAATCCGTTGGTTCAGGGTTCAAGTCCCTGATGGCCCATTTTTTTGTCCCTATCGTCTAGTTCGGCCCNNNNCGGGTTCAAATCCCGTTGGGGACGCTCTCCTTTCTTTCCGCTTTAAAAGCATTTAACTTTTAAAGGTTGATTTTGAGCGAGCAAAGCTTTGGGCCGTATCTGTTTTGCTCGCTTTAAAAGCTTTGTCCCTATCGTCTAGTTCGGCCC
>DBWM01000033.1:60073-92090 GCA_002309015.1 Myxococcales bacterium UBA1238 | reverse complement strand
CGGGTTCAAATCCCGTTGGGGACGCTTTTAGAGGGTTCAGAAGAAATTCTGGACCCTTTTTTTATGCCTTTTTCTTGTGCTGTTGGGGGATTGAGCGCGCGCATTTCGCAGTGGTAAGTTTGCGCGCTCACCGTTCTGGTCTCAAGTTGAAGCGTATAACTCCCCGTTTTCTTTACGTTTATGGTTTGCCATTGCTTGCGCAGCGAGCGCTGGAAGTTGGGCTTGCGCTTGCGTGGAGCATATAATTTGTAAATCATTCGCGGATCAGAACCCTGGCATCGGATCTGGTATCTGCCGGGGGCGAGTTTGACTTTGTGCCAATCCTGATCGCGCTTGCAAAGGCCGCCATCGATCGTGAGGCCGCCTTCCTGCCATTTGAATTTATGGGCTTTCTTCCGGGCATTGTTGGGCTCGTAAGCGTCGATGCCGCAAAGGTTTTCGGCGATCGGAGCCAACGCAGTGAAGTCGAGGTTGAGAATGAAGGCCAGGGTGAAGCGTAAAACAAGACATGTGGCGAACATGACATCTCCTGTGAATGAAACACCCATAGAAAATGCAAGTTCTATGCCAATTGAAAACGCTGTGTTTTTAATGAGTTAGAAAATTGGAGGGAAAGGAAAAGCGTTCAGATCGTTCAGAGCGTCCAGAATCTGAACGCTCAGTCCTTGAACCAGCCGTTTTGTTTGTACCAGTCCAGGACGGCGGGCAGGGATTCGGCAAAGCGATGCTGGGGGACGTAATCGAGCTCCTGTTGAGCTTTGTTGGGAGAGCAAGCCCAGCCAGTGGCGGCCAGCTGATGCAGGCGCCGCGCGGTAAAGGGCCCCACGCCGCTCAACGCAGCGATGCGCTCGATTGCGGGGATCAATGCAGCTAACATGCGCGGTGGCAAGGGAATATGGAGCACCGGCCCTTTGGCAAAAAGGCGTTCGAGCAGATCGATCAGCTGGTTCATGGTGAGCGGTTGGCCGTCGCTCAAAAAATAGGGTCCCAAAGGCGCATCTTCGCGTTCCAGAATTTGCGCGATCAATTGAGTCAAATCGTCCACATGCATGAACGAGAGCTCGAGATTGGGCACCAGGGGCGCGATGCGGCGGCGGACCATCTTGGCCCAGGCGAGGATTTCGGCGTCGCCTGGTCCATAAACGATGCCGGGGCGCAAAATGGTGGCGCGCAGATCGGGGCAATCGAGGATCGCTTTTTCGGCGTTCAGTTTGCTTTGCGCATAGGCGTTGATGGGCGCTTCGTTGCCGGGGTCGATGTGCGGGCGATTCTGAGGTGAAGGTCCCTGAGCCGAAAGGCTGCTCATAAAGATAAAATGCTTTAAATTCAAGTCGTTACAGGCCTGAGCCAGATGGGCTGTGCCTTCGGCGTTGACCTTGCGGTAGAGCGAGACCTGGCCTGCCTGCTTGACGCCCGCCAAATGGACGACGGCTTCTATATTTTCGAGCGCTTGCGGGAGCGATTCAGGGACGGTGACATCGCCTAAAACGACTTCCACTTCAGACAATGCGTTGTCGAGAGGTCTGGAAGTGGGCCTCAGCAAAGCTCGAACCTGATGTCCCTTTTGCAAGAGGACGCGACAAAGATTGCGACCGATAAAACCCGTCGCACCGGTAACGAGAACGCGCATTGGGGTTCCTTTGAGTTGAGTTCAGATGGGGCAAAATTACGGGCTTTGAGCGCTGAGCGCAAGGTAGGTGGGCTCACTTTGTGATGGGCGAGGATGTCGCAAATGTTGGGCAGCCTCGCTCATCTCCGGTTTCTCAAGGGTTGCTGGTTGTTGTGCCGGGCGTGCATCCCATGGAACCGACATTGTAATAGATCTCTTTGCTACCGCTGCGCTTATGGTCGATGTTACCTTGCCAGATCAAAGTGAATTGATCGGTTGCGCCCTGGGAACGCCAGAGAATCTGAGGGGAGTAACAGTCATTTTCATATAATGAGACTTCCTTGTCATTATATGAGACGTTGTAAGGAGCATCAAAGAGTGAGCCATCTGCGTTGAGATGCTGGAATCGAACAGCGTGGTTGTTCTCGTTCGTTGCGTCTGTCAACGAGGTATCGATCCATGCAAGTCCAAAGCCGCCATTGGTTTTGACCAGGCTGGGCGCGGAAGCTTTTTTCATGGGGCTGGTGGTGGTGTTGATGCGCGTGGAGGTCCCCTGAAGTTGTCCGTTGCTGTTGAGCAATGCGAAATAGAGCTCATCCTGGATGCTATAGACGGCTTCGCCATGTTCGCCTAATGACTGAATGGGCGTTTGGTCGGTGTAAGCGATGGCATATCCTTCGTCGCGCACGCAGATAGCGGGGTTATCAGAGGATGCGTCATTATGGGTCACGTTGGTCGCATTGCTCAGCTGGCCTGATCCATCGAGGGTTCTGAAAAAGATGTCGAGAATGTCTTTACTTTCACCCCCAACCTGCTTGGTGAGCTTTGCTGTGTAAACCAGCACAAACTTGTTGCCATCCGCAATGATTCTGGGGTTTTGAATGGTTTGTGCATTATCGTTGGTGATTTCTTGTGCAGCGGTCGCCGTGCCATTTGCCCCAATCAGCGAGTATTTCAGCTTAAAGGAGAACCGAACTTCATTATCACTCACGGTCTCCTTATGCGTTTCAAGCCAGATGACACCGTATTTCTGAAGCTCTGAGTTCCAGACAATATGAGGTAAGGTGTTGTCGAAAGATCCTGTAGTCAGCGCTTTTTCACTGTTTGCGATGAGGCTGCCGTTCGCGTCGAGGCGCGCAAAATGTACCTGATTGATGAGGTTACTGGAACCGACGGATTCCTGGTTGTCTCTTTGAATCCAAACAAGACCATAACCGTTGGCACCTTCGGTGTTGTTGTAGGCGATCTCGGGATAAGCGAAGGGAACCTCGCCTTTGACGATGGAGCCTTTTGAGGTTACGGTGCCGTTATAAGAGAGCGTAGCGGCGTAAATCCCTGAGTTGCTATTATAGTTTGTAACCTGGGTCTCTCCCGTGCCGTTGGTACAGGAGTAGTTTTCAGCCCAGACCACGCGATATTCCTGGCCGTTATCGGCCATGTAAGGTTGCGTGGCATCGGTGTTTTTGGTGCCGCCTGATGCACATGTAAACGAGGGGTTGGTGTGGTTGGGGCGAAGGGGGAAGCCCAGATATTGCGCCTGATCCTGTGCCTGGTTGTAAGTCTTTACATCTTCGTCGATCTGGCCGTTGCAGTTGTCATCCAGGCGGTTGCAGGTATCGTCTTTGTCGGAGTTGGGTGGCAAAGGTTGGCAATAGGTTTCTTCGGTTGTGCCTGTGATGGGTGTATTGGTGAGTTCGTCGATTAAATGGCCATTCTCGCACGCAAGGCGGATTTCTTTGTAACAGACACCTTCGCCGCAGGTCTTGGTGCGCTTTTCAAAATGCTCGTCGACTTGCTCGTCGCAGTCGTTATCGAGGCCATCGCAAACTGTGGGCTCTTCAATATAATAAATCTCAGTGCCTGGCTTTTGGCATTCGCCGTTGTCTGCATTGTTGACGATGGGATCGCTGCATTTCTTGGAAAGAACGCCCAGGGTGGGGGGATTGGGGACGCATTCCGTGACGTATGCTTCGTGGGTGAGCGGATTGTGCTGGCATTTAATGTCGCTGTCAGAGTTTCTGCAAAGACCGATGCCGCATTCTTGTGTGATAAAGTTTTCGTCGATGTCGCCGTCGCAGTCGTCATCCAGGCCGTTGCAAATCATATCTTCCGCAGTTTCATCGTCGGCAAGTTTCGTGCCTGGTACACAGGGGGTGATTTGACCATTTGAGCAGGTTGAAGGTACGTAACGGCCCTCATCTGTGCGCTCCGGATCTGCGCAAACGCCTTTCACGCCGCAGGTGGTGCGGGCGACCGTATCGTAATCAGCTTCTTGGCCGTTGTAGTCTTCGTCGGTCTGACCGTCGCAATCGTCATCTTTGTTGTTGCAGTTGTCGTCAGGACTGGGCGTTCCCGGAATGCAGGTATCGCGCGGAGTTCCGCTTTCGCAGACGATATGACCCGTTCTGATGCATTCACCATAATCACCGCAGGTGGTTTCCACTTCCACAAAATCGTCGTCTGGCGTGCCGTCGCAGTCGTCGTCTTTGCCGTCACAGTTGTCATCGGGACTGGCTAAAAGTTCATTGGGCGTGCAGTTCCCAACGTAGTGGCCGTCGACGCAGCGACGAGTACCCACAGCCTGGCAGGGACCGAAACCGCAGGTGTAATCTTCCTCAACATCGAGTCCTTCATCGGTTTCGCCATCGCAGTCGTCATCTAAGCCATTGCATTCTTCAGCCTGGGGGAGCTGCTGATCTTCGCAGCCTTGCGGCAAACCCCGGATGCAGACTTGATGCCCGCCGTGACAAATGCCTACGCCTTCAGTGCCCACGGCTCCCTGATAGCAGGGGAAGTCGCTCATATCGATATCTTCGTCGGTTTCGCCGTCACAGTCGTCGTCTTTACCGTTGCAGTATTCTGCGGGCAGTCCTCTGTAGTCACTGCCGCGCGCTCCCGTGCTGCAAATCAATTCGGCTTTTTCGTCATCGGGATCGCATTCCTTGATGCCGGGCCAACGCGCACATTCGCCCTCAGGGAAGCATTCTTCACCTAAGCCTTCGAAACTGTTGTCGATTTCGCCGTCGCAGTCGTCATCTTTGTTGTTGCAGACTTCTTCCTGAGCGAAACGCATGGCGGAGCAGCGGATGCCACCCTCACTGTCGCATTCATACACGGGGTCGGGATACAGGGCGCATGGACCGAATTCAACGGAGCAGGCCTGTCCCAACTGATCGGCAAAGCCTTCGTCGGTCTTGCCGTCGCAGTTGTCATCTTTGCCGTTGCAAATCTCGGGCACGTCTGCCAGGTCTTCGTCGGTCTTGCCGTTGCAGTCGTCGTCTTTGCCGTTGCAGACTTCTGTCTGAGGCGTTTGTTCCCCTTTGCAGATCGTGGATCCATTCGCTTCGGGGGAGCAAACGGTGATGCCACCCTTACATTCGCCTACGTCTTGAGTGCCATTCGGACCGCTGTAGCAGGGGACGGCCGGAATGTTGTCAATCGTACCGTCGCAGTCGTTGTCGAGGCCGTCGCAGGTTTCGGGCCCTGCGATTTCTTCGGGGTATTTGGAGCCTCCGGGAGAAGCGGAGCAGCGGACTCCGCCGTTTTCGTCGCATTCAAAGACGGCGCCCTCTACCTGGGCGCAGACGCCAAGCGCTTGGCAGGGTTCGCCCAGGTGAAAGCCTTCGTCTGTGTCGCCATCGCAGTTGTCGTCTTTACCGTTGCAGATTTCCTCTACGCCTTCGTAGGGGCCATCAACGCATTCATCGGTCAGCTCGGCGTCATCCTGGTCGGCGTCATCATGGCCCGTGTCCTGCTCTACGGGCGTGCTGTCGGTCTTTTGGGGTTCAGAGTCGATGACGGTTTCAGCGTCGCTCACGTTTGAAGAGCCGCCATCATCGTCGCAACTCCACAAAGCAAAACTACAAAGCAAAAACGCATATGTAAAATGGGTACGCATCTGAGTAACCTCCATCTGTTTTCAGATGGAAGTTACCAGCCTTGCAGCTTTTGTTGTAGCCGAAATGCGCTTAATCGAGGGGAAAGGTGGGCAAAATATCGATGGGGAGGTCTGAGAGGTTGTCGATTTGAGCGATGAGATCTTCGGAGGCCGTGCCATAGGTTTCAGAGAACGCCTGCAATTCGGCGTCCGTCCCGCAGGCCTGCAGGGTGCAGATGCGGTCGAGGAGCGCTTTGGCGGCTTCCGGAATCTTTTCGGGCACGACGTGAAGATGGCCGCCCTCGGTTTTGCAGATGGCGCCCTGCTCTTTAAGGAAGTTGTACTGGATCGCGTTGGCGCGGCCGTGGGCTTCGTGGAGGCCAAAGCGGATCGAGCGGTAGAGGCCCGCAAAGAAAGAAGCGCCGATGGTCTGAAGTGAGAGCGCGGGGATTCCGAACTGCCCCTGGAACTGGCAGAGCAGGACGAGGGATCCGATGTCGGCTTTGGCTTCCTCGAGGGCGGTGTGCCAGCGGCCGCAGGCTTCGTTGATGCTGCGTCCGTCTTCCCGGTAGGCCGGTCCCAGGCCGTGGGTGACTTCGTGCAGAAGCACATGGAAGAAGTAAGCGTCGAACGAAGAGGCCGCCAAATCTTCGGCAGAGAGCACGCGGGCGGCGATGGGGCGCGTGCAGTTGTCGAACTTGGCCTGCATGACGTTGCGGATCATGACCTGCTTCCAGCCGACGGCTCCGCGAACACCGGCGTCGTTCGGGAGGTTGAAGGCGGAGGCGAGGATGCCCGAGCGACCTTCACCTGCAGCGAGCAGTTCGTCCACCACGATCATCGGCGCCATGCCGCCCATGGCCGGACGCGAATGCGCGGGGTAGGGGATCTGTTCCGCCAGGATCGGCAGCGCGTTTTCGATCGATTTCAGGGCATCGCCGGCCTGGTGATCGACCTGAAGCAGCATCGCCTCGTAGAAAGCTTTGAGCCCTTTGAGCGCGTCGGAATAAACCTCGAAGGGACCGATCACCACTTCGAGCGGCGCGTCGTGAAGGCGAACCCATTCCGCATCCGACTCCGCCTGTGCGTCGTAATCGCTGCAGAGCGCCTCAGCGCGGTTTTCCAAAAACGTTTTGAGCGCACCTTCTTCCAGCTTATCGGCGGCGGCTTTCAGATGGGCGGCCACCTCGTTCAGTTCATCGCGATATTTTTCGGCGTAGGGGATCGCGACCAGCATGCTGCCCGGTTCCGAGTTCAGCCGGCGTTCGATGACGGTGCAGGGCGAAACGAAGGCGGCGCGATCGGCGGGATGGGCGTCGATCCAGGCGTCGAATTCCGCTTCGGTCAGGTTTTCGGGGTAAACATTTTTGCCCGGAAGCGGATCGGGGACGCCTTCAATAAAGGATTTGTTGGCGTCAAGGACGTTATAGGGGCCGTTAAAATGGCGCAGCGCCTTCGCTTCCAGGCTGTAACCGCTGGCGCGATCGGCCATCAGATCCGGCAGATCCTCCGACCACTGGCAATACATGATGCGATCTACGGCCTCAAAGGCCGCCTTTAAATCGGGGAGCGCGGCGCGCACATCTTCGGGCAATAAATCGAGATTGGCTTCTAATGTTGCGGGCTTGAACTGGCTCAGGAGTTGAGCAAGTAAAGTCATGGAATAACCTTCCTGGGAAAAATGCGGCGGCACTCTAACAGAAACTGAGATCGTTTTGAATGCTGTGGCGCCGGGATCAAAAAAAAGATTGCAGGGCAGTAAAACAGGCGCAGTTGTGAAGTTTTGGGTCGCCCGCCAGCGGTTCGGAGGGGTGTTTGCGCATCGTTGAAAGGTGTTACCGTTTGGCGGATCGCGGGTAGTGGCGTTCGCCGTCGAGGGGTTCGCCCCGGAGGTAGGCGTGCATCACCTGGGGATCGAGGCGTGTCGAGATCGAAGTGAGCCCTTCGGGTTTTGCGAGAGGCTTGGGGAACACGGCCGACGCCGCGATCACATCTTCTGAAATGTAGCGGGTTTCAAAGGGGATCGCGCCTTTGGGCGCAGGTGCACGGTCGATCCGGCCCAGATGCCAGCCCCATTCCCCAAAAGTAGGCACATGTGCATGGAGAGACAGGGTTTTGAAGCCCGCCTCCGCGAGGGTGTTCCGCGTGATCCAGAACGAGGTCCGGTTGGAGTAGGGGCTGGAGGACTGCACGACGATGACGCCGCCTTCGCGCAAATAGCGTTTCGCGGCCAGGTAGAACTCCAGGCTGTAGAGTTTGGCGACGTCCGAGGAAGAGGGATCGGGGAAGTCGGCGATGATCACGTCGAACCGGTCGCCGTATTCTGCGATATTGGCGACATATACATCAGCGTCGAGATGCAGGAGCTGCACGGTTGCGATCGCTTCGGCGGGATCCGTGAGCGCTTCGGTGGGGCGTTCGGGGATCTTATACACTGTGCGATCTCCGGCGGGCAGGGTGCTTGCGGAGGCATCGGCGATCCGGACGCGGTCATCGAGGAAGGCGCCGCCGTTTTGATCGATCATCGGTTTGTAGTGGGAGGCCAGATTTGTGACCGCAGGGTCGAGGTCAACGAGAACCACGCGTTTTAAACTCGGCCATTTGAGGAGTTCGCGCACAGCCAGGCCGTCTCCGCCGCCTAAAACGAGGGCATCCTGAATCGGGTGATCCAGTGAGAGCACGGCGGGATGCACGAGCATCTCGTGGTAGATGTATTCATCTTCGCTGTCGAACTGCAGATGCCCGTTGAGGTAGAGGCTTAAGCGCTCGCCGGAGCCGGTGACGACCATGTCCTGGTAGGCGCTCTTTTCGTGGAAGCGGATGGGGTCGCGGTAGAGATGTTGTCGCGCATCCGAAATGAGGCCAGGTGAAACCAGGGAGAGGGCGATGAGCGCCGCGAGAGAGCCCAGCAGGGCGGAAATATAGGTCTTTTTGCGCTGTGCAAGCTTCCAGAAGATCGCGAGGCTGCCGCTTGCGGCCAGAAGATTGACGATGCCGAGGATGAGGCTGATGCGTTCGAGCGAGAGCAGAGGCAGCAGTACAAACGACCATACCAGGGCGCCCACGAGCGAGCCGATGTAGTCGAGGGAGAAGATGTCGCCTACGTTGTCTTTCAGCTCGCCTCTCCAGAATTGGTTGATGCGCAAAAGCAGCGGGATCTCGAGTCCGATGCCGAAGCCGATGGCGCTCGCGAGCAGATAGAGCACGAAGTGAAAATGCTCCATGTAGCTGTAAGACAAATAGAGCAGCAGGGTGGAGCTGCCACCGAGGAGTCCCAGGGCGATCTCGACCTCGATGAAGCGGTCGATCAGGCGTTCGTTGGTGGTGATCAGACGCTGTGCAAGGCCGGCTACGCCCATGGCAAACATCATGAGCGCGATGATCAGGCTGAACTGCTCGACGGAGTTGCCGAGCAGATGGCTTGCGAGGGTGGAGAGGCAATATTCGTAGACGAGACCCGAGCCCCCCAAAAAGAGGACGATCGCGATTAGGGTCAGTCGGGCGCTGCGCTTCATTTTCGGAAGGGGCCTTTCGGGCAAAATTACAGCACCACCGCGATTCCGGAGGCGATCAGGCAGAGCAGAGCGGTCTCCATGAGGGCGGCGTTCGGGTTCTTGTCGTGATAGATTTCATGCGACAGGGTGCTGTGTTTCAGCATCGCGCGGTCGATCAGGGCGCGTCCCAGGGGCAGGCAGAAGAAGGCGCAGGCGATCGAGAGGCCAAAATGCCCAAAGTATGAGAGGAAGTTTTCGACGTCGGGCCGGGCGCCGCCAAAGAGGGCGATACCGAAAGCGAGCAGATTGCCGCCGAATGCGAGTCCGGCAGCCGCGTTTCCGCCGTAGAAGACGCCGTCCTTTTCGTAGTCGCGGGCGATCTCGTCGTGTAAATCGCGGCCCTTGGGCTGGATGCGCTGGTAGATCTGGCCGTAAAGGCAGAGTCCGAGCTGGGTCACAATATAAATTGCCAGAGCGACGCTGAGTTCGATGGCCCGGAGGATCCAGGGATTGGCATCGAAGGGCAGCGCTTCTTCTTTGAGTGATCCCGCAAAGGCGCCCGCAAGGACGAGACCGGAGGCGAGGTAGCTGCCTGCAAGCACAAAACCGGTGCCCGTATTCTGATCGGCGATGAGCTCTTTGGCCACATCGAAGCGGGTGAGGATCAGTTTGCGGTTCAGGTAGCCCGAAAAACGGAGCAGCCAGAGGGCCGCAAAGCCGTAGACAAAGAATTCACCGTAGGCGTTCAGGGCGTCAGCGGGATCTGAAATCTCGTTGACATTGGGCATCAGGACCACGAGCACGCAGGTGAACCCCGCGAGATACCCGAAGAGCGCGACCCCAAAGGCGGGGTTATCGGCGTCGGTCAGCTGATCCTCCGTTGAGGCATGGCCAAAGCGGTATGAAGAGCGCGCGACCAGAAGCAGGGCGAGGGCGCTCAGGATCGATAAAACGGGGTAGAAGAAGCTGCTCACCGCTCACCTCCGGATTTGAAAGAGGGCGTTACAGGTTCACAGGGGCTGTTGGTTTCAGATTGAAAGAGGCCTCCGGGGGCAGGGCAGGCCCTTTGCGCGCCATTGAAGGCCGCCACCCGCAGTGCGGATCCCCGGTTGCAGTCAAAAGAAGCGGGGTGTCTTGAGGGGATCACTTGCCACCTCCGCTTCTCGAAGAGCTCCTGTAGGAGGAAGATCGGTAGCTTCCGCTGCGCGAGCTTCGGCTGCTGTGGGAGCTGTAGCTCGATCCTTTGTACCGGCCGGAGCTGCTGGACGTGTGATAGGTCGAAGTCGAGTAGGAGTAATGCTTGGTGGGGTGGGCAGTATAATAGGAAGAGCTCTTGTAGCGCTTGCCCGAGACTGAACCGCGCGTTCCATATTGGTTCGAGGAGCCGTAATAGGTCTTACCGGCCTTTCGGTAGGTCTGATACTGGTTGTATTCGGTCTGTCGTACCGAGTTTGTGACATCGGTGCTGGCGAAGATCAGGTTCCGGAAGGCGAGATATTGCAGGTGGAAGGCCCAGTACCGGTTTCCGTTGACGTCTGTGCGCCATTCACCATAGCGGGGGTTGTCGACGAACCGGTAGCCGGGGGGCGCGATCTGCTTCTTGCCGGTCAGCTCACCTTCAGCTTTCGAATAGACCGACATACCGATGTTGTCTTCGTACTGGCTGTATTCTTCTTTGGTGATCGGTTCCCAGTCCGAAGTGGCGGTATGGTTGTTGGTGATGACCTCGTATTTCGCGGCGTACAGGCTCTTGGTCGGGTCGTAGTTGCCGTTGTAGAGGCCATATTTGAGATCGGTCAGGATGTGCTCGATGCTGTCCGAGATGTGGTTCAGGTCGTATTCCAGCTGGGCGATGCGCTTGTTTTGGGCGGAGATCTCATCGAGGCAGTTGTCGAGCTTCACCCCGCAGTCGTATTCCCGGATGAGGGGCGCCGCGCAGCCATCACCGAGGCCGGAGAGGCCTTGAAGGAGCTTTTGATGACCCTCTGTGATCGCCTGAAAACGCGCGTCGATCTCAGATGAAGCTTCCGGATACTGGGTCTTCTTCTGGGTCATCAGGGTTGAAAGCTCGCCGTTCAGAAGCTGCTGCGAGAGCGCGGTGATCTTCGAGCGGACATCCTGGTGCCGGCTTTCGCGGTTTTTGGGGTAGGCAGCGATGGCCAGAACGCGGGCGAGGCCTTTGTTGGCGTTTAAATGCTCCTGGTGAACGTGAATGGCGGACTGGTAGCTGCTTAAAACGGTCTGGAACTGGTCCTGATAGTAATAGCGATTGCGCTTCAACTCGGGGATCAGCTGTTCGGTCTCGATGGTCTGAATTTTGCCGAGTTCCTGCTTCAGCTCCGCGCGGTCCTTTTTAATCTGCGCCACCTCTCTGATGGGCGAGAAGTAGGACGCCTGAGACTTGATCACCTCGTCGATCTGCTTGTCGGTGGCCTCTTCGCTCGCGATGAGCTGTTCAAGCTGCGCCTTCGACTTGTTGTACGAATCGACGATCTCCTCATCGAGGGGACAGGAGAAGATGAAGTAAGCGAATAAACCGGCAAAGGCCCCGATCAGGGCAGCCCATATGGAGTTCTTGGTAGAAAGCATCCGGGATCACCTTCGCCCTTTCCCGGCGTCAAAAACTTCGATCTTCTTCGGGTCGATCGCCCATTCGTGGTAGACGCAGAACTCGTCGTCGTCCTCCCACTTCTCGATATCGATCGTTTCGCTGCCGTCCGAGTTCTCGAAAGACCAAAGGTAGAAGCCTTCAGCCTCGTCTTCATCGTCCTCATAGTAGAAGCTCTCGCCTGAAGAGAGGTAGATCCAGGTTTGGTTCTGCCATTCAAAAGTCTTCAGCTTGCCTTCATCAAAGTCGATGAGCTTCGCTTCGGTGAGACCAATATCGTCTTCTTCCATGCATTCGTCTTCGAATCCCGCAGTAACGTGGAGCTTCTTGCCCTTACGGTACCATTCACAAAGGAGTTCACGGCCTTTGTAGTTGCAGATGAGCTCGTACCAGGTGTTGTTGCCACCGTTGTTGTACCTGTGGATGCGCGTGACGTAGAGATCGACGGGGCCATCCTGGTTTCCGAAGCGCGGTAACCTGAAGACGCCGCCCAGACCGACGCCGGTGATGTCGTTTTGCACCACGGAATTGGGATCCCCCGGATTCTTGTTGCGGTGTTTGCGGATCTTTTCCTGGATGTTCCGCTCGTAGGCTTCGTCCTGCTTTTTCTTTTGAGCGGCGGCATGCTTCTTCATGAGGTTTGAAAAAAATGCAGCGATGCCGATACCCAAAGCGGCACCACCGATGATGTAGAGCATGGCAATCATAGATCCTCCAATATGATCAGTTGATGTTTTCGTTTTCCATGAGGTCACCCTCGCTCCGGAGGGCAGCTTCGATCCCTTTTTAAAGGCTCACCGGGTCAGGTAGATGAACAGGGGCGCTGCGACCGAAAAGAGCCAGATCGCCAGATAGGTCCATTTATGCTGCAAAAAGCGCGCATACAGGAATAAGTGAAGCGGCGGACTCTTGTCTAAGACAGAGGCCGCCGCGTAGTAGGCGAGTTGGTATTCGGTTTTAAAGCCCGTCTTTGGCCCGGGGAGCCAGACTTCAAATGCGTAAGGCGATCCCCCGTCCTGGTAGATGGGGTTCTCGATGAGCGCGAGGCCTTCGGGCATCTCGCCCGGCTGCCTCAGCTGAAAAATCTTTCCGTTGTACCAGCAGTCAGTGCACCAGTAGGGCAGCCTATCGGCCACCTCTTCGCCCTCGGCTACGGGTTCGCCCCGGGCGTTGACCTCTATCTGCATCGATTCCTGGCCGATCACCATCGCTTCCACCGCCTCGTTCTCGTCGCTGATACAGGATACGCGGATCAGATCGCCCGATAAACAATAGATAGCGCCCAGGTTTTCGAGGGGCCAGGCGTTAACGTATTCCTGGGATCCGTCGCGGTGGCGGTAGTGATAGGAGATCGGCAGGAACTGATAGCCGCTTTTTGAGCGCGTATAATAGAGGTAATAGTAGACGGTGATGTGAAAGAGCGCGTAGGCGATGGCGATGCAGTGCGCCGTCAGAAAGATGTTGAGTTCATCCATTTCGCGCTCTCACGTTCGGTGGGGTCTTGACGTTCAAAAAACAGAGGCCGCCTCAAAAACGGCGATCCTCTGAAACTCAGTTGCTGCCATCGGCCGGATCGGAAGCGGGGGCGTCGATCTCTGCGGGCGCATCGGATTCGGCATCGGTGATCTCGTTGTCGTTCTCGTCTTCGTCCTCGTTGTCGCCCGCCATGCGCGCTTCGATCCGCGCCTTGTAGAGAGCCGTCATCCGGTTGAGCTGTTTCACGGTCTCCTCAGCGTTCGGCAGCGTCTCGGCGTTGGCCATCGCCTCGATAAAAGCGGCCAGCTTCTGCCAGTAACGGGCACATTCCTTGACGATGGAGGTGATCTCACCGATTCGGCCCGAAGCGTGCGCCTGCATCATCTCGGAACGCTTGGTTAAGAAGTTGTCGACGCAGCTCTGCAAATAGTCGACATATTCTTTGACATCGGCTTCGATCAGAACCGGATCGCCCAATGCGTAGAGCTGCGAGAGCAAGGTGCGCAATGCACCGTAGGCCTGCGCGTACCCGAGGTGGGTTGGATTGCTCGTCTGAGAGAACACCGAATCCACCTTCTGGGCTGCGGCCTGAGTGCGAGGCAGGTATAACCCCGCCTTGATGCGATATTGCAGACCAAACCAGGCCGAGTCCGCAGCCTGATCGTGATCTGCGAGGCTTCGCGAAGGCTGTAGTGCCTTTTGGGTGAGCGCAAAGTCGAGCCTGTCGGCTGCATCCTTAAACTGGTTATAGAGCTTTCCGCAGGGCCCGCAGGTCTTATCGATGATATGGAGGGCATCTGTATTGTAGCTGTGCTGCTCTTCCCGGCGAAGACGCTTGTAGTCGATGCGCGAAACTTTATCGATCATGGGGAATCTCCTGTGCTTGGGTGAAAAGTAAAAGGACCTTTAAACGATTTGTAGCTTATCTGTGCCTCACAAACTTTGCAAGGGCCGATCTTAAAAAAGGCGGATTTTTTTTAAAAACCTTTGAATATCGGGTGGTCGGACAGCATTTTTTAATCCATTCAAAGTCGTTTCCGAGCTTGAAATGGGCTGTTCGATGGCCATTAAAAGGCGTTTCCGAATCTTCGGAAACATCATGGATCGCTTTTAAAACAGGGTTCCGGTCGTCCGGAGGGCTCTTTGAATGCGCTTTAAAAAGCACTCCGAATTTGGGGTAGTGCCTTTTACGCCGTTTGAAAGCCGGTTCCGGATTTAGGGCGACCTGTTTCAAATTCGTTCAAAGCGCCCTCCGAATTTAGGGCGGCCTCTTCGATCCCGTTTAAAGGCGGTTTCCGAACGTCCGGCAGCCTTTTCGATCCATTTTGAAAGCGCCTGCCTCCGGTTCGGTGAGCGGATCGATCGCTTTTAAAAGAGCCATCCGAAAGGGGAGCGGTGCGGTTCCATTTTTGAACCTGATCCCGCCTCCAAAAGAAGCGCCCCCATTCAAATCCGATCGAAGGCGCCGCTCACTCGATACCGAGCTTCTGTTTGTATTCGCAAAGCAGATCGTAGTTCTTGTAGTACTTGTAATAACCGCCGATGTTGTGCTGTACGTCGTCGATGCGCACCCGGTATCCGTCGTGGCGGACGAAGAATGCGCCCCGGATATGCGACGGCACCTTAAAATACATGATGAATTCAGGGTAGGTGAACCCGTTCAGCATGTAATCCGCGCGCCGGTCGATCGACCGGAAGAAGAACTCCTTGTTGAACTTCGCGAGATAGTTGACCTGGTATCCGTTCTTTACGATGCGATCGTAGGTCTCAAAGGTCGACATCAACAGCTCAAAGTAGGTGTGATAAGTCGTCACCCGGTAATAGATCTCGTTTAAGTTCACATCGGCGTTCTTTAATGCAAAGGAGAAATATTCTTCCTTGGGCAGATACTGGGTGATCTCGTTTAAGGCATAGGCCACCCAGTGATCGCGGTGGACGGTGTAGTCGGCCTCAATAAAATGTTTCACCGAGCGCTCAGCCGCTTCCAGCCATTTGGCATCGCCCGTTAAGCTGTAGAGGCGCGTCAATGCAAAGGTCGCCTCGCCGTCGTAATAGACGGTGCGGTAGGCAGCGCTCACCTGGTAGGTCTTTGCATTCAGAACGTGGACGAACTTCCCCGTCCCGGCGTCGAACATTTTTAAGATGCCGTTGCCAAACCGAACGCAGAGTGCCCTGTATTCATCGCTGCCCGTGGCATCCATGTAGTCCGTCAGCGCCAGTATGGCGACCGCATTGCCCCCGAGCTTGATCTCATCAGACTTTCGCTCCACGAGAAAACTCGTCTCCGGATCCATATCGTCCACATAGTTTTTAAAGGCATAGTCGAATGCGCGGCGAACATGGGGCAACACCGTCTGATCCTGCGACAGCCGGTATTGAACCACCATGCTCCAGAGGGTGCTGATATGGCGCAATATATTGTAGTTCTCGATGATCTTGTCGTAGACAGGGTAGATCCCATAAACGAACGCCCCGTCCTCTTTTAATTGACTGTATAAGAACTGCGCCCCCGTCTTCACCAACTGAAATGCGTAGTCGGCATCGACTTTGGGGAGGAGCCTTCGCCCGTGGCTGTTGAAGTCCGTATGCAGCTCATGCAGCCCCTCTTCGTCGACGATCCAGGCGAAGGTGTTGAAGAGATAGACGCTTTGCTGAGGCTCCGAGACCGGATCCCGTCCCTGGGTCTTTCCATATTTATTGGCCGCAGCGACCTTGAAGCGCCCGGTCTCGTAATCGATCAGCTTGTTACCGTTCAGCTCCTCTTCGAGATAGGCCGCATTCAAATCCGGATCGAGCGCGATCCCGTACCGGAAGAGCTCCGTCAGCATCGGCGTGATCAGCTCCGCCGTCCGGTTGAGCGAGGTCTCGTGCGACTCGGAGATCACGTCCACCCGGAGCCAAAGGGGATTGTAATGCTTCTGCAGCACCCAGTTTTCGGTGACCGAAGCCGCGCTCTCAAAAGCCTGCTCCAGCGTCCCGGCGGAGCGATGGAGCACCATGGCCCGCTCCTGCCCATTGCAGACCGAGAAGAAAACCGTCGCTTTACCGGCCGATGGATCCTTCGACGCCAAATGCTTTTCGATCTTCTGCTTCAGGTCGGCGCTGTTCAACACCGCTTGCTTTAATTGCGAAATCTTCTCCCGAATCCCGGAACGCTCTTTTTCCTGCAAACGCTTCTGCTGTGCCTGCTGTAACAGGCGCGCAGGTTGCTTGTTCATCGACCCGCCGAACTTTTTCATGATGGTTTGATGCTTTTAAAGATGAGAATGTGGAAGGGTATGGGGCTTTGAGCGATCAGCGCGAACCGCTCTCCGAAGGCTGACGTGGGGGAATCGTGATCGTACCGATCTCCATCGGATTGGAAGACTCGATGGTGTCCTCAGGGGAATCCTCCTCCGAAAACACGGTGTCGAGGGTGGCATCCAAGGAATCTGTCAACTCCGCTTGCGGTGGCTGGCTGTTGTGCTCGGGCAGAATCTCGTTCGAAAGAAAGGCCTCAAGGGAAACGTCGCTCAAACCGACCTCCATGTCGTCGACTTCGCAATCCAGGGTCTTTAAGGCTTCCGCTACCCGCAGGGCCTCGGCGTAGCGCTGCTCGCGATCGGGCAATGTCATCTGCGGATCGCTCTTCTTCACCGAGCGCTCGAGCTTAGGCAGATCGTAGAAACAGATTTCCACGTAATCCGCCATGCCTGGGTAAATGGCGAGCAGTCGCTTGTAGAGGCTGTTATAGAACAACTGCGCGCGATCCATGGCCTGTTCGCGCATCGCCTTGTAGCTGTCTTCCTTTTGGCAGGCTGCTTCCCGCGCCATCAAAGCGTGCTTCAGGTAATGGAGGGCTTCTTCCACCGATTTGGCCACCGTCACTTCATTCTGGGTGAGCCTTTGCAAAAAGGCGTGAGCCTGCAGCATCAGCTTGCCGTAAGCGCCCGGCAGCCTGAAGTGATCGGGATCCCCTGTAAAGAAACGGGGCAGCTCCTCGGGCGCATGGGCCTTCCGATCGCGATAAAACTGCATGATCCGGTGATAAAGCGCGTTCTTCCATCTCAGAATGTCGGCCCGAATCGCCAGATGCTCGATCTGCGCGCTCTCATAAACGCTTAACGCTGACTTAAAAGCGGTGATCTCGTTTTGAACCTCGGCTTCAATCTTCTGAACGCGAATCTCTGCAGCCGTAGGCGTTTGATTCTTCTGCGTGAGTTGTGCCTGTTCATATTTGCCCGAGACCCCGCGCTTTAATGTCTTTTTGCTTCCGGCCTCCCGCCTGGCTCTCTCCATCTGCGCCATCCGCGTTCTCAGATGCGGAAGCTGTGCGCGCAAATATCGAAGGGCCGTGAGCGTAACCTGCACACCGCGTTGTCGGTTTAATTGACGCATCGAGATTTTCTCCTGCTTGCCGTTTGCAGTGAAAAATAACCCAATAACGCACAAGATGGGAGTCTCATTTGCCCCCCGGGGTGCAATTTTTTAAACAGAAGCAGGCTGGAAAAAGGCGGCGCAAAGGCGGGACCGAAGGGGAATGGGGAAATGCGCGCGCTTTGGGACGGGAATGCGGTTTTGGGAAAGGGTTTTTTATTTTTTGGAACCGCTTTGGCGATCCGGCTCGACCGATTCGATCCGCTTTTGAAGCGAGCAACCCCCCTTTGAACCGCAACATCCGCAGGCGGGGCAGCCGGCGCAACCCGATGGGTTCTTGCTGGTCAGACGGCGAAGCGCCCGAAAGAGCAGCCAGGCGGTCGCAACTCCAATGATGCAAAGGGTGATCACCGTTTCGGCATTCATTTCATTTTCCCTTCAAGCTTGCGGTCGCGATTTTTGCGGCAGCCGTGATCCATCGTGAAAAAGGAGTTTCCCCGCCAAGGCATTACCATCGGGTCGTAGAATGGCGGTTGCCTTGACGGGGATAGGCTCACTTGGGAGAAGGAAGCGTTGCAACCAGCCCGATGCTGGCCGAGAACGAGACATCCTCGTCATCTTGCGGGATGTCCACACCCACCTCGGTGATCAGCTCAAGACCATCCGCGATGTTCACATTGTAACCCAAAGCGACGGAACCCAAATCCACGTCGCGGCCACCCTCTTCGGCATCCTTGTGATACGTGAAGTCGAAGCCGAGCAGGATCTGCTGATCTTCGTTGATCGTGTAATAGACGCCGGGGGCAACCTCGATGTCAAAGGTCTTTTCACCATCCTGCGCAAAAATGGGGAAGGCGACACCTGCAAAAAAGCCGAATGCCGCGAGATCATTGGCCTTATCGAGGTTGATTTCGAATCCGGGCGCGATGGAGAGATCGCCGTCGTGCCCGGTCGTCAGCATCAAATCCAGGTCGAAATGTTCGGTATCGACGGTGGAATGCAGCAACATCGCCTCGACGCTGTGCGCCCCGTTTTCCAGATTGCCGTCGCTCCCCATGGTCACGCTGCCCGCCACTGAAAGATTCGCCGGCAAACCCGCACCGAGCGTGAGCGTCTGCTCCAGGCTGCGCTCCGCCGCCTTCAGCCCCATGCCGCCCGACGAGAGCGAATATTCCACATCCGTCAAGCCCTTATCGAAACCTTCAGTCGTATCCAGAGCCATCGCCGGCGCGGACAAGCAAGCAAAAACCGTGACCATCGTGAAAAGCGAACGCGTCATTTGAACCTCAAAAAGGGAAGTTGTTTGTTTCTCTGTTAGAGGGATCTAATTCAGGTTGCGTTATAAAGCAAGCTTAAAAATGGGTAACGCCGTTTTATTTGGGAAACAATGGAAGACGACATGGTAATACCGCGATTTCAAAGGTGAAATGGAGGTCGCCTTTGGGACGCCGGTTTCATTTTCAAAACGCAGCGCCGGTTTTGGGGCCTTAAGACAGCCGATCTTGACGCAAAAATACCGCCTGCGACGTTAAGGAGGGCAGTGTTGGAGGCGTAAAATGCGGTTGCGATGGCGGGGAAGGGGGAGGCTTTGGGGCGAAAATGGCGTTATACCCGTCACTCCCAGGCGGGGGCGATCCTGAAGTCTCACTGGCCGTTGCTGGTGTGCGGTAAGCGGTTGAAAGGGGAGATGGCCGCACTGGGGCCTTCAGGTGGGATTCATTTTGAAGCGCAAGGCTAGGTGGGGGGAGCCGAATGCGCGGTCTTGATGACGCGATCCCCTCTGGGGATCATGCCGTTTCATCTTTAAAATCGAGCCGTGCCTGCTGCGGAAGTGGAATTAAAGAGCTAAGATGAGATGATACTTATGAAAGACTGTGCGATTTCACATCTGAAAAAGGGGAGCCTCTTTGAAGGATGGCTTCGTTTCGCGCCTGAAATGACGCTGTCCTAAAGGGTATTTACGCATTTTACATTTGAAATCGCATGATCCCTGAAGGCGATCCATCGATTTTGCGTCTGAAATCACACCATCCCTGGCAGGGCAGGCTCATTTGATCTGGGGTAAGAAGCCGACCAGGCCGATGGTGGCCTCGAAGTTGACGTCTTCGTCGTCGCCCTTGGGGATCCTGACGCCGAAATCTGCGATGAACTCCGTATGCGGGATGACGGAGAAGTTATAGCTGAGATGCGCAGTGCCTACCCTGAACTCGTCTTCGCCGTCTTTGGAATAGGTCATATCGACCCCCGCAAGGAGTTGGTGCTTGGGCCTGAAGGTATAGTAGATCCCCGGCAGGGCGACCACGTCGAAGGTGGTTTGATCGTCCAATGCGTAAATGGGGAAGTTCATCTTCGTAAAGAAACCGAACTGCTTCAGGGCATCCTTGGCGTCGATGTTGATCTCAAATCCGGGTGTGATCGTTAAGGCCTGATTCATTTGAGTTGCGAGCCAGAGATCGAGATCGAAATGCTCGGTGTCTACGGTGCCGTGAGTGAGCTTGACGCTGTACGTATGGTATCCGTTCTTGAGATCACCGTCGCTGCCCATGCCGAAGATGCCAAAGATGTTTAATGCAGAGGGGAGACCCGCGCCGAGGACTAAGGTTTGATCGAGGGTGCGATGCTCTGCCTTGTTGCCCATACCGATGGATGAAAAGTAAAGCTCCGTATCCATCAGGCCGTGAGCCAGCGGTTCACTGGTGTCGAGCGCCATGGCGTTTGAGGCAGCGAGGAGTAAAGCGGTAAAAGGGGCAATCCGTGACGGTTTCATGATCTGATCCTCAATGCAGAATCCATGCCTTGCTGCGGACGCTGCTTTGACAGCGCTCTGATGAAACGATGCAGGGGCAGGATGAGGGCCGCGTATGTAAAGAGCGCGATGGGCAAAGACAAGAATGTTTTTGTTTCACAATCCTTTAGGGCAGATCAAACGCTGGGATGGCGGTAAAGCGGGCGCTCAAAGAGGCTGTACCCGGCAGGGATGGTGCTGTTTCTGTGTTGAACGATCGTGATGCGCGGCGGGGATGGTCCTTTTACAGCCTTGAAAAGCATCCATCCGCGGCAGGGATGCTTTAAAAGCTGGCATTCTTCTTGAGGGAGAGCCCGTCGGCCTGATGCAGATAAAGCGTGTAACGTTCCCCTACAGGGAGGATCTTGTGGATTGCGCTGCCGTGAAGGATGCCCTGACTGGTGCGGATGCCTTCCTTGCGCGACTGCTCCGGGGAATCGAGGATCTTCATCAGCTCCTCTGCACGGTCGCGAAAGATTTGGGGCGCAAGTCCATAGATGCTCTCGTCGTCGCGTTGGTAATAGATGGGGATGTCACGGGCTTCCGACGTCTGGATGCGGAGGGCTTCCGCGCGCGGTAAACGCTCGCTGTAAAGGGCGTAAGGGATGCAGAGGTTGCGGTGCTCGCCCGTCGCAAAAAGGGAACGGTCAAAGTTAAAGATGAGCGACGCCAGGTAAACCTCGCGACCGGGCAATTCATAACGCTGAACCAGCGATTTCTGCGCGTCATCGCCGCTGTAAAAGGTGATCTCGACGGTTGTGGTCACCTGATCCGGCGGACAATCCTCTGCGTCAGGCTCCGATCCGCAACGGCGCTCCACCACCCGCAGCTCGGCAATCTCTGTTTGCTCCGAAAGCTGCTCCACTACCTGCCGCATCTCGTACAGGCGACAGATCCTTTCGGTCGATTGCGCGATGGTATCGCTCACAAATTGCAACGACACCACCACGCCCGCAACGATCCACAGTTTAAAGGCTGCCTGCAGCGTCTTTGGGAACCCCGAGGCAGCCCCCACCGCACAACTGCAAAGGCATGATCTGCATTGTCCCGAAGCCTTTCGCGCTGCTGCATTCTGCATACCCGCCGCGATGGCTGCCGTCATGTAAAGCCCAAACAGCAGGATCAGCCCGTATTCCGTAAAGAACAACAGCTTTAAAAGCGTCCCTGGCCATTGAAGACTGTGGCTCAGCGGCAAAAAAACGGACCGCAACGTCTGGGCGGCAGGCAAAAACAGATCGTCAAACATCACTCGGTCTCGCGCAGATTGGGCGTTCCCGTGTAAGGATGGAACTCGATCGCGTAGATGCGACCCACGCGGAAGCCGTGAAATGAGGGTGCGTAGAGATCGTTCCCAAAGGCCTGCCCGTTGAGTTTGCCCTGCCTGATGGCCGCAAAGCGCTCGATCAGCTGTGCTCTTGCGGTGGGCGTGGCGTCGTAAGGCGAGTGATCAAAGATGCGCGGGTATCCGTCCCCGGCGGCGTAATGCGCTGTCAAATCGATCCCCTGGTAGGGCGCAACGGTCTCACTGTAAAGCTTCACCGGAAACGCTAAATGCTGCTTGGGGGCCAGTGGGTCGACCGCAAAGCCAAAGGTCGGTTCCCTTCCGGGCACGGTCTCTTCCCAATGTGCAATGTCGTTGCCCAAAAGGTCATAGAGATGGATCTCGACTGTAGTCCCCTCATCACCGCTGGAGGTGATGCGAAACTTCAGTGGCGTCACCGTTTGCCGGATTGCGGCAGCCTCTGCTTCCAGCTGCTGAATCTCTCGTTCGTGAGACTGCTGGTAATGGTACAAGCCGTAAACGCCTGCGCCTACCGAACAAAGAAGGCCGATGAAAATGGGTTTGCGCATGATGCCTTGCTTGGGATGTGTGTATGGGCGGTTGAAATGGGACTCTGCCCCTTAGGGCAACTGCGAGGGCGAATGGATTCAGGAATGAGGATCGGGCGTCCAATCTGCAAAACAATTGGGCGTCTCGTAAATGCGCACTGCGGCCACCTCGATTTGATGCGGGGAAAGCAGCCTTTGCGCGACTGCACCGAGCTCCTGCGCTAAGTTTTCGGCCGTAGGCGGGGCAGACATCACGTAAACCGGACGTCCGCATGCGGCATTGAACTCCGCGATCGCCTTTGCTGCAGGACTGCTGTCGCCTTCCCACAAGAGCGCCGTATGGTCCCAATGCTCGTCGATGAAACCGCCCACGAGCGCCTTGACCTGTGCAAAATCGATGATGCGACCGCATTTGTCGAGGGTATCGGCTTTGCAGGTGAGCTCTGCAACGTAACGATGCCCGTGAAAGGCCTGACAACGGCCTTCATGCCCTGGGATGCGATGGAGCGCATCCCATTCCAGGCGGCGAGTGATCGTGATCATGGTGAAGGGATCAGTCGGAGATGATGTAAGTGGGCCAGCAGTCATCGGTGACGGTGCCGGAGCAGGCGGGGACGATGTCGCCCCCTTCAATCTTGCCACATTCGCCTTTGGGGGTTGTGGCGAGATTGGTGGGAAGCACCCTCAGGCTGTAGTCGATGCGGTGGTCTGTCTCCTGGTTATATTCGTATCCACCGAATGAAACCTTGAACAGGATGTCGCTTGGACTCGTACCCGCTTTGACGTTGATGCATTGACCGTTGGCGCGGGCGATCTTGCTGTTGACCGTGCCCTGACTGCCCTGAGCGGACAGGAACAACCGGCCATCGCTGGTGTTGTCGAACTCGATGAAGACGGTGCGATCTTCGTTTGCAGGGATCTTGAGCTGGTACCAGTCGACGTCTTCGGGCGAGTTGTTTGTGCAAAGCCAGGTGTCGCAAAGGGCGGCGTGATCGGCGAGCATGGTGGGGCTGCTGCTGTGATCGTTGTTTTCATGCCCGTCGTTGCTGCAGTCCGTATTGGGGGTAACGGTGGCCAGAACCTGATAAGAGGAGTCTGCGCCGTCGCCCTTGCGGGTGACCATCACGTAGTGATCGCCGGTGTTGCTGTCCTCCTTGGGAACATTGACCATTTCTGCATCGTTGGTGCTGGCGGAGCGGCCGTAGTTCGCGATGTAGGACGAACAGTGATGGTTGATGCATGCGGCGGAGCTCTCACAGGTGTTGGTGGTCGAGCCGGGGCAGTTCGTTCCGCAGCAGGAACCGGTCTCATCCTCCTGGTAAACGGTTAAGTTCAGATCGGCTTCGCTGTTGACAAAGCCCTGGAGCATCACGCAGACGCGCGCTTCACGGTAATCTACGGGGAATTGGTACCAGTCCCTGTCCTTGGTGCTGCCATCTGGGTCGCACATCACGCCCTGGCCTTCGAAGCGCAAGCCCTCATTGTTCGAGATGTCGGTCATGGGCGTGGCGTTATCGGGCACATCGTTGCGGTTGGCGGGTTCGTTGATGTCGTGGCTGCAGGCGCCCGCATCGCTGATGGCCTCGCGCAAAACATGCAGCGTATATTGCGCTTCGGCTTCTGATTGCCCGGAAACCTTGATGTAATACTCGCCCGGCGTGCTCACCTGGATCTGTGCGGATGCTGATTCTGTGGTGGTTAAGCTGCTTTGGCTGACGGATTGGTTGTTGGAGCGGACAAAGGCGACGTTGATGGTACCGCGCACGACGGAACCGTCGGCTTTGGTGATCCATGCGGTCATTTTTTCTTTTTCGGCCAGCTGGAGCTTGAAGAAGTCCGAATCACCGCTGCAAATGGCCAGGCCGGGCAGCTTGTATTCAGTGCCTTTGACGACGTTGGCGTCGATATCGAAGCTTTGGTTGATGCTGTCGTTGGGCTCGTAACTGTCGTTGGTGCAGACATCGCCGCGCTCGGTCTTGATATCGATGCTGTACAGACCAGAAGCCGACCCTTCGCCATACAGCTTTAAGTACCAGTTTTCATTGGTAAAAGCGCCGCTGTCACGGGCCACTTCGAGTTTGTAAACCTGCTTGCCGCCCTGCTCATATGCGGGGGCATTGGCGAATCGCGGACGGCTGTCCGAAGACTGCAAATCGCTTTCGCTGTAAAGCTCAAACTTCAGCTCGTCGCTGTCTGGTTCTGTGACCACTTCGACCCTTAAGCCGTCGTTGACCGTCATGGGGAAGGTGAACCAGTCCTGATCGCCAAAGCAATAGACGCCGTCGTCAAACTCAAGGGGCGTTTCCGAAGTCGCTCCTTGCCACTGGTTGTCGCCGGGATCGCGCGGATCATAGAAGCAGGCCTGCGTGCTGTCGATCACGACCACATCGAGTTGATAATCGACGCCCTGTTCACCGCCATCGCCGCTGACTTCAATGTAAAAATAATCATAAGCGACCGGGGTAGGCTGAGTGGGGAATCGAATGATGGCTTCGCCTCCCGTAGGCGTAACGACGGTATCGCTGCTGCCCGTGAGGGTTGCATAAAGCTTTAACTTGAGGTCAGCCGCGGTTTCGTCAAAGGTCAGCTTGACTTCGATCTGGCTGCTGTCTCCCGCAACCACCTTGTAAAAGTCGGGATTGTTATTGCAAATCCGGCGATCGACCAGGGTACCCTTCCGATAACCCGTCAGGCCCTGTACGGAGGCCAGCGGGAAACTTGTGGCCTGCGACATGGAGTCGTTCGGCTCGGTGTCGAGATCGTCGCGGCAGCCTACGAGGCAATGGCCGTTGACCAGGTTGCAATATTCGGTGGTCCCACAAAGCTCGTGCGCTTCGCAGGTTAAGCGGCAAACATGGAGTTCGACATCGCAGTATTCGGCATGTTGACCCGTGGCGGTCGTGCAGGCGGCAGTGGATTGCTCAGGCTCGCACATACGACCGCATTCATGCGTCATGGGGTTGCATGTGGTGTTGGGATCTTCGGTGACACATCTGCGATTGGAGTCATTTTCGCGGCAACCTTCTTCGCAGAGGGATGTGTCCAGGTTGCAATACTGGTGATCGAGGCAATCGGTCGCTTCGGTGGCCGCGGTGCAGGGATGACGATCGCATTCATTTGTGGTGAGGTTGCAATATTCGTCACGACCGCATTGTGAATCCTGGAAACAACCCGGACGGCAACGCCCGTCTCCATCGCAGTATCCGTCGGGAAGGCAGACCTGATTGCTGTTGCAAGTCCTTGCTTCACACGGATTTTCTGTACAGTTGCGAGGAATGGTGAGCAGATCGGTGCAGTTGCCTTCGGTGGTCATCTTGCAGGTGTTGTCGTCGCAACAAACGAAGGCAGGCGCGCAGAAGTTACGGTCGCAAAGCGCTTCTGAATGCGGGAATGCGTTCTTGCATTGGTCGTCGCTGTAACATTCAGCAAAATCACTGCAATTGTAGTTGTAGTAGTTGCAAAGGCCTCCGCCGCAGGGGTTATAGGTTTCTGTACAACCTTTCTCACATTTATGAGTTTCTTCGTCGCAATAATGGTTTTCAGGGCAATTGTCGCGATCTGTGCTGGCATCGGGATCGAAGATGCGGCAGCCCGTCCGGCATTCACCCAGCGTGGCGTCCTCTGGAAAATCGCAATAAGCCTCATCCGGGCAGTCGGCGTGGTATTGGCAGGCCAGACCTGTATGGGGGCCTCCGTCCGTTTGTGAGGTTGCAGCATCGGTTTTGGAGGGACCAGAGCCTGAATCGGGCTCAATGATGTCGTGGCCGCTGGTATCGTCGTTGCATCCCAACAACCAGGAACCGGCGATAATTGCGAGCAAAAACAAATGAGTTGAACGCATGATCAAAGCTCCTTTTGAGCCTCTACGGAGTTCCGTTCTCGGCAGAGGGATGGTTTACAAAACGGGAGATCCTTCGTCGTCGAGCACAAAAGAGGTCATACGACGGATCGCTGCGGCATCCAGTGAGGTTTGGATTTCGCTCGATTGAACCGCAAGATGGTTGCCGTCAGAGAGAATCAGGCCTCCTCCGGGGAACAGACGGGAAGAAATGGTGGATAACCGGATCGCAGAGGATTCTTCGCTGGTGACCCGATCTCCGTTAAAATGCAGTAAGTTCGCGCCGTTAGCGATCGAAAGCTGGTTGTTCGAGAAGGCCAGATCGCGCGCTTCCTGATCGAGGGGATGATGCGCAACGATGGGACTTCCGCTTTCTGTCCAGAGATTGAGATCGATTTCGGTCACCTGACGGGCGTGAGAGACATAGAGATTGTGATCTTCTGAAATCACGCGCGCAATGGGGGCTTCAAGCGAAAGTTCTGCTTTGACCGCGTTTTGCAATCCGGATTCCAGACGATTGGAGTTGAGCCTGAGAAGGGTACCATCGCGCAGGGCCAGGATCAAATCACCGTCCGCGATGGAGAGAGCGATCGGCTCCCCCGCGCAGGCAATGGTGGTGATCGTTTTGAGTGTTGCGAGATCGATGATGGAAAGGCTGTGATCGAGCGCGTTGGCCACATAGAGACGGGTCTTGGTTGAAGCGAGGGCGTAAGCGCCTGCGCCAGTGGGAATCCAACGCTCATTTTCCCATTTGTTTTCGGGAGTTAGGATGATGACAGCTACGCCGCCGGATCCAGGAACCGCTGCAAAAATGCGGCCGTTTTGTTCAAGCAAATCGCCAAAGCCGATTCCCAGCTCAAGGGTTTGCTCCAATTTGAGCATTAAGCGGGAGCCCTTGCGCTCGATACGGTAAACGGATGCGATTCCGCGATGATTGGAGCCTCCGGATGTGGCGATGTAGGCGTTTCCGGCTTCGGCCACTTTGATGGTGAAGCTGATCGTACGCATCAGGCCCGATGGGGCGACGGCTGCAAGTTGAACCGTATGATTGCCTGCGTCAGCGTAAGTCGGCATCCAGTCGAGTAAAATGGTGCTTGAGGTTGCATTGTTCTGCATGTCAACCGTCATACCATTGGGCAAAATCTGCTTTTCGATGGCCAAAGGCCCGTCGGAACCGGATGGATAGACGGTAATCTCAAGATGATAAGGCTGACCTTCGGTGGCGTTCTGGTCGCCAATGGCTTCAAATCGCGGTAAGCCCTTTGCAACCTGAACAGTGAGGGTGGTCTGCGCTTCGCCACCGTCGCGATCATTTGCGGTCACCACCACGTTAAAGCTGCCCTGCTGCGTATATTGATGGGTGACTTCCAGCTGATCGCTGTAGGTTGTGCCGTCGCCCATGTTCCAGACGGTGGAAGGATGGCTGTCTCCGGGGGCATCGATCACGTTGAGTTTGAGCGTAAAGGGAATGTTCTGCTCGGCCGTGAGACGGTTACCTTCAATGCCTGGCGCAGAGATTGAAATCACAGGGGCAATATTGTCGATGGTGACGCGCTCCGTCTTGGTCGATCGGCTGCCATCCTGGTCGTAGACCGTGACCGAAACATTGTAATCGCCGTTGTCGGGCCATTCATGTTCGGTGGTGGGCGTTACGGTTTCGGCAGTGGTTCCATCTCCAAAGTCCCACGAATATTTGACGATGGGGTCGCAATCGGCTCCGGGCCTGCTGGCCGAAGCGTCGAGGGTGAGCGGCTGCATCTCCTGGCCGTGGCCATAAACATTTGTGCCAGTGAGCGAGAGCGCAGCGACAGGGGAGACATCGTTGATGTTGATGTCATGTGTGATTTGAGCGGTTGAGTCCTCGTCGTGGACGATCAGGGTCACAGTATATGGGCCGTAGTTGCTGTAACTGTGCGAAACATAAGGCGTATCTGTGTATTCAGTTGCTGACTGATCGCCAAAATCCCATTCATAACCACCTGTGGCTGGAATGAGATCCGCCGGCCCGCCGGGCTGACTTGCGGAGGCGTTAAAGCTGATCACATCGCCTTCAAAGGCGATGGAGGGCGTGAAGGTAAAGGCTGGAATCGGTGAAAGATCCCGAACGACAAGGGGCTTGCAGGCTGTCGAAGAGCTGTCGGTGTCGTAAACGGTCAGGCAAACTTCGTAATTGCCATCATCTTCGTAAGCATAGGAAACGATTGAGTTTTGATCATCGTCGTTCGTCGCATCGGCGATGTTTGTGCCGCGGGCAAATTCCCATACGTATTTTGTGATGGGATCGGTCGTTGCACCGACGTTGCTGTAGCTTCCATCGAATTCGGCGAGTTGGCCCTCAAGGGCAGTATCGGGCAGGACTACATCTTCGCCAGCTTCATTTTTGACGGTGATGGAAGGCAGGATGAGGTTCACAATGGGTGAAGCATCCGTAATGTGAACAGTTTTTTGCGCTTCGCAGGTTTGCCCGCTTTGGGTGGTGAGCTGCAGCGTTACGGTGTAGGTGTCAAATTGGGGATCGCTCTCAGTTCTGTTTGTGAGATCGACGGCCGGGTAGCTGTGGGTCTTTGTTTTGCCTGTTTGATATGAATTGATGGAAGTGCTGGAGTTATCTCCAAAATTCCATATGCATTCAGTAAACGGATCTTCCTCTGTGGTGGAGGAATCTTCGGCTGAAAGGGTGAGTTTTGTACCCTCAGGCCAGGTCTCTTCAGCGGTGATGAGACAAGTCGGTTCTGCAAACGCTGGCAGACTCCAGGCGAGTGCCAATGCGGTGGAAACAAACAAAAAAGACTTTGTACGCATCAGTATGGGCCCTTGAGCAGATGAATAATCCACCTTACGCGGCTTTGAAGGGGAGATCAAAGGCTAAGCGATCTTTCTTGATTGCGCGTTCTCTTGTTGCGAATCGCGCGCGTCCTTCATAACATCAGAGATTGACGACTTTAAAGCGTGTGGAGACCGCAATGTGCAGCTTAACGACTTTATCGATGCTTCTGAATTCCCAATCGCGTAGAGCCGTAACTGGCCGTTTTGCTTGGAAAATCGCTTTAGTTTGTATGGTGGGCGCCCTGGCGTTTGCCTGCGATGATGACGACAATAACATCAATGTGAGTGATTCAACCGTCGTTGAGGAAGATGCCAGCTTTCAGGATGCCGAAGCAGATGCCGCTTCCTGCAACTGTCCTGGTCGCCAGCGATGCAATGTTTTGGGCGACTGCGTCAGCCGCGAACCCTGTGCAGGAGACGAAGATTGCGAGGAGGGCAGGGTTTGTGAATCGCTTTCCTGCGTGAAAGCCTGCCAGACCCATGAAAACTGCACCGATCCCAAAAAGCCTTTTTGCAACGAGGGGCATTGCGCGACCTGCATCGGAGATGATGATTGCCCTGGAAATCAAAAATGTGAGCAAAAATCATGCGTTGAGCCCGCGAAATGCGAAGGCATAGAGGATTGCCTGGAGGATCGCGTTTGCGCCTTTGAAACCCGGCTTTGCATGGCGGCCTTCGATTGTCACAATGATGGCTGCCCCGGAGCGTTTGTTTGCACGGATTCCGGCGCCTGCGTGGCGCTCGGGCAATCAAAATGCAAATCGGATGCGGAATGCCCCCTGGGTGACAGCTGCGTCGATAACGTTTGCAGTCCCTGCGCCGAAGCGGTCTGCGCTGCGGGATGTGTCGATGATCCGCTCAGCCATCGCGCATTCTGCGGAGATGCTGCAAGCTGCCAAAACAACTATGATTGCGCTTTTAACCGCATTTGCGAACGATCTCAATGCGTTGCGCCCGGCTGCGCGGACGACAACTACGAAGACAACGATTTGTTTACAACCGCTTTGCCCATTCAATTGGGCATGACTTACAGCGGACTTCAAAGCTGCGACGACGATTTTTACCGCATTACGCTGCCCGCAAAGCATGTCGGTCTCGTTTCGCTTCGGCGCGTGGATGAGGGAGGACGCCTGTCTCTGGCCGCATTGGATTCCAAAGGTGCGCTGCTGGCCGCATCGTCAAATGGTGCTGCGCTGGAGGCCGTTGAGGTGGGGCCCTTTGGCGATGATCGCGAGATTACCATTCAGGTCACGCAGCCGTTATGGTCTGGCGGTCAATATGAGCTCTCTACGGAAGCCCTTGAAGTGAATGGGGAATCCTGTATCGACGATGTCTTTGAACTGGGGACCGGCGACGATACGCAAATGACGGGGCGATGGGTGGATCGCGGTGCGGATCAGCTGAGCGCTGTGCAAACCGGGAGAGCTTGTCCGGGCGATGACGATTTTATGTGCTTCATGCTGCAGCCTCAGGAGCTGTTTTCTGCCGAGCTTTCCATCACTTCGGGATCTGCCAAGTTTTACGTCGATCTTTACAATTCCGATGGAGAAAAGGTCGTTTCCAAGATGTGGTCGCGGGCGTCGAGCGAAATTCTGCAATATGACGTCAAGTCGGCAGGGCGCTATTGCGTGGGGCTGAGCGATTATGCAGGGGAAGGCGTCTGGTCTTTGGCGCTGAACAGCGTTTCGTCTGCGGCGAGAGAAAAATGTGACGCGGTTACATCGGAGCCTGCGGTGCTCAAATCTGGAGAGAGCGTCACCCTGACCGGAGCGCTTGCCGGTGAAAATGTGTTCGTGCCTTCCTGCGCCCCTGATGCGGACGGTGCTGAGCAGATATGGCCCATCACAGTGCAAAAACCGGGGCTTTTAACGGCAGAGTTGCAAGGGGTGCTGACGGGCGGTCTGGGCAGTCCGGTGATCAGCGTGCGAAAAGCCTGCTCGAGCGCTTCGAGTGAACTGGGTTGTGCTGCGGATGCGGTGGATCCAAAGGATCCGATGATGCGTCTGTCAAACCCTGCGATGCTGAAGTTGCCTGTAACTGAAGGAAATTATTGGGTTTTTGTTGATGGGAAAGCGCCGGGACTGTCGCCGGATTACCGATTGACGCTTGGTCTGTCGGAGCTTTCGGCTGCGCCGGACAATGAGCGTTTTCAGACGGCCTCGCTCCTCTCGTTCAGAAATGGCCGCGCGGCGGTCAATGCGGATCTCGCTCAGGCGAAGGACGATGTTTTGACCTGCCTGCCGGCGGGCGGTGTGGACAGCGTTTATCGCTTTACCCTTGAAAAAGACTCTCATTTAAAGGCTTCTGTGCAGTCTGAGCTGGCGGCCGGTTTAGCGCTTTTTGATGCCCGGTTTGCACCCGTTGCGTGCGGTTATGGCTTCGAAGCCGATCTGCCTGCAGGCGACTATTACCTGGTGGCCGAAATGCCCAATGCGGGCGGCGTGTTACATGTTGAGCTGCTGGCCGAGCAATTCCAGGAAGCCATTGAAAATGCCACATGTGCAGCGGCTAAAGAGCTCACATTTGATGCGCCCATTTCTGGGTATACCGTAGGCAGGGGATCGTTTACCTGGAGCAATAACAACCGCTGCACGGGTTACAACACCGAAGGTCCTGAGGCGATTTACAAAGTCTCGATGCAGGCTGGGCAAACTCTGGACGCTCAGGTGATTCCGGTTGGCGGATGGGATGTTGTGCTCTCGTTGCTTTCTGATTGCAGCGCTTCGGCCACTTGTCTCGATGGCAGCGATGGTGCGCTTGCGGAGACGGTTCGCTTTACGGCGTCGACGGCGGGCACTTACTACCTGATCATCGATGGCAGCAATGGCGAGTACGGTCAGTTTTTGTTGCAGGCGGATCTGAATTGATGTGGCCATAAAAGGCTAGAAATCATGCCGCAGATCGTCTATTGATGCCGCTTTGTTTCGAGGGAGGTTGTCTTGGCTGATCAATCGAATGAGGTTTCGGTCCAAATTAATTTGGACATGCTGGAAGCTGAAGAAAAAAAGGCGAAAACAGCGGAGTCCTCTGGGCTGATTGATTTGGGGATGATCGATAAGATTGAAACCGATCTTCGCCATGAAGTGAGCTATGCAGGTTTTGAGGCGGCGGCTCCTGTGAAAGCTCGACCTCCGTTGTGGCGTACGCTCCTGCCGGTTCTGGGGATCGGCGTCTTATGCTGTGGTGCGGGTGTCGCGGGATATGTGGCCTGGAAGGCTTCGCAGGATGAAACGCCGCCTGCGACCGAGACGCCTTCGACGAATACTGCAGTGGCGCAGACTCAGCCGGGAACGATGCCGGTTCAGCCGGGGATGCCGA
>DBWM01000033.1:320-59965 GCA_002309015.1 Myxococcales bacterium UBA1238 | reverse complement strand
GCCGGGGATGCCTGGGGTGATGCCGGTTCAGCCGGGGATGCCGAACGTCGCTCAGCCGGGAACGATGCCGGGAACGATGCCTGGGGTGCAGCCGGGAACGATGCCGGGAACGCAGGTCGCAGGTACGCAAACGGCGTCGGAGGCTCCCAAAGCCGACACCGAGACTTCAAAATCGACCCACAACGACGGCAAAACCAAAAAGACGACCACGCATACCTCAAAAACGACCTCAACCGCAGCCAAGAACGATGCGCCGGCAGCGCCCAAGACGCCCAAGACGACGAGCACAAAGTCTTCGACCAGCGACGCGGATGCTTTGCTCGGCGGACTCTCCAACAAAGGCGGCACATCCAAGCCCGCTTCCACTGCGCCCGTGGATCCCACATTGCCTGCACAGCTGGGCCGAAACGACGTGCTCAAGGTGATGAAGCCGTTTAACAGTCGCGTGAAAGGCTGCAACAAGAACAACGAGACGGGCAAGGTGACGGTCACCGTCCTGATTCAGGGATCGGGCGATGTGAGCGAAGCTTCGGTGGCGGCGCCTTTTGCGGGTACGCCTTTGGGCAACTGCGTCTCGGATGCGGCAAAAAAGCTTAAATTCCCGAAGTTTACGGGTTCGCCGATGCGCATCAATATGCCTTACAGCCTGTAATCTGAGGCGAAGGGTTGAACGAAAGCGGAGTTCTTCGGGCTCCGCTTTTTTTATGCTTCAAACCGGAAGAAAACCGCATCCTTACGCCATAAATGGCGGAGGAAGGCACGGGCGAGGGCTTCGATTTGGGGGCGCGGGCTGTCGGTCTGCAGGCGATCGAGGATGCCGGAGAAGGGCGTTTGCCCGTCGATGAGCCGATAGATCGCGTCGTGCAGGGGATTTCGGGGATCGTAGGGCAGCGTGGGGTAGCGCTCGGTTGTGGGGTAGCGGCGTCCGGGAATCGCCGAAAGCAGGCGCGGACTTTGAAAATCGAGGGCGTAATGGGCGAGATCCCGCGATTTTTTGCACGCGATAAAGCAGTGATCGGGCGTGGGGTTGAGGCGCTCCATCACGGACCAGTGGCGGCGATCCTCCAGGCGCGAAAGGGTTTGAAACAGGGGGTTTTCGGGCGGAAGCAGGCTGTCGATGTGGTAGGGCGCATTTTCGAGCCAGCCCTGGAACTGCAGATCGGCTTCTTCCACCCAGTCGAGCAGCTCGGCGACCGTAAAATCGCGCTCGCGGGCGGGCAAAAAGCTGTCGACCAGATGGCTGTCCATCTGCCCCTGTTCACCGGTCATCGTGAGCCATGAAGCTGCGGGATTTGTGGGTTTTAAGGTCGCTAACGCGGAGCGCACCAGAGCGATGCCGCTATCGTCCTGCTTGAGATCGAGGGTTTTAAAGGCTTCGCGCAGCATATCGAGGCCCACGCGCGCGCAATGGCTGTAGACTGCAGCTGCGATGACGCCGTCTTCCTTGAGCAGGCGACCCAGGACGCGAAGGCCCTCCAGAGGCGAGGCCAGATGGTGCAAAACGCCGCCTGCGCTGATGAAATCGAAATTTTGCCCCAACTCTTCAGCGCGCTCGATGGGCAGATGCTTCAATGTGATGTTACCGATGCCCATGCGATTCGCGAGCTCTTGTTGCGCTTTAATGCTCGGTTCGCTCACGTCGATGGCCCAGATTTGCGCCGAAGGGTTTCGGATTGCGAGGGCGACCGCTTCCGATGTGCCGCAGCCTGCAACCAAAAACTGACCGTCGCTGCGATCGGGGTGATCGGGCCAGTAAACGGCGCCGTAAATGGAGGGATCGTTCCAGGGCCGCCGCATTTCGACGGGGATGCGGGGATCGGGGTAGCAAAAATGGGAGAATTGAGCGGCAACCGCGTCTTCGAGAGGTGAGCTTTGCATCTTATTCGTCAGAGGAGGGGAGTTCCTGCAGGAGCTGGATGAGCAGCGCTTCGGTTAAAGGCTTTTGAAAACAATAGGTTGCGCCGTTTCGCTGGCAGGCTTTCTGCGTCTCGTCATCAAAGTGATCGAGCAGGATCAGCCTGGTTTCGCGGCAATGGGGATCGGACATGATAAAGCGCGCCAAATCCGCAAAGTTCATGTCGGGGAGTTGGTTCGAGCTGAAAAGCAGACGCTGTCCGCGCGTGGTTTGCAGCCAGCCGGAGACTTCCTGACCGCTGAGCGCGAGTTCCACATTCTGGAATCCGTAAGCTTCGAGCGTGGCGACGGTCATTTTTGCATCTCCAAAATGGGCATCTGCGACGCAAACCTGCCATTCCGGGGCGCGAACGAGCGCCTGCACCTTCTTTGAGAGATTGACGATCTCCTGAGTATTAAAGGGAGCGAGAGGGTTGGTCTTCATTTTGTTGTCTTTGCCTGAGGATGGTATTCGTCGTGAATTTGGGCGCCGAGCAGCAGGGCGCGCATTTGCTGTTGATCGAACTGATAGCGCGTGCCGCAAAAATGGCAGAGGACTTCGGTCTGCTCTTCATCGGCGAGCTCTCTGAGATCTTTTTCGCCCAGCGACACTAAGCGGCGGGCAAACAATTCGCGCGAGCAGGGGCAGTAGAAGCAGGGTTTTTGTTCTTCTACGATGTGGTGATCGGGCAGAAGCTGCTTCAGGATCGCTTCGGGCGACTGGTCGAGATGCTGCGAGAGCGGTCCAAAGTTTTGAATGCGCTCGATCATTTGATCGAGATCGCGATCTTTGACGCCGGGCAGAGCCTGAATCAAAAAACCGCCTGCTGCGGTGACGCCATCGGGAGAGAGCGTTTCGCCCAGCGCGAGCGCCGTGGGGATTTGTTCGCTCTGCACAAAATAACGCGCCAGATCCCCGGCAATTTCGCTCTGCTCGAGCTCGATGATGCCGGTGTAGGCGGGTTCGTATTCGTCCAGTTTGCGGATCACCTTTAAGCGACCGGTACCGATGCCTTCGGCCATCGAGGGCGCTTCGGCGTGAAGACCCGCGATCGAGGCGCGGACGTGCAGACGGGCGTCTGAGACCGCATAAATCTCGCCCAACGGACCGTCACCGTTGATTTGAAGGCCCACCTGCTGCCGATCTTTTAACAAGGCGGCCATCATCATCACCGCGCCCACCGACTGGCAGAGCGCTTCCGCTGCGAGGGGCCCTGCATCGACGGCGCGCACCATCTGAGCCGCCATTTGCCCGTGCTGCACCGCGATGCCGCGCAGGGTGTCGTCGCAGGCCATCACGTGAATCAGGCGATCCTTTTCGCCACAAAAATTGATACCCATAGTGACCTCAAAAATTTGCACTCTTTTAATCGATCGCCGCGCGTTTGTGGAGATCCATTGCGGCGGACGGGCGGTCGGGGGCGTAGAAGGCGCCGAGGCAGGCGAAAACGGAGGATTCGAGGGCGCAGGAGGGCTCGGGGCAGGCGGATTTTGGGGCGTCTGGGGCTCTGTGCGGCTTGTTTCTGCTGCGTCTGGGCGCTATAAGCTGCCACTTTGTCTTTTTTTGGGAGGACGCCGTGGGTAAAGAGCCATTCCGCTGCGGATTCGTCACCCTCATCGGGCGCCCCAACGTGGGCAAATCCACATTGCTCAATCGCATGCTGGGCGAAAAGATCGCGATCACCTCGGCGAGGCCGCAAACGACGCGGAACCGCATTCCCGGGGTCTTAACCCGCGACAACGCGCAGGTGATCTTCATCGATACTCCCGGCATTCACCGCTCCACCAGGCCGCTCAATCGTTACATGGTCGATGTGGCGCAGGGGGCGATCGGCGATTGCGATGCGGTGGCGCTGTTGGTTGAGGCGGGCACCGGGCCTGATTTGCAGGTGGGCATCGGGGACATGACCCGTGAGATTCTGGAGCAGCTTCGCGGGATCGATAAAAAGCGCTTCTTGATTTTAAATAAGATCGATCGTTTGCCTCACGATCGGCTGCTGCCCGCGATGGCGGCTTACGGAGAGTACGACTTTCTGGAGATCGTGCCGATCAGCGCGATGACGGGCGAGGGCGTGGATGAGCTCGTGCGCCTGTTCATCAAGGCGTTGCCCGAGGGGCCCGCGCTCTACCCCAAAGATGCGCTCACCGATTTGCCCGAGCGGTTCATTGCCGCCGAGATCGTGCGCGAAAAGATCTTCCGCAATCTCGACAAGGAATTGCCGTATTCGGTGGCGGTGACGGTGGAGCAATGGCGCGATCGCTCCAAAGACGGCATGGTCGACATCGATGCGCTCATTCACGTGGAGCGGGATTCGCAAAAAGGCATCGTGATCGGTCGGAACGGGCAGATGATCAAGTCGATTGGGCAGGCTGCGCGCGCGGATCTGGAGCGGCTTCTGGGCGTTCAGGTGCATCTGACGCTGTTTGTGCGCGTCGAGAAGGCCTGGACCCACAATGCTTCGAGTTTGCGCAAGTTTGGTTACGAATAAGGAAAGTTGTGTATGAAACCGATCGTCGCCATTGTGGGGCGTCCCAATGTGGGCAAATCGACGCTTTTTAACCGCATCGTGGGCAAAAAAGCGGCCATCGTGCTCGATACGCCTGGAGTGACCCGGGATCGCAATATCGGAGATGCGACCTGGGCGGGCATCGATTTTTCGGTTGTGGATACCGGCGGCTTTGAGCCGGAAGCGGAGTCGGGGATTCTGGCCTCGATGCGGCGTCAGGCGCTGCTCGCCATCGAAGAGGCTGAGGCGGTTATCTTTGTGGTCGACGTGCAAAGCGGCATTCTGCCTGCGGATCGCGAAGTGGCGCAGATTTTGCGGCAATATACGGGGCATGTGCTGCTGGCGGTCAACAAGGTGGACGGTCAGCATCAGGATCCGGCGGTGGGCGAATTTTATGAGCTCGGTGTGGATCGCCTGTTTGCGGTCTCTGCGGAGCACGGTCGCGGCGTGGGCTTGCTGCTCGATGCGCTGGCCGAGATTCTGCCCCCATATAAGGATGAAGAGGACGACGACACCGACGAGATCCGCGTGGCGCTTCTGGGGCGACCCAACGTGGGCAAATCGACGCTCACAAACCGCCTTTTGGGCGAAGAGCGCATGATCGTCGATTCGGTTGCAGGGACCACGCGCGATGCGATCGATTCCGTGCTCGAGTTAAACGGCAAGCGCTACGTGCTCATCGATACGGCGGGTTTGCGGCGCAGCCGGGGCATCGATCCCCATTCGAGCGAAGGTTACAGCGTGATGCGCACCCTGCGGGCTATCGAGCGCTGCCATGTGGCGATCGTGCTGATCGACGGTCCCGAAGGCCCCACCGAACAGGACGCGCGCATCGTGGGCATGGCCAACGAAAAGGGCCGCGGCCTGATCCTCGCCGTCAACAAATGGGATCTCGTGCACAAAGAATCGAAGACCGCCCAAAATTACCGCGAACAGCTCGAACTGAAGATGCCCTTTGCAAGCTATGCGCCGGTCACCTTCATTTCGGGTCTTACGGGTCAGCGCGTTTCAAAGCTGCTGGAGATGGTCGATCAGGTGCGCGAGGCGCATCGCTTCCGGGCCACCACCGGGTTGTTGAACCGCTGGCTCCAGGATGCGATGGCGAAGCACAGCCCGCCGGTGGTCAACGGACGCCGCCTGCGACTCTATTACGCGACTCAGGCCCGCATCGCTCCGCCTACGATCGTGGTCTCCTGCAACGACGAAAACGCGGTGCATTTCAGTTACAAGCGCTTTTTGCTCAATCAGTTCCGCGAAGCCTTCCCCGTCGAGGGCACGCCGGTGCGGCTGGTCTTTAGGGGTAAAAAGAATCCCTTCGATATGGAGTCCGAGGAGTAGGGATGAAGCCTCGCGTCTTGGTGGTCGATGACGAGGTGAACCTGCGCAAGGTGCTGGGCGCATTGCTTCGTCGCGAGGGTTATGAGGTTGTGGCCGCCTGCGATGGCGTGGAGGCGCTCGAGACTTTGCGGGGCGAGCTGCCGTTTGCGGCGATGCTGACCGATCTGCGGATGCCGCGTCTGGACGGGATGGGGTTGTTGCGCCAGGTGCTTTCGGAGCAGCCCCATCTGCCGGTGATCGTGGTGACCGCTCACGGGACGGTCGATACCGCCGTCGAGGCGTTAAAGCTCGGTGCCTTCGATTTTGTGACCAAGCCCTACGATCAGGATGAGCTGCGCAAGATCCTGCATAAAGCCGTCGAGACCTGGCGCTTAAACGGGATGCTGCCCGATTTGTCGCTGCAGGCAACGGAAGAGGCCGTTCAGACGACTGCTGAAAAGCCGAAAGGACGCTTTGGGATCATCGGCCGCTCGGCCGCAATGTGTAATGTTTTTGAATTGTTAGGCCGCATCGCGCCTACGCCTTCCACGGTTTTGGTCGAAGGTGAAAGCGGCACCGGCAAGGAGCTTGTGGCCCGCGCGCTGCATGCCGAATCGCCCCGCGCACAAAAGCCGTTCATCAAGGTCAACTGCGCCGCAATCCCGCAGAATCTGATCGAATCCGAGCTCTTTGGGTACGAAAAGGGCGCCTTTACGGGCGCGGTCACTTCCAAACCCGGGCGCTTTGAGCTGGCCGACGGCGGCACGCTGTTTCTGGACGAGATCGGCGAGATCAACAGCGAGATGCAGGTGAAGCTTTTGCGCGCGGTGCAGGAAGGCGAGTTTGAGCGCGTGGGCGGCGTGCGGACCTGCCACGTGGACGTGCGCCTGGTGACGGCGACCAATCGCGATCTGGCCCGCGAAGTGGCGGAAGGTCGCTTTCGCGAGGATCTCTATTACCGCCTGAATGTGGTGCCGATCCGCCTGCCGCCTCTGCGCGATCGCCTGGACGACATTCCGCTGCTCGTGGATTACATTCTGGAGCGCTGTGGGGCGCGTCTGGGTAAGGAAGGCCGCCATCTTTCGCAAAATGCCCTCGACTGGCTCTGCGCTCAGCCCTGGCCGGGCAATGTGCGCCAGCTCGAAAATGTGCTCGAACGCACGCTGCTTTTAAGCGACTCGGTTTTGATCGAAGCCGAGGATCTTTCGGGCGATGCGCTGTGCGGTCATGCGGCGGATGCGCGTCTTTGTGAGGCGACGAGCGTGAAAGGCGATGCGAAGCTGGGTCTCAAGGATGCGGTGCGCACGACGACGCGGCGTCTGGAGCGGGAGCTTTGCGAGCGAGCGCTCATGGAGACGGGCGGCAATGTGACTCAGGCGGCCAAGCTGCTTGAAATTTCGCGAAAATCGCTTCAGATCAAAATGAAAGAGTTCGGTTTGCGCGAAGAGGCTTAAAAGTTCGCGTGAAATTTGAGGGAAGGTTTACTCTCAGCTGAGTGAACGTTAATCTTGACAGCCAAAAACGCGCGGCTGATGGCCCGCTGGGAGAAGACATGCGTTGGCTCACGGTTTTACTCTGCGCTGCGTCTGGGATTTTGTCGCAGGAAGCGGCTTATGCAGCTGAAGTCACCGACGTGATCGATGCTGCGGATGGCAACGATCCGTTCGATTTTGTGGGGACCGTCAAATATCGGCGCAGCCTCAGGCGGGCAAAGATCACGCGCGAATATAATTGCAACGGGAGTCATAAAAACGCCGATAAAGAGCTTTGCGGCAGCGGAGAAGAAGGCCGGCTGATGCTGGTGAAAGAGCTCCGTTATCAGCGCATCGTTCACGAGATCGTGCCCGAGTTTCGTTTTGGTCTCTGGCACGACCTCGAATTGCGCATCGAGATGCCGATCACGGTTTCCGACAATCGGCGCGTGCGCTTTGCGGGCAATGGCGGCGACAATTCCAAAAAGCCGATCACGCCCGACAACAGCACGATCGCACCTGGCGAGATCAACGGCGAAGATCCCGAAGATTTGTTTGCAGTCCCCCAGGAAAAATCGCGCAGCGGCTTCGGCGATATGCAGTTTCAGTTGCGTTTTGCGCCCATCAGCCGTGAACGGGACGAGACGCGCGGTGAATGGGAGCTGGAATTCGGGTATCGGGCGCCCACCGGCGAGACCATGAAGGGCAACAACAGCGGCGTAGGGCGCGGGGTGCACGAGCTGAGCTTTGGAACCGCGTTTTCCTACCGCTTCTCCGTCATGGACCCCTATTTTAAGCTGGTCGGCTATATCCCCATTCCCGCAAGCGACACCTTATTTAAGGATTACGGTGCATCGCAGGATCACATCGGCCCGGCCCCAAGGGTGGATTTTGATTTGGGTACCGAAATCGTCGCCTTCGATCGCCCTAAACAGGGTTACAAGATCTTTATCGATCTCGGTTTAGGTGCCGGTTATCAGGCCAAAGGCCGCGATTACAGCGAGCTCTTTGATGCCCTGGCAAGCTCCGCCTCCGGCAAGACGCAATGCGATCCCAAAGGGGTCGATGGAGATAAAAACTGCGCCACGTACAACGCCAATGCCGACAGCTCCATCAAGGGCGAGCATATCGATGGCGTCACGACCGTCGACGAATACATGACTTTTAGGGGGCATCTGGGGTTTGGCGCCTTGCTCGCTCACCATGTGCAGCTGGGATTTGATTTGTCGATGGCGCATGAAACCGCACATTTCATCACTTCTTCCAGCAACGGCAAGGATCTCGATCATTCAGGTCTGGTGGAATACGACAAACCCAGAGAGCAAAATCCGATTTACGCGCCCGCCATCGATGCTGTGGGGCGTCGTCTGAGGGTTGAAGAGACCACCGTCTTTACCGCAGGTGCCAACCTTTCGGTCCTGTTTTAATCACAGCTCGTTCCCACCCTTGTTCTTGCAGGCTCCAGCTTGTACACAATCGATGTACAGGCTGGATAGCCCAATCAAACCTCGTAAAAACGCATACAGGAAGGCTGGAGATGTCGTTTGAGATTTCGCTGACGACTTTAATGACGCGGTTAAATCCCATTTGCCGTCAGAGTCTTGAAGCGTCAGCAGCCGTGGCCATGCGCTTTGGTCACGATGCGATCGACGTTGAACATGTGTTGATGGCCTTGTTGGATCAGCGCGAAACCGATCTCGACAGGGTGTTAACGGTCAGCGCGATCAGCCGATCCGAGATTCAGGAAGAGTTGGAAAAGAACCTGGGGCAGAAGGAAGGCTCGGGACGTATACCCAGCTTTGCGCCGCGAGTGACCGATGCCATGCGCATTGCATGGTTGATATCGAGCCTCTTTCAGGGATCCAACCGCATTCGCACGGCTGCATTTTTAATGGCGCTGCGTCTGGATGACGATTTGTACGCCCATATTTCGCAGATCCTGCCTTGTCTGGATCAAATCGAGGAGAGGACCCTGGAGGATCTGGGATCGCTGACCCGGAGCACGAAGGAAGCCCGGATGGAGCCCAAGACGCAGGATCCGCGCATCGAAGAGGATCGGATGATGGATCAGGTGCGGGCGAACGGCGAGCGTTTGGAAGCCTTGCGAAAGATGGCCGATCGCTCGATGCGCGAGGCGGGACTGGCGCAGAAGGCGCATGCCGAGGCGGAGGACAGGCTCTATCAGGAGCAGGCAGCGCTCAAGATCGCCGAGCAGAAGATCGAAAAACTGGCGGCGGAGCGGCAGCGCGCGATCGAGAAGGCCGAAAAGATGGAGGAGGATCGCAAGGCCGCGCTCGAGCAGGCCCACGAATGCGAGCGCAATGCGGAGCGCGCCGTCATGGAGGCGTCCCAAAACCGACAGTGGCTCGCGGCGGCCAAGGCCGAGATGGAGCGCGCCAAAGAGGAGTTGCAGGCGCAGCAGGACGAGATCGCCGGGGTGAGGGAAGAATGCGTATTGGCCAAGCGCGAGAAGGCGAGCTACGAAGAGGAGACCCGTGAGGCGAGGGAATCGCGCGCGAATCTTGAAAAGGAAGTGGCCGGATACGAGGAACTCTTCGGGCAACTCAATCAACGCAAGGCGGATATCCAGGCTCAGATCGCTGAGACCGAACAAGAGGTAGCCCGGATAGAGGCCGAGAACAAAGAGATCCTGGCCCGTGTAGAGGCTAAGAAGCAGGAGACCGCAGAAGCTTTGGCCAAGGAGCGGGCTGTGATAGAGGCCCAGGCTTCGGTGCTGGCGTTGATTCGACCCCAGGTGGAGGAGGCGGAAGCCAAGGCCAACGAAGCAAAGGCAGCCTTGAAACATTCAGAGGATGAGGCGGAGGAGGCCCGTAGCCAGACTTCCACCTTGCAGCAGGCAGCCGAGATAGCCGAGCAACAAGCCCAGGAGATCGAAGCTCGCCTGGATGAAATTCGCGATCGGGTCCTGAAGGCCAAGCAGGCTGAAGCCGAGGTACTCGCCGAAGCAAGGGATGCAGAGGAGCGTCTCGCAGCTGCAAGGAAGGCCACCAGGAAAGCGGTCGCCAAGGCCGAGCGTCAGATTGCCAAGCTGGAAGGTGGCGATGGGGGCGAGTGCACCGCTCTGGCGCCCCGTCCCAACATCTTTAAGCGCATCTGGTACAAGATCTTCGGAAGCAAGGCAGCCTGATCATTCGACGTTCCCCCACCGAAACGCGCTTTATCCCACCTGTAGTTTCTGCATTTTCACCAATCAATTCAGTCTGTCCGGCCTGTAGAAATGGCGTAGTTTAACTTGTATGCTCAAGATCCGCCCATGAGATTGAGCGTTTATGCTCATAAAGATAGCATGTCAGGGTGTATGTGAATGCGCCGTTGATCATTAAGGTTGATATAGATGCCTGGACGTGGAGCCTAATATGAGAATTATGTCGGAGATACAGGGTGTATATACTGCGTTTGATTGATGGAATGCAGTATATATGGGGTGGATAGGCCGATCCTGAAAGAATAAAGACCATCTATACAGGGTGTACAAAGAGTCTTTGTGCTGTAAAAATCCCTAACGCACAGCCTAAGAAGCAGCATAGAAGCGAGAGTACGACGTTTATCAGGGCCTGACCATAGGCGTTCTGCTGTATCAAACGGACCGTTTCAAGGCTGAAGGTTGAGAATGTCGTAAATCCGCCGAGCAATCCGGTGGTCAGACAAAGCCTGATCCCTTCAGGCAAGGCCACCAATGCGACCGTTAAAAGCCCCATTGCAAAGGATCCAACGACGTTGACCAGGAAGGTACTCATGGGGAATGTACCCCATAAAGGCAACCTGACAAGGCATGAAACAATATAACGTGCACCACCACCGATGGCGCTACCAAGGCAGACAAAGAGGATGTTCATGAAGGAAGGAGAGGGATCAAACCCGGTTAGGCGGGCTTGTTTTCTGAAGAGTTGCTTTTGGCAGGCGTGTGATCGTTCGTTTCAGGAGTTGTAACGTCACTTGCAGGGGATTGAGATGTTTCCTTTTGCTCGCAGTTGGGCGTCTCGTTGGCCTTGTCAGGCGTCTTCAGAATGTGGAAATCGATGAGTGCACGGACCGTATCATCGTCGAGATCCAGCGTCTGACGTACTTCATCCAGGGGGCGGCCATCGAATTGCGCCAGCTGATCGAACAATGGACCCCTTAACTTGATGGGATCGGTCTTGGAGTAACCCATCAGCCAGATCTTGTTTTGGTCGACTCCCAGCTGTTTGTACCTGGCTGGCACGAGTTGTTGCTTGCCGTCCTCAAGCGGATCACGAAGCATCGCCTGGTATGCAGCCTTGGTTGCTGTGATGTGGTCTTCCAATAACCCGTCTGCAAGATCGCGTACCTGGTCGAAGTTCTCGTATTGATCGATGAGATCAGCGCATTGCATGTAGTAATCCGCAATGCCATCGGGGTGGATATCGCCCCATTCAAGCCCGGCAAGGCGGCTGTCAAGGTCGCTGCGACTGGTTTTCGCGTGTGGGAAGCACAATGTACGGGCTGCATGGAAGGCGAGGACATGCTCGGTAAGGGTCAACAGCGCCCTGAGTTCAATCCAAAACGCCTGACTCCTCGCCCCATTGTTATACCGGCAAAACCACGTCGCACAGGCTGCATTGCGGTTTAACCAGATACCACATTTGCCGTGGTTGAGCAGAAAAGGGCATTTCATACTCGGATCACGCCCGAAGCGACCCATCTTTTGCAGCTTATCATAGGCGTGTACATGCTGTGGCGGCACGATCAAGCCCAAAGGAGAAAGGGCGATATGTCGCGCGATCCGCACGGCGACGAGCTGTCTACAGATATACCCTTCGGCGCGATCATCCCGCAGAATGCGTCCTGCAAGGTAGTTGTGAACGCGCGGGACGTATGTGCAACAGCGACAGTCGGGGTGATAACTGGTGATCCCCTCGGGGTGCTCGCTGCTCGAAGACAGCATGACACAGGCAGAACAATCCGCGCGACGCTCCTCAGGCAGGGGGCCTTCGAGGAGTTGTTCCATCCATTTGTTGTATGCCAAGGGTAGAGAAGGCATCTCGTTTCTCCTGAGTCTTGGTTTGTCCGCTAGAAAGATCCGCCAAATTGAACCAACGCACCCCCATTTGTAGGGGCGACTGCAGTGGATATATTGCCGTGATCCCTACCGACGTAATCCAGGATAAGGGTCGTGACTCCAGATCCAATAAGGGCTGCACCGATACCAAAGGTGAGTAAACCGCCCACTTTGGTATCGTAGATATGCGGACATTCGTAGATCTTGCCGCTGCTACATGACGTATCACCGTCGATGATCAGGAGATATGCACCGATACCGGTGAGTACCACACCCCCCACTGTAAGGCCTACGCCCACGTCAACCAGCACATCATGGTTAAGGATCACGGATGTATCCTCTGCCGTGATGATTTGTACGGGGTTGTTAGATGGGGATTCCGGCGTTGCAGACGCTGTATCATGGGTGGATCTGGTGCCTTGCACGGTTTTGAGCTGGAATGGCATGTCTATAGATAGGTTATCGACACTGATGGAACGCGATTCATCCGCATATCCTTTGAGTCGTAATTCTATCGTATGCTTACCTTGTACGGCCTGACCTTCATACGGTGTCGTGCCGATAAGCTCTCCATCCAGGTATACTTTGGCACCTGCTGGGTTTGAAGTGATGCGTAGTGGGGTAGTAGATGCCGCCTTCGCAGTTGATTGAGCAGGCTTGTTCGGGGTGGATGCGTTGTTTACTCGAAAATGCTTCGCACTATATTCAACCTGTCGCTTATAGCTTGTAGCCAGCTCCGCATCCCCACACAAGAGGCACTCCGTGGAGTCCTTTGTCAAATCTCCCGTCGTGTCATTGTAGGTGATGGTCTCTATTTGATAATCGGTCGTACCCAATTCATCGTTGCTGGACTCACTGATCTGTGAAGTGATTACCCATTTATACCCCGAAGATTGCGCGGCTTTTTTGAGACATGCCGTATCTACGCAGGTGCCCGTTGCTGCGGCGTGAACCTTCGTAGTCGCCTTGGATTTCAGGGCTTCTTCAGTGAGCGATGTATATTGTCTACCCCGTTCAGCATTCGCAGGCGTGAAAGTTGGGGGAACGATCAACACTTGAGGTAACTCGGCTTTAGCTGAATGGGCCATGCATGCAGCCATGATGGTGAGGCAGATCCGAGAAGTTTTCATGGTTCTCCTGGTGTGATATCCGCAATCACGGCGGTGATGTTGTCGCATCCACCGGCATCCAAAGCCGCGTCTCGCAGCTTTAAGACGATTTCGCTAGGGGGACAAGTCTGCTTGAGAATGCTGACGATGTGCTCTTCATCCACCATATCGGTTAGGCCATCAGAGCAAAGCAAGTAACGATCACCCTTGTGTGGCCTGATGGTCACGCATTCGACGTTTACTTTGGGGAGTAGACCGATTGCGCGGACGATCACGTTTTTCATCGGGAACACCCTGATTTCTTCAGGTGTCAGCATTCCCTGGTCAATGTATTGGTTTAGGAGAGAATGATCCCGCGTGAGGGCATAGAGGGTTTCATCCCTGTATAAGTAGATGCGGCTGTCGCCCACATGCGCCACATGCAGCCTGGATCCATCGAGCCACAAGGCTACGACGGTGGTGCCCATCCCCCTATATTGCGCGTCGCTTTGTGATTTGGTCCAAACCTCACGGTTGGCTTGGCGGATAGCATTTTTCAAACGACGTTGACCCAACCTTGCTGGGGTTAACCAGGGAAGCAGATGCGCATACCAGTGATCTGGGGGATTATGCGAAAAGCTTTGGGTGAGGGACTCTATCGTGATGTGCGACGCGACCTCGCCACATTGATGCCCTCCCATACCATCGGCGATGGCTACGAATCGATGCTCCTCAAGGCCTACCCAGTCATCCTCATTATGCTCCCGGTGCTTTCCGGTATCGGTCACCCCATGGATGGAGAAGGCCGGTTTTTCAAACTCAAGCTCTTGTTTACGGGGTTGATTGAGGAGCTCTTTTAATGGAGAAGCGATGGGGTCAGGGCGGAAAAGGAACCTTTCAGCCAGGAGATCCGCCGTATTCGGGGTGTTGTTGCTGGCAACAAAGGTTAAATTACCATCTTCACCCAGTAGAAATTCACCCTGCAACTCCTGCAAATCCGCCGGATCATCCCCATCAACATCATCTTTCTGGCCTGTATCGCCATCTGTATGGGGTGTAGATCCCTCTTCTTGCGTCTGAGGAGCCTCTGTATCAAGGTTGGATGGGGTGGTTTGCAGATACTCTTCGACCTCTTTCAAGGGATCTTTTGGTGGGGGAGCTTCTGAATCTGGAGCTTTATCCACCCCGGATACATCGGGTTCGCCTTCGGCAGATGCCTCTTGTACAGGGTGGACAGGGTTGGATGGCGCAGGAGAAGGGACGTCTGACACGGAGGATAAAGCACCCTCGTCTGCACTTGATGGTTGCCTGTCAGCGCAGTTGGACGCGAGCGACGGTTCTGCAGATGGGGTTGTCGCTACAGCTTCTTGAGATTCCTCGGACGGCACTCTGAATTCCCTCGTGTGATACGAGGCGCAATATAATCTACTTATGGCTCAAACCCTAAAGAAAGCGGCCTGCTTCAAGGGTGAGACGGTGTTTTTTCTGCCTCAGAATTGCGATTTCTCGGCATGCCACGGGCCGCCGTCGTCGGTTTGATCGCCGTAACCCCACATGCCGTCGAGTTTGTGGCCATCCTGGGAGATGCGCAGCCAGCCTTTGCCCTGCTGCGACATGATGGCGGCGAGCGGGTTTCCGGGCTTGATCCACACCATATGGATGAGGTCGCCTTCGATGTTGCCGCGAAGGGTGCCGTTGTGGTCGGGGCCGCGCGGATCCTCGTAGCTGCCGGTGACGAGATTGCCCTGCTGGGTCAGGCGCATGTCGCCAAATTCGGTGCAATACCAAAGGCCGTTGAGGTTGAGTCCCGCGATGGGCGGCCCGGCGACGACCGCGTTTCTTTGGTCACCGCCACAGGCGGCGAGCTGACAGCAGAGGGCAGCGAAAATGAGTGTTCTGAGTTTCATGACCTTACTCCATCGGAAAGCCGCCTTTTTGGCAGCCTGAGCGCTCGAGATCAAGCGCGGTGATAAGATGTTGCAGGAATGCGGCGTGCAATCGGTGTCCCGGACGGTGCGCAAAGATCTGTGCGGCCAGCGGTCGGCCGAGCGCGTAAAGATCGCCCAAAAGATCGAGCGCCTTATGTCGTGCAAGCTCGTTGGGAACCCGAAAACCGTTGATGGGACGGGCGTTATCGTCGAGCACGAGGCAGTTTTGGAGCGATGCCCCAAGGGCCAGCTGCCTTTTCGCCAGGGCTTTTTGATCCCGCGCAAATCCAAAGGTCCTTGCCGAGGCCAATGTTTGTAACTCCGCGCAGGGTAAAGCGATTTTGCAGGTTTCCATGGGCCTTGGCGCAAACTCGGCTTCGACTTCGATCGAAGCTTCGCAGGGCTTGCAGGGGACTGCCCGCAAAAAAGCGTCTCCCAGCTTCACTTCGATGGGGCACGGCAGTTTGAGCCAGCTCCGTTCGCCGGGATCGCTGTAAAAACGCAGCTTTTTTACATAAGGAAGCGCGCTGCCGTCCAGAATGGGGATTTCGTCGCCCTCCACCGCGATTTGGGCGTCATCGATTTGAAGCAGGGCGAGCGCCGCCAAAAGATGCTCGACGGTGCGCACGGGGCCCCGGGCGGTTTGCAGCCGGGTGCAATAAGTAGGCTCGGAATCTTTGGGAATGATCAAATCGCTGGGGGATACAGGCTTGCCGTTGATTTGAATTCCGCTTTGTTTTGGGGCAGTTGCAATGTAAACGGCGGTTTTTCGCCCGCTATGGAGAGCCGGACCCTCAAAATGGAAGCAGCCTTCAATTCGACGTCGCATAGTCTTCGCAATTACCACGATTGAGGTCAGAAATCAACTTGTGATGTTTTGCGTTTATTGAATCGAAGATCCTATTTTTTAAGGCTTTTATTGATGAGCGATTTTTTGTGTTTTACGGAAAGCGGTCGGGAGTTGACTTGCAAGCCACTGGGGCTTTAATTTTGCCGCCTTTTGTTTTTACGATGCCCGTTGAGGTTGTGTTTTGGGATGACTTCGACGGGCGTCCACGGATGATGAGCGAATACGATGACCGAAAATGAGTCGGCCGGCCCGTTGATGACGGGGGTTTGGGTTCCCGAAATTTATTCTGCCCTGGTGCATTTGATCGAAACGCAGGGGGTAGAAAGCGAACATTACAATGCAGATCGCCCACCGTTGGCGGTCGTCGCCTGCGACAATGCGCTGCTCAAAAACGATTTGGCTGTAGCGGTGATGAATTATGTGATCAATCACCGCCTGATGAAGGTCGATCGCAATTTTTGGCAGGCGATCCCCGAGCGTCTGGGGCGCGAATCCCTCGAATCGGCGTTTCGGGTGATCGCTGGACGCAACGACGACATGATCACGGCTACCGCGGCTTACCGTCGCTACCGTGCGGGCATGCTGGGCTCATTTGGGGCCATTCGCCGGGCCGAAGGTCTGGAAGCCGCTTATCTTTTTGCGGCCCGGATGCTGCGCGGTCAGAGCGAAGAGGCGGTTCAGCAGATTGCCAACGACACGCTCAAACTTGAGTTTGCGCGCAATCTGGAGACGGAACTGGTGCCGGCGGGATCGCCTTTTCCTGCGGTGAATCTGGCGAACGGGCTTCGCTGCACGCTCGAAATCTTCGATCTGCTGCGCGTGCTCAAGGCGAACGGGTTCCAGACCTGGCTGTGCTCCGGCGCCGAAATCCATGTTCTGGAAGCGCTCGCCAACGAGCTGAGCTTCCCCAAAGAACAGCTCATTGGTCTCAAAATGCATTGTGCAAACGGGCATTTAGGCGACAAACCGAAGGATTCGCTCCCTGTGGGCGAGGGGCGTCTGGAGCTCTTCCTCGATGCGGCAGGCCGAAGCCCTGTGCTCGTTTTGGGCAGCTCGATGGCCGATTTTGAACTGATGGAAAACTGCGAAGGCTTAAGCCTCGTGATCGGGCAGGAAGACGAAGATTTGCTGCGGGAAGCGGACGCCCATCAATGGATGGTGCAGCCGGATTTGAGCTTGTAGGCCCCACCAAACCTCACCGAGAGAGCGGCTCCAGGCCACTCAAATACCTCAGATAAACGATTGCCTGCTTTCTTCCATATCTTGCTTCGAGTGCGTGTTCTTCCATTTCGGCTTTGCGGGTCTTGGTGGAAAGGAGCAGATCCAGGGAAATTCCTCCCAGGTCATAGGCGCGCTGGGCATTGGTTTCGCCTGAGGTGGCGGCTTCGACGCCTTCCTCTGCGACCTTTAAGGCGAGTTCCACATCTTCCAGCTGGCCGCGAGCCTGGGTGATTTCGAGTTCGGCGCGCTCTTCTGCAAGTTCGGCATCGATCCTTGCGCTTTCACCTTTGATCTCGGCCTCTTCTGCGGCCATCCTGACATTCCAGTCTGCCATCAGGTTCCACTGAAGGACGACGGTTGCCTGCCAGTAAGTGTCCCCGTCGATGAAGCCCGGATCACCTTTCTTGTAGCCGACCTCTCCCTGCAACGCGAGCGTAGGGTAGAGCTTACGGCTTTCAGCGGTCGCCTGATACTGGAGGGCAGAGGCGCCTTTCCTCTGAGCCTCGATGTCGGGGCGTGTCGAACGCTCGGCTGGAAGCTGAAACCAATCCTCAGGCAGCTCTTCGAGGGTAATCTCTCCCTTCAGATCGCGCCTTGCGAGATGGTTGAGCTCCTCCACTCTTCGGTGAAGCTTGCTTTCCGCTTCCGATTTACGACGCTGGCTGTCCGATAACTGGACCTTTGCACGGTCTCTGTCGAGAGCGACTCCGGCGCCGGTGGAGGCGCGCTCTTCCTGCAGGGCGAGCAGTTTCTGATCAAACTCTGTTCTCGTCTGCCAGATCTGGGCGAGTTCCTTCGCTTCGAGGGCCTTTAAGTAGGCTAAGACGACCTTCAGTCGGGTCCCTCTCTCTGCTGCCTCACGGGCGAGATCCCTTGCTTCAATCCCTTTGTCGGTCGCATCGAGCAGTGCGAGGCGTCTTCCTCCCGCGATGATCGGGAGCGTCAACCTGAGCGCAGCCCTGAAGATATCCTCATCTGAAAGCATGAACGGGGGTAGATCGAGCTCCATATCGGGTAACTGGATCTGTCCCATGATGGGGACTTCTACGGGAGGAAGCGCAATGGGACCCAGATCGACGCTCAGCGTCGTCGGATCGTTCAGTCGCGTATAGCTCGCCTGGATCTCAGGGGTCGGTAAAAAGCTTGCGAGCACCCTTCGACGGGCTGCGTTGGCCTGATTTTGCTCGTTAGCGGCATGTCGCACCGCTTCGCTCTTGACGGTCGAGTCTTCAAGAAGATCGTCGATTGGGTGCGAAAAGACCGTTTGAGCAGAAAACAGGGTCGAGAACGCCAGTGGAAGGGACCAGAAACGGGCTAAACGGGACTTTCGGGGAGTTTTCATGCGGCGATCTCCTTCTTTTCGCGGAAGAAAACGCTGTAGAACACAGGCAGCAGGATCAAAATTAGAACCGTCGACAGGGCGAGACCGACGACCATCGACCAGGCCATCGGTTCAAACAGGATGCCGCCAAAAAGGGCAAGCGGGATAAGCCCACCGATCGTCGTGACCGAGGTGAGCAGTATGGGCCTTAACCGTTTGATCCCAGCCTCGATGACAGCTTCCCTGATCGACAAACCCTCCTTTCGCGCATCGATGACGAATTCCATCCAGACCACAGCGTTCTTGATCACCATGCCCGCTAAAGACACTACACCCAAAAACGCCATGAACGAGATCGAATAACCCCCGCATAAGAGCCCGATCATTGCCCCTATAATCGCCTGAGGGACAGAGATCAGGATGATGATCGTCTCCCGAAGCCCGCCGAACTGGAAGAGAAGCAGCAAAGTGATCGCCGCGACGATGATGAAGAAGACTTTGATCAGCTCACCGAAGGCTTTCGACATCGATTCACGCTCTCCTCCAACCTCAATCTCGTACCCTTCAGGCAGTGCGATCTGTTCGATCTTCGGCAAAACCTCGTTCAAAATCTGGTCTGCAAGGCGTCCTTTGTTCTGAGCCAGGATCGTCACAATGCGTTGACTCTGCCGGTGCTCGATGACTCCGGGTTCCCATGAGGGTTCGATGGTTGCGATGGAGCCCAGAGGAACATGCTCCTGAGTGATCGAAGAGGGCACCGGAAGCTCCAGGAGCTGGTCTCCAAGCATTCTCTCATGATCGTTTAAGCGGATCTTGACAGGGATCTCGATGTCACCTTCCTGCACTTTTGTCAGTTCGAAGCCTTCAAAGCTTGAGAGGAAAGCAAGGGCAACCTCGCTGTTGCTGACGCCGAGCCTGTTTGCGCGGTCCGTATTGACCTCAACCTTAAGGCTCGGCACCGCTCGACCAAAGCTGTCACGCACATTCTCTGTTCCCGGCGTGTTTCGAAGGATCTCCTGAATCTGTTCAGAGAGGTTTTTCAGGATGTCGAGATCAGGACCTGAGAGCCGAATCTCGATGGGCGCATCGACCGGAATGCCCATGATCAGCTGTTTCGTAAAGATCCTCGCCCCTGCAAACTTCCGTTTGAGCGCCTGATCGATCCGTTGCACCGTGTCTTCGGTCTTCTGTGCGCTCTTTGTGGTCACCATGATCTGTGCATAGTTGCTCTGCTGGAACTCAGGCTTAAGCGTAATATAGAAGCGAGGGCCGCCTTTTCCGACATGGACGAGCGTCGACCTGACGTCAGGGTCCTGTCTGACGAACTGATCGACCTCTCGCGCGAGTTGTTCGGTCTCCTCAACCGCTGAACCCTCCTTTAACCAGATGTCGACGGTAAACTGATCGCGGTTTGCCATGGGGAAGAACGAGAGCCCGAGATACAGTACGAGCCCAACCGTACCTATGATCGCCGCTCCAAAGCCCAGGATCACGAGCCAGCGGAGCCTTAAACAGAGTGAGATGGTCCAGCGATAGAACCTTGCGATCCTTCCTTCCTTTGCTTCTTCCTTCTTTTTCTCCTTTGGCTGAGGCATCACATACTCTGCGACGACAGGGGTAAAGGTCACAGAGAAGATCAAACTCCCGAGCAGCGACACCCCTACGACCAAAGGAAGACTTCTCACATAGGCGCCGATGGTTCCGGTCAAAAGCAACATGGGGAAGAAGGCAACGACGGTTGCGAGCGTTCCGATGATGACCGGACCGATCAACTCCTGGCAACCCCTCCAGGCAGCCTCTCTCCTCGAGCATCCCTGCCGCATTTTGACATCGATATTGTCGATCACGATGATCGAGTTATCGACCAGCATGCCCAGTGCGATGATAAACGCAGCGATCGACACCTTCTCAAGGGCCACATCCATGATCGGCATCAATGTCAACGCATAGAGAACAGAGAGTGGAATTGAAACTGCGCTTAACAACGCCGGTCGAAGGCCGAGCAAAAGGGCCATACAGACCACAACCACCAGTAATCCCTGAAAGAGATTGTTCATGAAGTTGTTGATCTCATTGGTCACCTGCTTCGGTGAGTCGTGAACCACTTCCACCGTAATGCCCTGAGGGAGCCGTTTTTTGAATTGACGAAGCTTTTTCTCGACGTCGCGACCAAGGGTCACCACGTTAAAGTTCTTCTTCATCGTCATCGACAGAGCCATGACAGGCATGTCGTTATGCATCAGCGCGGTTTGAAGGGGTTCCTCGACGCCCCGACGGACCTTAAAGACGTCGCCTAAATATGTGGGTTGGCCTGTTTCCTTGTTGAGATCGATGATGGTCTGTTCGATTTCGGACAGAGCCTGATACTTGCCGCTGGTTTCGACTCTCAGTATGCCGTTCTGAGTCCTGATGCGCCCCGCCGGGATCTGCAGATTCCGCGCTTTCAGTATTGTCGCAAGCTTTAGAGGGTGCAGTTCATACGCCTGGAAGGCCTCTACACTCCCTTCGATCCATATGACTTCCTTCTGTTCGCCTAAGATATCGATCTCCGCAATCGACGGTACCGTCAAAAGCTCATCTCTCAACGACTCTGCATAAGGCTTCAAAGTGATCGGATCGGCCCCCTGAAGCAGTACGATCATTGCGGATGTGTCTCCAAAGGAGTCCCAAACCCTTGGCCCCACCACCGTACTCGGCAAAGTTCCTGCGATCGACTGGATCTTGGAACGCAGTTTTTGCCATTCCATATCCGCATCTGCCTCGTAGTCGATCGTCACCCAGACGACAGAGAGGTTCGCGAGACTCTGCGACTTCTGGTGATCGAGGCTTTGGAGACTCGCCACAGCCCTCTCGATGGGTGCGGTCACCTCTCTCTCAACCTCTTCGGCGCTTGCTCCCGGCAGCATCGAGATCACAAGCGCTGTCGGTATCTTGATCTCAGGATCTTCCCTTCGAGAGATATCGAAGTAATTGACCACCCCCCAAATGGCGACTGCGAGCGTGCAGAGCAGCACCAACGCAGGTCGCTCGATCGACCAACGCGGAATATTCATCTCTCGACCTCAGCTCCTGCCTCTGTTTTCCCGCTTTGGACTTCTTTCATACTCTCTGGAACGGACAGTTCCGCCTTTAAATCGTCGCTCGGATGGATTGCTGTGACCCTGATCAGGTCAGAAGGGGTCGCGATCCCACGGTACAAGATCCTGTCTCCCGCGTTTAACCCGGACAACATCTCGATGCGATCGCCCTTGATCGAGCCTACCGTCACCTCTCTCGACACCAGTCTCTGTTCCTCTGAAAGGTAAGTGAGCACCTTCGGCCGCCCGCGAAGGTCGCGTGTAATCACATCGAAGGGTACATAGCGACCCTGCGAGGATCCGACCGGAAGCTTTACCGAAGCCAGCATCCCCGCGCGAAGCTTCTGGTCTTTGTTATCGATCTCCACTGTCACCGGTATGGTGCGCGTCTTTGGGTCCGCAGCGAGACCGATCGTATGGATTTTGCCCTGCCTTTCGCCCTCAAGCCCTGGTGCCGTCAGCGTGACCAGCTCGCCTTCATGGACCTGACCGATATGTCGCTGCGCTAAGGGAAGAATCACCTTGACCCGGGTGAGATCGACCAGCGCGATGACCGGCCGGGAATTGCCGACCATGTCTCCTGCCGCAACCATTCTCTGGAGCACCACGCCGTCCATCGGTGCGTACAACCTGGCATAGGAGAGCTGGTTCTTCGCCTGGGAGAGCTGCAGCGAGGCTGCCTGATAACGACTTTCGAGCTCTTCAAGGTTGCTCTCGGGTACCGCGTCGGCCTTTCTAAGCTTCCGCGCTCTTTCCAAATGGGGTTTAAGGGCGTCCACCTGGCTTTGGGCGAGCTTTCGCGTCAGGTCGTAATCGGTCGGATCGAGCTCAGCAATCAGTTGGCCGGCCCTGATCTTGTCTCCTTCGTCGACATAAATCTTTTTCACCCGGCCGCCGACCTTGAAGCAGAGGCCCAATTTCTCCCAGGGCATCACGTCGCCGGTCAGTTCGAGCGCTTCACTGACGGTTTCATCTTTGATTTCGAGGAGTTCTACCGTTGCGATGTTCTTTTCAACCTTCACATCGCCGCGCCGCCCATCGCAACCGAACATCCATACCGTGAGGCACCCCAACAAAAGGCTCAGTCGAAACATTTCAGCTTACCTGTGGAAATTGAAAATGTGCATTCAGGTACACGCCTCGCACGCGCAAGTCATTGGCAATCTTGGAAAAAATTGTTTCTCTTTATTTTATTAAAGGAAAGTTTGATCCTCAGGGACTCGCGTTTTGGGGACTTCCGTCGCATGCATTGGGGAGGAGGGGAGAAGGCATTCAATCTGCATGCGAATTCGCGATATCATCTCGAAAGTAAGCTTAAAATCCGATGCTGGGAAATCGCCCGGGGAGGCCAGCCAGGCGAGGGCAGAGCGGGAAGCAAAATCCTGAAACTGTCCCTTTAAAATGCGCTGAGCAGATTGTTGTAAAAGCGAGAAAACGAGCGCCTGGGCCTTCTTCGTGAACGCATAACCGGTCAATGAATGAGCCATGTTTTCTAAATTGGGAAGCTGGCCGGTGCGGAGCCAAAAGAGCTCGACGTTGCATTGCAGGGCGTCGGCTTCGTAACGCGCGCGGGCAGAAGGAAAAAGTAAGTATTTTGTCGCAAACCTTATAAATCCTTCACGCTGAAACTGCTCCACATGCCGCAATTCGTGCGCGCAGAGCACCACCTGATGCCAAAGGGGGCAGGCTTTTGCGTCACCAGGTTCAAACGGCAGGTAAATGCGCCGGCCGATGGTGGTCGCATAATGTTGAATAAATTCGCCAGGTTTCTGGATTCTCAAGGCTGCTAAAAAAGCGCCCGCGAGCCGCATCAGAAGGGATCGGGATTTGAGCAGCAAGCGGGCATGATGCGCCTGGGCCAAATCCTTCCACATTTGTTGAATCATCGTCGCATTGAGCATTGCGGGCCTCTTGTGATTGCAGGCGTTGACTTTGATCGCGTTGGCGCTTTACAAGCGCGCTTTCACGAGAAAGGCGTCTGGCGCCAAAAGGAAAGATCGATGAGTTTACGACCGTTGAAGACCGATATCGATATTGACGAGCTGCTGTCCGGGGCCACCGAGGTGATCGGGCGTGAGGCGCTCGAAAAGAAGATCCGCGCAGGCAAGCGCCTGGTGGTGAAGCACGGCGTCGATCCCACGGCGCGCGATCTCCATCTCGGCTATGCGGTCAACTACCAGGTGATGCGGCGTTTTCAGGATGCGGGTCACCAGGTGGTGCTGCTGATCGGCGATTTTACGTCGCGCATCGGCGATCCTACGGGCAAAGACAAGACGCGGCCTCAGCTTTCAAACGAGGTGATCGAGGCGAACATCGAGTCGATGCTGAAGCAGGTGGGCAAGGTCCTCGATACGGAATCGCTCATCGTGCGGCGCAACAGCGAATGGCTGGGCAAGATGGATCTCACCGATTTTTTGCGTTTAAGTACGCATATTTCGGCGGCGCGCCTCTGGGAACGCGAGATGTTCAAGCGCCGTCTGGCTGCAGGTTCACCGGTGTTCGTGCACGAGTTTTTGTACCCCATCATGCAGGGGTACGACTCGTACATGCTGCATTCCGATGTGACCGTAAACGGCTCCGATCAAAAGTTTAACGAGCTCATGGGCCGCGAGATCCAGGAAGTTTACGGTTGCGAGCCGCAGTCGCTCCTGATCATGCCGATCCTGCCGGGGACCGACGGCGTAGAAAAGATGAGCCAGTCCCTCGGAAACTACATCGGCCTCTGCGAGAGCCCCGATCAGCAATACGGCAAGACGCTTTCGATTCCAGACGCCCTGATGCGCGATTTCTACACCCTCTGCACGCGCATTCCTGCATCCGAAGTGTCGAGAATCTTTACGGAATTAGAGAACGGTGGCGATCCGATGGCGGTCAAGATGCGCCTCGCCCGCGAGATCGTGACGCAATATCACTCGGCGGAAGCGGCAGCGGCGGCGGAAGCGCGTTTCATTCAGGTGCATCGCGAGCGCGCGGTGCCCGAAGATGTGCCCGAACTCGAGATCGACGAGCGCCCCATCTGGATTTGCGAAGTTCTGCGCCGTGCGGGCATGGTCAAGAGCGGCGGTGAAGCGCGCCGAACCGTCGAGCAGGGCGGTCTCAAGATCGACGGCGAAGTGGTGACCGATGCGACGATGGAGCTGAAGGACGCGGGCGAATACTTGCTTCAAAAAGGAAAGCGCCATTTCCTGCGCCTGAAACTGAAGTAATCCTCTCCTGAACGCCCTCCTTAAATTGTCCGTTTTTCCCTTATCTTTCCTGCTGTTAGATGTGATCCGGTGAAAAATTTGCCTACCGCCCATATTGGGTTACTCTGTGAGCGGAGGTACGACATGAAACGACTTTTCACCGCTTTTGGGTTTATTTGCTCTGCTTGTCTCACCCTTGCTGCCTGCAGCGATGGTGATGGTCCCGCCTGGGCCGACGATCAATCTCATGATTCAGATTCCGCTGCTCCCGAATCGGGCGATTCGCAGGATTCAGCTTCTGACCGCAATGACTCGGCAATCGGTCAAGTTGACTCGGGTGACAGCCAACCGTCTGAAAATCAAGAAGATTCCGGCGTCAACTTTTCGCCTGTAAAGGATGGATCCCTTAAGATCGAGAAGGTTTGGGGGCAAGGCCTCGAAATCGAAGTCGACGATTACGGTTGGAATGGCGACGATATGTGTTTTCGTCTGAGCCTGATCGATCCGGAGACCCATGAATCGGCGGAAGGCATCGATCAGAATTCGTTTTCGTTTGCAGAAAACGGTTCACCGCTGGGCTCAGAAGCGCTCTACAGCGTCGAGCATGCCAAGGATTTGCGCGTGGTTCTGGTGCTCGATTTGAGCCAGTCCGTGCGCGAGGCCGGTGCGCTCGAGCCTTTGCGAACGGCGGTCTCCGCGCTTTATGACTCATTGCCGCGCGCCGCTCACGTCGCCATTGTGGGCTTTGCGACCGATCATCGGTTGTTGGTGCCCTTCACGACCGATTCGAGCAAGATCACGTCGGCCATCGAAAATCTGGCTCCTCCGGAATCCAGAGCAGGGCAGTTTACAAACCTTTGGGGAGCCGTCGTCGAGGCTTCAAAACTCTTTGATGATGCTGAAGATGGCGCTCGCCGGCTGATCGTCTTTACGGATGGTCGCGACAATGTGGCCGAAAAGAATCTGACAGAAGCCGCAGAAGCGTTGATTCAGGCGCGCGTGACGCCTTACGCCATCGGTTTGGGTGACATTGATGCGAGCGCATTGCGCAGTCTGACGGGGGAATCCCGGTTCAGCGAGACCTCCGATCCCAACAAGCTGGAGCCTTTGTTTACCGATGTGGCGGCGCGATTAGCGGAACAATGGACGCTGACTTACACGACGCCCAAGCGACAGGGGACGCATACGCTCGACATCACCGCTTCGCGCAATCAGGAACAAGCTGGATTTAAAGTGATTTTTACGGTGAAGTGAAGGCAGGAAAAAATGCCCGGGGTGGGAATCGAACCCACAAGCCTTGCGGCGAAGGATTTTAAGTCCTCTGCGTATACCTATTTCGCCACCCGGGCTCATTTGATGGGCTGTAATTAACTCAAAGCGTTGCAAAGGTCAAGGCCTCCGTTTAGGAGGCTTCAAATTTTTTTATCAACGGAGAAAAGCGATGGAGAAATTGAAGGCGCAGCTGATGCGGGGTGGGCGAGTTCTGTTGGTAGCACCTCATTTTGACGTGGATGCGGTGGGCGCAATGGTCGCTTTGGCGCGCGCCTGCAGACGTTTATGGGCGGAATCTCAGACAGAGGGTGAAGCGGTTTTGGCGGGCTGCCCGAACGATTTAAAATATTTGGCAGAAGGTGAAATGATTTGTGACGCAACTGCGGAAAATCATTGGGATATTGCAGTTTGCGTAGATGGCGATCCGGGGCGCATCGGGTCGTTTACGGAAGCGTTCGCATCGAGTCCGGTGCAAATGGTGATCGATCACCATAAAACTTCAAATCCGCCCGAGCAGGCCATCAATCTGGTCGATTCTACGGCGGCTTCCACGACTTTGATCGTTTACGAGCTCTTTAAGGCATGGGGCCTGGCGCTCGATGCGGATTTGGCCACTCCTCTCTATGCGGGGCTTTTATACGATACCGGCGGTCTGCGGTTTGCTTCGGCAGGTCCAAGGGCTTTTCGCGCGGCGGCCGAGATGATCGAAGCGGGCGCCTCCCATTCGGAACTGGTCGAGCGATTGTTCTATAACTGCCCGTTACGTAAGGCAAAAATCCGCTCCAGGATGCTTTCTCGCATCGATGTTTGCGGCGCGATGGCCTGGTCTTTTTTGCGCGATGATGAAGTGGTCGGTGCTGATTTGTCGGGACTGGTCGACGATTTGATCTTTCTTGCGGGCATCGAGCTCGGCGCTTTGCTGATTTTGCGCAATGATGGTATTAAATTAAGTTTGAGAAGCCGCGGTCGCATCGATGTCGCCTTGCTCGCGCGCAGTTTGTCGGAAACAGGTGGCGGTCATGCGAGAGCTGCGGGGGCTCTGGTACCTACGGGCAATATGCGCGGACTCGTGGAACAGCTTGAAAAAGCGAGTAAAAAGCTTGAACCCGTAGCGATAAATTAAGAGCGATCAGTGAGGGTAATTTTTTGGCCTTTAATTGGGCGAAAATTCAGCTGATATCAGATTTTTTGCGCTTCAGGCGCGGCGTCGTTGCAGGAGGTGTCCCTTGTCGGATCCGAGTCACAAGACCCTACGCAGTTTTTATTGCAGAGATTATTTGTGGGATCTTTATGAAACGATCGCGCAAGAGCTGGGCTGCTCAGTGGATTATTTGATCAACGAATCGCTGCGCCATTATGCCCGGAGTTGCAATTACAGTCAGGCTTCGTCCGCTGAAGGCGGAGCTTCGGTGATGATGCAGACCACTCAAAATGCGCTCCCTACGCCCATGGCTCACCGCGCGCCGCCACCTCTGCCGACGACTGCCAACGCAATGCCTGCGGTGCCGATGTCGGCTGTACCTATAGGTTTACCTGCGGTGCCAACGCCCATGGCTCAGGCGCCCGTTGCGGCTTACGGTGTGCCGATTTATGCCGCCCAACCCGCCATACCTGTGATGCAGCGGCGTCCGATTTACCTTTATTTTCAAGGACAATGCTATCGCATCGAGGGCGATCAGTTTACGATCGGTCGCGGGCAGGATGCGCAGCTGACGATACGGGACAGCAATATTTCGCGTAAACATTGCGTCATCATCTGGCAGAACAACGGCTACGCGATTCAGGATCTCGGTTCGACCAACGGCATCGAATATCAGGGGCAGCGCATCGACGTGAAGCGCATCGAGGAGGGCGATCGCTTTATGCTGTGCAACTACGAGCTGCGGTTCAGCTTTAACGATCGTTAGAGCGGTTGTCGGCGGCCGCGTTCGAGGGCGGCTTTGAATTCGTGAATCGTATTTTCGATGCCCTTTAAGATGGCGCGCGAGATGGCGGCGTGACCAACGCAGAATTCCTCGATTTGAGGGATGCGGGCGAGGGCTTCGGCGGCTTCGAGGGTGATACCGCCTGCAACGGCGACCCTGAGTCCCAGACGGCCGGCGAGGGTTGCGGCATCTACGATGCGGATCCATTCGGTTTGTTTGGCTGCGGCGCCCTGGCATGAGCTGTAAACGCCTGTCGAGAGGACGGCGATGTCGGCGCCCGCGCGATGTACCGCTTTCACCTGATCGAGAGCGGGTTCGATGCGCACGCCAATTTCGAGATCGGCGCTGCGTAAATGCTCGATATGCTTCGCTAAAGCGTCTTTCAGAAGCTGGGCATCGAGGCCACCCAGCGGCGAATGGGGACTCCGCCTCTCGGGCACCAGAATGACGCGATCGGGGCGCATGTTAAAGGCGAGATCGATCAAATCTGCAGCAGGGGAGAGCAGCAGATCGAAGCGGGCAGAGACGCTTTCGCGCAAAAGGCGTCCATCGCGCTCGCGGCTTTCGGAACCTTGCCCCACGTGAAGCGCTACGCCGTCCACGCCACCCAAATCGGCCAGAATGGCGACCGCTACGGGATCGGGCTGGTTTTGCTCGCGCTGGCCTCGCATTTTGACGACGGCATCGAGGTTTAAATAGAGTCGCGTATCCATCTGAGTTTGCCTTTAATTTCAATGGGTTTGTGGTGGCTGCGGGATGAGCGCAAGGTTGAGGATCAACTCTTGTTCAGAAATGTCAATTTCCTGATGCTGCGCGTAATAGCCGGGTTTTTGAACGGTGAGCCGGTGATGCCCTTCGGGGACCAGCAGGACGCCTTCAACGTAACCGTCGAGGTAGCCGCGAAACACGCCATCGATATAGATTTCCGCATCGTAGGGCTGGCAGCGGATCTGCAGATAACCCCGGTGTTCGGGCGGCTGGGGAAAGCTGTCGGTGCTTTGCACAAGGCTTCCGCTGCAGGCTTCCAGAAAGAAGAAAATGAATAAAAACAGAAGGTTAAGCTGCTTCATAGGAGAGCCATCACGAAGACCTGGGAGGCGATGACGCGCAAAAACATGGTGAAGGGGTAAACGCTGGCGTAGCCGATCGACTGGGCGGGGCTTTCGATTAAGGAATTGGAATAGCCGAGGGCCGGGGAGCTGGTCATGGAGCCCGCGAGTACACCGCAAATGCTTAAGTAATTCATATGCTTAAGGCGCAAAAAAATGCCCACCGAAAAGACGGGAATGAAGTTGATGCCGAGCGCGAGAAGGGCCCATTGCCAGCCGTTGGGCGAGATGATCGCGTTAAAAAAACTCGGTCCCGAAGCGATGCCGACGGAGGCCAGAAAGAGGATGATGCCAAATTCGCGGAGCATCAGGTTGCTGCCGGTCGACATATAAAAGGTGAGCGGTCCAATCTGGCGAATGAAGCCCATAAAGAGGGCCACCAGCATGGGGCCACCGGCCAGCCCGAGCTTTAAGGGCAGGGGCAGACCCGGGAAATGAATGGGCAGGCTACCCACCAGTACGCCCAGTAAAATCCCAAGAAAAATGGGCATTAAGCGCGGATGATCCAGGGCGGACGCGCGATCGCCCACTTCCTGAGCGAGCTTGGCCAGTTCCTGAGGTTCGCCCACCGCATTCAAAAAATCGCCGATATGCAGCGAGGTATGCGCATCGGGCATGAGGGCGATGCCGGAACGAAAGATGCGCGTGACCCGCACGTGAAACCGCTCGATCAACCGCATCTGGCCCAGTTTGCGGTGTTTGGGGAGTTTGCTGATCAGAATCCGGCGGACCGTGAGGCTCGAGGGCTGGCGGCGGAGCTCGTCGCCGTCGCGATGGCCGATGAAACGGATGATGCGCTCCACGTCGCGCTTGCTGCAGTCGGCCTGCAGATGGTCGCCCAGCTGGATGAGATCCTGGTCGCCCGGGACGTGCAGTTCGCCTTCATGCTGGATGCGCGAGAAGACGACGGGAACGCCCACGACGTTGCAGAGTTCGGCGATGCTTAAGCCCGCAAGCATCGGATTTTGAACGCAAAGTGAGATGCTGGTGGGGGTGTCGGGGGTATCTTCCTGGGCGGCGTTCAGCTTGGCGACTTCGTCTTCGAGGCTGACGCGAAAGAGGCGCCGGATCAGGTAGAGCGACATGATGATGCTGAAGACGGCGCAAGGGTAGGCGACGGCGTATCCGGTGCCCGCCTGGTTGGCTGCAGCTTCGCCGAGGGAGGATTTGAGGGCTTGCTGGGCGGCGCCGAGGCTGGGTGTGTTGGTGACCGCGCCTGCGAGGATGCCGACGCTCGATTCGACGGGCAGGTTGAAGATCCATTTGCTCAGCATGGCGAGTCCGGTGCCGCTGACCACGATCAGAAGGGCTACGGCGTTTAAAACGAAACCCTGATCGCGCAAGCTGGCAAAGAATCCGCGTCCCACCTGGAGGCCCGTCGCAAACACGTAAAGGATGAGGCCGAATTCTCTAATAAAATCAAGGGTATGGCTGTCGGTTGGCAACCCTAGAATACCGACGGCGAGGCCCGAAAAGAGGACGCCCGCAATTCCAAATTTGGCCCCAAAAAAGCTGCGATCGCCGAGCCAAAGTCCTGGAAATATCGCTAAGCAGAGCAAAATGACGGAATGAGCGCTGCTGTTGGAATGCAGTAAATCAATGAGCCACTGAAAATCCATTTCGGACCCGCAACTTGATTCGACGCGCGTAGCTTTACCACAAATGCTCAGCGGGCGCATCTTACAGAATGTAAACCCTTTCATGCAGAAAGAAGGGATCCGGTTTAAGGAGGAAAAATGCTGGGTATATGAGAAAAATACATAGAATAAAGTGTAGTGATTTTAAATGGTTGCATGTTTTTATCACTTGGGTGTAAAAAAAACTGTTTTGCCATTGACCCACAAAGCGCTATGTGTTTTGTATGAAGTAAACCGTCATTCGCTAAGGAGTTTTTAAGATGGCGATTCACATTGAGATTCCGTTTGAATTGTTGGCGCGCCCGGGGGTTTCGAAGGCATTGTCGGATCTGATGATTCTGCTTGGGGGCCAAAAAGAGAATGCAGCGGCGCCTGCCGTGAAGGTCGCAGAGGCTGTGGCGGCGCCCGTGGCGGTGGCCGAAGAGGCGGAAGCGGCGCCCAAGCGCAAGGTGACCCGCCGCGCGAAGCCCGAAAAGAAAGAGCGCGAGACCTTCGACGACGTGCCCGAAGATGAGATGCTGGCGCGCTGGGCCAAATATAAGGAAGCGATGCCTGAAAACTCGCGGGCGTTCATCGCTTTGCTCGAGGAAGTGGGCACTCTGCGCGTGGACGACGCGGTCGAGAAGCTGGCTCTGAAGGGCCCCAAGGCACTCGGCGGTCTGACGGGTGCGATGCAGCGCTGGGCGCCGAATTACGGTGTGCGGTTGCCGTTCGACACGCTTTCTGATGACGCGGGCCGTTATTGGGTTTGGAAGGGCTTCGCCAGGTAAGCCTGCCCCTTTTTCCTACCACTTCTGCTCCTTATTCTTTTCCTCGGTCATTGGGAGATGATTGGGATGACTGCAACGGCGGCATCGCAAGAGTTGGTTTCCGATCTCATCAGCTTTCTCAATTGCGGCAAATCACCCTTCCACGTAGTGGCTGAGACCCGGCGTCGTTTGCTCGAGAAGGGGTTTCAGGAACTTTCTGAGTCGGATTGCCTTCAGCAGGTTGAGGGATCTGCATTCGTAATACGGGGTGGCGCGGCGATCATCGCGTGGAGAAGAGGACGTAAGACTCCGTGCGAGGCCGGCTTTAGAATCGTAGGTGCACATACGGATCAGCCCTGTTTGCGGCCGAAACCAGGTCTGGTGAAGAATGCACAGGGTTTGAATCTGCTGGATGTGGAACCTTACGGTGGAATGATCCTCGCCACGTGGCCCGACAGGCCGCTCTCACTGGCTGGGCGCCTGATTGTTGAGGTCGAGGGACAGGTTCAGACACGTTTAGTTTCGCTGGATGGTCCTCTTTGTTGCCTGCCTAACGTTGCAATCCATTTGAACCGGTCGGTCAATGACGAGGGCTTAAAGCTGAATAAGCATAAGCAGATGTCCCCGGTGCTTTCTATGGGGTCTTCTGCTGACGAAGCGCGGGAAGCGTTGCTCGAATCTTTAGCTCAAAGAGCGCAGATCCCGAGGTCGCAAATCCTGGATCACGACTTATTCCTGCTGGAAGCCGAGGACGCGACGCTGTGGGGAATGAATCAAGAGTTCATTTCTTCGGGCAAGCTGGACGACTTAGCGATGTGTCATGCGGGTCTCCGGGCCATGCTGGAGAGCGAAAGAGGGGATCAGACTGCGGTTCTGGCGCTCTTTGATCACGAGGAATGCGGGAGTAACAGCTATCGCGGGGCAGGCAGCGACTTCTTACCGAGTCTCTTAGCTCGCCTTGCGGGCTCCGAACCCGAGGCCTTACCGCGTGCGTTGTCGCATTCGATGCAAATCAGCGCAGATATGGCGCATGCGGTGCATCCTCTTTATGCCGATCTTCACGATGGTACGCATGTACCCTCCGTCAACGGGGGCCCGGTGATCAAGGTCAACCACAATCAGCGCTATGCAACCGACGGCCTGACGGCAGCAGTGTTTCGGAATCTCTGCAAGTTGCTTCAGGTGCCTTGCCAGCAATTCGTTTCAAGACCCGATATGCCGTGCGGCTCAACCATCGGCTCACTGACTGCAGCCTATGGCATTGCGACCGTTGACGTAGGAAACCCCATGTGGGCCATGCATTCGGTGCGAGAGAGCGCCGGTGCTCAGGATGCAATCTCGATGACCTCCGTGATGAAGGCCTTTCTCTCTGGCTTCTAATGCCGCAAAAACGCCCAACAAATTCGCGTTATCCCTTGTGGGTAGGCTTGATCGCGCTGGGAGGTTTAAGCCTCTTGTGGCGTCAGACTTCGTCCTCAGAAGCCACGGTTGCAGCTCCCGCAGAAGATGCATCGGCTCCTTTGACTCCGGATGCAGAAGTTGCAGCCCGCAGATCTTTGGAGCCGTTGACGGAGCCTCATCTCACATGGCGTGTGATCGGGCGCAGTTTGCCTCAGGCGCAGGAGCTCAACAGTTGTTTTGAGCAAAAGGGCGATGAGATTCGGGCAACAGAAGCGGATGGGGCTTTGTTTTTGGACGAAAGTCGCCTGATCCGAAAGAGCAATGGGCTGTGGCTTGAGACCCCGATCGGGAAATCACCACATCGAGCGCTGGTTGCTCAGGTTCAGGTGGCGGAATGTTTGCAAACAAAGACCGCTGTTTTGGTGGACGAAGACGTCAACCGACGCTTTGAGGCGGGGCATTGGCCTCATCGGACGGCGGCTCAGGGATTGCCTGTAGGGGCATTGGTTGAGGTCAAAAATGAGGGCAAACAGTTTGTGACGCACGGTTTGGCGCGCCTTGGACTGCCTGAGATCGAGATGGATCAGGATGCGCTTTCGGAAGAAGGCGAAGAAGACGAAGCCGCTCTCTTTTGGCAGGCCGTAGCGATGGCGATCTTTACAGGTGAGATGCCGCTTTTGGTCAATGGAACAAAGGGGCATGCAAAGATAGAGCCAAAGCAGGAGGCACCCTGGCATTTTGAACCGGTTCGATCAGAGCCCCAGGTGGCCGCGCGCAATCCGAACACAAAGAAAAAGACGCCCGTTCGCAAGCCCAGGACACCGGCTCAGACAGGGCAAAAACAAAGATTTTTTCCGGATTATCGTTAGCCTTAGGGTTAAAGAGAATCAGACCCGTAGGACGGGGGCATCATCTTAAAGCATCTGAAAGGTGATGTTCGGTAGAGACCAGGCGAGAAGAAACATGTGGTATGCTCTCGTTCAAAACGCGCAATTAGGTCCCATGGGGCGGGATGAGCTAGTCAATCTTGGCCTTCAGGGGGTAGTGAACGGAGATACTTCCGTTTGGTGCGAGGGAATGACGTCCTGGCAGCCTCTGCGCAATGTAGAGTCGCTCGCGGATGTGCTGGCTCTTTGCGATCAGAAGCATGCGCTTGAAACATCTTTTGAAGATGAAGATGACGAAGAAGGCGCAACGCTCATGCTGGATGCGAACGAGAACCTGTTGGGCGACATGATGGCGCAACCGCAGGTGGCTCAGACGCCGATTCAGCCGGAGGCTCCAAGGGCAGTCACGACGTCTAATCAAGGGGGAGCAGCCTTATTGTTGCCCGGCGTGAGCAACCGTCCGAGTCTGAGGTCTTATGCTGAGGCCGATGCGCTGGCTGCATTGAATGAAACCGATAGAACCATTGCACCGGATCTGGAAGATTTACAGGCATCCACTCTCTCTCCGAACATGCAAATGGGGGGCTTAGGGAATCAGGTCGTTGAACTGAGATCGCCGATCCGAGCTTCTCAGGCGCCTCTACCGTATGCGGCTCAGCCCAATTATTTGAGATCGGCTGTAGAATATGATTACTCGTCTCAGCCGCCCATCACCCAAAACATTCTGCCTCCTCAGCCGAAGTCCAAAAAGATTTGGCCGATCATTGCAGTCATGGCCGCTGTTGGCGCTTTTGCGGTGACTCTGGCTGTATTCCTTAAGCCTTCGGCTCCAGGTCCTGGGCCCTCAAATGGTCAGACTCAGCCCGGGTTCGCCAATATGAATGGTCAGATGAATCAGGTCCAGGGATATCCTCAACAAAATTGGGGATCAGAAGGTGATGGATCGCCTTTCGGGACTCCAAGACCTGAGACCAAACTTTCTCGTGTCCAGGAAACGGTCCAGCGGGCAACAGATCGTATCGTGTGGGACCTGGATCAGTGGGACGATAATGGCGTTCCTAAGGCTGGTATCCTCACGTTTGATGCAATCGAAGTGCCTCAGGCGATCTCTAGAGCTGATAACCGGCCTCCAAAACCGAGAGACAATCAGAATGTTCGCGAGCCTAAGGCGCCCGAGAAGAAGAACCAGGATTTGCCGATCGCCCTTACGAGGGATCAAATCCTGAAGGTGATCAATGCACATGCGGCCAACTTAAAAGGTTGCGTCGAAAAAATGCCCGAAACCAAGGGCACCACGATCAACATGCAGGTGGTCATCAAGCGTGATGGCTCGGTTTCGGCCTCCCAGGTGACCACTGCGCGCGTTCGGAACACGGAACTTTCGCGCTGTGTGGAAAGTCAAGTAAAGTCTTACCGGTTCGACCCCTTCTCCGGCGACCCCATGCGGATTCAGTTACCGTTCTCCCTTTAAACCCAATCAGCTTTCTCAATGTGTATGAACGAAGATTTGCCCAACGGCCTGGATGTGGGCGGAGGGCGTTTTATTCCATTTGATGAACTGGAATTCACAACCAGCCGTGCAAGTGGTCCCGGCGGGCAGCACGTCAACAAGACCAACTCCCGTGTGACCTTGCGCTGGGACATCGCGAACTCGCAGGTGATCGGTGATTTTTGGCGTCACGTTCTGCTGGATCGCCTGAGATCGCGTTTAACCTCTGACGGCGTGTTGATCGTTTCTGTAGACGAAATGCGTTCGCAGTATCAAAACCGCCAGCTGGCGATGGAGCGTATGGCTGCGATCGTGGCGGCGGCTACCCGAAAACCCAAAGCAAGAGTAGAAACCAGGCCAAGCAAGGCTGCAGAACAGCGGCGCCTGGACTTTAAGCATCGGCAATCCGAACGAAAAGCGGCGCGTCATCTGCGCGATGACGATGGCTTTCGTTGAAAAGAGGCAGAGATGAATCGATACGGTCGCCTTTTACTGTTGACGCTGGTGGTGGTTGTGGCAGCTCTGCTGGTGCGGGAATGGCGGCTGAGCCGTCGCAGGGCAGCTTTAGAGCAGCAAGCCGCTTCTCCGGAAGGGCAGATAGCAGCCGCACATGATCGCGCCCAAAGATGGATCATCGAGGGCAAACCCGATCAGGCCCAGGTTGAGCTCAATCAGGCGTGGGATCAGGCACAGAAACTGGATCGATCTGCCAAAAATACTGCGATCCTCATCGCTTTATCCCGTCAGCGCGCAAGTCTGGCCGAACAGCTCGGACAGTCTGAGACCGCCCTTCAGGCGCTCAAGTCGGGATTTGAATGGATTTTAAACAGCCCTCCCACCGATGAAGCACGAAGAGCTGATGCCCTCGATTTTGCCCTCAGGATTGCCCGGGCTTCATCCGCAGTCTCTGAGAAAGCCCTCTTCTTAAAGCAGGCGCTCAATTTTACGATCAAAGAGGCCGCCCTGGTGCCACTGGCCGTGCAAACAGAACGTTTATTACGTCGCGCTGAGCTTCAGATGGCGCTCTGCTTATGGCGCTTAAACCAGAATCAGGCCGCCGAAAAGCAGGCTCAAACCCTGATCGATCGCGGTCCTGCAAGCCATTCCACCGAAGATTTGATTGAACAGCGAAGCGCCATTAAAGACCTGGTAGAGCAAATCCAGACGAAGGATCGGGATCAGCTCGCGCTCCAATGGGTTCAGAAAGAAGTAGAGCTCGCTCGCCTGATTCCGGAAGATGCCTCCCGATTGATCGATTCCCTCATGCGTTCTGCCGAATGGGCGTTTAAACTCGATCAGAAAGAAGAAGCCAGGAAGGCGGAGGATGAAGCGATCCTGTTAGCGCACACCAAAGCTCAGCCTAAAGACCTTGTATGGGCCCTCGATCGCCGTGGCGCGCGCTTCTTACAGGAGAAGTCCTATGATCTGGCCATGTCTGATTACAACGAAGCTGTAGAACTGGCGCGTAAGCATCAGCTTTCGGAGCTGTGGCAATTGCTGGCGAGAGTTTCGCAATGCGCTGACGCTCTGCAGCAAACCGAGAAAGCCTTTGATGCTGCAAAAGAAAGTTACGACGTCGCCTTAAACTTAAAGTCTGATCCCGAAAATGATTTGAGCATGTCGATGGCCGGTATTCGTTATGCGCGCCAGTTGTGGAGAAAAAATGAGAAGTCAGAAGCGCTCTCCGTGATCGATCGCGAGATCGAACGTTCAAGCAAACATGGTCAGGACGAGCGCAATCAGCAAGTTTTGGAAATTCTTAAGCGTACTCAACTGAAATGGCGTGAACAAGTGAAGTGATCCTTCAGGATCTGAGCTCATATTGTGACGGAAGGATGATTCGTCAGAGACTGTATGATCTGAAATCCGTGCTTACGGACAAATGAATTTATACCTTAAGACTTAACCCTCGCTTCAAAGGGATTAAGGTCTTACTTCTTGTGGGCTGGATTTGTGGGGAAGGTTGAGAAGAGGAGAGAAGGGCAGGCTTAACGTTCGGCGGATGCGCGGCGACGGCAGAGACGGCGACCGCAGGCTAACGCTGCAAAGAAGAGGAAGACCGGCAATGCGGGGTGGTCGGATTTGCGGCCCGTGGAGCAGTCGCAGTTGGTTTCTGTTCCGTAACTGTCGGGTAAAACATCAGCGTCTACATAGTTGCTGTTCGGCGCATCGACCGTGATCTTTGAAGAGAGAGACAGCTTGGCCTTGCTCGGGATTTCGACGACTTCATTGACGATGGCGTCGTTCCCTGCCTGGTCTTTCAGGGTTGTGGACTTCGTGTTCGCATTAAGGCCGATCAGGTCGAGCGGATCCGCGAAGTTACCGGGCTGGACGATGTATGAGAAGGTCGCGCTGTCCTTGCTGTCAAAGTGATCGATGCGTGCCTGGGCATTGTCCATGTTGAACGTGGCGATGAGAGTGCCCGTCAGGGTGACCGGTTCATTGAAGTGAACCGTGATGTCGACGATTCCGCCCGACGTGACCGGGGATTCATCGGCTTCTCCCGTGATATGCGTAATGTAGGGGGCCGTGGTATCAACGTTGATGTTCTGGTCGCTCAGGTTCGCGGAGCCAGGGATAGCGAGGTTAGCCGGGTTGCCGGCGAGATCGACGAGGCTCGCATCAGCTGCAAGCTTCAAAGATTTAGCCGTCAGCTGAGGATCATTGTGGTTTGAGCCCACGACATAGTTGGCCGTGAATTCTTTGGTCGCCTGATCACCGCTCGCCTTGAAGGCCACGATCGCTCCCGTACTCAATTCAAGATTGAGATCACCGGTCAGCAAAACGCTCTCGTCAAAAGTTAAGATCAGCCGAATGCTGGAGCCTGCGCCAAAGCTTTGGTTGGGATTCGTGGTCGTCAGGCTGCTGATCGCCGGAGCCTGACCATCCGTCTTGACGAGCAGGTAATACGTTTTATCCGTCTCAACCTGTAAGCCCTGGATGCTGTTGTACTGGGTCAAATCCAGGAGAGCCTGATTCCCGCCCATGTCCCTCAGATTTCCGGCGAGAGAAACCACTTGAAGGCGTTCACAGGTTTCACCATCCGAGACCGTATAGATTTGGCTGAAGGTGGCTCTGTTCGTGGCGCTGGTTGCTTCGCTGTCTGCTGCGAGTTTGAGCACGCGGTTTGCGGGTTCAGAAGCTTCATCCCTGGACTTGCATTGAAGCGTGAGCGAGAGATCGCCCGTTAAGACCAGGTCCGGTTCCGAAAACTCGACGGCAATCTTCAGCTCTTCATCCTTCTTGAATGGACTCTGAGCCGTTGCAGAAAGCGGTGTAGCGGAGATCTTTTGGATGGAAGGTGCGTTCGTATCGACGGAGATCTCGCGATTGTTCGGGGTGGTGATGGTGGTCTGGAATGCCAGCTCGAGCCCCGTTGTATCAAGAGTGATGCCATTTAATGGGTTGCCCGCTGCATCGATGACGGACGCTGGCTCATCCGCGTTTTCGATCCTCAGCTTTGCGATCGCCAAGACACCTGTAGGCCATTCTGCGGGGATGGTTGCTTCATAAGTGAGGGTCTTTTCATCCATCTCAATGAGGCGCAGGGGCAGATAACGGCTGTTGTCAAACACTGCGATCACGTTTCCGGTGATCGTGACCTCCTCGCTGAAATGGAAGCTTAAAGGCAACTTTTGGTTTGCACCGATGCCTTCGAATTCATAACTGGTGGTAATGCTCTCCAGTTGAGGCTTCACAGCGTCTATGGCTGCCTGTATGTGGTGCGCGATCAAAGCGCTTGAGCCTGTAGGCGTGACGCCGCCCTGCGGGTTTTTATAAAGATTGCCCACGCGATCTGCGATCTTGCCGCTGAGAGAGATTTCAAGCACATCGAGATTGTTCTGGCTGTAGCTCGTTCCTTCGGGCACCTCGTATATGAACTGCAAAGATTTCTGGTAGTGAGTCGAGTCTTCGAAGGAATAGGTCCTTTCATCACCATTGGACAGCCTGTATGTGATGCTCGCTGCATTCGGGCTGACCGCCTCGCTGAACTCAAGGTTAAATCGGATGGGCTTACCGATGCCGTAGAGGTAAGCGCCCTCATGATCGCCTTCTGCATCGGCGAGTGAGATGGCTTCAAATTGAGGCGCTGTCTGATCGATGAGGATAGAGCAGCTCTCTGCGTATAAGGCGCCTTCTGAGCGATCGAGTTCGCATTGGGTTAAGGTCTGAGCGATGTTTTCGGGCAGACTCAGGGAGCTTGAGAATTGTCCCTTATTATTCGCCTCATCGTAGAGGGGCGAATCCGTGAAGTCCTGCACGAGCTTCGCGAGCTTCAATGGTTGCGGCTCATAGGTGGAATCGCAGATTTCGTTATTGACGGAACTGGAGGTCTTAAAGAAGTTGGTCTTACAGCTTAAGTAATGCTGCTTTAATAAAGCGCGTTCTGCCAGCTGCGCTGTGTTCAGATTCGTTGTCGGATAGATTTTGCTGAAGCCGCATTCTTCCGATTCATCGGCCGGCGTCAATCGGCAAATCTGATCGTTATTGAATACGGCCTTTAAACTCTTGCTGATCTGAATGGGCTCGTTAAAGGCCACGTAAACACAAATCGTAGGAACGATGGGGCTGAGGCTGTTATCGAAGGAGCTGACGGTTAATTCTCTGTTACGGCAAAGCTGATTCTCCGTCTCATAGCCGATGATCTGGATTTTTTGAACGAAGGGATACGTGGCATCACATTTTGCACCAGTTTGCGGGGGCAAAATATCGAGGTAAGCTTCGTTATTCGTCGCGTCCTGGATGGTCGTATTTGCGCTTTCAAACTCAAGCTTATCGATTTTGACGTCGTAGAGACTGTTCACGACATCTTCTGATCCCACTAAATGATCGCCAGATTCCACGGAATACGTTCCGGTCAGGGTTGTAAAGTTGTTCGTGAGGGGCACTTTAATGGTGATAGGCGTTGTACTTGATCCACGCGCGATGTTGAGGGTGGCATTGAGACTTGCCGCAGTGGATGTGCTGTTTCGACTCGTAACACCTTCGTCAAACTGTAAGGAGAAGCGGATGTCGCTGCCGATCTTGTAAGGCTTGCCATCTGCTGGCGCTTCCCAGTGGATCGCGCTGATCATCGGTCTTCGGTAATCGGCGGAAATGGCCAGCTTCAGGTTTTTGAAATCACCTTCGGAGGAAGCGGCATTGGCTCTCTCAAGCAAATATTTGTAATCGTGATCGCTGCCGGTGATGCCGTCCGAAGCGAGATAACAAAGATTCTCGCTGGGGAGCTTATTAAACCGGGCGGAATATGCAGGTTCGGTACCACAAACGAGCGATCTGCTGGTGGTTGCAAGGGTGTAGCTGTCAGTGAGAGAGGGGTTGGCTGCAAAGCTGGTTTCAATTCGCCCCAAGAATTGAGCCTCTCCGGCGATGCTCATATGGTCGAAGCTGCCCGAACTGCTGGAGCCACTGTTGTTTGCGACGTCTACATGCCATGTGCTCGTATCGTCGAGTAAGAAGTTACCGTTGACGGTCAGGGCACCGGTCTTGTTGGAAAGGGCGACCTGAGGGTTCTCGGGCGTCAGATTGGCCAGATCGATCGTACTCTTATTCTGGAAACGGATATCGCCGATGAGGGTTCCCTGTCCGATGAGCTTTGTACCGGTAAAGGGGTAGACGAGATGGGGATAATCGGGAGGCGTTGTGAGTTTGAGGCTGCTGCCTAACAGGGCCACGGTGCCTCCGAATTGGTCACAACTCGCAGAGGTGTGAACGATCTCTAATGGCGTTGCGATGAGCAGCTCACCCCCCACATATTCTTCGTTGATCGGTGTTGTCTCTTGTTCTCCCGGCGGATCGGGCAGTTGGTTCAGGAGTTTGTATCCATGGAATTGGACGGTCTTATCGGTGAGGGTTTGTTGGGATTCATCGAGCAGATGAACTGTGAGTTTGCCTGCATTCTTGACGAACCAAACGCCTTCACCCGTTCCATGGATCACCATATCGCCCTTGTTGTAGATACGGCCTTTGGTCGTTTCGTAGTTAGAACTGAAAGGGCAGGTGATGATGGACTGATCTGTGCAGGTCAATTGACCTTGATTGGTGATCATGGCCTGAGCAGAAAGCATGAGCTGCGAAGTGAGAGAGACAGATGCCTCGGGCCCGAAGATCAGTTCAAAGTTTTCCTGCTGATTGCTTCTAAGACCAGAAATGTCATAATTTTGATTCAATACAGCGGATTGGGTGATGGTTAATGTACCCGAACCATGCATCGAAGGGACATCATCTTCTCCAGACTGAGCCTCTCCATCCTGAGGAACAAGGATTAGGTTAGATAATATAGAATTCCCCGTATTTGAGAGCATCCCTTTTTGTTGATAAATGCCTTCTCCATCGAGAGTGGCTCCATCTAATGTTACGTTTTGAAGTAAAATCTGAGCTTTGAGCGTTTCTCTTTCTTGAGAATCTGCAATATGCCGCGTGATGGTATCTTCTGAAAAATCGAGAAGACCTCCGAATTGGAGATCTTTTAGAATGACAGAAGGAATCAGCTGATCTTCATGAAGTTTAATTTTAGTGTTTAAATCGCCTGTCCAGGCAAATTGTTCTGATGTGGCGCCTTTTGGAATGGAGAATGTGATCGTCTGAGCGGTCGTTTCATCGATGATGCTGCCGTGGTTGACGAAGGTCCATTCATTGTCTTGTGACAGCTCGCTGATGTGAAGCGTGCCTCTGATGGTGGCTACCTGGTTATATTGGCTTTCAATTTGCGCATCTGTTGTTGCATTGAGAGTTGCGCCTTCCTCGAGCAAAAATTCTCCCTGGAGCAGTTTGAAGCGCGATTGGAGCTGGTGCGCGTTTGCGCCAGCGGAAGGTTTCGCTAACGTGATTGTAGGGCCACAATCATAGGTTTCAGACGTGCTGCCCAAAGTGAGAGGATTGTTGATTGAGGCTTCCTGCGTTACGGTGATGTTCTGGCAACCGATGATTTGGGTTTCTGTTTCGCTATCGGATTTTGGAAAATATAAATAATCTATACTAATGGGCTTGTTTTGCGGAGCAAGGTTGGGAATGTTTGTAAACTCTAAAATGCCGTCGACCGTGACGCGGCTTTTGTGCGATACGGATTCGACTGTGATATCTGTGAATAAAGTGGAGAGATCGACTGTGTTTGTTCCCAAAAACTGGAGATGGCCGCCGTTGGTAAATAAAAATTCGCTGCCTTCGGTTTGGGAATCTTTCAAAATGATATCGACGCCATTCGTGCCATAATAGTCATCTATTTTGAGTTTAGATCCGATCTCATTCCTTAAGCCAGCAAAACAGATCGGATTGTATCTCTCTTCCGGGATATAAAGGGTGATCTCGCCATAATTTCGAATCCCTGTCCATGCATGTTGATATTTACCTTCGGTATTTAAGAGGCAGTTCGCGTCAGCTGCCTGAGAGAGTGGGCTATAGTCATATGATGTAATTTTTAAGGTGCTGCCTTTGCCAATGGTGATGGATGATAGAACTTCCTCGAACTCGCCGTTTGATTTTTCATACCCATTATTAATGTAAAGGCGCCCGAGATCCTGGCAGGTGGTTGAGCCCGTATGCAGTTCGAGTTCGCCGGTCACTTCGAGTCGGGATTCGATGAGACTGCTGCTGCTCGAAGTACTGGTGGGCGATACTTTGATTCTGGCATTTGGGGGGAGAGAGATCTTGCTGATGTAATTCGATGGGGGGACGGTAATACTGCCAACTTTGATCTCGATATTCCGAAGATTTTCGTGAAGGATAAAAACAGCTTCGCCCTCGGCTGAGTTCAGCGTGAGCGAGGCGAATGTTCGACTGGGCTTGGGCTTAGTGTCGTCATCTGGATCAGCAAACATGGCAGCTGTACGGCCTTCAGCTAACCCTTTGATGATGACCGCATCATTTTCAGTAGGCACGTGCTGACAAGACCAGTTGGCATCGTCATTCCAGTCATTATGTCTGTCGCCCGTCCAGGTGCATTCATCAGCTTTTACTTGTGTGATGAAGGCGACCTGGATCGCGAGTGCTACAGCGTAAGCAAAGAAAGATAGTTTTTGGGACATGACATCCTCTTTCAAAAGTGCAGACAAGACTAGTTTGTACTGAAGAGGACTTGAGAACAACGAAGATGTGAGAGTTTGAGAAAAGACTTATGATTTCAGGGGGTTAGAGGAGGGAAGGAGCGGAGAAAAAAGGTGGGATTGCAACGCGCTCAGTCGCCCTGATCGGTGATCACGAACTCGACGCGGCGGTTGTTGGCTTTACCGGCCTTGGTCTTGTTGGAGTCGATCGGCATCGTTTCGCCGTAGCCTCTGGGCTCCAGACGCTCAGGTTCGACGCCGCCGTTGGTGATCAGGTACTGCATGACGGATTCGGCTCGGGCCTGCGAGAGCTTCATGTTGCGGTCGTCGTTGCCGTCGGAGTCCGTGTGGCCTTCGATGCGGATCTTCTTGATGTGCGGAGCGGAGCGCAAAACCATCGCGACCTGGTTCAAAATGTCGTAGCTGACAGGGCGGATGATTGCCTTGTTGGTTTCGAAGTAGACCTTGTCCATGATCTCGATCTTCTCGGCGGTCAGCTTGACGCGGCCATCGGGGCAGCCGTCTTCATCGTCGATGCCGTTGAAGATTTCGGCTTCGTCGGGGCATTTATCGTTGACGTCGAGGATGCCGTCGCGGTCGTTGTCGGGATCGGGGCAGCCGTCTTCATCTTCGAAGTTATCGAAGTCTTCGGGGTGATCGGGGCAGCGGTCGATCGCCTTGCAAATGGAAGCGTAATCGGGGCTCAGGCCCTGTTCGGAGACCCAGGGATCGCAGAGACCGTCCTTGTCGTTGTCGGGATCGGGGCAGCCGTCGCCATCTTCGAAGCCGTCCACATCTTCGGCCTGGTTGGGGCATTGGTCGGTGCTGTGGCAGACTGCGGCGTATTTGGCGAGCTGGTTCTGCTCGGTGACCCAAGGATCGCAGATTTGATCGCCATCGTTGTCGGGATCGGGGCAGCCGTCTTCGTCTTTGAAGCCGTCCTTATCTTCGGGATCGTTGGGGCATTGATCGTCGACGTCGGGGATGCCGTCGGCGTCGTTATCGAGATCGGGGCAGCCGTCGAGATCCTCAAAACCATCTTTATCTTCGGGATTTTCGGGGCATTGATCTTCGTGATCCCAGATGCCGTCGTTGTCGGTATCAAACAAACGCTTGTGCCACGCCAGGGCGCCAAAGACGCGGTAGTGAGGTGCGCCGTAATCGTCGATGATACCGGTCCCCACGCCTGCGTTCATGACCAGGCCGAGATCGGTAAAGATGCGGACACCCAGGTTGCCCTCGAGAGGGTGAGCGGAGCTGGCGCTGCTGCTCAGATCGGAGAGAGGGGCTGCACCATAAACTTCGGCCAGTGCGAGGTAATTGCGGTGACCGAGCTCTACGCCAAAGCCTGCGCCGTAGGTGATCTCGTTGCCGAGTTCCAGATTGGGCACATTGCGGTTGTGATCGGGCCTGATGCGGGCACCGACGTTACCCGAAAGCTGAATGCCGGCAAAGCGGCCTTCCATGATCAACTTGGGATTAAATGTGGGCTGGCTGCCGTTGCTGACGTGGCGGTCAGGATCACCGGTGGGCAATGTGATGGGCATCGAGATGGCCATACCAAAGCCACGATTCTTATCGTCGGGAGAGAGTCCGAAGAGGCGCAATTTGGGCGTAAGGCGAATATCACCCATCGCGAAACCGCCGCCGTCTCCATCATTCAGGCGCGCGTCGCCGTAAACCAGGTTGAGGGGCACAGCAACGCCGAGTTCCAGACGGTCGAAGAGGCCGAAGGTACCCATGATGTCGAAAGTGGTGAGATGTTCGACGAACTTACCGATGACTTTCTCGCCGTCGCGCTGAACCAGGGGCTTGTTGGCGTAGCTCACATACAGCGAGGGTACGAACAAGAGGTGGTTGGAGGTTTGAGCACCTTCAACGGTGAAGTAGTTCCACGTACCTACGGCAGGCTTAAAGTTTTGAACATCTTGCGCCTGTGCCTGGCCTGCTACAGCCAGCATGGCGGCAATGGAGAAAATGTGAAAGCGGTTGACCATGATCGCCTCGAATGACATTCGACAGGAATTCTATAAAAGGGTAACAGCTCCTTTAATGAAAGCAAGAAAATTGTGAAAAACGAAGCCAGGAAGCCTGTTTTGACGACCCGGCAGGTTTTCGGTTGATGGAACGAGAGAAAAGCCTATGCCATTTGCTGCGGGTGTGGTATGGGGCGCAACCTTGTGACTTGAGATCATGAGTTCAAAAAGGTGATCAGATGAGCGAAGTATCGGGCGTTCAGGATCAGATTTTAAACTTTGAAGGCAATGCCGTCGCGCTGGGCGACTATTTTGAGACGTTGTCGGTGAAGCCGGGGCAGCGCGTGAATGGGCGTCCGGGGGTTTCGCGGGCGGATCAGGTGCTGGTGTATCTGGAGGATGGCAAGACGGGGTTTGTGCCGGCAGCGGAGCTCGCTCTGGATGCGGAAATGGCGCCGGATGCGGTGCGGTCGTTTTATGTGGAGTCGGATGAAAACGGCGAATGGGTGCTTTCGAGGCGCAAGGCGCTGCGTTTTGAGGCGGCGGAAGCGTTGCAGGCGGCGGCGGATGCGGGGACGCCGGTGTTCGGTACGGTGCTTTCGAGGGTGCAGGGCGGTCTTTCGGTCGATGTGGGGATGAAGGCGTTCATGCCGCTGCGCGAGGCGGGGACCAAGCATCTGCGCGAGGCGTACGATCTCATCGGCAAGCGCTGCGCGTTTAAGGTGCTGCAGTTTGATTTGCGCAAGGGGATTCGCGTCTCAAGGCTGGCGCTGATGGAGCAGAGTTCGGCGGCGCTGAAGGCGCAGCTGGTGGAGGGGCAGGAGATCGAGGGCGTGGTGAAGACGCTGACGCGGTTCGGTGCGTTCGTCGAGATCGCCGATGGTGTGGACGGTTTGCTGCATATTGCCGACATGTCGCATCGTCATCTCGATCGTCCGGGCGACGCGGTGAAGGTCGGCGAGCGTCTGCGCTTAAAGATTCTCGACGTGGATTTGGAAAAAGGGCGTGTGCGCCTGGGTCTGAAGCAGCTGTTGCCGGATCCCTGGGCGGAGGTCGGGTCTCTTTACCCCAAGGATGCTGTGGTTCAGGGCAAGGTTGTGAAGGTTGCCGGATTCGGACTGTGGGTACAACTTCCGAACGGCGTGGAAGGAGTGGTGCAGAAGAAGGATTTGGACTGGTCACGCAAGGTTTCGCTCAAGCAATTCGCGATCGGAGACGAGGTGACCGTCAAAGTGATGGAAGTTTCTCCGGAAAAACGGCGTCTGCGCCTGAGTATTCGCGACGCGCAGCCGGATCCCTGGGCGGGACTCAAGGAAAAATATCCGGCGGGAACGAGGTTAGCGCTTACGATTCGTTCCATCGCGCCCTTCGGACTCTTTGTCGCAGTGGAAGAGGGCATCGATGGGCTCGTCCATCTTTCAGATGTGGCGTGGGGAGTCAGCAATCCCAATCTGTCGGAGCTCTACCATAAGGGTCAGGAAATCGAGGTCATGGTGCTCGATGTTGACGTCGAAGCGCGCAAGATGAGCCTCGGGATCAAACAGCTGACAGCTAATAAACGTGCAGAGCTTTACGCTCATTGGTCGGTGGGTCAGGAAGTCGAAGGTAAAGTGGTTCGCCTGCGCGACTTTGGTGCGTGGATCGAGCTTGAGCCCACCCTTGAGGGCCTCCTTCACGTACGTGAGATGCCGTTAGAGCCGCATGCCAAAGCACAGGATCTCTTGCATGTAGGTGAGAGCGTTAAGGTTCGGATCGTCAGCATCGACGTCGAAAACGAGAAGATCTCGCTTTCGATGAAGCCGGAAGCCGAACAGAAACCTTTAGAGCCCGCATCCGATGCACAGGAAGCGAAGTCAGAAGATGTGACTCCTACCGCCAGCGAGGCTGAAGCGAAGTCAGAAGATGCAACTCCTGCCGCCAGCGAGGCTGAGGCGAAGTCAGAAGACGGAACTCCTGAAGATTCTTCTTCCAAAGATACAGTCGAAGGGTGAGAGATGAAGCCTCCCAGGTCACGGCAGCCTCAGGGGGAAGGGGATCACCTGGGAGCGCGCGAGGCGCTGGCCTCGATCTTGCGTTTATGGGGTCGTTACGCGTTCGACTGCCTTGCGGGCAAAGCCGATGTGATCGCGCAAAAATGCGAACAGTGGGCTTCTCATCTGCTGACAGGCCTGCCCGCCGATCCTCTGCATCCTGAGCGTAACGATGGTAGAGCCCGGCACAGCAAATACGCGGAGCTTTCGGCTTTTGTAGAACAGCTTCGGCGTGCAGAAAAACTGCGTGTAGAAGATGCGATACAAGCGGGCCGGAACTTCATTACGCAGGTCTCATCCTTATTGAAGGCGCTCCGCGACGAGCAGGCGGTTGATCTCGAAACATTGAACGCGATTTGGGAACAGCGTGAGCGCGATCGAGAGGCATCGGATCCCGCAAAGGATCAGACCGAATCGGGCTCTCAGACTCGCGAAGCCTGGATCGGGCAGATCGAGAGCATCCGCAAACATCAGGAGATCCTGCTTTCGAAGCTCTCGCTCCTGCTGGCTGATTTTCAGGTTCAGTATGTCAACGCCTACGCACAGGAAGACATCGACATGCTGACCTCGCTTCTGACGCGCACGGCGTTCGATCAGGCGTTGAAAGGGGCGCTGGAAGAGGCAGAGGACGGCGGATCTTTATGCTTCTTAATCGACCTCGACCACTTCGGGGAGCTGAACGATCGCTTTGGGCATACGGCGGGCGACGAAGTGTTGCGGCAGGTTGCAGCGTTATTGCGGCGTCTGTTTCCCTATAAGGATGGGGTTGTGGCCCGGTTCGATGGCGAAGCGTTTGCCGTATTGCTGCGCGATATGGATCTGCAGCAGGGTGAGCAGCTCGCGTATCAGGTGCTCGACGAGATCAGGCAGCTCCGCGTCATCTGGGAAGGCGACTCTATCGCTTTAACCTGTTCGGTCAGCTACGCAAAAGCCTTTGAACGAGAGTCGATGTCTGCATTTTTGTCGCGCCTTCATTGTGCGCTTCTGAGTGCAAAGCGGCATCGAAACTGCGCGGTGGCGGGGTAAATTGGATCATTATTTTGTCTCCGATCTGCATTTGGGCGATGCAGAAGAGGTGATCGGTCGCGTCCTTGCGTTCCTGGATGAGCGCAGAGAGGGTGATACGGTCTGGTTTTTGGGCGACAGCCTGGATTTCTCGATCGGTCACCGGGTTTTATGGACGCAAGGTTTAAAGTCTTTTTGGGCAGGTGTTCAAAAGACGACGGCCCGGGGCGTGCGCTGCATCTTTCTTTCGGGCAATCACGACCCCGATTTGGACCCTTTTATAGATTCCTCGGGCGCAGAGCGTGGGCATGCGGGTCTGATCGATTGTGACGGTCTGAAGGTCTGGATCGCCCATGGCGACGTCGAAGCGAGCCCTTCCTGGTTCAAGCGCCAGATTTGTGCCTTAACCCATCGCGATCTCGTGCTTCAGGCTGCGCGCGCAATCCCGTTACCGATCACTCTGAGGGCTCTTAAGCTCTACCAAAAGCTGCGTCATCAGCGTTCTGCCTTCGCATCGCTTCCCAAAAGCGTCTGGACTCTGTTTCAAAGAGAGGTTCAATCGGGCGCAAATGCGGTGATCTTAGGGCATTTTCACCATCCCTTCTGCGGCCGGATGGGGGAGGGGAAGGTACCGGCCCATCTCTTCGTTCTGGGCGACTGGCGTTGTTACAGCAACTACCTTCGCCTCAGCAAAGGCCGCTTCGGGTTCTTTGAAGCCCAGAGCCCGGGCTGCTGGAAACAGAGAGCGGTTCAACGGATCCCGCATCTGCTTTGACGCAACCCCGATCTCAAATCCGCCGGTCAAACTCCCCGCATCCTGGCGGCCGGAACCCTCATCTTTGAGCGGGTTTCTCCGGAAATCTCCCCAAAATGCGCCGCCCAAAATCACCAAAAAGGCACATCGAAAAACGTTTCCCCTTTCCCCTTGACCCTGAGAAGGATCGGACTATTCTGTCCGGTCCTTTTTCATTCGAGAAATCTATGAAACGGCCAGTGCATTTTATTGTCCTCGATACCGAAACCGGGGGCCTTGATCCTTTGACGCAGAGTTTGTTGTCCGTGGGACTGGTGGATTGGACCGGGGAGCGGGCTTTGGAGTTCCTGGTGAAGGAACCGGAGATTGTGACGGTTCCCGAGTCGATGAAAGTCAACCACATCGATTTAGAGAAGTTAAAAGCTGAGGGTCTGACGCCGGTTCAGGCGTGCGAGCGGCTGGAGCAATATGTAGAGGATTGCAGCCGTGCAGCCGGGGAACAGGTCATGCTGGTGGGCCATAACGTGGCCTTCGACATTGCGTTCCTGCGCCGGATCCACAAGATTGCGAATTACCCGTTTTCGCAGGTCTTCTCGCATCGAACGGTCGATACCCATACGCTTTTATGGGCTTTGGTCCAGCGCGGAAAATTGCCGCCAGAAGTCATGAGTTCTGACGCCGCGTTCGCGCATTTTGGGCTCATGCCCCCTGAGGCGTTGCGTCATACGGCCCTTGGAGATGCCTGGGCAACGAGAGATCTGCTCTTAAAGCTGCTCGAAATGGTGTAAAGTTGAATCGGACCCTCCTTTTGTTCTGCGCGGCGCTTGCTGCCTGCGCATCTGATCCCTCTCCTGAGCAATCAAATCCTCAAACAAAAACTGAAGTAAATGCCCAAACGGCGACCCAGGATGCGATCTTAAACCCTAAGACTGCGCCTTCGGTCGACCAAATGACAGATAATAAAGAGTTAGAGCAGCGAAAAGCTCAGTTCGAAGCGCGATCAGAAGTCTCATTACCTGACTCCCTGCCCAAAGGACTCAAGGCCTTACCCAAGAAGTTGCAGGCCAAGGTGACTCGGGTGGTGGATGAAAATCGTGCGAGAGTCGGCAAAGGGGATCCGTGGCGCGAGATCTTAATGGAGATCCGCCTGTTCGGTGAGGACGATGCGGTCGATGCTGCGCTTTTGGATGGCTTAAAGGATCTCGCCTGGCCCGGGTTTTCAGGTGCATTACCTGAGGCTCCGGTGAAAGAGGGCGAAGTCACCTGGGATCTGCAGCGGTTTCGGTTAAAAGCGAAGACGCCGGGTGCAAGGGAGACCCGTGCTGTTTTGACCTTCAAACGCGAGCCCCAAACACCGAAGAACGCCCGCAAATGCAAGAAGCCGATCAGTCTGGAGTTTAAGATCGCGCCGGAATGGCTCCAAAAGGCGACCGCTCAGACCTCAACCCGTCGTCGCGTGGCGGTGCGGGAAGAGATCTCAGCTGAAGAGCGCAAGATTTCCTGCCTCCTTTTCTTCCAGATTGGGGAATCTCACGACGAAGGCGTAGGACGCCTGATGCAGGCTGCACGCGATGCTGGTCTCTCAAAGGTGAGCGGAGAGGGGCCCAGACAGCTTTGGAAAGGGCCTTCGGGGACCCTGAGGTTAGAACCCTCAAAGGGTGATCTGGGGCTCGGCTGCTCGATTCAGGGGCCTGTGCTTCAGGTGGAATGGATCCCGTAAGGCAGGAGTGAGGGCAGAGGAGAGGCGATCGCGCGCCTCGGTGGGAAGAAGGCTGTTCTTAAGCCTGCGATCCTGTTTCTCCGGATCTGATTTCTTCGATCACCTGGTCCAGGGCCTGCAAAAACGGCTGAATTTCGGTGAGATTATTGGGCCAATGGGCGGCGATGCGGAAGTAACCGTCGGGAGAAGAGACGTAAACCTGATGCTTCCGAAGGCCCTTGACCAGGGCCGAAACGCTGAGATCCTCGGGCGGGATTAAACTGAAGATACCGCTTCTGTAAGCGCATTCCCTTGCGCGCAGACTGCGGAAGCCGCGATCGACCATCTCCGGTTCCAGACGGTCGTAATAGCGCTGGATATGAGAAAAGATGCGCCCGGGACCGAGCAATAAAATGGGCTGTACGCCGGCTTCCAACCCCGCAGCCAGCATCTGGGGCATGGTCCCTATCTCAAAGAAATCCGTCGTCTGGCGGATCTTTTTGTCGTACCGAAGCTTTCCTTTCTGGCCCAGCAGAAAGTCGGCGGGATCTTCCACACTTTCCCAGCTCGCATAATACGGACGCAAATAGGGGAGATGACGCGGATTCACATACAAAAAGCCGATGCCTTCCGGGCCACACAACCATTTGTGCGCGCCGCAGGCCAAAAAGTCGACCTGGGTTGCATCGAGTAACATCGCTCCGAGTCCCTGAATCGCGTCGACCGAAAACGCTGCACCTGCCTCATGGGCGAGATCCGCCAGCTGCTTAATGGGCATCTGGAACCCCGTCTGAAACTGGACGAGACTGGCGGAAACCATACGGATGCCTTTTTGCAGAGCGGCCTTGAAGGGTTCAAAGTCCGGATCTCCCGGCCGCATGAGCGGATCCACGGGCGTAAACACGATCTCCAGGCCAAAGAGCTCCGCGGCCCTCTGCCATGGAATCACATTCGTCGGGAATTCGCCCTCAAAAAGGAGGATCTTATCGCCGGGCTTCCAGGGAAAGCATTGTGCGATGGCGAGCAATGCGGTCGAAGTATTCGGCATCAGGGCGATGTCCTGCGGGCGCCCGCCCACTAAGATCGCGAGACTTTTCTTCAGGCGCTGACGTTGTTCATGCCATGACAGCCAGGCGTCTACACCTCTCGTGGCGGTATCGAGCGTCGCCTTTGAGATCGCGTCGCGCACGGCCGAGGAAGGCGGTGCGATGCTGGCGTAGCAGAGGTAAGTTTTGTCGCGCAACTCGGGAAATAACTGCATGGATCCGAGGCGCGCGCGCGGAGGAGGCAACTCTGTGGGATCGATCATGGCGAACCGTTCCTGGTGAAACAAGGCGGCGATAAATAGCACGCAGGGCCGGCGCTGACCATTGCGCTGGATGATCCTGCGTCCCGCTTGCGGCTTTTGAAGGCCGATGTGCGGTGCGCTTGCCCGTTTGGGTTGCTTTTGCTTGCACTTTTGAGCTTATGCATTCTAAATCACTGCTGCGGCATGTGGGCGCGCATTGGACGAACGAAGAGATTGAGCATGAAAAGATTTTCCGCATGGATGGCGTTGTCGGTTCTGGCGGGGCTTTGGGGCTGTGGTGGCGATAACAAAGAGACGGTGGTGGACGATCTCAAAAACGATGAAGTCAAAGCGAGCTGTAAAGCGGGGGATGCGCGCTTTGACGAGCAGCTGACGGTCGAAGGGGTGAGGGGAAAGGCGGAGTTTAAGGCGAACCGCGTGGCTCAGCTTCAGTTTAAGCCCTGGCCGGCGATGGCGTACGCCTACAGCAAAGGCGGTTTTGTGCAGACCCTGCATCTTCTGGGTGAACGCGTCGATGGCCGCGTGCTGACCGAGAAGGATTTGCTCTCGCCCATGCATAAATATGATGCCGCCTTCAGTGAGCTCACTCAGATTTCGGCGGTCTCTTACGAAGAAAAGAATCGCGGCAGAACGCTGGCGCCGGAAGGTGAGGCAGAGGGTGAGGATGCGAAGCTTGCAAACATGCATGCGGGCTCCGTGGTCGCTTCGATGCTTTGGCCGGAGCCTCGTTACGGGGTGACGGTCAACGACGTCTGGTTTTCAACCGCCGACGTGAAGGCGCTGCTTGCGGCGAGCTGCGAAGGGGCGCGCGCGGTTTATATCGGCGGAACCTGCAATGGGAAGGCCTTTCAACTCCCCGCAGAAGGCGCGGGGATCGATTCTGCCTGCAACGGGCTCGGTGCGATGGAGTTCCATCAGGCTTTGGTGACGATGATCGCGCTCGATCGCCGGGCGTTTGGGATGACGCGCGAGGGGGATCGGGTGGAGCATCGGGCGGTCTTTGGGTACCGCGTGGTGGAATGGCAGGAATCGGGCTCAGATGTGGAGGTGAAGATCGAGATCGACGCCATGCCGCTGATCGAGCCGGGCCGCGAAAACGAGATGACCGGCATCGCCGCCCTTTACCCCGAAACGCTCACTTACCATTACAAGCTCAGTTTTTCGGGAGAAGGCGATCTGGTGAACAGCGAATGGCTCGATACGCAGGATTTGCCTTCGGCGATCTGGCTGCCCCTGCGACCCGAAACCCAGAATGGTGCGCTCGTTCCAAGCCTGCTCGATCGCCTGATGCAGCTTTCTTCGCGCGATTTGTCGCGGGAGCAAATCGAGGAGCAGATGGAGCTCGATGCGCAGGAGGTTCAGGATGCGGGGCTTCAGGCCAAGCGTTTTAAGGGCGACGGGGACGAGGACGCGGGCGCTCAGGAAGAGGACGCGGGCGCTCAGGAAGAGGACGCGGGCGCTCAGGAAGAGGACGCGGGCACGGAAGAAGACGCGGGGCTGAATCTCGGATCGCCTGCGGAAGATGCGCTTTCGAGGGCGCTGGCCGCTCAGCATGAAACGATCTATTTGTATCAGAGCAAGAATATTCTCCATATCGACGAGCAGAATGCAGACGGCACGAAGGGGCTCATTAAGGTCGATCTGGGGCAGAAGCTGCTCGACGCCTATCTCGCGTTTGAGGTGGAGCACGCATATGTCAACGATCTCGAGCTCTCGCTGCAGCATGGGGAGCAGTCCTCTTTGCTGCATAAGGAGTTCGGCGGTTGTCTGGGGCGGCTTTCGCAAACGCGCGCGCTGATGGATTTCCGGGGCGCGGACGCTGCGGGGGACTGGATCCTGCAGGTCATCGATCGCAAGCCGGATTTGGAATCTGCGGCGAATAATCGCCTGGTCAACATGGAGCTTCAGCTGAGCGTGGGCGAGCCCGTTTACGGTCTCCTGTCGTATCTGACGCGAAAGATGGCGGTTCACGAGCCGATCCTCGATATGCAGACCCTGGAGAGCAGTGTGACCGTCGATTTTGAGCGCCCCGTGCGCGGCGTGACCGTCGAGATCGAGGGCAAACACAGGCACACCGAAGATTTGAAGGTCTGGCTCACCCACGGGCATCAGACCCAGCTTTTGCATCACGGCGAGGGCTCCTCGGAATTCCACTGGAAGTTTTCGAGCGACGTCTGGAACGGCGCTTCGAGCCGCGGCGACTGGATCCTGAGCATCGCCGACGAAGCGGAACTCGACGAAGGCGAACTCACCACCTGGACCCTCCAAATCCTTCAATAGCGCTCCCTTTTAAAAAATTGACATCTCCTGCAATGCAAAAGGCTGTTTGCGGTGCAAACGTGACTTCTCCTGCAACGCAAAGCCCTGTTTGCGGTGCAAACGGGGTCTCTCCTGACCTGCAAAGGGCTGTTGCCGGGGGAAACGTGACTTCTCCTGCAATGCAAAGGGCTGTTTGCAGTGCAAACAGGGTCTCTCCTGACATGCAAAGGGCTGTTGCCGGGGGAAACGGAGCATCTCCTGGCGATCAATGGTCTGTCGGCAAAGGAGACGGGCTTGAAAACAGCACAATCTCAAAGACCTCAGCGCGATCCTGAAAAGATTCGGGCGCAAATCGAGCCTTTGGCCGAGCGGCTGCGCTTTGTTCAGGCCGAGATCGCGGCGTTTCAGCATGATCCTCAGGCGCGGCCCGAAAAGATCCGCGGTCTGATCCGCGAGCGCGACGAACTCCGGCGCCAGATCTTGCGGATCCAGCGGGACGACGCGGTGAAGAACTCAAACATCACCTTCGATGCGCCGAGAATGCCGCCCAAACCGAAAGACTTTTTGGGCGTGGGCGATTTTGAACCCCGGGGCGACAGCTTTTTTGGCTGGTTCGGGGAATATTACCGATGGAAGTTCCGTTTACAGCTGGCTTTTTGGCAATGGATTTTTGGCCTGATCGTCCGCTTCGGGCGATGGCTGCTGGGAAAGGACCGTTAAGTGATTTCGGTATGTAATCTTGAGAAACGCTACGGCGATTTTTGTGCCGTAACGGACGTCTCATTTGAGGTGCAAAAGGGCGAGATCGTGGGGCTGCTGGGGCAAAACGGCGCCGGAAAGACCACGATCATGAAGATGATCACGGGGTATCTGCAGCCCACAAAGGGCAAGGTGACCGTGGGCGGCTTCGACGGGGTCGCGGATCGTCAGAAAGCGCAGCAATTGATCGGGTATTTGCCCGAAAACGCGCCGCTCTATCCCGAAATGCTGGTGCAGGAATATTTGTGGATGATGGCGGAGCTTCGCGGGATTGCGCCCGAAAAGATTCACGGGGCGGTCTCGCGGGCGGTGCTGGCCTGCGGGCTCAGCGAAAAGCTGGTGCAACCCATAGGGACCCTCTCAAAAGGCTACCGGCAGCGCGTGGGCCTGGCGCAGGCCATTTTGCATCACCCCTCGGTGCTCATCCTCGACGAGCCCACAAACGGCCTCGATCCGACCGGTATCCACCAGCTTCGTGACGTGCTAAAAAAGTATGCTCACGAGCAGGGCGGCGCAGTAATGGTATCAAGTCACATCCTTTCTGAGATGCAGCTTCTGTGCGACCGTGTCGGCATCATCAACAACGGAAAGCTGATAAAGGTATGCACCATGGAAGAGCTCGAGAAGATGAACTCTTCTTCCAGATACATACTCAAAGTAACTGATGCACAGAAAACAAAAGAACTTCTTTCCGGTAATGATAAAGTCTCTGAGATCGAAGTAAAAGACAACATCATAAATGCCGGCATCGATGAGGAAAACATTGCTTCCATCGTAAGACTTCTCGTCACCGGAGGCGTTGACATAAGTGAAGTTAAGAAAAACGAATCGTCTCTGGAAGAAGTCTTCCTGCAGGTCACGGGAGGAGGGATCAACATTGAGTAAGATAAAAGCACTTTATACAAATGAGATGATCAAGATCTCACAGCGTCCGTCGGTAATCATCGTAGCCGCGATAACTTTTGTGATATCGTTCGGCTTCCCTTTTCTCATGAGCTTAGTCTATCATATCGATTATTCTGAATATAATAACCGCAACGAACGCCAGCGTTGTGAAGAATCGCTGACCGAAGCCAAGAACGAACTAAAAAACTCCAACCTGAGCATAACCAATCAGGTTGTAACCATAGAAGTCGCCGGAAAAGAAAAGAATGTTCCCATGACTCTATATACAGGCAATGATTTCTCAACCCCTCTGGCCAACAAAACTCTTTATGAGGATATGCTCAACAATTTCGATTTTAATAAGTACCCTTTAACTTTGAACTGGCTGTCGATCCATTCAATGTCGGCATACCGCCGTTCCATAGAGGGCATGATCAATCTTGATACAACTCCGTTCGAAGAAAGAGATGCCGAATGGCTTGCTGAGTATGAGAAATACTCTGCTGCAAGAGAATTACTGCGCAAAGCTTTAATGCAGCATGATTACGAATACTTATGCAAAGGCATTGAAACCTGTTCAGGCGTAAACATCTTCGAAAGCCGTATTACCACGGACATAATCAGACGCATTGCAGTTTCAGATCCGAAAGGTGAGCTTGAATACACCTCAGCAACATTCCTCGCAGGTTATATCGCTGATAAAAACGACAATCAGGCTATGCTGGATTCAGGTCTTGCCCGTCCATTCGAACTGCCCCGTATCCTTACGGAAGAACGCAAAGAGATTCTGCAAAACAGCAACAAGATCCTTGAGTACAAATTCGAGAAAAAGAATACATATAGCGAGAACAGCATGATAGCTATTACGGCCAACTTCTATACGAGTCAGGTCGCAAGATATGCTCTCGTCATTCTTTTGATACTGATAGCTGGCAGCAGCGTTTCTCAGGAACTTGCCACAGGATCCATCAAGTCTTTGATAATCGCACCGGTAAAACGTTGGAAGATCTTTACTGCGAAACTGCTCTCCATAGTCACATGGATGCTCATGGCATCTGTTGCACTCACTTTGTTTTCGATAGTGGGAACGGGTATAGCGTTCGGATTCCATAACCTCCCTCCTTATCTTTATGTTTCGGGCGGAAACGTCGCGGAGATGCCTTTCGTTTTCGCTAAGCTCCTTCTCGACCTGATCATGAACATACCTGCATTCTTCTATACTCTTGCAGCATTCATGATCTCCTGTTTCACCAAAAACACCGGAGTATCGGTAGGTGTTTCCATCGGAATGCTTCTTTTCCATGAAGTTCCCGGACTCCTGGCCGAATCGAATGTGGCTCAGTGCTTCCTTGACTTCACTCCGCTCGCGAATATGGAACTTGCAGAAAAGTTTTTCCCTTACATCAAGCTCATGGTCGCCGTAGATGATTTTGAAATCAATCTATTCACCGACTATGGTTTTGATAACCCTCTCTGGTCAATGATCCTATACACTGCCGTTATTATATTTACGGTGCTTCTTATTGCGTACGAGGAGTTTACTAAAAAGGACATCACGTGAAAGACCTTTTGCTTGCTTAGATAAACACGTCCGCTCAAGACGCGGGCGTGTCTTATTTTCTGTAAAGATACAGTACGTATTTGTCGTTAAACACGATCTTGTTGCCGTGTCTAAATACCGCGTCACGCACGCCGTTAAAGAATGGTTCTCTGCTCTCTTCCTTGATCGCTATGTGGGTTGAATGCGTGCCAAGATATTCGTTATGCTCGTCTGCGGTATATTCTCTTCTGCCAGGCCAGAACTTCGTCTCAATGAACTTCAATCCGTAGCTTTCGCCGTTCATGTAATCGAAATGCTGATCGTAAGGCTGGTCGGTTGCAAAGCACTTGTCGTATACTTCCTGAATCTCGTCGTAGAGCTCCGGATTGTCCGATTGGTATTCGGATACCATCAGGCACATGGCAAGGCATCCTCCGTCCTTCAGGAGGTCAAATACGCGGCTGTATGCAACGTCTTCTTTTATCCACTGGATGGTAGCGGCGGAATATATCAGATCGAACTTCTTTCCACCGAAATCGTATGTCTCAAAGTCGGCATTCACGATGTGGAAATTCGGGTAAGACGAATACTTTTCGCGCATCTTGTCCGCTAAATGTGACCCGAGCTCGATCGCAAGATAATCGGCTCCGCTCTTGATCGCGAAGTCAGATGCCTGGCCGGTTCCCGGTCCTATCTCAAGACAGCTCTTTCCGGGACCCAAGCCCGTGGTCTTGATAATGTAGTCAAAAAGCTGCGGATCGTATCTGACTCTCCACTTGTCGAACTTTTCGGGTATCGAGTCAAATACCAGTCTCTTATCCTTTTCCATATTCCACCCTTATTTTACGTTCTCATAATAGAACTCACGGTGCTCGTTATACATATCTATATAGTGAAGGATCTTGTTTTCTTCATCCATCGACTCGAAATAACACCAGTCCCTGATATTATAACGGTCATCCTTTGCGGGAAGCTTCCACGATGTGTGATTTGCCCAATACTGCGGAATCAGAGCACCCGTAAGATCTCCGACCGGGCAGTCGTCTTTTTCTCTTTCGTTGTCGCTCATCATGAAGTAATCAAGATAAATGCCTTCGCGGTCCCCTTTAAGAGCCCAGGTAGTATCGATGTGATATCCCTGGCCGTTTATGACCGCATAAGTCCAGGCGTGGCAGTTCTTGTCAAAGCATCCTATGCTGAACGCATCAACGCCCGATTGAAGGAGCAGGTAAGCATAAAGGCCGGCAAAGTTCTCACAGACGCCCTTTTTGTTCATAAAAGACAGATAAATATAACCGTCTTTTGCCTCTTCCTCGGTCATCTCACCGTAAACGTAATTGTTTGCGACATAAAGATAGAGTTTTAGAGCTTTCTCATACTCAGAATCATCAAACTCGATGTTACTGTTGAGAATGTCTTCGATCATCTTCTCGAAATCTGCCTGTCTTTTAACATACTCATCGGCAGGCATATTGTAGTGTATCTTGCCGGTGCCGTTTTCAAATGCAGGAGAACCGTCGTCACTCTTGCCTTCTATCTTCGTGCCTGCGGGCGGAATGAGGCAGCAGAGCACGGTAATGTCCGTACACCACTTGTATGCCTCCTCGCTGGCACATTTAAATGAGGTCTCGCCTTTTCTTATGGCATCGGAAAGATTATACAGAGCATCCCAGTTTTCCTGAGGGATCCTCTCGGAAAGTTTCTTTGAATACGGATGAGGGTTATATTCGAGCTTCTGCTTAACAGTCGTCTGAACAGTAGTCTCAGACGTTACAGTTGTTGCGTTTGTTGCAGCTTGTGTCTCTTTGCTGACGCTGCATCCCGTCAACAGGAATGCGCATGTCAGGATCAGGCTTATGATCTTTTTATTTCTCATAAAAAAGCCTCCCACCGCGCGAATTATAGCAGAAGGAGGCCGCGTTTCTAACCGTTAATTTGGCAAAAGTCAGGTTTTTACCTTATCTCTTCATAGCCTGAAGCTTTTCGTTCATCTTCTTTGCTTCTTTCCTGTAGTAGCG
>DBWM01000033.1:0-299 GCA_002309015.1 Myxococcales bacterium UBA1238 | reverse complement strand
AGAAGCTGGATCGCTGCGATCAGAATTCCCTGCAGCATCGTTTGAGATCCTCCTATCCACCCGACGTAATATGCAACGACCGTGTAGATGACGCATCCGGTTCCCATGTGTATGACCACCCTTATGGGCATGGGAATGCTGTCTTTGTTGTAAACGACCGTAGGTACGCCAAAACCCAGTCCGACGATCATGCTTCCCAGCACCATCTTCGTAAAGCTGTAGTTTTCAAGGCTGAACTTTCCGCCGTTGCCGACATCAAAGACAATGCCGATGATACAGAATATCGCCAGTGCCATTCC